>DASVSX010000018.1:0-24720 GCA_036387875.1 Allosphingosinicella sp. | reverse complement strand
CTCGTCGACCTCGAGCACGGAGACGTCCACTTCCTGCGAGGTGGAGACGATCTTGCCCGGATGGACGTTCTTCTTGGTCCAGCTCATCTCGGAGACGTGGACGAGGCCCTCGATGCCCGGCTCCAATTCGACGAAGGCGCCATATTCGGTGATGTTGGTGACCCGGCCCTTGAACACTCCGTCGACCGGATATTTGGCACCCGCGCCCTCCCACGGATCGGCCTCGAGCTGCTTCATGCCCAGGCTGATGCGCTGGGTCTCGCGGTTGATGCGGATGATCTGCACCTTCACCGTGTCGCCGATGTTGATGATCTCGGACGGGTGGTTGACCCTTTTGTAAGAGATGTCGGTGACGTGGAGCAGTCCGTCGATCCCGCCGAGATCGACGAAGGCGCCGTAATCGGTGATGTTCTTGACCACCCCGTCGACGACCTGGCCCTCGGCGAGGCTCATGATCAGGCCGGAGCGCTGCTCGGCGCGGGTCTCTTCGAGGATGGCTCGGCGCGAGACGACGATATTGCCGCGGCGGCGGTCCATCTTGAGGATCTGGAAGGCCTGCGGGATGTCCATCAGCGGGGTGACGTCGCGGACCGGGCGGATGTCGACCTGGCTGCCCGGGAGGAAGGCGACGGCGCCGCCCAGATCGACGGTGAAGCCGCCCTTGACCCGGCCGAAGATGATGCCTTCCACGCGGTTGCCGGCGGTGAACTCGGTCTCCAGCTTGTCCCAGGCGGCCTCGCGGCGGGCGCGGTCGCGCGACAGCATCGCCTCGCCCTGGTGGTTCTCGACCCGGTCGACGAAGACGTCGACGACGTCGCCGACCGCGATCTCAGCCTTCTGGCCCGGGGCGGCGAATTCGCGGAGCGAAACCCGGCCTTCCGACTTCAGCCCGACGTCGATCACGGCCATGTCGTTCTCGATCGCGGTCACGGTCCCCTTGACGACCTTGCCCTCGAAGCCCTCATTCTCGCCGCCGAGGGTGTCGTTCAGAAGTTTCGCGAAATCGTCGCGAGTCGGCATCGCCGCAGTAGCCATAGAGCTTGTATTCCTTCGTTTGCTTTTATTCCGGCCAGGGGTTGTCTCCCCCGGTCTTCAGAACGTGATTGCCGCGCCCGCCTCATGCGAGACGCGGCGTCCATCGGGCGAGCGAAGCGAAGCCTCCAGCGCAAAAAGCAAAAAGAGCGCATCGGGGCGGGCCTCATCGCCTCTTACCCCGCGCGCTGAGCCTTAGCCGAGCCTCCACAGGCGCTTGAGCCGCCCGCTGGACGGGTGCGCGTATAGGGGAAGGGCGGGAGAGGGGCAAGCGGGTTTGGCGGGGCTTCCTGTCCACGACCGAGTTGGCTGCAGGCGCCGCTCTGATTCACGCAAAGGCGCAAAGCCGCAAAGAGGCCGCGTTCGAAAATGAGGTTTTCGAGCCTGGCATCCGAATTTTGGGTGATCGACGGCGTCTGGCACAGACTAGCAGCAACCGCTGGAGGCGCACCATGCTCAAACTCGCCTTACCTATGTTAACCCATTGAAATGCCTCCGTTTTGGACAAAATTCCGATTGCCGAGCGTTTTGAGCGGGCGCAAAAGTGCTTTGTATTCGTGGTAAGCGGATACGATAGAACGGAGAGGATTAAAATCATGATCAAGTTCGCAATGGCAGCTTCTGCCTTCATGGCGCTTACAACCCCGGTTTCGGCCAACACGAGCTCGACGACGAAGGAAAGCGTTCGTCAAGCGACCTGCGTCAAAATTACCATCAGAAACCCGGATGGCAGCGGTTCGTCGGAGGAGCGCTGCACCACCAGTTCCTCCGGGGTCCAGTAACATTGATGACAAGGTTGCGGGCGATCTGAGTTTCCAGGTCGCCCGCGATCTTGTAAAGTAATGAGCCCTATACCGAAAATAGGAGAGGATTGGATGAATATTCGAAGAGCGCTAATTTTAGGGATGGTTTTCATTGGCGGAGGCTCATCCCTATCGGCAACTACACCTCCTGCAGCGCGCACCGTGGTTTCTGCTGAAGAAGAGCGTATTTTTGAAGGCGATTGGCAGGGGCCTTTTGGGGAAGGCACGCTCAGGTTTCGCTTTGAATTTGCGAACGGTTCATGGCGCGGATGGTTCGTTTCGCAAAAGGACGGGTCGCTATATCCGTTGAAGAACGTCGCAATCGGCAAGGGCGAAGTCAACTTTACACACTTGTCTGAACCGAATCTCATTTTCCATCTCAAGCTTGATGCGGACAAGAAAACGCTTTCCGGAATCTCTACACTACCGGACGGGATGGCTTTGCCTCGCTCACTAAGTCGTCTGTAACTCGCATTATGATACTCTCCTCTCAGGCGTTCGCTCTGCTTGCCATCGCAAAAGCCTTTTCTGGTGGCGCGACGGGTCATGTTGACTACAAGAAGGTTAAAACTGGTTTCGGTTACGTCTCAGTAGCTCCTGAAGATGTTCCTGCAGCGATCGAGGAGGGTTACGCCGCGCAATTAGCTGCCGAAAAAATATTCCTGCTCAAAAACGTGACCTTTGCAGTCGTCGAAGAGGGCAGCGGCGATTTCCGATGGGGCGGAACCAAGGACGGATTGAAAACCTATACCTGGACGTTTCCGCACGGCCCGAGGCGCTTCAAGCCGCGCCCGGCCATCACCCTGCTTCGGCATGAAATAGCTCACGACCTATTTGAGCGTCTTGTTCCTACGACAAGCGACGACCAATATGGAACGGACGCGCCCGATTGGCTCGACGAGATGGCGTCCGTCGCGTTCGAAGGCATCGACCAGCGTTTGTCCAGGAAACGCGATGCGAAAAGCAGCGGACTGTTGACGCTTACGACGTTGCTGCGGATGACCCACCCCGAGCGTGGCGCGCCGCGCGTAAGGGAAGCGGGCCAGGCTTTCGCGGCCGGGCCTGCCTCATCGGATCAAACGATACCCTTCTACGCGACCGTGAGCTGCTTCTATGAGTTTCTCAGCGAAAAAACCGGTCATAGGGGCATTGTTGCCGAACTGGCGGACGCCTTCAAGCGAGGAGAGAATCTGGAGCTCTGGCTCTTGAATCGCCTGGGCTACGATAGGCGAAAATCGCTAAATCAGATGAACGCGGATTTTCTACGTTGGTTCGCCGGCAAACCGGGGCGCGCGACACTGAAATAGCTTTAGTATGCTTCTCTTCGACTGCGTGACTGCTGTTTCACTACCAGTTTCATTGCACCGTCCGATTTGTCCGAGCTTGGTAGGTTGACGAGTTAAATGATGCCGACGCCTCCCGTAATTGCCGAGCTTGTGTTCTGCGCCGCTTTTGCCGGCTTATATGGGCCTGGAATTGGAGCGGCCGGTGAGCAACCGCCGTCTGCGTCAGGTTCGACCGCCGCAGAAGTGCCGGCGACAAACGAAAAACCACAAGCCTCGCAATCAGATGCAAGCCTGTCGGCTTCTCCTCCGGCCGCTGCCGATAAAGAGATTGTCGTGACCGGGGCTCGCGAGCGTGGATCGGTGGTCGGCCGAATACCGCCGGAAAGAACCTTAACGCCGTTTGAGATCTCGACCTACGGTGCGACGGACGTCGGAACGCTGATTCGGAGCCTTGGCCCGCTCGCTACCAGCATAAGGGGCGGCGAGGAAAGCGCTCCCATCGTTCTACTGAACGGGCAACGCATCTCGAGCCCTTCCGATATTGCACGTATTCCAACCGAAGCGATCGAACGAATGGAGGTGTTTCCCGAAGCTTTGGCGCTTGCTTATGGTTTTCGCCCTGATCAAAAGGTGCTCAACATCGTCACTTTTCAACGGTTTTCCAAACGCAATGTAGAGATTGATTCTGCTGTCCCCACTGAAGGAGGTCGTACAGATGGTCAATTCTCGACAAGCTTGCTTCGGATCAGAAACGACACTCGCCTCAACTTCGATGCCAGCTATCGTAAAACGGGAGCCTTGCTTGAAAGCGAACGGGATTTGCTCGCGCTCGAACCGACCCTTGGGCTAGGAGAATTTCGTACCATTTTGCCGGAAACCGAGCGGCTTGCCCTCAATGGGACGCTATCGAGGCCGTTGTCCCGCAATGTGTCGGCAACGCTGAACACCCGATTCGTAACCGAAACAAATGTTTTCCTGCTTGGCTTGCAATCCAGTGAGCCGCTATCCCGTGATATCGACAGTAATACGTTTCACGTTGGCGCCGCCTTGAACGGGCGAAGAGACAAATGGATTTGGTCTTTTACGGCTAACCTAGACCGGACCGATACCGGCATTACGACCAAGATTGACGGCACGCCAGCACCGGAGAATCAAACGGATTCGTCCAACACCACCGCCGATGCCGTATTTGTTTTGGGTGGGCCGGTTATCGCCTTGCCGGCGGGGCCCGCGACTGTTTCACTTCGAGCCGGGTTGGGAGCGCTTGATTTCGTCGGGACGTCGATGCTGAACGGGACAGAACAGCAAACGAAACTCGGCCGGAATAGAATTGCCGTTCAGGGAAGCCTCGACGTTCCCATAACCAATTCCCGCACGGGCCCCTCGTGGTTAGGCACTGCCTCCGCGAATGCAAACGTCGCCATTGAAGATCTTTCGGGCATCCGGTCTCTGAAAACCTATGGCGTGGGGGTGAATTGGTCGCCGGTCCGCGCACTTACAATATACGGTTCCTTCAACAACGAAGAACGTGCACCTTCGGTCGAACAGCTGGGAGCTCCACAGCTTTTAACACCGAACTTTCGAATATTCGATTCATCACGCGGAGAAACGGTCGATATTACGCGGATATACGGTGGCAACCCTTTGCTACGTCTAGAAAACCGGAAAGAGTTTAGCCTTGGGGTTTACAGCAATCCGTTTTCAGAGACCGACCTTACGTTAAGCGCAAACTATGTTGATACTGAGATTAAACTTCCCATCACGGATGCTGTCGAAAACAGCGATTTTGAATTAGTCTTTCCCGAGCGGTTTATACGCGACACAGAAGGCCGGTTGCTGCGGATCGATGCGCGGCCCCTCAATTTCAGCATCGCGAGGCAGCGAAACTTCCGTTCAGGTGTCAGTTTCGCCAAACAATTGTCAAAAGGCCCACCGGTGCCTGCAGGAACTTATTATTCAAATGTACGAGTCTACCCCAACGAGGCGGCGAGGCGCGCGGCGATGCCGCCTGGCACGGTGGTCGTTGAAGCCGCGCCAGGAAGCGAGGATGCTCGGCGGATCGAAAGTCTGAGCAGCCGCTTTACGGTGGCTTTGTACCACAGTTGGAGGCTTACGGACGAGATCACGCCTCAGACGGGCGGGCCGACCTTTGATCTGCTGGACGGTTTCGCGACCGACGTCCGCGGGCTTTCGCCGCGACATGAGCTTAGTTTTCAAGCTGGCGCCTTTCAAAGCTGGTTTGGCGCTCGATTGACAGCTGACTGGCGCAGCAGATCCAGGACGCGCAGTCTGTCTTCGACTCCGATGAGCACGGACCGTGAACTCACATTCTCCGGTTACACGACAGTGAATTTCAGTCTCTTCGCGAACCCCGCCGAGCCGTTGGGAGGAAAAAACGCCCCCGGTTGGATCAAGGGGACAAGGGTCGCGCTGAGCATAACCAACCTCTTCAATACTCGCCCGCGGGTCGTCGATGAAAATGGCCTGACACCGATCATTTATCAACCAGCCTATCTCAATCCTCTCGGTCGGACCTTCAGCTTGAATTTACGGAAGGTTTTCTGAAGCCTGCGGTCCATGGCTGGCTCGTGGTCCGCTTTGGGGATGCCTTATCACGTTCGAATGACAGTGATGGGCGGATGCTGTTGCAAAACGAGCCTCGTCGGTCGCGACGGGAGTGCGGGAATTTGGTGACAATGCACTGATTCCGAAGCGCGCAGGAGGCTTACGGCGGCACCCGGCTCGACCGGCAGGAGCTGGACGGGGAGCTGTTCGGGGAGGTCGAAGGGGCGTTTTGGACCCGCAACATGCTCGAGAAGGCGAGGGGGTTGGCGGCGCGGCGCCCAAGCGGGTGGTGGTCGGGGTCGACCCTCCGGTGAGCCGACGGGGATTCGTGCGGGATCGTTGTATGCGTGCTTGCGCGGGACGACGTCGCTTATGTGGTCGCCGACTGCAGCATCGCAGGCGAGCGGCCGGAAGGGTGGGCGCGGGTTGTGGCCCGGGCGGCCGAGGCGTGGGGGCGGACTGGGTCGTGGCCGAAGATCCAGGGGGCCGCCGCGGTCCGGGGGCGAGGTGAACGGCGACTGTCAGACGCGTTCAGGCGGTCATCATCGCTCATGCTGCAAAGACTTCCTCGCCCTCCACGGCCGGCGCGGAGTCGACGATGTATGTCGCGCGCCGGCCCGGACGGGACCCTCCAGTTGAGTAACGGGGGCGGGGCCGGCCTTCGCGAGCACGGATGCCGGCCCCGACTATTTTCGGCCTTGGCGAAGCTACGGTCGATCGTCCCGGTCCGCGGTCGATCCGGTCCCGGTGGTCGTCCACCTCGTCAGATGGCCGAGCAGTCCGAGCAGGCCCTATCGTGGTCGCCGCCGTCGCCTGCTCCGGTGGAGTCCCCAGGCGCACGTGGGTGCCGAAGCGAGAGTTCCAACCCTCGTCGCCTGTCGCGCCGGCGGAAACCGGGGCGGGTCCCAACGGGTTTGTAAAGCACCCCATCTGCTCCTATCGACCGTTGCCTATGTCCTCGAAAGGCCGGCCATGACCCTCACCGCCATCGCGATCAATTGCAGCCTCAAGCGAAGCTCGGGCGAGGATTCGTCGACCGACAAGATGATCGGCCTGCTCGTCTCGGAGCTGAAGAAAAGGGACGTTGGGTTCCACGGCACGATCCGGATCGCCGATCACGAGGTCAAGCCCGGGGTGACGTCCGACGAAGGGGAGGGGGATGAGTGGCCGGAGCTTCGGCGGCGGATTCTAGAAGCCGATATCCTCATCTTCGGGACCCCGATCTGGATGGGGCAGATGTCGAGCCTCGCCAAAAGGGTGGTCGAGCGGATGGACGCCTTCCTCTCCGAAACGGACGAGAAGTCGCGGATGCCGAGCTTCGGCAAGGTCGCCCTGGTCGCGGTGGTTGGAAACGAGGACGGGGCCCATTGCGTCTCGGCCCAGCTCTACCAGGCTTTGTCCGACACGGGCTGGACGGTGCCGGCGCTGGCGACGGCCTATTGGGTCGGCGAGGCGATGGGTGACGTCGACTTCCAGGACCTGCCGAAAATCCCTGACAATGTCGCCGAGACGGCGGCGATGGCGGCGAGCAATGCGGCGCATCTGTCGGGAATGCTGAAGGCGCGGCCTTATCCGGGGGTGGAAGCGGCCGAATAGGATATATTCGGCCGGCTCGGACGGATGTCGACGAGCCTTCGATCTTCACCTGCGATGAGATTGTCGCTGGATGCTGAACAAGTTCAGCATGACGGTCGGGGGCCATTGACGCCGCCCCTCACTTGTCCGACAAATCGCCGCGCGAAGGGGAAGTCATTGGCCAGTCTGGAGCTTAGCAACGTCAGCAAGGCCTATGGCGAGACGCTCGTTCTGGACGACGTCTCCCTGACGATGGAAACGAAGGAGTTCGTCGCTTTCCTCGGGCCTTCGGGGTCCGGCAAGTCGACCCTTCTAAGGATCATCGCGGGCCTGGAGACCGCCGACGGCGGCGAGGTTCGGCTGGAAGGGGAGAGGATCGACCAGTTGCCGCCGGGGCGCCGGGGGGTGGCGATGGTGTTCCAGCATTATGCGCTCTATCCGCATATGACGGTGCGCGAGAACATGGCCTTCGGGCTCAGGAACGCGAAGGTGCCGAAGGACGAGATCGAGGCCAGGGTGGCGGAAGCGGCCCGGGTGCTCGAGATCGAGAGCCAGCTCGACAAGAAGCCGGGGCAGATGTCGGGCGGGCAGAGGCAGCGGGTCGCGATCGGTCGGGCGATCGTCAAGAACCCGAAGCTTTTCCTCCTCGACGAGCCTTTGTCCAACCTCGACGCGGCGCTGAGGATGCGAACCCGGGTGGAGCTCGCGCAGCTTCGCCAGCGGGTCGACGCGGCCTTCATCATCGTGACCCACGACCAGGCCGAGGCGATGACTCTCGCCGACCGGATCGTCGTGATGAACGACCGGCGGATCCAGCAGGTCGGAGCGCCGATGGAGATCTACGCCCGGCCGGCCAACACGTTCGTCGCCCGCTTCGTCGGCTCTCCGGCGATGGCGCTTGCGCCGGCGGCCCTGGTCGAGAGCGGCGGCGATTTCGCCCGGGTGAGGCTCGGCGACGGGTCGGAAGTGGAGACGAGGGTGAAGCGGGCCGGGCTTCCGGGGGACGGGCCGCTCCAGATCGGGCTCAGGCCCGAGAGCGTCCGGGTCGCGGGCGGCGGCGCCAGCGGAACGGCGGCCAAGGTCGAGCTGGTCGAGCGGCTCGGCGAGCGCACCCTGATCTACGCCCGGCTCGCCGACGGGCAGGCGATCACCGGCGAGGATGAGGGGCTCAGCCGGGTCAGGATCGGGGACACGATTGGATTGAGGATCGAGGGCGGCTCGGCCCATATCTTCGGGCCGGACGGCGAAGGCCATCACGCCGAGGACCGGGCGGAATGAGGGTGGCGTCCGAACCCTTGGGACATGGAACGGGTGGACGAGCCCCGTCATCCCGGGCTCGACCCGGGATCCATGAACACCGCCGCATCAGGTTTCTACCGGCCGTGTCCATGGATTCCGGCTTTCGCCGGAATGACGGGTGAGCGGCATGGAGGCTCCAGCGAGGCGCAAAGACTGGAGCGGGATGCTCTTCGTGCTGCCCTTCCTCACCGCTTATGTCGTCATCCTGATCTATCCACTGCTCAGGGGAATGGCGCTCAGCGTCCAGAGGGTCGACCTGTTTGGAGGCGGGACCTTCGTCGGCCTCGACAATTATGCGCGGCTGTTCGCCGACGACACCTTCGTCCGCTCCATCCTCAACACCTTCCTGCTCGCGCTGATGATCGTCCCGCTTCTGACGGTTCTGGCGCTTGCCCTGGCGCTCGCGCTCAACCGGGCGACTCGCGGCGCCGCGGTCTTCAGAGGGGTGTTCTTCTCCTCCTCGGTCCTGTCCGTCACCATCGTCACTCTGATCTGGCGCTTCGTCCTGGCGCCGGACGCGGGGTTGCTCGGCGAAACGGCGCAGGCGATCGGGGCCGAGCCGATCCCGTTCCTGAGCCACCCCACATGGTCGCTCTGGGCGCTTGCGATCGCGACCATCTGGTGGTCGATCGGCTTGCCGATGATGCTGTTCCTGGCCGGCCTCCAGCAGATACCGGGCGACGTCTACGAAGCCGCGGCGCTCGACCGGGCGAGCCGCTGGACGACGCTCAGGCGAGTGACGCTGCCGGCGCTGAAGCGCACCGTCGTCCTCGTCGTCATGCTCCAGACGGCGGCTCAGCTTCAGATTTTCGGCCAGGCGCAATTGCTCACCGGCGGCGGCCCGGGCGGGGCGACCCGGACGATGGTGCTGTTCATGTTCGAAGCCGCCTTCGGCCGGTGGGAACTGGGCTATGCGACGGCGGCGGCCGAGATCCTGTTCCTGCTCATCGTGCTGATCACGCTCACCCAATATATGACGACCATGCGAGGATCGGAGGACGAGCGTGGCCGGTAGGGTGTCCTTAATTCCTCCGCTGCCTTTGCCGGACCCTTGCAGGAGTCGCCGGCGGATAGCCCCTCCCCTTCAGGGGAGGGGTTGGGGTGGGGGCTGTCTGTTCCCCTCGCCGACATCAGCGAATATTCTGACTCACATTCCCCACCCCAACCCCTCCCCTGAAGGGGAGGGGCTTTGCCTCCGAACGCTCGATGTCGACCCAGCCTAGACGCACCCGCTGGTCGCCGCTGACCCTGGTCGCGATCCTGCTTGCGGCGTTCGTGATGCTCGCGCCGCTGATCTGGACGCTTCTGCTTTCGCTCAAGGCGAACGAGGCGCTGATCGGAAACAGCGGAGCGGCCCTGTCGCCGCCCTATACGCTCGAGAATTACCGCTCGATCCTGCAGGGCAACCAGGTGTTCCGCTGGCTGATCAACTCGATCATCGTCTCGGGCGGGACGACGCTCGGAGTGCTCGTCCTGTGCAGCCTCGCCGGCTACGGATTCGCCCGGCTCGAATTCCCGTTCCGGCGGACCCTCTTCATCTTCGTGCTGCTCGGCCTCGCGATCCCGGAGCAGGCCGTGATCCTTCCGCAGCACCAGCTGTTCGCGGAGTTGAGGCTCCACAACAGCTATCCGGGCCTGATCCTGCCGGGGCTCGCAGGGCCGTTCGGGGTCTTCTTCATGACCCAGTATATGCGGGCGATCCCGAGGGACCTCGACGAGGCGGCGATGCTCGACGGGGCGTCTCGGCTGAAGCTGTTCCTGAAGGTTCTTCTTCCTCTCACGCTGCCGGCGCAGGCGACTTTGGGCGTCTTCACCTTTCTCGGCACCTGGAACGCTTATTGGTGGCCGCTCATCTCGGCGACCCGAAGCGACATGTACACGCTCACCGTCGGCCTCGCCGCGGCCCAGATGAACTATGCTCAGACGTCGGGCCTCGGCTTCCTGATGGCCCAGGCGGTGTTCGCCTCGATCCCGATCTTCATCGTCTACATCCTGTTCCAGAAGCAGATCGTGCGCGCGATGGCCGGGACGGCGGTGAAGTGAGGCGGCTCCTGCTGCCTTTCGCGGCGCTTCTCGCCGGAAGCTGCAGCGACGGCGGCGGCAAGGACGGCCGGGCGGAAATCTACCTGCAGAGATTCTTCGGCGAGTGCGGCGCCCAATATGGCGGCGTGACCGACGTGTCGAAGGTGGAGGGCGAGTGCGGGATCGTCACGGCGATGATCAACAAGTTCAACGCCGTCAATCCGGACGTCCACGTCAGCAGCAACGTCGTCGCCTGGCCGGGTTACCCCCAGCTCTCGGCGCAGATGGCGGCGAGGGATCCGCCCGATCTGGTCACGATGCATACGGGGATGATCTCGGATTATGCCGCCGAAGACCTGCTCGAGCCGGTCGAGCCCTATCTGGCCGAGGCGGGAATTGCGCCGTCGGCGCTGACCGAGGCGAGCCGGGGGGCGGTGACGATCGGAGGGCGCCTCTACGGCCTTCCGTTCGACACCCATGGCGGCCTCTTCCACATCAACACGAAGCTGTTCGCTGTGGCGGGGCTGATGAAGGACGGCGAGCCGGTCCTTCCCACCTCTCCGGAGGAGATGCTGGCGCAGGCGCGCCAGTTCACCGCGAGGACCGGCAAGCCCTACCTGATCCAGAGCCTGGTCGGGGACAACGCTTATGCCGCCCGCAATCTCTACACCTACCTGCTGGCGCAAAACGCCGTGCTGTTCCCGAGTCCGAAGACGATCCGGCTGCAAACCCCGCAGGCGGAGCGGATCGTCGACTTCTTCCGCGGAATCACCGCCTCGGGCGTGAGCACGCGCAACCAGGACACGCCCGCTGCAATCGCCAGCTTCATGTCCGGGGAAGGCGGAATCTACCCGACCGGAACCTGGATGATCGGCCAGTTCGAGGCGGAGTCGAACACGCCCGGCCGGCCGCTCTACAAAAGCTACACGGTCTATCCCTACCCCCGGCTGTGGGGCTCGGAGGTGAGCTATGTGAGCGGCCATGCCTGGGTCGTGCCCAGGCGCGAACGGACTCCCGAGCAGCGCCGAGCGATCGGCCGCTTCTTCCGATTCATCGCGGAGCATAATTACGACTGGGCGCGGACCGGGCACCTTCCCGCCTTCAAGGCGGTGGTCGAAAGCGCGGCGTTCAAGGCGCTTCCGCACCGCGTGAACATCGCGCCCGTCGCGCGCACGGGGCGGCCGCTGCCCGGCGGAGTGCAGCGCCAGAACGCCATCGAAGGGCTGGTCGGCGAGGAAGTGGCGTCCGCATTCAACGGGCAGAAGTCGACCAAGCAGGCCCTCGCCGACGCCGAGCGGCGGGTGAACGAACTGCTGGCGGGGCTGGATTGAAGGGGGTCTTATCTTGCCGGACCCATATTTCACCCAAAGCACCAAAGGACCAAAGGCGCCGGGGCGGTCGCGCAATGACAGGTCGGGTCTCAGGAGCGACTACGTCGCTCCAATCAAGAATCATTGAGCCTCAGATTTGATGCCGGCACGGACTCTTTGGTACTTTGGTGCTTTGGGTGAAACGTCAAGCACGGGTGCGACATAGTCACTCCGATTGTTGATGATTCTCTTCAGGCCATTTCGGAACATGTCTGCGCCGAAGTTCATTAGGAGTCCGAGTGGCAGGTTCATCAGCCGGAGATAAGTGAGCAGTTGTTTTGAGTGGACGGGCGCCAGCCGCTCCACCGACTTGACCTCAATGACGAGCCTTCCCTCGAGAACGAGGTCAGCGCGAAATGCTTCCCGGATCAACACTCGGCGATATGTCACAGGCACGTGCTTTTGCACTTCGACGCGCAGTCCGCGCTCAGACAGGCACGCAGCCAGGAATGCCTCATAGGCAGTTTCCAGCAATCCTGGCCCTATGTCGTCATGGACCTGAAAGCCGCAATCGATGGCGATTTTGGCGAGCCGTTCGATATCGGTCCCGTCCATTGCGCCCCCTTCCACCTGATGAAGAGTAAGCGGAAAACGAAAACTCTGCCAGAGGATTGTATGAAATCCGGCTGGCGAGTCATGTAGAACCGGCTTGCTCCAGGGCGACCAGATGCGCTGGACAATCAGGCCTCGAAAGCCACTCGCCGCTCCACCGCCGCGATGGCCACCGCGATCGCTTCCTCCACGCCCATCCCGCTCGTATCCAGAAGCACGGCGTCCTCCGCCCTCACCAGGGGCGCCGCGGCTCGGCCCATGTCGCGCTCGTCGCGGGCTCGGATGTCGAGGAGGACGTCCTCTTCATGGACCGTGAGGCCCATCCGGCTCAGCTCCGCGAATCGGCGGCGCGCGCGGACTTCGGGGGTGGCGGTGACGAAGAGCTTGGCGTCCGCTTGGGGGGCGATGACCGTTCCGATGTCGCGGCCGTCGAGGACGGCGCCGCCTTCCTGGGCCGCGAAATCGCGCTGGCGCTCGGCGAGGGCCGCCCGGACGAGGGGATAGGCGGAGATCCGCGAGGCGATTCCGCCGGCCGCCTCGCTCTTCAGCTCGGGATCGGCGAAGTCGGTCTGGGAGAAGTCGCAGGCCCGGGCGGCGGCGAACTCGCTGTCGGGATCGCCGCCGAAGCGAAGCAGGTTGAGTGCGACCGCGCGGTAGAGCAGGCCGGTGTCCATGTGCGGCAGCCGGTAATGTCGGGCGAGCGCCTTGGCGATCGTTCCCTTGCCACTGGCGGCCGGGCCGTCGACGGCGATGATCATAAGGCGAGGCTTTCGAGAAGGGCTGCGAAGCCCGGGAAGCTGGTGTCGGCGCAGGTCATGTCGGCGACCGTTACCGGCTGTCGGCAATGGAGGCCAGCCACGCCGAAGCTCATCGCGATCCGATGGTCGAGGCGCGCGTCGATCTCGGCTCCGCCGGGGAGGGGCTCGCCGCCGGTGCCGGCGATGGTCAGGCCGTCTTCGGATTCCTCGACTCGAGCGCCGATTGCGCTCAGGCCCTCGGCCATGGCGGCGAGGCGATCGGATTCCTTGAAGCGCAGCTCGCCGAGGCCGCTTGTGCGGCTGGTCCCCCGAGCGAAGGCCGCGGCGACGAAGAAGATCGGGAATTCGTCGATCATCCGGGGCGCGACTTCAGGGGGGATCGAGAGGCCGCGCAGCGGCGAGTAGCGGACGAGCAGATCGGCGACGGGCTCGCCGTCGACCCGGCTCCGGCCCGAGACTTCGATGTCGCCGCCCATCGCGGCCAGCAGCTCCAGCAAGCCGGTGCGCAAAGGGTTGATGCCGACGCCCTCGATCCGGAGCACGGAGCCGGGCACGATCAGAGCCGCGACCGTCAGGAAGGCCGCGGCGGAGGGGTCGCCGGGGACGCAAAGAGTCCGCGGCCGAAGCTCGGCCTCGCCACGCAACGCGATCTCTTCGCCGGCCACCGCGATATCGGCTCCGAACAGCCTGAGCATCCGCTCGCTATGGTCGCGGGTCGGCACCGGCTCGACGATCCGGGTGAGGCCGGGCGTGTTGAGGGCGGCGAGGAGCAGGGCCGACTTCACCTGGGCAGACGGCGCCTTCATCAAATGCGTGCGCGGGACGGCGGGACAGAGGCCCCGCACGGTGAGAGGAAGCCGGCCGCCGGGCGCTGCCGACACCTCGGCACCGAGTCGGCGCAGCGGCGCCGCGACCCGCTCCATCGGCCGCCGCGACAGCGAAGGGTCGCCGGTGAAGGCGACCGCGATCGGGTGGGAAGCGACGAGGCCCATCAGAAGCCGAGCCGAAGTGCCGCTATTGCCCATGTCGAGCGCGCGGACCGGCTGGAGGAGGCCGCCGGTTCCAACCCCGTCGACCGTCCAGGCCGGGCCGTCCCGGGCGATGGGGACGCCCATCGCTTCGAGCGCGCTGACGGTCGAGCGGACGTCGCCGCCGTCCGAGAGTCCCTCCATCCGGCTTCGGCCCCGGGCCATGGCGGCGCAGATCAGGGCCCGGTGGGAGATAGACTTGTCGCCGGGGACCCGGGCGGTGCCGCGAAGCGGTCCGGAGGCTCCAAACACCGTCGGCAGGGCTGTGCTCCGCTCCATGGGCCTTGGCTTTGACAGCGGGCATCCCATGTGGCAAGCGCGCCGCATCCGGTCGGAAGCGGCCGTCATTCCTTCTTTCAAGTGGAGTTTTTTCACCGATGGTGAAGCCTGAATGGGGCACCAAGCGCACTTGTCCCAAGTGCGCCACCCGCTTTTACGATCTCGGCAAGGACGATCCGATCACCTGCCTTTCCTGCGGGGTGGCCTGGGATCCTGAGCCCATCCTCAAGTCCAAGCAGCCCTTGCCGTTCGACGCTCCCAAGAAGGAGGTCGTGGTCGACGAGAAGGAGGACGCCGATCTGGCGGCCGAGGATCTCGTCATCGACGAGGATGCCGAGGAGAATCCCGACGACGAGGTCGATCTCGGCGGCGACGACGATATCGGAGTTCCGGGAGCCGGGGACGACGACGAGGAAGTCTAGTCCCGTCCTTCGATACGGGCCTTCGCCTTCGCTCAGCCCCTACCCAGGATGAGCGTTAGCTGGCTTTCTTCCGCTCATCCTGAGTAGCCGGTGAGCTTGTCGAACCGGCGTATCGAAGGACCCATGAACAGCCTTGCGCCGGGGGCAAGCCTCCCTTAAATCCGGCGCCGAAGCCGCCCTCCCAGGGGCCGGCGAAAAAGGTTCGGGGCCGTAGCTCAGCTGGGAGAGCGCTGCAATGGCATTGCAGAGGTCAGGGGTTCGATCCCCCTCGGCTCCACCATTTCCTTTGATCCGTTCCGAAATCGGAGTCCTACCCAAAAGGGATACTGGACGCGATCGCCTGAAACTGGGCCCGGACGACGGGCGGGTGCACGGCAAGCGATAAATTGCGCGGGTTTGTCCTTCATGAGCGTCGAGGCCGGATGCCCGACGCCCATGAGGCACCGCCCTTGCAGCCCTGATCTCGGTTGCAGCCTAGCGATGGCGGGCGCGCAGCGCGCGACGGACTCAAGGCCCTAGCCAAACACGCTCATTCAAGCTATTATAATCCTTATGAAATGGGCTGCGGGGGCGGGGATTGCCGCTGTCATTGTTGCGATCGCGGCCGCCCAGGCTCAGGGGGATGGACCCGCCGTGCCCGCCGCTCCAGTGAAGCAGCAACCTGCGGATTGGGGTGAGTGGACCCGGCCGTTGCAGCCGCATGTCGAGCGTCCGCCCGCCGAGTCGTTGGAGGCTTTCCCCGAGCCGGCCGCAGAGATCGTCCCGGTGGAGGAGATCGACGTCGTCGACGCCCATTGGATGGCGCTCACCATGTGGGGCGAGGCCCGGAACGGGGGCGCGGAGGCGATGCGGGCGGTCGGGCATGTCATCGACAATCGCCGGCGCGCCAACACCCACGGCAGATATGCGACCGAGACGGTGAGCGCGGCCTGGCAGTTCAGCGCCTGGAACAGGAACGATCCCAATTATCCGGCGATGATGAACATCGACAAGCTTCGGCCGGACAGCGAGGATCATCGCATGTGGCTGGAGGCGAAGCGCCTGGCGGCCGAGATACTGTCCGGAGCGTCGTCGGACCCGACCGGCGGGGCGCTCTTCTACCACACGGCGGCGGTCGCGCCGCGCTGGTCGTCCGGCCTCGCTCCGGTGCGGGTGATCGGCGGGCATCTGTTCTTCAGGACGGCTCGGTAATCATCTTGCCTCCCCATCGAAGATGGGGAGGGGGACCACCGAAGGTGGTGGAGGGGTGACCGAGCGAGGCCTTCGCCGTCGAGTTCCCGACCCCCGGATTCATCGCAGATCACCCCTCCACCATGCTTCGCATGGTCCCCCTCCCCATAGCTCCGACATGGGGAGGCAGATCAGAATTTCGTCCCGACCCTCAGGCCGATCATCCGCGGGCGGATGACGTAGGTGTAGATCTTGGGGCCGATGGCGGTGAGGCCGTCCGGATCGCCGCAGACGGATTCGGTGCACTGGATGGTGTTGCCGGTGGCGCCGTTGACGTCGAACAGGTTCTTGACGAACAATTCGGCGGACCAGCGGCCGTTGGTCAGGCCTGTGCTCAGGTCCAACGTCTGGTAGGCGTGGAGATCGCCGACGATAGCGCGCTCGGCGAGCCTCAAGTCTCCGGTGCGCGAGCCTTCGTGGATCAGGTTCGCCTGGACGTGGGCGTCGAGCGCTCCGAGCTTGAATTCGTAGCGCGCCAGGGCATTGGCCTTGAACCGGGCGCTGATCGGAAGCCGAGTCCCTTCCGGCGCGAGAAGCGCGTTGCCGGGGGTCGTGCAGTCGAAATCCTCGTTGGCGATCAGGCAGAAATCCTCGGTGATCTTGGCGTCGTTATACGAGCCGCCGAGGCTGAAGGTGAGGCCGCGCAGCGGACGGTAGAAGAGGTCGAACTCGGCGCCGCGGATCCGTGCGTTGCCGGCGCTCCTGATCTCCGAGAGGCCGTTGGCGCCGAGGAACGAGAGCTGGATGTCGGACCAGTTGAGCTGGTAGATCGCGCCGTTGAAGCGGAGCCGGTTGTCCGCCCAGCTCGTCTTGAAGCCAAGCTCGTAATTGTCGATGAAGTCCGGCGCGTAGGGCGGCAGCGTGCCTCGGCGGTTGACCCCGCCGGGCCGGAATCCGCGGGACCAGGTGCCGTAGAGCAATATGTCCTCGTTCGGCTTCCAGGTGACGTTGAGGCGGTGGATGAAATCGGTGGCAGACGTCGTCTTGTCGAGATTGGTGCAGGGCGAGCCGGCCACCTGCGGTGGGCCGAAGCAGGCTGCCACACCTGTCTTGCTGCTGTAGCCGGAGCTGAACCCGAAAAAGCCCTCGAGCGAGTTCCTGAACTTGTAGAGGCGCCCGCCGCCGGTGATCGTCAGCTTCGGCGTGATGTCCCAGCTCACCTCGCCGAACGCGGCATAATCGCGGTCGACGCGAAGCTGCTGGGTCAGCCAGATGTTGCTTTCGGTACCGGGCACGGTGAGCGTGTCGGCGATATTGTCGACGATGTAATTCTGCTCGATGCTGTGGGTCTGGCGCTGGTAGAACAGGCCCGCGATCAGCCGGACCGGCTTGTCGGCCGGCGAGGCGAAGCGAAGCTCGTGGCTCATCTTCGTGAAGCTGTCGTCCGAAAGGATGTACTGGTTCGGATTAACGAAGTTGCCGGCATTGTCGTAGAAATAGGCGCCGTAGCCGGCGAGCGCGTCGTAGAAATAGGCGTAGTCGACATAGTCGGACGCGCCGTCGATCTGGCGCTGCATGTAGGCGCCGGCATAGGTCATGTCGAAATTGCCGATCTTGCCCGAGACGGTGAGGGCCGCCTGGTACCATTTGTCCTCGAAATGCTCGCGGTTGAACTGCTGGACCTGGAGCTCCTGCAACCCGGACTCCTGGGCGAAGGTGCCGTCGCTGACCTGCTTCTGGGCCATCAGCTGGGGAAGGATCGTCCAATTGTCGTCGAGGTCGATCTTCAGCGCCGCTCGCGCCCCCCAGGTCTCGACGTCGTTATAATCGTCCTCGACGAAGGGCGCGTTGGTGAAGGTGATTCCGGAGGTCGGGAAGGTCAGGCTTCCAGGGATGTTGTCGATATAGCCGGCGTCCTTGCGGTACCAGCCGACCACCCGGAAGGCGGCCCGGTCGGAGATCGGCGCGTTGACGAAAGCCTCGCCGCTATAGCCCCATTCGCCATGGGCGACGTTGTTCAGCTCGAGATTGGCCTCGCCGTAGAAGCCGCTCGTGTCGGGCTTGTTGGTGATGATCCGGATGGTGCCGGCCTGGCTCGAGGCGCCGTAGAGCGTGCCCTGCGGCCCGGCCAGGGCCTCGACCCGGGCGATGTCGAAGACGTGGATGTCGAGCGCTCCGGTAATGGTCGTGACCGGCTGCTCGTCGAGATAGGTGCCGACCGAGGGGAGGGAGGCCGAGTGGTTGGAGTTCTCGCCCGAGGCGACCCCGCGGAAATAGACGTTGGAAAAGCCGGGGCCGGCGCTCTGGAAGGAGATCGACGGGACCTGACGGGCATAGTCTGCGAATTCGTTGACCTGGAGCTCGTCGAGCTTCTCGGTCCCGATGGCGGTGATCGCGATCGGAACGTCCTGCAGATTCTCCTCGCGCTTCTGGGCGGTGACGATGATGTCCGCCTCGTCGGACTGGCCCCGGCCGGTATCGGCTCGGTCGCCGGCGCCGCTGCCCTCGCCGGTCGCGGGCGGGTCGGTCTCCTGCGCCCAAGCGGTGCCGGAAAGCGCCGTCGAGGCGAGCAGGGTGAAGGCGGCGAGCCTGAGGCTGGGTGCGAGGCGCATTACGTCTTTCCCCCCGAACGTGCGTCTGGCGGGGAATCTGTGCCGCTTGGGGGCAGCCGTCAAACTTATTCTGCCTGCGGAACGGTCTCTATCGGCGTATGTGGCTTCGATGTCACTCAGTCCGCCTAATCCTCCCCTGCCTTTGCAGGACCTTTGCATAACCCCTGCGAAGCGCTCGCAGACAAAGCCCCTCCCCTTCAGGGGAGGGGTGGGGGTGGGGAATGTGGGGGAGAATGTTCGCTGACGCCGGTAAGGCGAGCAGACAACCCCCACCCCAACCCCTCCCCTGAAGGGGAGGGGCTAGCACCCAGCGACTTATGCAAAGGTCCGGCTTTGCAGGGGAGGGGGACCATGCGAAGCGGTGGAGGGGCCTTACTGAGTGCGAAGAACCCCTCCACCGCGCTTCGGGCGGTCCCCCTCCCCCGGAAATCCGGGGGAGGAATTAAGAAGGCGCCTCCGGATAGGCCTCCAGCACCGGCCCCAGCGCCTCCTTCAGCGCGCCGAGCCAGGGCTCGAAGGGCCGCCACCGGTCGAGCCCCTCCCGGTTGATCGGGCGGCGGACCTGCTCCGAGCTCGCAGTCCTCACCGCCCGCTCGTTCTCGTGGGGGCGAAGGCATGCGGGCTCGAAGGGCAGGCCGAGATGGTGGAGAAGTCGCCGGGTCTCGCCGTCCGGATCCTCCACCATGCGTTCGTAGATCACCCGGTAGACTCGTCCGGGCAGTACGGCGTCGAAATGCGCCATCAGCCGGACATAGGATTGGTAATATCGGCCGAGCTCGACCTGGTCGTACGTGAAGGCCTGGCCTCGGGCGAAATGCTGCTTGAAGTTGGAGAAGGTGCAGTCGAGCGGATGGCGGCGGGCGTCGATGATCTTCGCGTTGGGAAGGATGAGGTGGATGAAGCCGGAATGGATCCAGTTGTTCGGCATCTTGTCGATGAACAGCGGCCGCTTGGTCTTGCGCTGGATCCGTGTGCGCTCGAGATATTCCTCGCCGAGCATTGTCAGCCCAGCCGCGGAGAGCCCGGCCAGGCTCTCCGGATAGGGGAGGGCGTTCGCTCCCGGCCTGCGCCCGTCGAGGCGGCGGGCGATCGCCGGGATGTCCGGAAGCTCCATCGTGCCTTCGACCTGCGAATGGCTGGCGAGGATCTGCTCGACGAGGGTCGAGCCGGCGCGCGGCATTCCGAGGATGAAGATCGGGTCGGGGGCCGGGCAGCCCCGCCCCTCGCGCTCCGCGAGGAAGGCGGGCGTGAACAGGCTTATGCTGCGCTCGACCTGCCGGTCGGTCTCCTGGGCGTCGTAGCGGATCGCCGAGCGCCGAAGCCTGTTGCCTTGCGCATAATGAGCGAAGGCGCTCTCCGCCTCGCCTCGATCCTCGAGCGCCTTGCCGAGGGCGAAATGGAGATGGAATCGGTCCTCTTCGCCCAGTGCGGGCTTTGCGAGAGCCTGGGTCATCGCCTCGATGTCGCCTTCGCCCAGAACGACCGTCTTCAGATTGGCGAGGCTCCACCAGACCTCGCCGAGGCCGGGAGCGGCGGCGAGCGCCCGGCGGTAGGCGGCGACGCTGTCGCTCCGGCGGCCGACGGTCTTCAGGACATGGCCGTAGCTCATCCAGACCTTGGGCTGGTCGGGGAAGCGGCCGAGGACCTCGGCGTAGAGGGCGGCCGCTTCCTCATAGCCTCCGATCCGGCCGAGCGCGGCGGCCTTCAGATTCTGGTGGGCGGGATTGGCGGGCTCGCCGTCGAGCAGCGAATCGAGCATCTCGATCGCCTCGGCCGGCCGGTTCTGGCGATAGAGGATCGTCGCCAGATTGGCGCGGGCGGCGGTGAAGCCGGGCGCGAGCTCCAGCGCCCGGCGAAGAAGGTTCTCGGCATCGGCGTAACGGCCGAGGCGTCCGGCGAGCTCGGCCATCATCCGGATCGCCGCGATGTCGGTCGGCTTCTCCTTGAGATGGGGGCGAAGCAGCCGCTCGGCCACCGCCAGGCGGCCCTCGACCAGGGCCAGCCCGGCCTCCATCAGCCGCGGGTCGCGGACCGCCTGCGCGAGGGCCTCGTCGAGTGCGGGAGAGGAAGGCGAAGCCCCGGCCATGACCCGGTATAGAATAAGCGCGGGAAGAATTGCACGTCCCCATGTGCCGCGGCGGGACAGGGTCCCGAAGGGCGGATTCGGCCTCTTGCCGGGATGGTGAAGAGCGCGTTAACCCGGGCCATGGACCGACTGATCCCCGCCTCCGAAGACGTCAGACTCTTCCTCCTGACCTTTGCCGGCGGGCTGGTCTTCTTCTCCACGTTCCTGGCCTGATCGCCTGGGGGCACGCATCGTCCATACGGTGCGTGCCCCGCTTTCCCCGAACCGTCCAACCGTCATCCTGAACTCGTTTCAGGATCCAGGCGCGAGCTGCGTCGCGGTCTGCCGCTCCCGCATCGGTCGCGTCTCCGCTACCGCCGGCAGGCTCTGGATTTTTTTTGGAGAGACGGCGCGACGGCGCGACGGCGCGACGTAGAAAAGGGGGGCACTCTACGTCGCGTCGTTGCGCCGTTGCGTCGTCTCTTGCGAAAAATGGCACCGAGGCGCCAGAATCTTGCGCAAGCGCCGGCCCCACATCCAACCTCGAGCGGCGAGTTGGACCCTGAGACGAGTTCAGGGTGACGGGATCGCCTGGTCGCAGGCCCTGTGGAGCTTCCAGGCGAGCCAGGCGGCGCCGAGGCTGGAGACGGCGACGAGGAGCAGGGTCTCCTCGATCGACACTCCGAGCTGGACGAGGCCGGTGAGGATGATCGCGGCGAGCACCATTCCGCCCGAATTGACGATGTTGTTGGCCGCGACCGTCCGGGCCGTCTCGGACTTGGGGACGGTGGTGGTGAGGAACGCATAGAGCGGGACGACGAACATTCCGCCCGAGACGGCGACTCCGAACAGGTCGAACATCACCCATTCGGCCTGGCCGATCCGGATGAAGCTTCGAAGGTCGAGCAGCCCGGGCCCCTGGGCCGGCCAGGACAGGCTGTTGTAATAGAGGTGGCAGATGAACAGCCCCATCGCGATCGCCGAGGCGGGCGAATAGATCGCCAGGACCCGGCCCTTCAGCAGCCGGTTGATCAGAACCGAGCCGACCGCCACCCCGACCGAGAAGATGGCGAGGAAGAGGGTCGCCACCTGCTCGTTGGCGTGGAAGACGTTCTTCACCAGAGGCGGGAATTGCGCGGCGAGGATCGCACCCATCATCCAGAAGAAGCTGATCGAGGCGATGGCGAGGAACAGGCGCGGAATGTGCATCGTCGCGCTGACCAGCCGGATCGAGGCCCGGATGATGTGCCAGTCCATCTCGAGCGGCGGGGCGTCGGTTTCCGGCGGCGCGGGCGGCACCTGCCGGCCGGCGAACCAGCCGAGCGCCGCCACCGCGAGAACTCCCGCAGCGGCGACCGGCGGCTTGATCAGCCCGCCCGCGATCGTCCCCATCAGGATCGCGACATAGGTACCGGCTTCGACCAGGCCGGTCCCGCCGAGCACTTCGTCCTTCCTCAGATGCTGCGGAAGCACCGCATATTTGATCGGTCCGAAGAAGGACGAATGGATCCCCATCGCGAACAGGGCCGCGAGCATCAGCGGGATGTTGTGGAGGAGGAGGCCCGCCGCTCCGAAGACCATGATCGCGATCTCGGCGGTCTTGACGATCCGGACGATCCTCGCCTTGTCGGTCGAATCGGCGAGCTGTCCGGCAAGTGCGGAGAACAGGAAGAAGGGAAGGATGAACACCGCGCCGGAGATGGCGTTGAACGTCGCTTCCTTGGTCGGATCGGAATAGACGTAATAGGTGACCAGGATCACCATCGACGTCTTGAACAGATTGTCGTTGAACGCCCCCAGGAACTGGGTGACGAACAGCGGCAGGAAGCGCCGCTTGCGCAGGAGATGGAGCGAATCCTGCACTTGCGCTCAGGCGCGGGCGGTCTGGGTGCGTCGGGACATAAGCGGGCGGTCATAGCCGCTGTGGCGCGTCGGTCAAACGCTACCGTCATCCCGGCGGAAGCCGGGACCCCGGGGAGACCCGCCGAGACATCCGTTCCGCGGTCCCGGCTTTCGCCGGGATGACAGTGTGCGTTCCCAGCCGAGCCTCGACCCGCTAAGGCACCGAGCCGACCGATGCTGACTTTGCCCAACATCCTCACTTTGTCGCGGATCTTCGCCGTGCCCCTGCTCGTGTTCCTGCTCTGGAAGCCGAGCTGGTTCGACTATGCGATCACCTTCGTCCTCTACTGCCTGGTGGGCATCACCGATTATTTCGACGGCTATCTCGCCCGGGCCCAGGGCACGGTGTCGAGGCTCGGGATGTTCCTCGATCCGATCGCCGACAAGATCATGGTCGCCTCGGTGATCGTCATGCTGGTCTCGGCCCGGGCCCATAGCGGCGAGCCGGTCATCCACGGCTTCCACATCGTCCCGGCCCTGATCATCCTGCTTCGCGAGATCGCCGTTTCCGGCCTTCGCGAGTTCCTCGCGGGGATCCAGGTCTCGCTTCCGGTCAGCCGGCTCGCCAAGTGGAAGACGACGTTCCAGCTCGTCTCGCTCGGCGCGCTGATCCTCGGCGGGGCGGTGCCGCAATGGGCCTGGGTCCACTGGGTCGGCCTGGCCAGCCTCTGGGCGGCGGCGACCCTGACTTTGGTGACGGGCTGGGATTATCTGAGGGTGGGCCTCAAGCACATGGACTGAAAATCGCTCCGGCCTGCCCGGGGTGCATCGGAAGAGCCATGGACGCGGACACTCGGCGGCACCCGCTGCAGCACGCCTCCGCCGGGCGCCGCATCCGGGCGGTCGCGCCGCCCGCCTCTCGCCGCCGCCGCCGCCGCTGCGTACCGGCAGACTTGGCTGAACAGGCCGATGCCGACCACGCCGGTGCGCTTGCGCCGAGGCCGTCCTCGGCCGTGTAGGAAATCGTCTCGAATACGGCGGAGTTCACCCGCTGCTCCGAAGGCGTCTTATTCGACATGGGCCTGCTTTCGAAATTGGTGGCTGTCCCGCTTATCCCGGGCTCGGATCCCGCTCCAGCCACGGCACGAGCAGGTCGATGTAGTTAGACGGCGATGCAGCTTACCAGAAATTAGTAATCGTCCCGGATTATTCTGTCTTCTAAAAAAAGAGCAAATAAATTGTGGCGATAAGAAAGATAGGCACCCGTCATAGAACAGGCTGCCGCCCGGAATGCCCGTCATCTTGTTCTCGCTGTCGAACCCGTAGCTGCGGGTGCCGTCCGAGGTGAGGTTGCCCTTCGTGTCGTAGGCGAGCGTCGCGTTCCAGCTCGCAAGCTGGTTGAGCCCATTGGCCGTGGTGCTCGTGGTCCCGCTGCCGTGTCCGGTCCAGGCGTAGGAGTCGTTCGACCGAACATTCGACGCGATCTGCGAGGCCGGATTGTAGGCGAAGGTGAGGGTCAGGTCGTTGGTCGTCCCGGCGAGGTCGAGGCCGAGCTGGCTGAGCCTCGAGACGGCGTCATATTGATAGCTGGTCGAAGCGCCGTTGCCGTAGGTCAGGCTGCTCCGGCGTCCGAGATCGTCATAGCCGAACGTCGCGAGCACTCCGGCGCCTGACGAAGCGCCGTTCTCGCGGATCTTCGTCATCTCGCCGGTGACGAGATAATCCTGGTCGACGTAGAAGCCGTCCGGATGGGTGAGCCGGGTGCGTCGGCCGGCAATGTCATATTGCGAGGAATAGCTGCCGAAGCTCCGGGTCTCCGTGAGCTGCCGGCCTAAGGCGTCGTAGCTGAACGTCAGGCTGTTGCCGGTCTGGGAAGCGGCGATCATCCGGCCCAGCAGGTCGTAGCCGTAGGCGACGTCCGGCTCGCTTCCAGGCCGGTCCTTCGACACCGGACGGCCCAGCGCATCGTAACCGAACCCGGTCGTCTCGCCGGCGCGGTTGCGGAAGCTGACGACCAGCGGCGAGGTGCGAGTGCCGCCG
>DASVSX010000017.1:0-3017 GCA_036387875.1 Allosphingosinicella sp. | reverse complement strand
CTCTCAGGGTCAGCGGTCCATCGGGTACACGCGAACCACCGTCTGGGTGCGGGCGTCGATCTGGTAGATCTGGCGGCCGTCCGAACGGTAATAGACGCCGTTGCCGTCGCGATACTGGGTGCGGTAGGCATAAGGAACGTCGCCGAGATTGGCCGAAGCGCGCTGGCCGACGCGAAGGCCGCCATTGCCGGTCACCCGATCGAGGATCTGGCCGATCACTCCGCGGCCGTCGGCGCGGTCGTCATACTGGCCCTGGTCGTCGTCCCAGCGGTCGTCGCGGTCGTGATCTCGGTCGTCATAGCCGTCGCGATTGCTGTCGTAGCGCGAATCGACATCCCAACGGCCGTCGCGATTGCCGTCGCGGTCGTCCCAGCCGTCGTTGTTGCGGTCGTAGCGGCTGTCGACGTCGCCCCGGCCGTAGCGGTCGTCGCGGTCGTAACGACCGTCGTCGCGGTCGTAGCGATCGTCGTCCCGGCCGTAGCGGCTGTCGCCGCTGCGCTCGGCCATCCGGATGCCCTGGCGAAGCGAATTGATGCGCTGCTGAAGGTCGGCGCGCTCGCGGCCGCTGATTCCGTCGCGGGAATAAAGCATCTCGAGGCGGGTCAGCTCGCGCAGCTGCTGGCGCAGCGGCATAGCTTCGGAGCGGGTGATCGCGCCGCTCTGGACCCCGGCCTGGAGCCGTGCCTGAAGCTGATCCGCGCGAACTTCGACGTTGCCATAGCCTTGGCCGCCATAGCCCCGGTTGCCGTAGCCGCCAGACTGGGCGGAGGCGGGCGCGGCGGCGGCGAGGGCCGCGACGGCCGACGTGGCGGCCAAGGCGGTGAAGATGATCCTGTTCATTTCGATGCTCCTGTTCCGGGCGCTCCCCAACGCTTGCCCGTCACCCAGCGCCTCTTGCCGTGAGGTCAGCCTGAACGGGCTCCACAGCTGAGGTTCATCGCATCTTGAAGGAGATTTCAGGTTCTGTTTATGTTCTGATGGGCCGATGAGCCGCTGCCCGAATCCGTCTTGGTCCGAATCGCCTGTCCCAGCGTCGCGCACGGCCGTTCGGGCTGAGCTCGTCGAAGCCCTCCTCTTTCCTTCGATAGGAAAAGAAGGCCCTTCGACAAGCTCAGGGCGAACGGATCGGCCATGGGATCTGGAAGTTCTCCAGTCTCAAGGAAGCCGGAACTTCGGAACTTCCGGCTCAGAAAGTGCCCGGCGCCTCGCGCTGCGCCACGCTCGGCCGCTCCGACATCAGGGGCTCGCGCTTGCCGCCCGCCCCCTGGGCGGTGAACCCGCCGGCGGACGCGCTGATCGGAGTGCAGACCCGGCCGGCCAGAAAGTCCAGAGCCGCCCGAGTCGAGGTCTCAAGCGGGTCGCCGAGCTGGTGCGTGAGGTCGTCTCCCGCTGCGCAGCTCGCCTCCACCACGCTTGCAAGGCCGTTATAATAATCGCCCTGGCGCGCCACATTCTCGGTCTTGAAGGCGACGACCCGAAGCCTGTCGTCGCACACCGCCTGGTCGAGCGCAATCTGGCCGACCGGCTTGCCGTAGGTGTTGCTCCCGACCAGCGCCTCGTTCTTGTGGTAATAGGGGATGAAGGCGTTGATGATCAGCTCGCTCGCCGACGCCGAGCTTCCGGTGCCTATGAAGGCGATGCGGGTCGGGGCGATCGACTGCGGCTGCGGCTTGAAGAAGCGGGTCGAATTGTTCGACGATTTCTCCGGCCGGAAGGTGGTGAAGCTGAACACGTCGGTCGGAGCGCGGTTGGCGCCCATCAGGTCGCCGATCAGCTCCGCGATCGAGACGAGGCCGCCGCCATTGTAGCGGACGTCGACGACGATGTCGGTGACTCCGGCAGCCTTGAAGCTGGCGAAGGCGTTGCGAAGCGCCGGATCTGCGGTGTTGATGAAGGTGCGAAGGTTGACATAGGCCACCTTCCGGCCGCCGTCGTCGATGATCTTGGCGCCGTAGCGGCTGGAGACCGGGGTCAGCTCGTAATCGGCCTTGGTGACGCTGACCTCGCGGGCCGGGCCGCCCGGCGCGGAAACCCGAAGCACCCGGGTGACTCCCGGATTCCCCGGCCCGAGCGCGTCGCTGACGGCCTGAGGGCCGCCGGAAGCCATGAGCTGGCTGACCAGCTGCAAATTGCCGGCGCTGGTTCCGACCGCGAGGAGCTCGGTGCCCCGGTCGATCCCGGCCGCCAGCGCGGGCGCGCCCTCATAGGCCTCGATGACGAAGACCCGGTTCTGGGTGGTGTCGTAGGAGAAACGGACTCCGAAGCCGGCACTCGACCCCGAGTTGAAGAAGGCGTTCTCCTCCTTGATCGAGGTCAGATAGGTGAAGAAGCGGTCCCGGCGCTGCGACCGGGCGGTGGCGGTCAGCGCGTCGATATAGGCCTCGACGGTCGAATAAGAGGCGGGGTTGAGATTGGTCGGCAGGGTCTCGGGAAAGAGATACCATTCCTTCAGCTGCGCCGCGGCCCAATTTTGACGGGCGCTGAGCGAGCAGGCGGATGCCGTCGGAGGCGGCGGGGGAGGGGGCACCGATCCGGTCGGCGGGCTTCCGACGCCTCCGCCTCCGCCGCTGCCGCTTCCTCCGCCCCCGCAGGAGGACAGGATCGCGAGCAGAGCCAATGCCGTACCAGACCGAAAGCGCTTCATCCCCAATTCCCTAAGCTCTACAGATTCTTGAACTATTTAGCGAAGTTGGGGCGGCGCGTCAGCTTCTATTTTTTGCAGGGGGCCGATCTGTTGAAAGTCCTCCCCCGGATTCCCGGGGGAGGGGGACCGTGCGAAGCGCGGTGGAGGGGTCCTTCGCAGTCAGGAAGGCCCCTCCACCATGCTTCGCATGGTCCCCCTCCCCTGCAAATGCGGGACCTTTGCATAAGTCGCCGGGTGCCAGCCCCTCCCCTTCAGGGGAGGGGTTGGGGTGGGGGTTGTCTGCTCGCCTCACCGGCGTCAGCGAACATTCTCCCCCACATTCCCCACCCCAACCCCTCCCCTGAAGGGGAGGGGCTTTGTCTCCGAGCGCTTC
>DASVSX010000016.1:0-4543 GCA_036387875.1 Allosphingosinicella sp. | reverse complement strand
GCGGCCTGGAAGCGCAGGTTGAACTGCTCGCGCTTCAGCTCCCCCAGCTGCTCGGTGAGCTGGTCGTCGGTGCGGGTCTTCAAATCGTCGATCTTGGCCATCTTACGCGTCCTCGAGCAGGCTCTCGCCCAGGCGGGCGATGACCTTGGTACGGATCGGCAGCTTCTCGGCGGCGCGCTCGAAAGCGACCTTGGCGAGGTGGCCGGGGACTCCGTCCAGCTCGAACAGGATTCGGCCGGGCTTCACCCTCGCGACCCAGAATTCCGGCGAGCCCTTGCCCGAGCCCATTCGGACTTCGGCGGGCTTCGACGAGACTGGGACGTCCGGGAAGATTCGGATCCACAAGCGCCCCTGGCGCTTGATGTGGCGGGTGATGGCGCGGCGGGCCGCCTCGATCTGGCGGGCGGTGATCCGCTCCGGCTCCATCGCCTTCAGGCCGTAGGCGCCGAAGTTCAGCGCCGTTCCGCCCTTGGCGTCGCCGTGGATTCGGCCCTTGAAGGCCTTGCGGAACTTGGTGCGTTTGGGTTGCAGCATCTCTTGTTCCTAAATCAGCGAGCGGGCCGGACGCCGGAAGTCTGGGCTTCCATCATCAGGCGGTCCTGGGCGAGCGGGTCGTGGCCGAGGATCTCGCCCTTGAAGATCCACACCTTGACTCCGCACACGCCATAGGAGGTGTGGGCGGTCGCCTCGGCATAATCGAGGTGGGCTCGGAGCGTGTGAAGCGGCACCCGGCCTTCGCGATAGCTTTCGGTGCGGGCGATCTCGGCGCCGCCGAGGCGGCCGCCGCAGACGACCCGGATGCCCTCGGCGCCGAGGCGCATCGACGACTGCACCGCGCGCTTCATCGCACGGCGGAACGCGATCCGGCGCTCGAGCTGGTCGGCGATTCCCTGGGCGACGAGCCTCGCGTCGATCTCGGGCTTGCGGATCTCGACGATGTTCAGCGAAACGTCGCTGGTCGTCATCGAGCCGATCTGCTTGCGCAGCTTCTCGATGTCGGCGCCCTTCTTGCCGATGATCACGCCGGGGCGCGCGGCATAGATGGAGACCCGGCAGAGCTTGGCCGGACGCTCGATCACCACCTTGGAGATCGCGGCCTGCGGCAGCGCCTTCATGATGAAGTTGCGGATCTTGAGATCCTCGAGCAGCAGCCGGCCGTAATCGGCGCCTTCGGCGTACCAGCGGCTGTCCCAGGTGCGGTTGATCTGCAGCCGCATACCGATCGGATTGGATTTCTGACCCATGTGCTTACGCTTCCTGCTGCTCGCGGACGACGATGCGCACGCGGCTGAACGGTTTGACGATTCGGCTGGCACGGCCGCGGGCGCGGGGCGTGAAGCGCTTCATCGAGATCGACTTGCCGACCGAGGCCTCGGCGACGACGAGGGCGTCGACGTCGAGATTGTGGTTGTTCTCGGCGTTGGCGATCGCCGAGGCGAGCACCTTTCGAACGTCCACCGCCATCGCCTTGGGCGAGAATTGAAGGATGTTCAGAGCGTCTTCGACCTTGCGGCCGCGGATCAGGGCCGCGACGAGGTTCAGCTTCTGGGCCGAGCCGCGGATCTGGGTGTTGACCGCGAGCGCCTCGTTGTCGGCGACGCGGCGGGGGGATGCCTGCTTGCCCATGGCTTACCTCTTGCCCTTCTTGTCGGCCGCGTGGCCGGGGAAGTAGCGGGTCGGAGCGAACTCGCCAAGCTTCATCCCAACCATGTCCTCGTTGACGGACACGGGAATGAATTTCCGGCCGTTATAGACGTTGAAGGTGAGGCCGACGAACTGCGGCAGGATCGTCGAGCGGCGCGACCAGGTCTTGATCGGAGCACGGCTGTTGCCCTCCTGCGCCGTCTCTGCCTTCTTAAGCAGGGACAGCTCGACGAACGGACCTTTCCAGACGGAGCGGGCCATGGATTACCTCTTCTTCTTCGCGTGCCGGGACCGGATGATCATCTTGTCCGTCGACTTGTTGTTGCGGGTACGAGCGCCCTTGGTCGGCTTGCCCCAGGGGGTGACCGGGTGACGGCCGCCCGAGGTGCGGCCTTCGCCGCCGCCGTGCGGGTGGTCGACCGGGTTCTTGGCGACGCCGCGGGTCAGCGGGCGACGGCCCATCCAGCGGGTGCGGCCCGCCTTGCCGAAATTCTGGTTCTGGTTGTCCGGGTTGGAGACGGCGCCGACCGTGGCCATGCAGTCCGAACGCACATAGCGCTGCTCGCCTGAATTGAGCCTGACCATCACCATCCCGCGATCTCGGCCGACGACCTGGACGTAGGTGCCGGCGGAGCGGGCCAGCTGGCCGCCCTTGCCCGGCTTCATCTCGACGTTGTGGACGATGGTTCCGACCGGCATCTGGCCCAGCTCCATCGCGTTGCCCGGCTTCACGTCGACCTTGCGGCCGGCGACGACGCTGTCGCCCGGGGCGAGGCGCTGGGGCGCGATGATGTAGGTGAGCTCGCCGTCCTCATACTTGACGAGGGCGATGAAAGCGGTGCGGTTGGGATCGTATTCAAGCCGCTCGACGGTGGCCGGCATGTCCCACTTGCGACGCTTGAAGTCGATATAGCGGTAGCGCTGCTTGTGGCCGCCGGCGATTCCGCGCGAGGTCACATGGCCCTTGTTGTTGCGGCCGCCGGTCTTGTGCTTGCCTTCGGTCAGCGCCTTGAGGGGCTTGCCCTTCCAGAGCGCCGACTTGTCGACGAGGATCAGGCCGCGCTGCGACGAGGTCGTCGGATTGTAGGTTTTGAGTGCCATTACCTGACCCCTTCGGTCACGTCGATGCTCTGCCCTTCGGCCAGCGTGACGATCGCCTTCTTGACGTCCGAGCGCGTGTAGGGGCGTCCCTTCCAGCGCTTGGTCTTACCTTTGACGTTGATCGTGTTCACCGAGACCACCTGCGTGTTCCAAAGCGCCTCGACGGCGGCCTTGATCTGCGGCTTGGTGGCGTCGTTCGCGACCTTGAAGACGACCGCATTATGCTCGGAGAGCATGGTCGACTTCTCGGTGATCACGGGCGCGAGGACGACATCGTAATGGCTGATGTCGACGCCCTTGTTGGTGGGCTTCTTAGCCATTGAACCTGGCCTCCAGCGTCTCGACGGCGGCGCGGGTCAGCACCAGCGTGTCATGGTTGAGGATGTCGTAGACGTTGGCGCCGATGGCGGGCAGCAGATCGATCTCGCGAAGGTTGCCGGCCGCCAAAGCGAAGCCCACATTGAGCGCGTCACCATCGATGACGAGGGCGTTGCGGCCCAGGTCGAAGCCGGAAAGCCGGTCCGTGAGCGCCTTCGTCTTGGCTTCGGAAAGGTCGAGATTCTCGACCACCACGAGCCGGCCGTCGCGGGCCTTGGACGACAAGGCCATCCTGAGGCCGAGGGCCCGCACCTTCTTGTTGAGCGACGGGTCGAAATCACGGACCCGGGGTCCGTGCGCCTTGCCGCCGCCGATGAAGATCGGGGCGCGCCGGTCGCCGTGGCGGGCGGTGCCGCCGCCCTTCTGGCGGCCGTACTTCTTGCCGGTGCGGGCGACGTCGGACCGCTCGCGGGCGCCTCGGGCTGTGCCGCGGCGCTTCTCGAGCTGCCAGGTGACGACTCGGTGGAGGATGTCGGCGCGCGGCTCGACACCGAACACCTCGTCGGAGAGCTCGATATCGTTGCCCGGCTCGCCGCCGTCCAGGGTCTGAACCTTGACCTTCATGGCTTAGCTTTCCTTGCTCTCGTCGGCCGCGCCGGTATCCGCCTGGGCGTCGGACTCGGCGACGCCGGCAGCGACTTCCTCGGCGCCGGGCAGCGGCGGCAATTCGTGGGTGGCGGCAACCTCGACCATTCCGGCCGGAGCTTCCTCATGTTCGATCGTCTCGGCGATCGCCCGGATGCCGGCCGGATAAGGCGCGCCTTCCGGGCGCGGGATCTTGACCGAGTCCTTGACCAGCAGCCAGCCGCCCTTGTGGCCGGGCACGGAGCCCTTGACGAAGAGAAGGCCGCGCTCGAGGTCGGTGCGGACGATTTCGAGATTCTGCTGGGTGCGGTTCTTCGCGCCCATGTGGCCGGCCATCTTCTTGTTCTTGAAGACGCGGCCCGGATCCTGACGCTGGCCGGTCGAGCCGAGCGAGCGGTGCGAGAGCGAGACGCCGTGGGTGGCACGAAGACCGCCGAAGCCCCAGCGCTTCATTCCGCCCTGGAAGCCCTTGCCCTGGGTCGAGCCCTGGATGTCGACATACTGGCCGGCGACGAAATGGTCGGCGGTGATCTCGGCCCCGACGTCGAGCAGCGCGTCCTCGGCGACCACGAACTCCGCGACCCGCGCTTTCGGCTCCACCTCGGCCTTGCCGAAATGGCCGCGCTGCGGCTTGGAGACGTTTTTCACCTTCGCGGTGCCGGCGCCGAGCTGGACCGCGGTATAGCCGTCGCGTCCCGCTTCCTTGCGGGCGACGACCTGAACATTTTCGAGCGCCAGGACGGTGACCGGCACGTGGCGGCCGTCCTCCTGGAACAAGCGGGTCATCCCCATTTTCTTCGCGATCACGCCAGTGCGCATGACCATGCTCCTTATA
>DASVSX010000015.1:0-22398 GCA_036387875.1 Allosphingosinicella sp. | reverse complement strand
AGGCACGACACAGCAGAAGCAACGCCTTTACCCCTCCACCACCTTCGGTGGTCCCCCTCCCCATGCTGCGCATTGGGAGGCAACTCCTCCTCCCAGCCGCTTGCCGCCCCGCTCCACATCGGGAATAGGGTGCACCCCTGGTCAGGGAGCGTGAGCCATGGACGACGACGGCATCTTCATCGGGATGGGCGGCGGCAAGCCGCAGCGGCTCATGCTCAAGCGGGCCAACCGCCACGGGCTGATCGCCGGAGCGACCGGCACCGGCAAGACGGTGACCCTCCAGGGCCTCGCCGAGGGCTTTTCCGCCGCCGGGGTTCCCGTCTTCGTCGCCGACGTGAAGGGCGATTTGGGCGGGCTGGCGATGGCCGGATCGCCGATGGGCAAGCTCCACGACGCCTTCGCCGCCCGCGCCGCCGAGATCGGCGATCAATCCTGGACCTATCGCGACAATCCCGTCCAGTTCTGGGACCTGTTCGGCCTGCAGGGCCATCCGGTCCGAACCACCGTCTCCGAGATGGGCCCGCTCATGCTGGCCCGGCTGATGGATCTGAACGAGGTCCAGGAAGGCGTCCTCGCCATCGTCTTCCACGTCGCCGACAAGGACGGGTTGCTCCTTCTCGACCTCGACGACCTCCAGGCCATGCTAGCCGACTGCGCCAACCGCGCCGACGCGCTGACCGTGACCTACGGCAACGTCTCAAAGGCCAGCGTCGGCACCATCCAGCGCTCGCTCCTCCAGCTCCGCTCGCAGGGCGGCGACGGCTTCTTCGGGGAGCCGGCGCTCGATATCGGCGATCTCATCGCCCTCGACGAGCGCGGCCGCGGAATCGTCAACATCCTCGCCGCCGACCGGCTGATGGCCTCGCCCAAGCTCTATTCGACCTTCCTTCTCTGGCTCCTGTCCGAGCTGTTCGAGCAGCTTCCCGAAGTCGGCGATCCGGACAAGCCGAAGCTGGTCTTTTTCTTCGACGAGGCCCACCTGCTCTTCAGCAGCGCTCCCGCCGCGCTCCTCGAGAAGATCGAGCAGGTCGTCCGGCTGATCCGGTCCAAGGGTGTCGGGATCTATTTCATCACCCAGAACCCGATCGACATTCCGGACGCCGTCGCGGGCCAGCTCGGCAACCGGATCCAGCATGCCCTGCGTGCCTTCACTCCGCGCGACGAGAAAGCGGTACGCTCGGCGGCCGAGACCTTCCGGGCCAATCCGGGGGTCGACGTCGCCACGGCCATCACCGAGCTCAAGGTCGGCGAGGCCCTGGTGTCTCTGCTCCAGCCTGACGGATCGCCCTCGCCCGTCGAACGGACCCTGATCCGGGTGCCGGGATCGAGGGTCGGGCCGGTCACGGCGGAGGAGCGGGCGATATTCGTCCAGACCGATGCCGTCGGCTCCAAATATGACGAGCCGATCGATCGCGAATCCGCCGAGGAGCTGCTCGGCGCCAAGTCCGGCGAGGCCAAAGCCGCCGCCGCCGAGGCGAAGGCGAAAGCGGAGGAGGCCAAGCTCGACGCGGCCGAGGCAAAGCAGGCGGAGAAGGAGCGGGCGGCCGCGGGGCGCGAGGCCGCACGAGCCGCGAAGGAGGCGGAGCGCGCCCGGGTCGCCGCCGAGCGCGAGGCGGCGCGCCAGGCCCGCGAGGCGGCCAAGCCGAGCTTCACGGACAAGCTGGTCCAGTCGGCCGCGCGCTCGGCGGCGAGCTCGGTCGGCCGCCAGGTGGCGGGCAAGCTCGGGGGCCAGTTGCTTAGGGGGATTCTAGGCGGGTTGTTCAGGGGGCGGTGACCTCTAATCCGCCCGGGATTCGCGGGACCTTTGCATAACCTTGGCGAAACGCGCGGAGATAAAGCCCCTCCCCTTCAGGGGAGGGGTTGGGGTGGGGAATGTGGGGGAGAATGTTCGCTGACGTCGGTGAGGCGAGCAGACAACGCCCACCCCAACCCCTCCCCTGAAGGGGAGGGGCTAGCACCAGCGACTTATGCAAAGGTCCTGCATTTGCAGGGGAGGGGGACCATGCGAAGCATGGTGGAGGGGCCCCTCAAACTAGTGGATCCCCTCCACCGCGGTCCCCCTCCCCGAGAAATCTCGGGGAGGATTCTCTGGTCGCAACCCCCTTGCCGGCTCCTGCGGGCTCCGCGAAGATGCACGCCGGCATCAGGGGAAGCAAACACATGGCGGCCAAGGCACCGATACGAGAGCTGACCTTCCGAGCCGTCCTTTTCGGCGGGCTCATCACCTTGGTCTTCACGGCCGCCAACGTCTATCTCGGGCTCAAGGTCGGACTGACCTTCGCAACCTCGATCCCGGCCGCCGTGATTTCGATGGCCGTGCTTCGCTGGTTCTCCTCCTCGAGCATCCTCGAGAACAACATCGTCCAGACCGTCGCTTCGGCCGCCGGAACGCTGGCGGCGATCTGCTTCGTCCTTCCCGGCCTCGTCATGATCGGCTGGTGGCAGGGTTTCCCCTATTGGACGACGGCGCTGATAACCGGGCTCGGAGGCGTTCTCGGAGTGCTCTTCTCGGTGCCGCTCAGGCGCGCTTTGGTGACGGATTCGGACCTTCCCTATCCTGAAGGCGTCGCCGCCGCCGAGGTGCTTCGCCTGGGCGAAGGCTCGCGGAGCGGCGCCGACTCCAACGATCGCGGCCTCGCGGCGATCGTGACCGGCTCGGTGCTGTCCGCTGGCTTCGCGCTACTCACCGCAATGAAGCTCGCCGCGGCGGATGCGGCGGGCTTTTTCCGGGTCGGCGCCGGAGTGACCGGAATCAATCCCGGCTTCCAGTTCGCCTTGCTCGGAGTCGGCCATCTCGTCGGAATCTCCGTCTGAATGGCGATGGCGCTCGGCATGTTCATCGCCTGGGGCATTGCCGTGCCTTTGCTAAGCGCCATGGCGCCGGCCGCGGCAGGGACGGGGCTCGAGGATTGGGCGATCGACATCTGGCGGGGTCAGGTCCGATTCCTCGGCGCCGGAGTGATCGGCGTGGCCGCGGTCTGGACCCTGGTGATCGTCATCGGCCCGATCGTTCGCGGCCTGACCTCCGCTTTGGCCGCCTCCCGGACCCGGGCGGCGGGGCAGGGGGCGAGCCTGGCCCTCCATGAACGGGATATTCCGATCGGCTGGGTCGGCGCAGGGACCGTGGCGGCGCTCGTCCCGATCGCCTACCTTCTCTGGCGCGAGCTCGGCGCCGCGGGAGGCGGCAGCGTCCCGCTGGTCATCGCCGGAAGCCTCGTCTTCATCCTGATCGCCGGCGCGTTCATCGCCGCCGTCACCGGCTACATGGCGGGACTGATCGGAGCGTCGAACAGTCCAGTGTCCGGGATCGGCATATTGTCGGTGATCGGCGCCTCGCTGCTCCTCGTCGCTGTGCTGGGAAGCGGCGGCGGGGATTCCAAGGCCCTGGCCGCCTACGCACTCATCGTCACTGCGGTGGTCTTCGGGATCGCGACCATCTCGAACGACAACCTTCAGGACCTGAAGACGGGCCAGCTCGTCGGGGCGACTCCGTGGCGCCAGCAGGTGGCGCTTCTGTTCGGGGTTCTCTTCGGAGCGGCGATCATCCCGCCGGTCCTCGACCTGCTCAACGCGGCTTATGGTTTCGCCGGGGCGCCCGGGGCCGGGCCGGACGCGCTCGCGGCGCCGCAGGCGGCCTTGATCTCGACCCTTGCCGTAGGTGTGCTGGGCGGAAACATGGACTGGACGATGATCGGCTGGGGCGTGGTTCTCGGGATCGGCCTCATCCTACTCGATGCCGGCCTGGGCCGCGCCGGCAAGTTGCGCCTGCCGCCGCTCGCGGTCGGAATCGCCATCTACCTGCCGATGTCGGCGACCCTGATGGTCGTCCTCGGAGCGATTGCCGGATGGGTCTACGACAAGGGCGCCAGGCGGGCCGCCGACGCGGAAAGCTACCGGCGCACCGGAGTCCTGGCCGCCACCGGCCTGATCGTCGGCGAAAGCCTCTTCGGAGTCCTGCTCGCCGGCATAGTCGTCGCCGCCGGCAACGCGAGCCCGCTCGCGCTGGTCGGGGACGGGTTCAGGCCCGTCGCGGTGATCGGCGGGACGATCCTGTTCGCGGCCCTCGCCTGGTGGCTCTACAGGCGAAGCGCGAAGCTGGCGGCGTGATCCGTCGCCCCAGCGAAGGCCGGGGCCCCGGCGGGGGAAGGGCGCCCGGGCTTTTCACCCGCCGTGGTCCCAGCCTTCGCTGGGATGACGCGCTCGGCTCAGCGCTTCGCCTCCAGCCACCGGGTGATGTCGGGAAGCCGCGTCGTGCGTACCCGGACCCGGTCGCGGATCGAGGCGATGGCGACGTCGACCCGGCCGCGCGATTGCGGGGTCATGTATCGGGTCGCGAAATCCTCGAGCTTGGCGACCATCGCGGGGTCGGCCGAGCCTCCGCCGAGGCCGGCCAGGAAGCGCGAGCGCGAGGAGATGTCGACCAGGCCCTCGACCTTCTCGCGGTTGCGGATGGCGAAGTCGAAAGCGAGGTCGGGATGCTCGTCCGCCACCGCCGAGATGATCCCGGAGCTGGTGGTCGCGCCCGGCTCGTCCGTCAGTGCGAGGTCGAGCGCCCTTTGCGCCAGAGCCGGATCGGCGGCGCTTCCAAGCAGACGGTAGAGCTGGGCCTTGACCAGCGGGTTTCGCTCGGCCCGCGCCTGGGCCCGGAGGCGCTCCCAGCCGGCCGAGTCGACGTTTCGGGCGGTGACGGCGAGGATCGTGCTCCTGAGCGGCCCCGCGGTCGCGAGCGGGTTCCCGGCGGCGAGTAGCCGGTTGGCCTCGCCGACGACCTTTGGATCGCCCATTTCGCCGAGAGTGTCGATCAGGTCGGCGCGAAGCACCGGGACAGTCGGCGCTTCGCCGGCCCTCGGAGCCCAGCCGATCCGGGCGAGCACGGGCGACAGCTTTGCAGAAGCGTAGCGGGCGACCATCGCACGATGGCCGGGATCGCTTTCGTACATATTGTGGACGCTGCTCAGAATGGCCGCGGCGCGGCTCCACACCTGCGGGTTTGCGTTGGAAGGCACCTTGTCGACCATGTCCAGCGCCACCGCGGCCGACTGGTAGCCGGCAAGGCCGAGGCCCCAATTGTCGGCCATCAGCCCGATCTGGTCGATCGGCTTCAGCCGGGTGAAGCTTGCGGTCAGCCGGTCGAGCATGGCCGAGGTGTAGAGGGTTCGATAATAGCCGGTCTGGCCGCTGTTGACGACGACCGGGTTGCAGCCCGCGACGCTCAGGCTGCCGGCGCCGCGCTCGACGAGGGTTCGGGTCTCGGCTCCCCCGACCGCGGAGGCGATCACCGGCACCCGCCAGGCCTTGGCCGCCTGACCCTGCCGGTCGCGGGTGAACTCCGATTGCCGCAGGGTCAGCGTCGTCTTGCCGCCGCGGCAGGCCGAATCCTCGACCCGGATCAGGGGCACGCCAGGCTGGAGCGTGAAATCGTGGGCGATGGCGGTGACCGGCTTGCCGGCTGCCCGCTCCACCGCCTTCCACAGGTCGTCCGTCTGCGTGTTGCCGAGCCGGTGGGTGCGGATATAATCCTGCACCCCGCGCCGCCAGGAATCCTCGCCGACATAATCCTCGAGCATGGTGATCACCGCCTCGCCTTTCTGGTAGGTGATCGCGTCGAAGGCCTGGCTGATCTGCTCGACGGTGCTGATCCGCTGTACGACCGGGTGCGTGCTCGAGACGGAATCGAGGCCGATCGCGGCTTCCCGCCCCGAGACGGTGCCGAGCTCGGGATCCCATTCCGGGTGAAGGGCGGTGGTGGCCTTGGTCGCCATCCAGGAGGCGAAGCCCTCGTTCAGCCAGAGATCGTCCCACCAGGCCATGGTGACGAGGTCGCCGAACCATTGGTGCGCCATCTCATGCGCCGCCACCTCGAAGATTCGCTGGCGGGTCCCCTCCGTGGTGATCGCCGGATCGACGAGGAGGATCGATTCGAACGAGAAGATCGCGCCCCAATTCTCCATCGCTCCGAAGAACTGGCTGCTGCCCGGGCCGGCGACATTGTCCAGCTTTGGGAGCGGATAGGGCGTCCCGAAATAGTCGTTGTACCAGGGCAGGATCTTCGCCGAGCTTTCCAGCGCCCAGCGGCCCTTCTCGCCGTCGCCGCGCTTGGTGACCACTCCCACCTCTGTATTGGCCGAAGTCGTCGTGATTCGGTCGAACTCCCCCACCGCGAGGAAGAGCAGGTAGCTCGACATCGCCGGGGTGGTCTGGAAGGTGACGGCCTTGGTGCCGTCGGCGTTGGTCTGGACCGCGGCCTGCGGCATGTTGCTGATGACGTCCTGGCCGGCGGGGACCGTGACGTTGAGGTTGTAGGGGGTGCGGAACTGCGGCTCGTCCCAGCCGGGGAAGAAGCGGCGGGCGTCGGGGGCCTCGAACTGTGTGAAGAGAGCGCGTTTCTTTCCCTGCTCGCTCTCGTAATCGAGTGCGAACAGACCGGCCGCCTGGGTGTAGATCTTGCCGCTGTAATTGATGGTCAGCCGGTATTGGCCGGGCGCGATCCTTCGGGCGAAGCGGAAGGTGGCGGTCTGTTTGTCCGAATCGACATCGATCTTGCGCGGATTGAGTGCGAGCGGAGCGCCCGTTCCGCCGCCGCCGAGCGAGACGCTTTTGAAATCGAGGTCGGCTGCGTTGAGGGTGATGCTGTCGGTCGCCTGCAGAACCTGGATGTCGATGTCCGCCCGGCCCGAAAAGCGCAATTGGTCGGCATCCGGCCGAGCAGCGATCGTATATTGGAGGGGCCTCACGTTGGTCGGCAGCTGGGTCGTGATCCGGGCGGTCTGGGCAGCCTTGGTGCGGGGGGCGGCGGCCTGGCTCCGATCCGCGGGTCCGGCGATGCCGGCGAGAGTGAGGGCGATCAGTGAAACGGTGGCGAAGAGGCGCATGAAGGACTCCGGTCCGGGGTAAGGCTGCGCTCCAGAGCGGGCGCGGATACGATGTTAAACTCAGTAGCCGAAGATCGGTGCCGCCTTGTGGCCTTCCAGGACATGGGCTCGAAGCTTCGCCGGTTCCCAGAGGAACTCGACGCCCATCTCGGCCTGCCGGATCAGAGAGACGATGGCCTCGTTGACCGGCGCCTGGCGCCCAAGCTTCTTCGCGAGGGCGACGACCTCGCCGTTCAAATAAGCAATTTCGGTCGGGCGCCCGGCGCGCAGATCGTCGGCCATCGAGGAGCGCGCCTTCGAATCGATCTTCTGGATCTTGAGGAAGAGGTTGTTGAAGACGAGGTTCGGCGACGCGATGGCGTGCGGGAGCAGCCTGGGCGGCACCGGGCCGATCTTCGCGGGCTCGATCCCCGCCGCCTCGAGCAGCCCGAGCGCCTCGAGGATCGAGGCGGCGACGACCCGGCGATAGTCGCGCTCCTTCAGTTGTTCGAGCAGAGTGCGCCCGGACAAGGCGTTGACCGCGTTGTTGAGGTTGATGAGCAACTTGCCCCAGGCGATTGCGGGCATGTCGGCCGAGAGGAGAAGCCGCGCCGGTCCTTCGCCGATCCGCTCGGCCAGCGCCCCAAGCGCCGGCAGCTCTCCGGCCAGGAGGTCCCCTGCAACGCCCTTGTGGAAGCGGCCGTGCCCGAGGTGCGCGACATTGAAGGGCACCATCCCGGCAACCGCTTCGAACCGGCTTTTGAACAGGGATCGGAGCAGCTCGACGTTGCTCACCCCGTTCTGGAAGCTGACGACCAGCGCGCCCTTGCCGGCGTTGCGCGCGATATCCTTCGCGGCCTCGGCGGTGCCGGTGCTCTTGACGCACAGGGCGATGATATCGGCTCCGGCCAAAGCGGCCGCCTTGGTCGAGAAGTCAACCTCACCGGGGGCCAGCCGCGCCCGCCAGCCCGAATGGTCGGTGAGCGTGAGGCCGTTCTCGGCAATCTCCCGCCCCATTCGCTCCCGCCCGACGAAGGTGACCGGAACGCCCGCGGCCGCCCAGGCCCCGCCGACGAAGCACCCCACCGACCCGGCGCCGAATATCGCGACCTTCAATTCAGCCGCGTCCGCGATAGCCGGGAACGTCCTGGCCGGGGACCCAAAGACCCCGGGGCGGCTCGCCCGATTGCCAGAAGACGTCGATCGGCATTCCGCCGCGCGGATACCAATAGCCTCCGATCCGAAGCCAGAGCGGCTTCATCTCCGCGACCAACCGGTCGGCGATCCCAACGGTGACGTCCTCATGGAACCCGCAATGGTTGCGGAAGGCGGTGAGGAACAGCTTGAGCGACTTGGATTCGACGATCGTCTCGGCCGGCGCATAATCGATGACGATGTGGGCGAAATCCGGCTGTCCCGTCACCGGGCAGAGCGAGGTGAATTCTGGCGCGGTAAAGCGGACCAGATAAGGCATGCCGGGCCGGGGGTTGGGCACGTAATCGAGCCGCGCTTCCCCGGGCGAGGCGGGCAACGGGCTGGAGCGGCCGAGATGCGTCAGGTCCATGGCCGCGCTTTAGGGGAGCCGGCGGGGCAGGGAAAGGTGTGCCCGCCCGCTGCGCGCGCCCAGTCCAATCCGCGAAGCGGCTATCTCCTTTCTACGTTGCGCCTTTGCGCCTTCGCGCCTTCTTTTGAAACCGGCAGCCGGGGCCGCGGACGCAGGGCCGGGGACGACCGACCGAGTGCAAGGCGGCGGCTTTCTGAAGGCCGATGCATTCCGCGTGAACCCTCCAGGCAGCGTGCCAGACTCTTTCTTGAGAGAAGGCACGAAGGCGCAAAGGCACAACGTAGAAAAAGGGTTCGGCTGCTTCGCGGTGGATCGGGTCCGTCCACTTTGCGCCGGTGCCGCCGCATGGCATAGCTTGCGGCATGAGGAAGATGCTGTTCGCCTTCGCCTTCGCCTTCGCGACGCCCCCTTTCGCCCAGGAGGCCAACCCGGCCTCGGGAAAGTATTCCGGCCAGTCCGTGCCGGCACCGATCGTCTCCGTCACCCGCCACACCGGCACCTTCGGAGGCCAGCGCGTGAGCTACAGCGCGACTGCTTCCGAGACCTACCTCAAGGCCGCCGACGGTACGCCCAAGGCCAGCATCTTCTCGGTCGCCTACGTCAAGGAGCCGCGCGATCCGAAGCGGCCGGTCGCCTTCCTGTTCAACGGCGGGCCCGGCTCGGGCTCCCTATGGCTCCACATGGGCGCCTTCGGGCCCAAAAGGGTGGCGATCCCGTCCGACGCCCGGGACGACGCCGGCCCGCCGTTCCCGATTCTCGACAATCCCGACAGCCTGCTCGACGTCGCCGACATCGTCTTCATCGATCCGGTCGGGACCGGCTTCAGCCGTCCGCTCGGCAAGACCGAGGGCAAGGAATATTGGGGCGTCACCCAGGACGCGAAGTCGGTCGCCGAGTTCATCCGGATCTGGCTCGGGGAGAACGGCCGCTGGAACTCGCCCAAGTTCCTCGGCGGCGAAAGCTACGGGACGACCCGCTCGGCGGCAGTGGTCAACCAGCTCGAAGGCGCCTTCAACGACGTCTCGCTGAACGGGATCATCCTCATCTCGACGATCCTCGACTTCGGAGCCCAGGCCAATGTGCCGGGCAACGAAATGCCCTACGTCCTCTACCTCCCTTCGATGGCGGCCGCCGCATTCCATCACGGCAAGGCGCCCGCCGACGCCGGCACATTGGAAGGCTTCGTCCAGGAGGCGCGCGACTTCGCCGGCGGCGACTATGCGTCCGCTTTGTTCAAGGGCCAGAAGCTGCAGGGCGAGGAGCGGGCGTCCATCCGCCGCCGCCTCGCCCGGTTCACCGGCCTTTCCGAGCGCTTCTTGGAAGCGGCCGACCTTCGGGTCAGCGACCAGCGCTTCTACAAGGAGCTTCTGCGCGACAAAGGGCTGGCCATCGGCCGGCTCGACGCCCGCTATACCGGCCGCGACTTCGACAATGCCGGCGAGTCTCCGGACAACGACCCCAGCTTCTACGGAATCGACGCCGGCTATACCGCGGGGCTCAACGCCTGGGTCCGCGACGGCCTCAAGTTCCGCACGGATCGCCAATATTCCACCATCGGCGGAGTCGGCGACTGGGATTGGGACCTCAAGGACCAGGGCGGCGAATCGAAATATTACAAGAACGTCGCCCCCTATCTGGGCCGGGCGATGCGCGAGAATTCCGGGCTTCGGGTGTTCGTCGGCCAGGGCTATTTCGATTTCGCGACCCCATTCTTCGGCGCCGAATATTCCCTTTCGCGAACCGGAATCCCGCAGGAACGGATCGTCTATCGATATTATGGCTCCGGCCATATGATGTACGTCCGCGACGAGGATCGGGCGAAGCTTTCCAGGGACATCAGGGAGTTCATTCGGGGGCGGTGAGGCACGATCCCGCCTCCCGTCCGCGACGCGGAGGGGGATCGAGCCCCGGGCGGGAAGGCGAGCGGCCGGGCCGCCGCGCGGCCCGCCCACCGCCGCCCTCCACAGGCACCGCCGATCTTGATCCATTCACGATTTCAAAGAGCCGTTCCCCGGGTCCGCGACTCGGGCAGTTCTCAATCTAATAGGAAAAGTCCTACAACGCAAGAACAAAAAAGGAATCAGACTTGTCGACGACGTCAGGGGAGGTCATGCTAACATAGCTTTTGACCATGTTACCGGTCTTTATGCGATGCTTAGATGACAAAATGTAATGGTAACTTGACATAAATGCGCTGCCGGGGTTATCGAGTCGCCATAGCCGGCGGATGGGCTGCCGGCGGGACGAGGTCGGGGCGGTGGACGTCGAGGGGTATGTGAAGAATCGATTGAAGGTCCTGAGGGCGGAGCGCGACTGGAGCCAGGCGGAGCTTGGCGGCCGGCTCGGAGTCTCGCGCCAGGCGGTGAACGCCATCGAGACCGGCAAATACGATCCTTCGCTTCCGCTCGCCTTCAAGTTGAGCCGCCTTTTCAGCGTCCCGATCGAGGAGATTTTCGATGACGGGTTCGGGGGTGCGGGGAATGCGCGATAGCAGTCCGCGCGGGGAAGGGGAGCGCCGCGACGCGGCGCGCCGGCGCAAGAGGTGGGTGATCGTCGCCGCTCTGGCGGTGATCGGCTTCGTGCCCGGTCTCTACCTCGGCTATAACGACGGGGCGGCCCTGGCCCAAAGCCGGTCGGGAATATGGTCGCCGACGCTCGCGGCGGTGCTGGCGGGCCTGTACCTCGTCGCGGTGATCGGCGGCGGCCTTCTCCTGCGCGGCGTCACCGACGAGGTCGAGCGGCAGAACGGCTACAAGGCGGCGAGCTTCGCCGGGATGGCCCTGATGCTCGTCTATCCGATCTGGTTCCTGCTCTGGAAGGGCGGATTCGTCGCGGAGCCGATCCATTGGGTGCTCTTCGTCATCTTCTGGTTCAGCCTCGCCCTCGCCAGTCTCTGGTATCGCTTCCGCTAAGGATATTGGCATGATCAGGAACCTCATCGCCCTAGCGCTTCTCGCCCTGGTGCTCGCGCCGCTCGTTTCTCTCCACCAACTCGGAGCCGTCGAGGCCATGGTCTCGGTCCGGGTCTCCAAAATGGGCGCCGTCCGGGTCGTCAGCTTCGAGGCGCTCCTTGCCGCGACTCGTCTTTAGGAGAGCGGGATGAACGAGATTCCAGACGTCGAGCGGGGCCATGGTGTTGGCCCGCGTCGAACGGCAGACAGCAGCTAAGCTTTTCATAACGCAACAGAAAAAACACCCGCGCTGACGGCGTGCCCGGCAGCCCGCGCCCAAGCTTTGCCTGAAAGAAAGGAACCATCCGATGAAGAGCCTCTATTTCCTCGCCGCCTCGGCGGCGGCCCTGTCCGTCGCCGCCACAGCCCTTCCAGCCCCTCTCGCCGCCCAGTCGATGCAGGCGCCGGGCAGGTTCGGAAGCTGGGGAGTCGACCTCGGCGCGCGCGATTCCTCGGTGAAGCCCGGCGACAGCTTCTTCGATTACGCCAATGGCGGCTGGTATAAGACGGCCGTGATCCCGCCCGACTACCCGCTGGCGGGAGTCGCGCTCGACACGCATCTGATTACCCAGGGCCAGTTGCGCTCCGTGGTCGAGGACAGCGCCCGCAACCCCTCGACCCTCAGCGCCCGCCAGGTCGGGGCCCTCTATTCCAGCTTCATGGACGAGACCCGGCTGGAAAAGCTCGATTCCTCGCCGCTCGCCGCCGACCTTGCCGCCGTCAAAGCGGTGGGGTCCAGGAGCGACATGGCGCGGCTGATGGGCGCGGCGACCGGAACTTTCGGCTCCAGCTTCTTCAAGTTCGGGGTCACCCCCGATCCCAAGGGCAGCAATCTTTACATGACCGGAATCGAAATCGGCGGGCTCGGCCTGCCCGACCGGGACTATTACCTCACCGACCGCTTCAAGGCGCAACGCGAAGCCTATGCCGGCCATGTCGAGCGCACCCTCCAGCTGATCGGATGGCCTGCCGCGCCCGCGGCGGCGCAGGCGGTGATCGCGCTCGAGACGAGGATCGCCGAGGCGAGCTGGACGCAAGTGGAGCAGCGCGATCCGGTCAAAATGATCAGGCAGATGGACCTCGAGGCTCTGCGCGCGCTCGCGCCCGATTTCGACTGGACCGGCTTCCTCGCCGGAGTCGGAGCACCTCCGGTCAAGCAATTGATCGTCACCCAGGACACGGCGGTTCCGAAGGTCGCCAGGATCTTCGCGGAGGTGCCGCTCGACGCGCTGAAGGCATGGCAGGCGTTCCACATCGCGGACCAGGCCGCGCCCTTCCTGTCGAAGCGCTTCGTCGACAACAAGTTCGACTTCAGTCGGGCGCTCAGCGGAGCGCAGCGAATCCGCCCGCGATGGGAGCGCGGAGTCCAGCTGGTCGACGGGGTCCTGGGCGAAGTGCTGGGTCAGGAATATGTCCGGCGCCATTTCCCGGCCGAGTCCAAGGCCAGGATGGAAGAGATGGTCCGCAATCTGCAGTCGGCGATGCGGGCCCGGATAGAAGGCGCCGCCTGGATGACTCCGGAGACCCGCGCCGCCGCGCTCGAAAAGCTCGCCAGGCAGCGGGTGAAGGTCGGCTATCCGAGCAAGTGGCGCGACTATTCGGCGCTCGAGCTCCAGCCGGAGGATCTCTACGGCAACGTCAGGCGCGCCCGAGCCTTCACCGCCCGCTACCATTTCGACCGGATCGGCAAGGCGGTCGACAAGGAGGAGTGGATGATGACTCCCCAGACGGTGAACGCCTATTTCAATCCGCTCGGCAACGAGATCGTCTTTCCCGCCGCAATGCTCCAGGCGCCGATGTTCGACCCGAAGGCCGACCCGGCTGTCAATTACGGCGCGATCGGAGCGGTCATCGGTCATGAGATCAGCCACGGCTTCGACGACCAGGGCCGGCAGTTCGACGAGGCCGGTCGGCTTCGCGACTGGTGGAAGCCGCAGGATGCGGCGCGGTTCGTCGCCGAAGCCGGCAAGCTCGCCGACCAGTACGGCGCTTATGAAGGCGTTCCGGGAATGAAGGTGAACGGCAAGCTGACGCTCGGCGAGAATATCGGCGATCAGGGCGGAGTTCGAATCGCGCTCGACGCCTATCATTCCACCCTCAAGGGGAGGAAGGCCCCAGCGATCGACGGCTTCACCGGCGATCAGCGCTTCTTCCTCGCCTACGCGCAGGGCTGGCGCGGCAAGGTCCGGGACGAGATGATGCGGATGATTCTCGTTTCCGACCCGCACTCCCCCTATCGCTGGAGGGTCGACGGCACTCTGAGGAACATCGACGAATGGTATAAGGCGTTCGACGTGAAGCCCGGCGACAAGCTCTATCTGGCGCCGGGAGAGCGGGTGCGGGTCTGGTAGGCTGAACCCGTCATCCCGGTGAAAGCCGGGACCTCGGGGAGACCCGCTGTGACTTCTCGACCGGAGGTCCCGGCTCCCGCCGGGATGACGGCCTCGCGGCTGGACATCGCCGCGGCGGCGGGACAAGGGTAGGGGGCCAACCGCCGGGAGTAGCCCATGCGTCTTGCCCCTCTCCTAGCCCTCCTCCTCGCGGCGTGCGCCACGGTGCCCCCCCCGCCGACCGCCGCCGAGCGCGCCGAGCGCTGGTGGGGCGACGTCTCGACCCTCGCTGCCGACGACATGGAGGGGCGGCTGACCGGGACCGCGGGCTACCAGCGCGCCGCCGATCATGTCGTGTCGCGGCTTCGCGAGATCGGCCTCGAGCCGGCGGGGACGGACGGCTTCTTCCAGCCGGTGGCTTTCGAGGAGCAATTCGTCGACTCCGCCGGATCGAGCGCGGCTCTCATCGCCGGCGGGCGGGCGACGGCGCTTTCGATCCCCGGCGACATCATCATCGGCCGCGGCGACGGGCGGCGTCCGGAGCGGATCGAGGCGCCTTTGGTCTTCGTCGGCTACGGCCTCCACATCCCCGAAGCCGGCCATGACGATTTCGAGGGCGTCGACCTCAAGGGCAAGATCGCCGTCGTCGTCAGCGGCGGCCCGGCGGAGATTTCAGGAGCTCTCAAGGCGCACGCCCGCCGCGACCGGGCGAGGCTGCTGTCGGAAAGGGGCGCTGCCGGCCTGCTCTCGCTGACCACGGCAAAGGCCGTCGAAGTGCCCTGGTCGCGCGCCATGGCCCAGGCCGGCCAGTCCGGAATGTATTTCGCCGACCCGTCGCTTCGCGACGTGAAGACCGAATTCTTCACCGCCAGCTTCAACACCGAATCCTCCGGGCAGCTCTTCACCGGCTCGGGCCGAAGCTTCGCGGAGATCTCGGCGCTGGCCGACGCTTCGAAGCCCTTGCCGAAATTCGACCTGAAGCCCTCGCTTCGCGCCACGGTCGCGATGCGCCACCGCCCCGTCACTTCCAACAACGTCGTCGCGCGCCTGCCTGGAAGCGACAGGCGGCTGAGGGGGGAGCATGTCGTCTTCAGCGCGCATCTCGACCATCTCGGAGTGAGCGCTCCCATCGACGGCGACGGGCTCTACAACGGCGCGATGGACAATGCCGCGGGAGTCGCCGGGCTGCTCGACATCGCCCGAAGCTACAAGGCGCGGCGGGCGAAGCCGAAACGCTCGATGCTCTTCGTCTTCGTGACCGCGGAGGAGAAAGGGCTGCTCGGCTCGCGCTATTTCGCCCTTCGCCCGACCGTGCCCAAGCCCTCGATCGTCGCCGACATGAATTTCGACATGGCCCTGCCCATCTTCCCGCTGAAGAGCGTGACCGCGCTTGGGTCGGAAGAAAGCAGCCTCGGCGCAATCGCCGCGGCGGTGGGCGAATCCATGGGCCTGCCCCTCGTGCCCGATCCTTTCCCGGATCGGAACAGCTTCGTTCGATCGGACCAGTACAGCTTCATCCGCGAGGGCATACCCTCGCTCGCCTTCAAGTTCGGCTTCGGCCCGAAGGATCCCGAGGCTGAAATCGAGCGTCAGTGGCGCTCGTCCCGCTATCATTCACCGTCCGACGACCTCGCCCAGACGGTCGCGAAGGAGGATGCGATAAGGCTTCACGATTTCGTCGGCGAGCTGGCGCTTCGAGTCGCCAATGCGCCGGAGCGGCCGGCCTGGGGCGGCGAGAGCTTCTTCCGAAGGTTCGCCAAATGAGGGCCGCGGCAGCGTTGCTTCTGCTCGTCGCCGCACCGGCATCGGCTCGGCCGGCCGCGCCGCTTCTGACCCAGGCGGAAACCCGGGCCCTTGCCGCCGAGCTGTCGGGCGCCGGCGCCAGGCGCACCGTGCAGGCCCTGTCGCTTCACCACCGAATGCGGGGCTCGGAAGGCTATCGCGCCGCGGCGGAGCTGATCCGCGACCGGTTGCGCGAATACGGCCTGAAGGAGGTCGATATCCTTTCGCTGCCGGCGGACGGGAAGATCTTCTACGGCACACAGCGGTCCCGCCCGGCCTGGAATGCGAGCTTCGCCGAGCTCTGGGAGCAGAGGCAAGATGGCGGACGCTGGAGCGATTCGGACCGAATCGCGTCCTGGGCCGACCAGCCGATAACGCTTGCGCAGGACAGCGTGAGCGGCCGTGCCGAGGCGGAGCTGGTCGACGTCGGCACCGGCGCCTCGGCGGCCGACTATGCCGGCAAGAACGTGCGCGGCAAGCTGGTGCTCGTCTCCGGCCAGCCGGAGGCCGCGGCGAAGCTCGCGGTGACCGAGCGGGGCGCGGCCGGCATAATCTCCTGGGCGCAAAACCAGCGTTCCGCCTGGTGGGGCGAGGATGAGAGCCTGATCCGCTGGGGCCATCTCAGCACCTGGCACGACCCCACCTTCGCGTTCATGGTTTCCCCGGGCCGCGCCCGCGCCTGGCAGGCCCGGCTGGCCAAGGGCGAGACGGTGCGCCTCCGGGCGGAAGTGAAGGCCGGGCGGACTCCGGGCGCCTATCTCATCCCGACGGCCGTCATCCCGGGCAAGGACCGGTCGAAGGAGATCGTCTTCTCCTGCCACCTCGAACATCCCTCGCCCGGGGCAAACGATAATGCCAGCGGCTGTTCGGGGATCCTCGAGATCGCCCGGACCTTCCAGCGCCTGATCGCACAAGGCCGGCTGCCGCAGCCGCAGCGAACCCTGCGCTTCATCTGGCCCTGCGAGATCGAATGCACCATCGCCCTTCTCAACGCCCGGCCCGAATATGCCCGGCGGACCCTGGCGACGCTCCACCTCGACATGATCGGCGGCAACACGGAGGTCACCAAGGGGACGCTGGGGGTGGAGGGCTCCCCGCCCAGCCTTCCGAGCTTCGTCTCCTACGTCGGCTTCGCAATGGCCCGCTGGGTCGACTCGAACGCCTCGCTTTACGCCGAGCGCGGGGAGGCAGACTTCCCTTTGCTCGACCCGGAAGGAACGAAGAACCCGCTCCGAGCCAGGATCGGCGGCTTTTCCGAAGGCTCGGACCACCAGGTCTGGAGCGAGGGGAGCTGGCGGATCCCGGTCGTCTACGTGTCCGACTGGCCGGACATCTACATCCACACCAACAAGGACGTGCCCGGCAACCTCGACTCGACGAAGATGAAGCGGGCGATGTTCATCGCCGCGGCTTCGGCCTGGGCGCTCGCCAACGTCGAGCAGTCGGACGCTCCGGCGCTGGAGCGACTCCAGATGACCGAGGCCGACTTCCGCCGGGCGACGATGGCGCGGCAGGAAGGCGAACTGTCGGAAGCCGACGGGGCGAACGCCGTGTCGCTCCACACCGAGCACGAAGTGGCCCTGGAGCTCTCCTTGCGGCGTTTCGGGCTCATGGTCGGCGAACCCGACCGGATGGGTCCCGCTCCGGGTTCAGCCGGCGGGCTCGGAACGATTTACCGCCGCGATCCCAAGCTGAAGGGGCCGATGGACGGCTTCGGCTACAGCTGGCTCGACGACCAGCTCGAGAAGGCGAAGATCGCCCGGCCCGCCCTCCTGTCGCGCGAGCCGGCCTGGGAGGGGCCGAGCTTCGGCTACGAGGCGCTGAACCTCGTCGACGGCCGCCGAAGCGTCCAGGCGATACGCGACCAGCTGGCGGTGACCGTCGGCCCCGCGCCGGTCGGGGAAGTCGCCGCCTATCTCGCCGTTCTGGAGCGGCTCGGCGTGATCCGGCGTTAGGAGAGGCGATGGACAGCCTCGTCACCACCGAATGGCTCGAGCGCGAGCTCGGAGCGAGCGACCTCAAGGTGATCGATTCCACCTTGTTCCTTCCCGGCGAACCTCGCGACGCCCGCTCGGAATATGAGGCCGGGCACATCCCCGGCGCCGTCTTCCTCGATCTGGAGGAAGTGTCGGACTCGTCCAATCCCGTTCCCCACATGGCGCCGCCCGAGCCCAAATTCGCAAGCCGAATGGCCTCGCTCGGTCTCCGCGACGGCCAGCGCTTCGTGGTCTACGACAACAGCCCCCTGCACAGCGCCGCCCGCGCCTGGTGGATGCTGAAGAGCTTCGGAGCGCATTATGTCGCGATCCTCGACGGCGGCCTCCGGAAATGGAAGGCCGAGGGGCGGCCGCTGGAGACCGGGCGACCGCAGGTCCGCCACGGGCATTTCAGCCCGAGGTTCGATTCTCGAGCGGTGGTGGACAAAGCGGACTTGGCCAACCTGCTCGGCGACGGCCGGCACGAGATAGTCGACGCCCGCGGCGCCGGCCGCTTCACCGGCGAGGAAGCGGAGCCTCGCCCCGGAATGGCGTCCGGCCACATTCCGGGCTCGAAGAACCTTCCGCAGGGCGCGCTGTTCAACTCCGACAACAGCTGGAAGCGCGGCGACGACCTGCAAGTCGCCTTCGACTCGGCGGGGGTCGATCTCGGCAAGCCGCTGGTCGCCACGTGCGGCTCAGGCATAACCGCCTGCGTCCTGCTCTTCGGCGCCCATCTCCTCGGCAAGGAGGACGTCCGGCTCTACGACGGAAGCTGGTCCGAATGGGGCATGGATCCGGCCACTCCCAAGGCGAGGGGACCCGCGTGAAGGGAAGGCGGCCCGACACCAGGCTCGTCCAGGGCGGCCGCCGCAAGGAATGGCGCGGCCACCTGGTCAACCCGCCGGTCCACCGCGCCTCGACCATCCTCTTCGACAGCGTCGCCGAGATGCGCGCCGCCGTCCCGGAGTTCGGAAAGCCCTATTACGGCCTCCATGGCACTCCGACGCACTGGGCGCTCGCCGAGGCCCTGACCGAGCTCGAGCCCGGCGCGGCCGGCACGATGCTCTATCCGAACGGGCTGGCGGCGGTGACGTCCGCCTTGCTGTCCGTGCTGACGGCGGGCGACGAGCTGCTGATGACCGATAGCGTCTACGGGCCGACCCGCCGATTCTGCGACTCCTTCCTCAAGCGCTACGGCGTGACCACGCGCTATTACGATCCGCTCGCCGGCGCCGGCATCGCCGAGCTGATCGGCGAGCGCACCCGGGCGATCTTCCTGGAAAGCCCCGGCTCCCTGACAATGGAGGTCCAGGACGTCCCTGCGATCTGCGCCGCGGCGAAGTCGAGGGGAGTGGCCACCCTGCTCGACAATACCTGGGCGACCCCGCTCTTCTTCCCGGCCCTCGCCTCCGGCGTCGATCTCTCCATCCTCGCCGGCACCAAATATGTCGGGGGCCATTCCGACGTCATGCTCGGATCCGTGACGGCGAACCCGGCCTGGTTTCCGAAGCTCGAGCGGACGAGCTGGGACCTCGGCCAGTCGGTCGGCCCGGACGACGCCTGGCTGTGCTCGCGCGGTCTTCGGACCATGGGAGTGAGGCTTCGGCAGCACGAAGCGAGCGCCCTCAGGATCGCCCGCTGGCTGAAGGAGCAGCCGCAAGTTGCCGCGGTGCTCCATCCGGCGCTGCCCGGCTGCCCCGGCCACGAGGCCTGGGCAAGGGATTTCAAAGGGTCGTCGGGGCTCTTTTCCTTCGCTCTGAAGGGTGTGGGCGACGACGAGCGCACGCGATTCGTCGAATCCCTGGAGCTGTTCGGGATCGGCTATAGCTGGGGCGGCTATGAGAGCCTGGCCGTGCCGGTTGATCCCGGGAAGCTGCGCACCGTCACCCGATGGACATCGGACGGGCCGCTCGTCCGGCTGCAGATCGGCCTCGAAGATCCGGACGATCTTATCGAAGATCTCGCATCTGCCTTCAGTGGCCGGGCGCGCGCCGGATGAGAGGCGCGTTCGAGCGGCTCGGGGGCACCTGGCCCACCTACAGCGACTGGATCGCGGCGGCCGTCGCCGTCGCCCTCGTCGCCGCGGCCTGGGGCCTCGCCTGGCTGGCCGGCCGCTGGCTCGGCCCGCGCCTCGCCGCCTTCTGGGAGCATCGCGCGGGCGGCCGGGGCGAGGCCCTGGCGGGCCGAATGTGCGACCTCACCCGCTACCTTACGGGCGCCCTCGTCGTCGCGGTCGTCATCAACGCGGATCAATGGCGGCCGCTCGGGTCGATCGTCCTGGGAGTCGCTCTGGCGGCCTGGACCGCGATGCTTGTCTCGGGTCTGGTTCGAGGGCTGCAGATGCCGCGCTGGATCGCGGCGCTGCTCGCCGCCGTCACCTTCTTCGCCTTGCTTGCCCGAGCCGTGGGCGGGCTGAAGCCGATCACCGACACTCTGGACCGGGTAGGCTTCACGGCCGGCGAGACCCGGATATCGCTGCTCACCGTGCTCCAGGTGCTGGTGACCGTGGTCGCGCTCTACGCGGTGGTGAAGCTGCTCAACCGGATCGTCGGCCACTCCATCCACCGCGCCAAGGGCCTCGACGCGACCCAGCAGCTGCTCGGCCAGAAGCTGGCCAGCGTCGCCATCCTGATCGCCGCCTTCTTCATCGGGATCGATCTCGTCGGGATCGACCTCACCGCGCTCGCCGTCTTCTCGGGCGCGTTCGGCCTCGCGGTCGGCTTCGGCCTCCAGAAGACGTTCGGCAATCTCATCGCCGGGATCATCCTGCTGATGGACCGGTCGATCAAGCCGGGCGACGTCATCGTCGTCGGCGAGAGCTTCGGCCATGTCAGCAAGATCGGGGTCCGGGCGGTCTCGATCGTCACCCGCGACGGCAAGGAGCATCTGATCCCGAACGAGAATCTGATGACCCAGGAGGTCGAGAACTGGTCCTATTCGAGCCGCGACGTGCGGGTGCACATCCCCGTCGGCGTCGCCTACGATTGCGATCTTCCGCTCGCCCAGAAGCTGATGGTCCAGGCTGCGAGCGAGGCGCGCAGGGTGATGCAGGACCGGCCGCCCAAGGTCTGGCTCGTCGCCTTTGGCGAGAGCAGCGTCGATCATGAGATACTGGTCTGGATCAGCGATCCCGAGCAGGGCGTGGGAAGCGTCCGCTCGGAGATATTGAACCGGGTGTGGGAGCTGTTCCGGGAGAACGGGATCGATCTCCCATTCCCGCAAAGGGACCTCCACATCAAGGAGTGGCCGGGGGCCGGCGGGACCGGCGAATAGCGTCCGTCATTGCGAGGAGCGAAGCGACGAAGCAATCCAGTCTCCGGCGTCCGAGCCGCTGGATTGCTTCGCTTCGCTCGCAATGACGCTTAGGCCGGCAACCTCCGGCCCAGCTCGGCCAATCCCTTCTCCAGCTCCTCGCCCAGCCGCTCCGCGGCGGCCCGGACCGGCATTCCGGCGTCGTCCAGCCTGAGCAGGGCGCCGACTCCGGCAGCCGCCCAGCGGGCCGTCTCGGCGGCCAGATTGTCGAACCGCTTCTGGTCGATCGGCAAGGCTCGGGCGTAGGACGCGCTGATCCGCGCGGCTTCGTCGAGCAGTTCGTCCCCGGGCGAAAGCGAGGCCCGGCCCGCCATTTCGTCGATCAGAGCGAGCACCTGCCTCAGCTGTGCGATCTGGGCGCCGGCGTCGGCCAGGCCCGGGGCATAGAAAGGCGGCTGCTGCTGCGTCATGCGCGGCAGGATAGGGGGATGAGGCTAAGGAAGGCCTAATACCCATCTCCTTGAAGGGGAGAGGGAGGGGCCCGCCGCGAAGCGATGGGGTGAGGGCCTGGGCGAGCGCGGCTATGCCCTCACCCCGGCGAGCTTCGCTCTCCTGTCCCTCTCCCCTTCAGGGAGAGGGATTTTTACTGCGGCGTGCTCACCGTCGCGTCGCGGCCCGCCCCGGCAGGGGCTGCGACGATGGCCTGGGTGACGGCGCCCTTGTCGACCACAGTCGTGCCGGGATCGCCGGCCACCGAGCGCGCGCCGATTGCGACACGGTCGCTTCCGGCCGAGTTCAGCATCGAGCGCTCGCTCTGGCTGCGCGGCGCCGGGCCTCCGAACAAGGCGTCGAGCGCCTGGGTGCGGGCGTCGGTGCCGACCGGGGCCGGCTCGCCGGTCTTGGGCGGGGTCAGAGCGTAATCGGGCGGGATCACGAGGGGCTGGTTGCGGGTGACCGCGAACTCGTCTGGGCGCTCACGGCCGGCAATGCCGCCTGAGCCGCAGCCCGCCAGCACCAGGGTGGCGGTGCAGGCCACGAGGCCGAGCTTAACGATACGCATAGTCACTTTTCCTCCTCGGGAACCTTCCGGTCGCGCGTCAGCAGCGCCCGGACCAGCAATAGCAGGACGCCGATGGTAATGGCAGCGTCGGCGACGTTAAAGACCAAAAAGGGGTGGATGTCGCCGAAATGCAGGTCGGCATAGTCGACGACATAGCCCAGCCGCACCCGATCGAGGATGTTGCCGAGCGCCCCGCCGAGGACGAGCGCCAGAGCGAACGCGTCGTCGCGGCGCTTCTCCCGCCACAGCCAGAAGGCGACGAAGGCGGCAATCGCGCTGGTGAGGGCGACGAGCAGCCACCGCCCCATCTCGGTCTCGGCGTTGAGCAGGCTCATCGAGACGCCCGTATTCTTCAGCCACCGAAGCGTGAAGAAGGGCAGGATCTCTACGGTGAGGCGATGCGGAAGCTGAAGCGGGTAGGTCACCGCCCATTTCACCGCCTGGTCGACGAGGAAGACCAAGGCGGCGACCGAGAGCCCAACTCGCCGGTTTTTCCTCAATCGCTCGGCATCGCGGGACAGATCAGCCATTCAATACCCCCTCGCAGCGGGCGCAAAGGCCCCCGTCCTCACCGACTTCCGGGAGCAACCGCCAGCAGCGGCCGCATTTCAGATAATCGGACTTCGTCA
>DASVSX010000014.1:0-13287 GCA_036387875.1 Allosphingosinicella sp. | reverse complement strand
TAGGAGGCGGTCACCCCGCCCGTCGTCGGGTCGGTGAGGACGACGATATAGGGGAGGCCCGCCTCCTTCAGCTCGGCGATGGCGACGGTCGTCTTGGGCATCTGCATCAGGGACAAGATGCCCTCCTGCATCCGGGCGCCGCCCGCCGCCGTGAAGATGACGTAGGGGCAGCGATCGGCGATGGCGGCCCTGACGCCGTCGAGGAAGGCTGCGCCCACCGCCATTCCCATCGATCCGCCCATGAAGGCGAAATCCTGGACTGCGATCACGGCCCGGTGCCCCTCGATCGTCCCCTTGGCGTTGATCAGCGCGTCGCTCTCGCCGGTCGCAGTCCGGGCCGCCCGGAGCCGGTCGCTGTAGCGCTTCGAATCGCGGAACTTGAGCGGGTCCTCGCGCACCTGGGGCTGGGGAAGCATCGAATAGCCCGGGTCGAACAGGCTCTCGAAGCGCGCGCGCGGGCCGATCCGCCCATGATGCTCGCAGCGCGGGCAGACCGACTCATTCTCCTCCCATTCCTTGGTGAAGATCATGGCGTTGCACTGCCGGCATTTGTGCCAGAGATTTTCCGGGGTCTCCCTTTTGGGGAGGAAGGGGATGGAGTTGCGGACGCGGTTCAGCCAGCTCATCGGGGTCTCCTGAGGGCCGCGAGATAGGAGGGTGAGGGGAGGCTTGTCTACCTCTGGTCCTCCCTGCCGCGAAGCGGTGGGGAGGGGGACCACACGAAGTGTGGTGGAGGGGTAAGTGGCGGAAGCCTGCGTAACTACCCCTCCACCATGCTTCGCATGGTCCCCCTCCCCATGCTCTGCATGGGGAGGACGTTAGAGAGTCGCCTCGATCGCCCTCGCGGCCAGGTCCGGATCCTCGGCCTGCGTGATCGGGCGCCCGATGACCAGGATCGAAGCCCCAGCGTCGAGCGCCTTCCGCGGGGTCATCACCCTTTTCTGGTCGCCGACATGGCTGTCCGCCGGACGGACGCCGGGAACGACGAAGAAGCCGTCCGGCCACAATTTCCTGGCCGCAGCGACTTCGTTGCCGGAGCAGACGACCCCGTCCAGCCCGGCCTCACGGGCCAGCGCCGTCAGCCGCTCGACCTGGACGTGCGGATCGTCGCCGACGCCGGTCGAGGCGAGGTCGCTCCCGTCGAGGCTGGTCAGAACGGTCACCGCCACCACCCTCGTGCCGGTCGGGGCCGCGGCCTTGGCGTCCTCCATCATCGCCCGGCCGCCGCCGGCGTGGACTGTGAGCACCGCAGGCTCGAGCGGGCGGAGCGCCTGGATCGCCTTGCCGACCGTGTTCGGGATGTCGTGGAGCTTCAAATCGAGGAAGATCGGGAGGTGGAGTTCCGCCATCTCGCGCACTCCGTGGCGTCCGTTGGCGCAGAAGAATTCGAGGCCGAGCTTGATCCCGCCGACATGGTTCCTCACCCGGGTCGCGATCCCCTTGGCCCGCTCGAGATCGGGCGTGTCGATGGCGACGAAGATCGGGCTCCTCATGCGGTCGGCCAGACCTTCGAGTCGGTGGCGACCCGCTCGGCCTCGCCATTGTCGACGGCGACGGGGGCAGGGGCCGGGCGCGCCGGGGCGACGCTGACGGCGGTCGGCTCGAGCCGGCGCCTCAGGCTCCACAGCCGGGCCCGGTAGACGATGAAGGTCGGAAGGAAGCCGAGAAGGAAGGCGGCGAGGACGAGGACGGGCAGTTTCACGTCCGCCTCCAGCCCGCCCCAAAGCTTCAGGGTGACGGCGTTCCAGTTCGCCTTGGCGAAGAGGACGAGGACCACGGTGAGAGCGATCCAGAAGAGGGTTTTCAGGAACTGCATTCGCGCCCTCCAGGGTTCGGCACAGGTCTATGGCGGTCGGGGCGGCGGCGCAACCGCCACTCGTCATCGCGAGCGACCACTCGTCATTGCGAGCGGAGCGAAGCAATCCGGAGCGGCCTCGGGCGAAGCACTGGATTGCCGCGTCGCTTCGCTCCTCGCAATGACGCAGCTCCGCCCGAAATTGGTGCCAGGCACCAATTTTTAAGTGTTTGATATGTCTGGGGAGGATCAGGTCCCGATCTCCCGTTCGATCGAATCGAACAGAGGCTGGATCTCCTTCAGCCTCGGCCTTTCCTCGGCGATTATGGCCCGGAAGGCTTCGCGCTTCAGCCGGTCGGCCAGTCCTTCCGGCAGGCTCGACCTTTCGGGCAAGGTGGAGACGGTGATGTCGATTAGGCGCTCGGCGCCGTGCAGCCGGCCCCACAGATAGTCGTTCTCGCGATAGGCTCGGCTGAAGAAGGCGCCGAAGCTGTTGAACTGGATGCCCTTCAAGGTCGCTCCGGCTCCGCCCGAGCGGATCGCGGTCGCGTCCTCCGGCGAGATCCGGTCCACCTTGACCTCGTCATATTCGTCGAGCCCTTCGCCCTGAAGGAGCGGCAGGGTGGCGATGTCGTAGAAGGGAAAGCCGAGATAGGCGAGGATCAGGCTCCGCCGCTCGCGCTTTGGAAAGGCGGCGAGCGCCAAAGTGAGCCGGGCGTCGGCCTCGTCGTCGGCGGCCCTGAGCGACAGGGTGTCGGCGAGCGCCTCGAGCGCGGCCGCCGGCCGGTCCTCCGCGTTTCGATAGACTTCGGCCCCGGCCCCGGCGGGTTCTTGCGAATAGCGGCCGATGAGTCGGTAGATTTCCCCGCGCGCGGCGGCGATCGCTTCGCGCGGCGCCTCCGGCTGCTCCTCGATCTGGCCGAGGCGGCGAACCAGGAAACGCAGCCGCCGGGTTCGGAAGAGGGCGTCGAAGCTCCTCAGGAAGAGCACCACCTCGGGCCGGGCGCCCGCCGTCGTCATCGAATCGTGGTCGGCGACGCCGAGTCGCCTGACTTCGCTCCACACCGCCTGTCGTATCCGTTCGTGGCGGCCGCGGTCGCCGCCTCCGCCGAGCTCGAAGATCCGCTCTGCTGCGTCCTCTGCGACTCCGGCGAGCTTGAAATGGCCGTAGGCGGCATAGGCATAGCCCGCCTCGCGCGCGGCGGCATTCTGCGCCCGGGCGCGCCAGGCGGCGAGGCGCTTGGCCGTCGGCTTCATCAGGAAGATGGTCGAGCCGAATGCGCGCTCGATCGCCGCCTCGACCTCGGGGCGCATCGCCTCGACGATGCGTCGAAGCCGGCGGATGGTGGAGGAGCGCTGGTCGATCGCCTCGAGATTGTCGCGAATCGGCTGCTCGCGCGGAATGTCCGAAAGGGCTCCGAAGATCGTCGCGAAGAAGCCCGGCGCCTCGTCGTCGCCGCTCGCCGCGAGGCGCACCGAGCGGACTCCCGGCTTGGGATCGATATAGACGAAGCGGCGGTCGACCTCGCGGTGCGCCGGCCGGTTCTGGAGCGCCTTGATCGCCGGCCGGAAGGGCGCGTTGGCGAGCACCGAGCCGTCGATGAGCACCGCCGACTCCGCCATCCCGAGCGCCGATTGCCGGGGCAAGGCGCGGGTGAGGAAGTCGCCTCGTCCGGGCCAGTCGGAGCCGCGCTCCTCAAGCACCGAATCGAGCTCCGCGACTTGGAAGGGCGGGAAGGCTCCCGGGAAGCTCGCCGTCGCCCGGGCGGCGAAGGCGAGCTCCGCGGAGTCGGCGAGTGGGCCGGGTCCCGCCCGCCGGAAGGAGAGGATCAGCCGATGCTCCTGCTCGATCACCTCGGCGGGTGAGTTGAGCCGAAGCTGCTCGGAATAGCCGTAAAAGTCGGTGACGGTGACGAACAGGTCGATGGGATGGTAGCTCGGCAGAAGCGGAGGGCCGGCGGGGCCGGCCGCCATGGCGTCGAAGGCTCCGAGCAGGAGCCGGGTGAAGCCGGGCCCGCTGAACGGCGGAGCGAACCAGCGGGCGCGAACGAAATTGGCCAGCTTTCCGCGAATCTCCTCGCGATGCTCGGCCTCGACCGTTTTTTCGAGCGCGCCGCGCCGCGAGGACCATGCCCAGGCCAGCGGCACCGCCGCCGACTTGGCGAGGCGGGAGAAGCGGTTCAGCGCCGGATCGATCAGCCGGTCGACGTCGGCGGTCTCGAGCCAGAGGTCGGTCAGGGGCTCGAGCGAGCGTCCGCTGGCGATCGCCTCGGCGAGGAAGACGGCGTTGATGCCGCCTGCGCTGGCTCCGGCGAGGATGTCGACCAGCACCCGAACGTCGAGTTCGCATTCGCGGGCGATCGACTCGATGAGCTGGCGATAGACGGCTTCGCTTCCGGGTTCGGCCTCCTCTCCGGAGTGGAAGGCGCGACTGGCGCGGGCGAGCCGCCAGACCTCCTTGGTGATCCCGTGCATGTAGACGGCGAGGCTGATTCCGCCGTAGCAGATCAGGGCCAGCCGTAATTCCTTTTCGCGCACCCGACGAACCGTGGCAGGGGAGCGGTGAGTTGTCGAGACGGATGGAACTCGGCTCAACTCATCCCGGAATCACTTCACGCCGCCGTAACGACCGGGACTCATTTGGATTGTGCCCCTAGCCCGACTCCCATCGGAGGCTGAGGGGCCACAAAGCTTATGTCGTTTACGCGCTCGAACCGCCGCGGCCTACACTCGGCCGCAATGCTTGCACTCGCCGGGCTGATCAGCTCGGTTCCCGTCCAGGCAGCGGAGGCTCCGGCCGTCGACCGCATCGACAGCCTCAGCGAAGTCGTCACGAGCCTCGACGAGAGCCTCCCCGTCGCCGACCCGGTCGCTGCCGAGGAGAAGGTCTACAAGGCCGTCGGCCAGGGCATGGCGAGCTATTACGGCCGCGAGCTTGCCGGCAACCGCACCGCCAGCGGCGAGCGCTTCAACCCCGCCGGATTCACCGCAGCCCACCGCACGCTTCCGCTCGGAACCAGGCTCCGGGTGACGAACGTCGCCAACGGTCGGAGCGTCATCGTCCGGGTCAACGATCGCGGCCCGTTCGTCGGCAGGCGGCTGATCGACGTCTCCCTCGGCGCCGCCCAGGAGATCCAGATGATCCGCACCGGCACCGCCCAGGTCCGCCTGGAGCTGGTCCCGACGGCCTGAGCCGAGGCGGGCTGAGCTCCCGTCATCCCGGCGAAAGCCGGGACCTCGGTGAGGCCCGCAGAGACTTCTCGTCCGGAGGTCCCGGCTTTCGCCGGGTTGACGGATTCTCACCATCCCCCTTTCCAAATCCCTTGGCGGCCGCTATTGGCGCCTTAATCCAGGTTGGGTGGGGATTTCCAAACATGATCAAGTACATAGCACTTTGCGGCGTGGCCGCGCTCAGCCTCGCGGCCGCCACGGCGCCGGCCCAGACTGCAGACAGCCATGCCCGGCACTCCGCCGCCAAGCCGCATTTCGGCACCTGGGGCGTCGACGTCGCCGGAATGGACCGAAGCGTCAATCCGGGCGACAATTTCTTCAACTTCGTCAACGGCCGCTGGTACGCGACCACCGACATCCCGGCCGACAAGCCGGTCTGGGGCGGCTTCGTCGAGCTCGACGAGCTTTCCACCCAGCGCACCCGGACGATCATCGAGGACGCCGCCAAGACGAAGGCTCCGGCGGGCAGCGTCCAGCGCAAGGTCGGCGATTTCTACGCCAGCTTCATGGACGAGGCTGCGATCGAGGCGAAGGGTGTCGCCCCGCTCAAGCCCGGCCTCGACCGGGTCGCCGCGATCCGCACCCCGTCCGACCTCGCCCGCGCCTTCGGCGAGCTTGGCCAGATCGGGGTGCGCACCCCCTTCGGTGCCGATGTCGACCAGGATCTCAAGGACAACAGCCTTTACTCCGTCTACGTCGGCCAGGGCGGCCTCGGCCTTCCCGATCGGGATTATTATCTCGACGCCTCGAACCCCAAGTTCGCCGACGCCAAGGCCAAATACAAAACCCACATCGCCGCCATGCTTCGGCTTGCCGGAATCTCCGATCCGGAAGCCCGCGCAGGCCGGATCCTCGACCTCGAGACCAAGATCGCGCAGGCGCATTGGACCCGGGTCCAGCGCCGCCAGATCGAGAATCTCTACAATCCGATGACCAAGGCCGAGCTCGCCACCAAGATGCCGGGCTTCGACTGGAACGCCTATCTCGCCGCCGCGGGCCTGGGCGGGGTCGAGCGGGTCATCGTCGCCCAGCCGAGCGCCCTCACCGGAGCGGCCAAGCTGGTCGGTTCCGAGCCGATCGAGACCTGGAAGGACTATCTCACCTTCCGGACCATCGCCGCTTCGGCGCCGATGCTTCCAAAGGCTTTCGTCGACGAGAATTTCGCCTTCAACGGCAAGGTGCTTTCGGGCACTCCGCAGCTGCCGGAGCGCTGGAAGCGCGCTTCCGGCCTGGTCGGAAGCGGAATGGGCGAGGCCGTCGGGCAGCTCTACGTCGCCCGCTACTTCCCGCCCGAGGCGAAGGCCAAGGCCGACGAACTCGTCCGCAACCTCATCAAGGCGATGGACCTGAGGCTCCAGGGCCTGACCTGGATGGCGCCCGAGACCAAGGCCAAGGCCCGGATCAAGCTCGCCGCCTTCACTCCGAAGATCGGCTATCCGGACAAGTGGCGCGATTATTCCGCGCTCGAGATCCGGCCCGGCGACGCGCTCGGCAACGCGATGCGGGCCGGCCAGTTCGAATATCGCCGCAACATCGCCAAGATCGGCCGGCCGATCGACCGCTCCGAATGGGGCATGTCGCCGCAGACGGTGAACGCCTACGCCAACCTGCTCCTCAACGAGATCGTCTTCCCGGCGGCGATCCTCCAGCCGCCGTTCTTCGATCCCAATGCCGACGACGCGGTCAATTACGGCGGAATCGGCGCCGTCATCGGCCACGAGATCAGCCACCATTTCGACGATCAGGGCCGCAAGTTCGACACCAAGGGCAACATGGCCGACTGGTGGACCGAGAAGGACATCGCCGAGTTCAAGAAGCTGACCGACCAGGTCGTCGCTCAATATGGCGCCTACGAGGCGCTTCCGGGAAAGAAGGTCAACGGCGACCTGACCCTGGGCGAGAACATCGCCGATCTCGCCGGCCTCGCAATCGCCTACGACGCCTACCAGATGTCGCTGAAGGGCAAGAAGGCGCCGGTGATCGGCGGCTATACCGGCGACCAGCGCTTCTTCCTCGGCTTCGGCCAGGTGTGGCGGACCAAATATCGCGACGCCCTGCTCCAGCAGCTGCTCACCGTCGACAACCACTCGCCGGGAACGATCCGTCCGCTCGTCGTCCGCAATTTCGATCCGTGGTACAAGGCGTTCAACGTTCGCGACGGAAAGCTTTATTTGCCGCCGGAACAGCGTATCAGGATCTGGTAGAGCTTATCGGGCACCGGGCCGGCGCGTCGTCGCCGGCCCGGCCGCGAGTCGGGCGGGAGAGTAAAGCTGAAGCGGCCGTTTTTGTACCTGCCCGTGGCCGGTCTCCTCCTCATCTTCCTCTACTGGGCCGCGACCCACGTCAGCTTCGGCGGCGGCGTCCCGCCTCAGCCCGAGCTCGGCATTTCCAACCAGCAGCTCGCCAAGATCGAGGATCGCCAGAACGCGCCCGGAAGCGTCGCCGACTATAAGCGCCTCGACCAGCGCCTTCAGGCGCTGATGCGCGGCCAGCAGATGATCGGCCTCGCCGTCGGGGTCGTCGAGAATGGCGAGATCCGATTCCTCAAGGGCTATGGCGAAACTTACGCGGGGAGCGGCGAGGCGGTCACCACCGACACCGTCTTCCGCTGGGCCTCGCTCTCCAAGGGGGTCGCCGGGGACATGGTCGCTTTGCTCGCCGACCAGGGCAAGCTCTCCCTCTACGAGCCCGTCGCCAAATATTCGGCCTCGCTCCGGCTTCCCGCCGGCAACGAGCAGAAGGCGACGGTCGCCGACCTCCTCTCGCACCGCCTCGGCCTGTTCAGCCATGCCAACGATTCCAAGCTCGAGGACGGGATGGATCCGCGCTTCCTCCGGGCCTCGCTTGTGCAGCTGAACTCGATCTGCTCGCCGGGAAGCTGCTGGGCCTATCAGAACGTCGCCTACGACGCGGCGAGCGAGGTGGTCGAGAAGGTCACCGGGCAAAGCTATGCCGATGCCGTGCGCGACCGGCTCTTCGCGCCTTTGGGCATGGCGGGAGCAAGCATGAGCCGCGAGGCGCTGGTAACTTCGAAGCGCTGGGCGCGTCCCCATGTCGGCGGCAAGAACAGCAAGCCGGTGGAGGTCGCGGAGCCTTATTACCGGGTCCCCGCCGCCGGCGGGGTCAATTCGACCATCAAGGACCTGGCCATCTGGATGCAGGCGCAGATGGGCCTCAAGGCGGCGGTCCTTTCGCCGCGCGTCCTTGAGGCCGTCCAGACCGCCCGGGTCAGCACCCCCGGCGAGCTCGGCCGGATGCGCAAGTTCCGGGAACGGGTGCGGACCGCGGCCTACGGCCTGGGCTGGCGGGTCTACGATTATGCCGGCCACCGGGTCGTCGCCCATCGCGGCGGGGTGAAGGGCTACAGGTCGCTGATCATGTTCGATCCGGCGCTCAAGTCGGGAGTGGTGGCGCTCTGGAACGGCTCCAGCAGCCAGCCCGGCGGGCTCGAGTTCGAGGTGATGGACATGTTCTACAAGCTCGAGCCGAGAGACTGGCTGTTCCTGGACCGGAAGCCGGGCGCGGCTCCGGCTCCGGAGCCGGCGGCGGAGAGCGACGAGAGCGGCAACAATTCGGCGGAGGCGGGGACGCAATAGCCCTCATCCCGGGGAAAGCCGGGACCTTGGGGAGAGCCGCCGAGACTTCTCGTCCTGGGGTCCCGGCTTTCGCCGGGACGACGGCCAGGCGTTAGAAATTGGTGCCAGGCACAATTACAGGTCAACGCCGATTACCGGCGCGGCACGAAGCGAGCAATCTCAAGCGCTTAGAAATTGGTGCCTGGCACCAATTAGAGGCGGCTCAGCTTCGCCCACACCGGATAATGGTCGCTCGCCTTCCGCGCCGCGGCGCTGTGATGGACTCCGCATTCGTCGATCCCGAGCCCCTGCGTCACCATGATCCGGTCGAGCCGCGCAACGGGCCGGCGGACGTGGAAGCTCCGGCCGCATTCCGCGAAGGTCAGCCGGTGGCCGAAATCCCGGAGGCAGCCGCCGCGGACGCTCCATTCGTTGAGGTCGCCCATCAGCACGGCAGGCATCGCCGACTCGCGGGTCTCGAGATGATGGAGGATGGAGCGCGCCTGCTGCCGCCGCCAAAGGCCCGACAGGTCGAGGTGCATTCCGATCACCCGAAGCTCCTCCCCGTCGAGGCAGACGTCCGCCATCACCGCGCCTCGCGGCTCCAGCGACGGGAGGTGGAGCAGCTCCTTGTGGAGCACTTCGACGCTCTTCCGCACCAGGAGCGCGTTGCCGTGCCAGCCCAGGCTTCCGTCGCGGGCGTCGAAGGCGACCGGCTTGTAGTCGCTATGCTCGTCGATCATGTGCAGCGGGATCGCGCTCGCCCGGGCTCCGAACCGGCGGTCGGCCTCCTGGAGCGCGATGACGTCGGCGTCGAGCTCGCGAAGCACCTCGAGCGTCCGCTCCGGCCGGCGCCGGCGATCGGTGCCGATCGCCTTCCTCATATTGTAGCTGGCGACGCGGATCATGAGGGAGGGTTACTTTCTCGGACCTCGGGTGCGCCAGTCGAAAAATCCTCCCCTCCAAGTGCAGGGGAGGGGGACCACCCGAGGGTGGTGGAGGGGCCTTCCTGACTCTCCAGAACCCTTCCACCGCGCTCCGCGCGGTCCCCCTCCCCGAGAAAACTCGGGGAGGATTGAAGCGCCTAATGCCGGTGCCGGTCGGCCAGCTTGCCCAGCTGGTGGTCGAGCGCCCGGACCACCTTCTTGGCCGCTCCGATCACGGCCCGGTCGAACGTGTCGCCCTCGTCGATGGCCGCGACCGGCGGAATCCCGTTCACCCGCGCCTCGATCGAGCATCGGAGGTCGGCATTGCCGCCGCGCGGCCCGTTGACGTCGGAGACATGGACCTCGACGTCGGTGATCCGCCCTTCGAACCGGGCGAGGCGCTGCCGGATCTGCTCCTCGAGCCGGCTGTCGCGTTCGTTGTCGCTGTCGATCTGGTTGTCGGCATGAATCTGGATGAACAAAACACTCTCCATTGCTGGCATGGGGTGAATGCGGGGGAGGGAAGGGGGTTCCGAGAAAGGCGGGGAAGCGGCCATATTTCTGCCGGCCGTTCCCGTTCCCGTCACCCCGGCGAAAGCCGGGGCCTCGGGGAGACCCGCCGTGACTTCTCGGCCTGGGGTCCCGGCTTTCGCCGGGATGACGAGGGCGTTCGAACGTTCCCCTTCCGCTTCGCACTCACCCGCGCTACGCCTTCCCCATGGCCAAACCCAAGAAGCGCTACGTCTGCCAAGCCTGCGGCTCGGTGCAGAACCGGTGGATGGGCCAGTGCCCCGACTGCACCGAGTGGAATAGCCTGGTCGAGGACGCCGGAGCGGTGGCGACTCCCTTTTCGGCGCGCCACAATCTGCGCGGGGGCGGGCGTGCGATCGAGCTCGTCGGCCTCGACCGCGAAGTCGCTCTGCCGGAGCGGATGTCGACCGGAATCCGCGAGTTCGACCGGGCGATCGGCGGCGGCCTCGTCGCCGGCTCGGCGACCCTGATCGGCGGCGATCCCGGGATCGGCAAGTCGACCCTCCTGCTCCAGGCCGCGGCCCGCATGGCCAATGCTGGGCTCGGGGTCGCCTATATTTCGGGCGAGGAGGCGACCGACCAGGTTCGTCTCCGGGCGCGCCGGCTCGGCCTCGGAAGCGCTCCGGTCCAGCTCGCCGCGGCGACTTCGGTGAGGGACATATTGACGACCCTCGCGGAGGGGCCGCCCTGCGCCCTCGTCGTCATCGATTCGATCCAGACCATGTATTCCGACCTGATCGAAGGCGCGCCCGGAACGGTGAGCCAGGTCCGGGCCTCGGCCGGCGAGCTCATCCGCTACGCCAAGGAATCGGGCGCCGCGGTCGTCCTCGTCGGCCACGTCACCAAGGACGGCGCAATCGCCGGGCCGCGGGTGCTGGAACATATGGTCGATACGGTGCTCGCCTTCGAAGGGGAGCGGAGCCATCAATACCGGATCCTCAGGGCCACCAAGAATCGCTTCGGCGGAACCGACGAGATCGGAGTCTTCGCAATGGCCGAAGGCGGCCTCGAGGAGGTCGGCAATCCGAGCGCCCTCTTCCTGACCCACCGCGGCGAGGCGGTCTCCGGCGCCGTCGTCTTCCCGGCCCTCGAAGGCACCCGCCCGGTGCTGGTCGAAATCCAGGCCCTCACCGTCCGCCTCGCCAGCGGCGCAACCCCGCGGCGTGCGGTGGTCGGCTGGGATTCGGGCCGCCTCGCCATGATCCTCGCGGTGCTCGAGGCGCGGTGCGGGCTCAGCTTCTCGACCGCGGAGGTCTATCTCAACGTCGCGGGGGGCTACCGGCTGAGCGATCCGGCCGCCGATCTGGCGGTGGCGGCGGCTTTGGTCTCCGCGCTCGCGGAGCGGCCGGTGCCCCCCGAGGCGGTGGCCTTCGGGGAGGTGGCCCTATCCGGGGAGCTGAGGCCGGTGGCGCACGGTCCCTTGCGTCTGAAGGAAGCGGCCAAGCTGGGGTTCGAGCGAGCCCTGGTCCCGGCCTCGGTGAAAGGGGAGGGGGGGATGCGGCTCTCGGGGTTCAAGACCCTGAAGGACCTGGTGGACCATGTGCTCGGGCGCTGATCCCTCGTCCTCCCCGTCCGCAAAGCGGATGGGGAGGGGGACCACACGAAGTGTGGTGGAGGGGCAATCGGCGCCCCCAGACCCTCCACCGCGCTTCGCGCGGTCCCCCTCCCCATCGCGTCGCGACGGGGAGGACGAATGCCTTTCCCTCCCCCGCTTCCTCCATTAGCAATCGCAGCATGACCGCGCTCGACATCATTGTGCTGCTTCTCGTCGGCTGGAACCTCGTCCGCGGGGCGATGAAGGGGTTCGTCGGCGAGGTCCTGAGCCTCGCCGCCTGGATCGTGGCGATCGTCTTCCTCAAGCTCCTCCACACGCCCGCCACCAACGCGCTCGAAGGGGCGGTGGGAACCCGCTCGGGCGCCGCGGTCCTCGCCTTCGCTTTGGTCTTCGGCCTCGTCTTCCTCGCCGGCAAGCTGGTCGCCCGCCAGGTCGGCGCCGGAGTGAAGCGCAGCGTGATCGGCCCCATCGACCGGATTCTCGGCGCGGGCTTCGGGGTGCTCAAGGGCATCATCCTCGCCACCTTGCTCTACCTCGGAGCCAACCTCGTCTACGACACGATCTGGGGCGCCCAATCGGAACGGCCCGCCTGGATGGCCAATTCGCGAACCTATCCATTGCTCTACGCCAGCGGCCGGGCCATCGTCGATTTCGTGGAATGGCGGCGCGGGGCTCCCGCCGAGCCTCGCTACCGTCAGGCCGCGCCTGCCAAGGACAGCGAGGCCGCCAACGCATCATGATTCGACTTTACGACACCAAGGCGCGGGAAAAGCGCGATTTCGAGCCCGGCGATCCCGATCGCGTGACGCTCTACGTCTGCGGTCCGACCGTCTACAACCGAGCCCATATCGGCAACGCCCGCCCCGCCGTCGTGTTCGACGTCCTCGCCGGGCTTCTCCGCCACGCCTACGGCGCGGGCAAGGTCGTCTACGCCCGCAACGTCACCGACGTCGACGACAAGATCATCGACTCCGCCCGCGCCGAGGGAGTCGATCCTTCGATCGTCACCCGCCGCTACGAGGATTTCTACCTCGCCGACATGGGCGCGCTCGGAGTCCGCCCGCCCGATCTCGCGCCCAGGGCGACGGAGACGGTCGACGAGATGGTGGCGATGATCGCCCGCCTCATCGAGACCGGCCATGCCTACGAGGCGGACGGCCACGTCCTCTTCCACGTCCCGGCCGACGCCGGCTACGGCGCTCTGGGCCGCCGCGACCGCGAGGCGATGATCGCCGGCGCCCGGGTCGAGATCGCCTCGTACAAGAAGGACCCGGCCGACTTCGTCCTCTGGAAGCCGTCCGACGAGACCGTGATCGGCTGGGAAAGCCCTTGGGGCCGCGGCCGCCCGGGCTGGCACATCGAATGCTCGGCGATGATCGAGCGCCATCTCGGCCTCACCATCGACATTCACGGCGGCGGCCTCGACCTCATCTTCCCCCATCACGAGAACGAGCTCGCCCAGAGCCGCTGCGCCCACGGCGGAGCCCCGCTCGCCCGCTACTGGGTCCATAACGGGTTCCTGTCGATGGCCGGCTCCGAGAAGATGTCGAAGAGCCTCGGCAACGTCGTCACGGTCGGCGAGCTGCTCGACCAGGGCCACAAGGGCGAGACCCTGCGCTTCGCCTTGCTGTCCGCCCACTACCGCCAGCCGCTCGAATGGTCGGAGGCGCTGGT
>DASVSX010000013.1:0-13295 GCA_036387875.1 Allosphingosinicella sp. | reverse complement strand
GAAACGAGGGAGCGGAAGGCGTGCGGGTGCCTCCGTTGGGGACGGAAGGGAAGTAACGGCCGGCGCGTCTTGCCACGGGCACCCGGGGCTGGACGACTTTTTGTGCTTTCGTCGTTTACTCGAAAGCGTCCAGTCTTAGTGAAGAGACGCCGGGTCCGGAGGGTGCCGTCGCAGGTAGCGGGGCACGGGGGTGGCCAGACGCCGGTCCCTCACGGGTGCCGGCGCCGTCGCTTCGGCGAACAGGCAAGCGGCCTTGCGCTTCGTTCCGTCCGGGGTCGCTGGCCCCGGTTTGGAAGAGATTTCGGCAAAAAGCCTCGAACTCCTCCTCACGCCCTGAGCCTGGGCGCCGGCCTTCAACGCTCGGCCGCTTACCGACGCCTCGGCGAGGACATGCGGTCGCGGCTCTTCGGTGACGCGAGCTCAAACGTTCCCGGATGACTTCGCGCCGGCCGCCGGCCTCGAGGCGAGCCCCTTGGCCGGATTCCCCGCCCACGCCGGTTGATCGGGCCGACTCGGGCAGGCCTCCCGTGTCGCACGAAAATGAGAACAAGTCAAGAACGCTCTAGTCCTCCCCTCCTTTTCGCGGGGAGGGGGGACCACCCGAAGGGTGGTGGAGGGGCTCTTCGGAGTCTGAAAAGGCCCCTCCACCAGGCTTCGCCTGGTCCCCCTCCCCATGCTTTCGCACGGGGAGGACCAGGGAGGCCGCGTCATCCGCGCGGAAGCCGGGACGGACGCGGGGCCACTGCCGGCTCAGCCGAACGGCTTGTCCTTCGGGAAGCCGTTGGGCGGCATCCGGCCGGCGGCGCCTCGGGCGGCTCGCCAGGGGTTCATGTCCTGCTCGGTACGCACCCGTCCGCTTTCGCCGCCCATCGGCCAGCTCAGGCCGTCGGCGAAGCGGAAGCTGGTCGCGTCGCCTAGGCCGCCGTCGCGGTAGCGCTGGAGCTGGACGCCCTGGCCCCGGCCCATTTCGGGCAGCTCCTGGATCGGGAAGACGACGAGCTTCCGGTTCTCGCCGATCACTCCGACATAATCATGGCCCTCGCCGATCGGCCGGACCGTCTTGAGCCGCGCTCCGGGCTTCAGGTTGACGACCTGCCTGCCCTTGCGGGTCTCGGCGATCGCGGCGGCGGCCGAGGTGACGAAGCCCCGCCCGTCGGTGGTGGCGAGAAGGAGCCTGTCCGCCGCGGCGGCCCGGAACAGGGTGACGATATTCCCCTCGCCCTCGACGTCGACCATCAGCTTGATCGGCTCGCCGAAACCGCGACCCCCCGGCAGCCGGTCGGCGGCGAGGGTGTAGAAGCGGCCGTCGCCCGCCGCGAGAAGCAGCTTGTCGGTGGTGTGGGCGTGGAAGAAGAAGCGGCCGCCGTCGCCCTCCTTGAACTTCAGCGCGTCGGCCTCCGCCGGGTCGACATGCCCCTTCATCGCCCGGATCCAGCCGCGCTGCGACATGATGACGGTGATCGGCTCGCGCTCGATCATCGCCTCCAGCGGGATCTCCCGCGCCGGCGCAGCTTCCTCGATCAGGGTCCGGCGGCGGCCGAGCTCGGTGGCGGGGCCGTAGCGGTCGCGAAGCGCGGTCAGGTCCTTGACCAGCCGCCTGCGCTGGAGCTTCGGGTCGTTGACCAGCGCCTCCAGCCCCTGCCGCTCGGCGGTCAGCTTGTCCCGCTCGCCCCTCAGCTGCATCTCTTCCAGCCGTCGAAGCGAGCGGAGCCGCATGTTGAGGATGGCCTCGGCCTGCCGGTCGTTGAGCTCGAACTCGGCCATCATCACCGGCTTGGGCTCGTCCTCGGTCCGGATGATCTCGATCACCCGGTCGAGGTTGAGGAAGGCGATGATATAGCCTTCGAGAAGCTCGAGGCGCTCGTCGATCTTGCCGATCCGATATTGCGAGCGCCGCATGAGGACGCTGAACTGGTGCGCGATCCAGGCCGACAGGACGTCCTTGAGGCCCATCACCCGGGGCGTCCGGTCGGCGTCGAGCACGTTCATGTTGAGCGGGACCCGGATCTCCAGGTCGGTCAGCCGGAACAGGCTCTCCTTGAGCAGCTGCGGATCGATCGTCCGGCTTCTCGGCTCGATCACGATCCGGATCTGCGAGTCCGATTCGTCGCGGACATCGGCGAGGATCGGAAGCTTCTTGTCGGAGATCAGGGCCGCGATCTGCTCGATCAGCTTGTTCTTGGGCACCTGGTACGGGATTTCGGAGATGACGAGCTGCCACATCCCGTTCGGAAGCTTCTCGATCCCGTTCGGCTCCCATTCGGATTCGGCGTTCCTGCCGGTCGAGAAGCGGCCGCGCACCCGGAAGGCGCCGCGTCCGGTCGCATAGGCCAGGGCGATCACTTCGGGACTGTCGACCAGCACTCCGCCGGTCGGGAAATCCGGGCCCTGCACCTTTTCCATCAGTGCGGAATGCTCGGCCCTGGGGTCCTTGATCAGAATGATCGCGGCGTCGATTATCTCGGCGAGATTGTGGGACGGGATCGAAGTCGCCATTCCGACGGCGATTCCGCTGGCGCCGTTGGCGAGCAGGTTCGGGAACAGGCCCGGAAAGACCTCGGGCTCCTCCTCCTCATTATTGTAGGTGGGACGGTAGTCGACCGTGCCTTCGTCTAGACCGGCCATCAATTCGATCGCCGCCGGGGTCAGCCGGGCTTCGGTGTAGCGGTAGGCGGCGGCGTTATCGCCGTCGATATTTCCGAAATTGCCCTGTCCGTCGACGAGCGGGTAGCGGAGCGAGAAATCCTGGGCGAGCCGGACCATGGCGTCGTAGACGGACTGGTCGCCATGCGGGTGATATTTGCCGATCGTATCGCCGACGACCCGGGCGCACTTCTTGTAGCCGGCCGCCGGATCGAGGCGGAGCAGGCGCATCGCCCATAACAGCCGACGGTGAACAGGCTTCAGTCCGTCGCGAACGTCGGGGAGCGATCGGGCGGTGATCGTGGACAAAGCGTAGACGAGGTAGCGCTGCGAGAGCGCGTCTTCGAAACTGTGGTTCTGGATCGGATCGATATCGTTGACGGCGTCGGACATGGCCGACCGATAGCAGCGAGATTCAGGGGAAGCGACATCCGTCTTGTCGATTGTCTACCAATGGGATAATGTTACAAATAGCCGGCGAAGACCGGCTTCTGAAATTGAGAGGAGAGAAGGATGCGCAAGGCACTCTGTTTGGGGCTCCTGCTTGCCACCGCCGCCTGCGGGCAGGGCGGCAACGACGCGGGAATGTCCGGCGGCGGCGACGGCAACATGACCACTTTCGACGTCCAGGAGGATGCCGCCGCGCCGGCGGCGACGGATTCGAGCGCAAGGTCGTCGCCCCGTCCGCCGGGAGTGACCCCGACCGCCGCGCCCGGAGTCGCCTTCAACTACCGTTACGCCTTCCGGCTGCCGGCCGCCAATATCGGCCGGGTGCAGGAAGAGCATGCTTTGGCCTGCGAGAAGCTGACCGTCGCCCGCTGCCGGATCACGGGAATGACCTATGAAGACGACGGCGACGGCGACGTCGAGGCGAAGCTTTCCTTCAAGCTCGACCCCGCCATCGCCCGCACCTTCGGCCGCGACGGAATCGGGATCGTCGACAAGGCCGAGGGCGAGCTCCTCCGGGCGGCGATCACCGGCACCGACGTCGGAAGCGAGATCTCCGCCGCGACAAGGGGCCAGGCCCAGCAGTCGGACGAGGTCCGGCGGATCGAGCAGCAGCTCGCCCGCCCGGGGCTCAGCTCGAGCGAACGGGTCGAGCTCCAGCAGCAGCTTCAGGCGCTTCGGACTTCGATGCAGGCGACCGAGACCGAGCAGACCGGGCGGCGCCAGCAGCTGGCGAGCACGCCCGTGTCCTTCGACTATCGCGCCGGCAAGACCGGGAGCCGGCTGGAGCGGGCGATCGCCGACGCTGCGGACAATTTCGCCGGAGCGGCGATCACCGCTGCGATCGTGCTGGTGACGTTGCTGCCCTGGCTGGTCCTGCTGCTCCTGCTCTGGCTGCTGTGGCGCTGGCTCAACCGGCGCTTCCGGATCGCCGGAAAGTATCCGGAGCCCCGGGAGGCCGTCGAGGCTAGCACGCAGGAGGCGTGAACGCATCCGCCGGGGCCATTGCGGCCTCGGCGGCCATTTCGCCGAGCAGCCAGTCGCGAAAGGCCCGGATCTTGGCCCGGCCGCGCTTGTGCTCGGGATAGACGAGCCAGAGCGCGGGGCCGCTGACGGTGACGAGCTCGAAGGGCTGGACGAGCCGTCCGCTCGCGAGCTCGCCCCGCCAGTAAAGCGGAGTCAGGAGGCCGACGCCGTGGCCGGCGAGGGCGGCATTGCCTTCGAGCGCCTGCGAATCGAGACGGATGCCCTGTTTCGGCGGCTCGTCCTCCAGGCCCACCCCGGCCTCGTCGAGCCACTGCTTCCACCACCAGTCGTGCGCGTTCAGGCGGGGAACCCGAAGCAGGTCGTCGGGCCGTTCGAGCCGGTGGCGGTCGCGGAAGTCGGGAGTGCAGAGCGGAGTCGAATAGAGGCAGAAGAGGAAATCCTGCCTGAGGCCGGGCCACGGGCCCGGGCCCATCCGCACCGCGACGTCGACCTCGTCGCTGGCGAAGTCGGTCAGAGCGTTGGACGTGTGCAGCCGCACGGCAAGCTCGGGCCGAGCGAGCTGGAAGCCGCCGAGCCGGAAGGACAGCCAGTTGGAAGCGAAGGTCTGGGCTGTGCTGATGACCAGTAGGTTCTCATCCTCGTCGACCAGGCCTGAAAAGCCCTCGGACAACCGATCGAACGCGTCCGAGACCACGGGCGCCAGCCGCCGGCCGGCCTCGCTCAGGGTCACCCGCCGCTTGGAACGGACGAACAAAGGGACTCCGAGCCGCTCCTCGAGCAGTCGTATCTGGTAGCTGACCGCTGCCTGGGTCATTCCGAGCTCCCCCGCCGCGAGTGTGAAATTCTCGTGCCGGGCAGCCGCCTCGAAGACCCGCACGGAGGGCAAGGGCGGGAGGTGCCGCATCAGCAGGTGATAAACTCAGCTTATCACCTGCGTCCAGCCTTTAGTTGGACGGTGCGCCAGCCCTGCTCCTATCTCACTCCTGCGACGCGCCGCACCGGGCGCGCCACCGATCGAAGGAGTGATAAAATGCGCGACGAGATGGATAGCCGCATCTGGGCCGAGCACGGCCATGCTTTTTCCGAGGATCTGGCGACCTTCTTCGCCAATATCGGAGCGGGTTTCAGGCGCCTCAACGAGATCCGGTTCGACGCGCCGTGGAAGCGCCACGCCCGCGGCCCCGGACACGCCTGAGTTTCGCGCGATGAAGGAGAAATGAAATGAGCAGCCTCGCCCCCCGGCTGGCCGGAATCCTCCTCGCCCTCGGCCTGACCCTCTCGGGCGTGAGCCTGGGCGCCGGCGGGTACGCCCCGACCCTGCCCGATCCGATCGCCCCGTTCGGCTCCTACGCCTGACCCGCGGCCGCCGGCGAGCGCGGGGCCGCCCTCTCCCCCGAGGCCGCCTCAACGGTGTAATTGGTGCCAGGCACCAATTAGCTAAGGGCTTGAAAAACCAAAGCGGCCGTTAATTGGTGCCTGGCACCAATTAACGGATTTGCCACGTTCGGCGCGGCCCGCTACCGCCGCGCTCATGCGTCCCGCCCTTGCACTCGCCCTCGTCGCGGCGCTAGCCGGCTGCTCGGTGTCCGAGCCTCCCGCCTCCCCGCCCCAGATGCAGAAGCCGCCGCAGCCGGAGCTTATGAAGTGGCCCGCCTTGCTCGAGCGGCCGAGGCCGGAGCCCGATTCGACGATCGCTTATGGCGGCGACCAGATGCAGAAGTCCGATCTCTGGCTTCCCGCCGGCGCCGGGCCGCACCCGACCGTGCTGATGGTCCATGGCGGCTGCTGGCAGACCGAGATCGCCGACCGCCGGATCATGAACTGGATCTCCGACGATCTGAGGAAGCGGGGGATCGCGGTCTGGAACATCGACTATCGCGGAGTCGACCGCACCGGGGGCGGCTATCCCGGAACCTTCGCCGACGCCGCCGCGGCGACGGACTCGCTTCGGACCCATGCCGAGCGCTTCAAGCTCGACATTTCCCCACTCGTCGCCGTCGGCCATTCCGCCGGCGGGCACCTGGCGCTGTGGCTGGCAGCCCGGCGCGCCGTAAGCCGCAGGCCGGGGAACCCGCTCGTCCCGCGCGCAAGCCCGCTCATCGGCGCCGATCCGCTGCCCATCGACACGGTCGTCAGCCTCGGCGGCCTGCCGGATCTCGAGCTCGCCGCGACTCCGCCCGGGAGCGGCTGCGGAACCGAAATCATCGAGAAGCTGGTCGGCCCGCCCACCCTCAGCAGCCGCAGCGTCTACGCCGACACGTCCATACCCCGGCTCGCCCCGCTCGGAGTTCGGCAGGTGCTGATCAACGGCCTCCAGGACCGGATCATCCCCACCACCTACGCCGAGGATTATGCCGCGAAGATGCGCCGCGCCGGCGACAAGGTGAAGGTCCGGATGATCGACCGGACCGGGCATGTCGAGCTGATCGCGCCCGAGACCGCTGCTTGGGCCGCGACGGTCGAGGAAATCGAGGCGGCGCTTGGCCGCCAGGCGCGGCAGTGACGGGGCGCCCTCCCCCGCCATCCCGGCGAAGGCCGGGATCCATGAACACCGAAGGGCGAATGTCGAGTGTGGCCGTGTTCATGGGCCCCGGCCTTCACCGGGGCGACGGACCGCGGCGAAGAGCATGACCACCCTCGACCAGGCCCGCGCGCTCGACTCCACCGACCCCCTCCGCCCGTTCCGCGACCGCTTCTTCCTGCCGGAGGGCGTCATCTACCTGGACGGCAACTCCCTAGGCGCCCTGCCCAGGGCCGCGATCAGCCGCCAGCGGGCGATGGTCGAGGAGGAATGGGGCTGCGAGCTGATCCGGAGCTGGAACACGCGGGGCTGGATCGAGGCGCCGCAGCGGATCGGCGCGAAGATCGCCGCCCTGATCGGAGCAGAGCCGAACGAGGTGATCGTCGCCGATTCGACCTCGGTGAACCTGTTCAAGCTGATCGTCTCCGCAGCCGCGCTCGCCCCCGACCGGCCGCAGCTTTTGTCCGAGGCCGGCAATTTCCACACCGACCTTCACATCGCCGCCGGCGCCGCCGAGCTTGCCGGGCTTCGGCTGGACGTCGTCGCGCGCGACTCGCTCGATTCGGCGATCGGACCTCAGACCAACCTGCTTCTCCTCACCCACGTCCATTTCAAGGCCGGCTTCCGCTTCGACATGGCCGAGGTGACGGCGCGGGCGAAGGCCTCGGGAGCGCTGACCCTGTGGGACCTCAGCCACAGCGCCGGCGCGGTGCCGCTCGACCTCAACCGGGACGGGGCCGAGCTCGCGGTCGGCTGCGGCTACAAATATCTCAACGGCGGCCCGGGCGCCCCCGCCTTCCTCTACGTTGCCGAGGCTCTTCAGGATCGGCTGATGCCGCCCCTGCGCGGGTGGATGGGACATTCCGAGCCCTTCGCCTTCACCGACGATTACAAGCCCGCGCCGGGCGTCGACCGGTTCCTCGTCGGAACTCCGCCGATGCTGAGCCTGGGGGCGCTCGAAAGCGGAGTGGAGAGCTTCGAGGGCGCGGACATGGCGGCGCTCTGGGCCAAGTCCGTCGCCTTGTTCGATCTCTTCGCCGACCTGGCCCGAACCCATTGCCCCGAGCTCGACTGCATCTCCCCGAGCGATCCCGAGAGGCGCGGAAGCCATATCAGCTTCCGTCACCCCAGCGCCTTCGAGCTCTGCCAGGCTCTGATCGCCGACGGTGTGATCGGCGACTTCCGGGCGCCGGACGTCGTCCGCTTCGGACTCACGCCGCTCTATCTGGGATTCGAGGACATATGGCAGGCCGTGGAGCGAATCCGCGCCATCCTGGAGTTCGGGCGATGGCGAGAGCCGCGATTCGCGGTGCGTGGAAAAGTCACGTAAAATCCACTTGTGTGTTAGTAGGATAGCACACTAGGGTTCGATCGAAATCCAAACCGTGAGAGGTGCCCGATGAATGCCAAGTCCCTTCTGCTCGCCGCCTGTGCCGTCATGACCGTCGCCGCGATCCCCGCCGCCGCCCAGACGAACGTCCCGCTGATCCCGCGCGAGAAGATCTTCGGCAATCCGACAAAGGTCGCCGGCCGGCTCTCGCCCGACGGCAAGTGGCTGTCCTGGATCGCTCCGCGCGACGGAGTGCTCAACATCCACGTCGCGCCGGCCTCGAACCCATCGGCGGTGAAGGCCCTCACCAGCGAGACCAAGCGTCCGATCCGCCAATATTTCTGGTCGCCGGACAGCCGGCAGATCATGTTCATCAACGACGCCGGCGGCGACGAGAATTTCCTCCTCTACGGAGTCGACGTCACGTCCGGCGAGCAGCGCACCCTTACTCCGTTCGAGAAGACCCGAGTCCAGATCGTCAACATCTCCAACGAGGTGCCCGACCGGATCCTGATCGGAGTGAACAATCGCGACCCGAAGTGGCACGACGTCCACAGCCTCGACATGCGTACGGGCAAGCTCACCCCCGTGCTGATGAACTCCGGCGGCTATTCCAGTTACCTCGCCGACGAGCAGCTCAACGTGCGGATCGCCGCGAAGTCGCGCCCGGACGGCGGCACCGACTTCTACCGGGTCGCGAACAATGTCGTCGAGGCTAAGCCGTTCGAGCAGGTGGCCCTCGAGGACGCCCAGACCACCCGGCCGATCGGCTTCACCGCGGACGGCAAGACGCTCTACTGGCTCGACAGCCGAGGCCGCGACACGGCGGCGGCGATCGCCCAGGACGTGGCGACCGGGCGCAAGACGGTCGTCGCCGAGAGCCCTAAGGCCGATATCGGAGGGGCGATGGCCAATCCGAGGACGGGCCGGCTCGAGGCCTATGCGGTCAATTACCTCAAGAACGAGTGGGTGCCGCTCGGCGGCGCGGTCAAGGGCGACCTCGACTTCCTGAAGAGCCGGCTCAAGGGGGAGGTCAGCGTCACGTCCCGAACCGAGGCCGACGACAAGTGGATCGTCTCGGTGGATCCGGTGACCGCCCCGTCGAGCGCCCACCTCTACGACCGCAAGTCCAAGACTCTCACCAAGCTCTACACCAGCCGTCCCGAACTCGAAGGCGCTCCGCTCGCGGCGATGCATCCGGTGGAGATCAAGACCCGCGACGGGCTGACGATGGTCTCCTATTTGACCTTGCCGCCGGGTTCCGACGGCGACGGCGACGGCAAGCCGAACCGGCCGGTTCCGCTCGTTCTCATGGTCCATGGCGGGCCCTGGGGCCGCGACAGCTACGGCTATGACGGCTACGCCCAGTGGCTGGCCAATCGCGGCTATGCAGTCCTCTCGCCCAATTTCCGGGCCTCGACCGGCTTCGGCAAGAAGTTCATCTCGGCCGGCGACCTGCAATGGGGCAAGAAGATGCAGGACGACCTGGGCGACGCGGTCGACTGGGCGGTGGCGCGCGGAGTGACCACCGCCGACAAGGTCGCGATCATGGGCGGCTCCTATGGCGGCTACGCCGTGCTCGCCGGGCTCGCCTTCACGCCCGACAAGTTCGCCTGCGGGGTGGACATCGTCGGGCCCTCCAACCTGGCCACCCTGCTTGGTACCATCCCGCCTTATTGGGAGGCCCTCCGGGCCCAGTTCTACAAGCGGATGGGCGATCCCAATACGGCGGAGGGCAAGGCCTACCAGCGGGAAGTCTCGCCCCTCTACAGCGCCGACAAGATCCGCCGGCCGCTGCTCATCGGCCAGGGCGCCAACGATCCGAGGGTCAACGTCGCCGAATCGCAGCAGATCGTCGACGCGATGAAGGCGAAGAACATCCCGGTCACCTACGTCCTCTTCCCGGACGAGGGCCACGGCTTCGCCCGCCCCCAGAACAACATCGCGTTCAACGCCGTCGCGGAGAATTTCCTGGCCAAATGCCTCGGCGGCCGCGCCGAGCCGATCGGCGCGGCGCTGAAGGCGTCGACGGCGCAGGTGCCCTATGGAGCGGAGTATGCGCCGGGGCTGGCGGAGGCGCTGAAATAATAAATCCTCCCCGAGCTTGCCTCGGGGAGGGGGACCGCGACGCGAAGCGTCGTGGTGGAGGGGAGAATCTGACTCCGCATTGCCCCTCCACCGCGCTTCGCGCGGTCCCCTCCCCGAGCGAGCTCGGGGAGGAATTTACACCCCCACATCCTCCCACTCGTCGAACAGCTTGCGAGGCACCTCGACCCCGTCGCGCTCGTCGTCCCAGATCATGTGCATCAGCCACCAGCGGGTCCCGTCGTCGAACAGGTGGGCGCAGTTCATTCCGCGCTTGATGAGATCTCCGCCGTCAGGGGCCGTACGCGCCTCGTAGGCGGAGAAGACCTGCGCCACGTTTCCGAAGCGGACGACCCGCCGCCCCGTCTCGACCTCGTAGAAAGCCATGTCCGCGAGCAGGGCCCTGGCATTGGCCTCATATTCGTCGCCGGAGAAGGACAAGGCCACCGGCTTCCCGGACTCGTCCAGCCGGGTGCGGACCAGCCGAACGTCCGGGTGCTGGATCCGCCTCGAAAGCTCGAAATCCTGGCCGCCGGGAGGGCCGGAGATCGAGTCGTACAGCGCCTTCATCAACCCGTCGATCGTCGCGAATTCCCCAGCCCGGTCCGCCATCCGTCACTCCCGTCCAAGGCGGCCACATTGCACAAAGGAGGGGGTTCCGCTATGGGCCGGAGCCCGTCCGCCGAGCCGCGTCCGGGACCGGCTTACTCAGTCCCCGGAGGACCCCCCCGCCCATGTCCCGCCGCCGCCAGATCTACGAGGGCAAGGCCAAGATCCTCTACGAGGGCCCCGAACCGGGCACGCTCATCCAGTATTTCAAGGACGACGCCACCGCTTTCAACGCCCAGAAGCGCGGCACCATCTCGGGCAAGGGCGTCTTGAACAACCGGATCTCCGAGCATGTCTTCACCCTGCTCGGCCAGATCGGGATTCCGCACCATTTCATCCGCCGCCTGAACATGCGCGAGCAGCTGATCCGCCAGGTCGAGATCATTCCCATCGAAGTGGTGGTCAGGAACGTCGCCGCCGGCACCCTCTCCACCCGGCTGGGGATCGAGGAAGGGACCCAGCTCCCCCGCGCCATCCTCGAATATTTCTACAAGGACGACGCACTGGGCGATCCGATGATCGCCGACGAACATATCGCCTGCTTCGGCTGGGCGAGCCAGGAGGAGATGAACGACATCGCCGACATGGCGGTCCGGGTGAACGATTTCCTCTGCGGCCTGTTCGCCGGGATCGGGATCCGCCTCGTCGACTTCAAGCTCGAGTTCGGCCGGATCTGGGAGAACGAATATCCCCGCGTCATCCTCGCCGACGAGATCAGCCCCGACGGCTGCCGCCTCTGGGACATGACCACCAACGAGAAGCTCGACAAGGACCGCTTCCGCCGCGACCTCGGCGGCGAGGCCGAAGCCTATCAGGAAGTCGCCCGCCGCCTCGGCCTGCTGCCCGAAGGCGAGACCAACATGGTCCTCGACCTCGACCAGCACCGCGCCAAAAAGGGCAAATAAGCGTATCGCCGCCCCTAGCCCTCTCCCCTGCGGCGAGAGGGTTGGGTGAGGGGTGCTGACTCTTCGGTAAGGCCGCCAGGCCCGCGCTTCTCTCGCATGCGCCGAGCCCCCTCACCCCTACCATCTTCCCGCAGGGAAGAGGGAGCACGGCCATCCCTGCAAATGACGCTCAGGCTTTCAAACCCCGCCCGATCCCGATGGAGCGGAAACTAAAAGGCCCCAGCGCTTTCGCGCCGGGGCCTTGGTCTTTTGGCTCTCTCCTGAACTGATAGTCTTTTAGCGGGCGCCGGTGGCGGGGCCGCCGACCGCGACGGCGGAGGCACGGCGTTGAACCGACTGGAGGTAGTTGGACGCCTGCATGAAGGGCACCGGGTTCACGGCCTTGCCGTCGATGCGCACTTCGTAGTGGAGGTGGCTGCCGGTGGAGCGGCCGGTGGAGCCCATCAGGCCGATCACGTCGCCGCGCTTCACGCGCTGGCCGGCAGAGACCATGGAGCGGGAAAGGTGGCCGTAGCGGGTCTGAATGCCGCGGCCGTGGTTGAGCTCGACTAGGTTGCCGTAGCCGCCGCTGTTATACTCGGAGCGCCCGACGATGCCGTCGGCGGTGGCGTAGATCGGCGTGCCGATCGGGCCGGCGAGGTCGATGCCGGCGTGCATGGCGCGGGTGCCGCGGAACGGGTCGGAACGAACGCCGTAAGCGGAGGTGAAGGCGACGCCCTTGACGGGCTCGGCCGACGGAATGGCGATGGTGCCCTGCTCGAGCTGGTCAAGCTGCTTCCAGCTGTTGAAAAGCGCCTTGAAGTTGGGATCGGCGGCACGGGCCGGATCAACCGCCTCAAGAGGACCGCCGACGCCGCCGTTGGTCTGCAGCCGGCGCGGATCGAGGCCAAGGCGGCGGACTTCATTGGCGGTGAGCTGGAAGCGCTGCTGGGCGGCGGCCTTGATGGCGGCGACATCGGCCTGCATCGCCTGCACTTCGCGCTCCATGCGGACGATTTCGGCGGGCGCCGGAGCCGCCTGGACGGTGGCGAGCTGCGCGGCGGCAAAGATCGACCAGAAGAGGGTCAGGATGGCCGCGGCGGCGGCAAAGAGCTGGGGGCCGGAGCCAATGCGAACGCGGCGCAGAGCGGCGCCGTCATGAAAGAAAATATCCCGCGGGCGGAAGAGGTTGCGGAACGCTTTACCGAGACTGGCGTTGTTTGTCTTCGTCAGCACAATTTCGTCCCCGCTATACGCCGGGTAACCGGCGCGGCCGCTTTTCAGTGCGACCAATTCAAAGTCCGGTGCGTTGCCGCTCTCCTCACCCTCTTCTGGTCGGTCTTCGCCGCCACGCTGCTGGCCACCGTCCAGGCCGCTCCGGCCCCGGCCGAAATCGCCCGCATGGAGCGCGAAGTCGAAGCGATGCAGGCCGATGTCGCCGCCATCAAGGCCGCTGCCCAGCAGCGGTTCCAGATCACCGCCAACGAAGTCCGCCGCTTGGGCCTCGATCCGAGCCGCATCCAGGCGCAGGGCGGCGTCGGCGGCCCGTATGAAGCCGTCGATCCGGCCCGTGCCGCCGATCCGAGCTTCAAGGCCATGTTCAACAGCTGGAAGCAGCTCGACCAGCTCGAGCAGGGCACCATCGCCATTCCCTCCGCCGAGCCGGTCCGGGGCGTTGCCTTCACCTCCGCTTACGGCGTTCGCTCCGACCCGTTCCGCGGCACCCGCGCAATGCATGCCGGCATCGACCTTGCCGGCCCGGTCGGCACCCCGATCTACGCCACGGCAG
>DASVSX010000012.1:0-8756 GCA_036387875.1 Allosphingosinicella sp. | reverse complement strand
GGCCTGGAGCGCCCAGACCTCCATCTCGCCGAACCTCTGGCCTCCGAACTGCGCCTTTCCGCCCAGCGGCTGCTGGGTGACGAGGCTGTACGGCCCGATCGAACGCGCGTGGATCTTGTCGTCCACGAGGTGGTGGAGCTTGAGCATGTAGATGTAGCCCACGGTCACCTTGCGGTCGAACGTGTCGCCGGTGCGGCCGTCGAACAGGGTGACCTGGCCCGACTGGTCGAGCCCGGCCTTCTCGAGCATCGCCGAGACGTCCGCCTCGCGGGCGCCGTCGAACACCGGGGTGCCCATCGGGACTCCGCCGACCAGGTTCGAGGCGAGCTCGTGGAGGTCGTCCTCGCTCAGGGCATCGATCTGGGCGTCGTAATTCTCGCCGTAGATGTCCTTGAGCTTGTCGCGGATTCCCGCGGCGTCCTTGCCCTCGAAAGCCGCTCCGCGGTCGCGAATGCCTTCAAGCATCTCCGAGATCTGCTTGCCGAGGCCGCGAGCGGCCCAGCCGAGATGGGTCTCGAAAATCTGACCGACGTTCATTCGCGACGGAACGCCGAGCGGGTTGAGGACGATGTCGACCGGGGTCCCGTCCTCGAGGAACGGCATGTCCTCGTTGGGCAGGATCCGGCTGATGACGCCCTTGTTGCCGTGACGGCCGGCCATCTTGTCGCCCGGCTGAAGCTTGCGCTTCACCGCGACGAACACCTTGACCATCTTGAGCACGCCCGGGGGAAGCTCGTCGCCCCGCTCGAGCTTCTCGATTCGGTCCTCGAGCCGGCGGCGGATCACCGCCTCGGCCTCGTCATACTGGGCCTTCACCGCCTCGAGATCGGCCTGGACCTTGTCGTCCTTCACCGCGAACTTCCACCATTCGAAGCGCTCGACTTCCTCGAGGCCCTCCAGGTCGATGACGCTGCCCTTCTTGAAGCCCTTAGGAGCCGCGGTCGCGGTCTGGCCGACGAGCATCTCGCGAAGGCGCGAGAAGCTGGCGCGCTTCAGGATCGAGCGCTCGTCGTCGGCGTCCTTCCTGAGACGGTCCTTCTCCTCGGCCTGGATGGCCCGGGTACGGTCGTCGATGTCGATCCCGTGGCGGTTGAACACCCGGACCTCGACCACCGTGCCGGACACGCCCGGCGGAAGCCGGAGCGAGGTGTCGCGAACGTCCGAGGCCTTCTCGCCGAAGATGGCCCTGAGGAGCTTCTCCTCCGGAGTCATCGGGCTCTCGCCCTTCGGAGTGATCTTGCCGCACAGGATGTCGCCCGGCTCCACTTCGGCGCCGATGTAGACGATGCCCGCCTCGTCGAGGTTGCGAAGCGCTTCCTCGCCGACGTTCGGGATGTCGCGAGTGATGTCCTCGGGGCCCAATTTGGTGTCGCGGGCCATCACCTCGAACTCCTCGATGTGGATCGAGGTGAAGACGTCGTCCTTCACGATCCGCTCGGAGATCAGGATGGAATCCTCGAAATTGTAGCCGTTCCACGGCATGAACGCGACCAGCACGTTCCGGCCCAGGGCAAGCTCGCCCATGTCGGTAGAGGGACCGTCCGCGATGACGTCGCCGGCGTTGACCAGGTCGCCCACCTTCACCAGCGGACGCTGGTTGATGCAGGTGTTCTGGTTCGAACGCTGGAACTTCATCAGGGTGTAGATGTCGACTCCCGACTTGCCGGCCTCGACGTCGCCGGTCGCACGGACGACGATACGCGCCGCGTCGACCTGGTCGACCACGCCCGTCCGCCGGGCGGCGATGGCCGCTCCGGAATCGCGCGCAACCGTCTCCTCCATTCCGGTGCCGACGAGCGGCGCCTCGGCCCGGATCAGCGGAACCGCCTGGCGCTGCATGTTCGAGCCCATCAGGGCGCGGTTGGCGTCGTCGTTCTCGAGGAACGGGATAAGCGAGGCCGCGACCGAGACGAGCTGCTTGGGGCTGACGTCCATCAGGGTGATCTGGTCGCGCGGCGCCATCAGGAACTCGCCGGCCCGGCGGGAAGAGACGATCTCCTCGCCGAAGCCCTTGTCCTCGAGAAGCTCGGCGTTGGCCTGGGCGATCGTGTGCTTGGCCTCCTCCATCGCCGACAGATAGACGACGTCGTCCGTCACCTTGTTGTCGACGACCTTGCGGTAGGGCGTCTCGATGAAGCCGTATTTGTTGACCCGGCTGAAGCTCGCGAGCGAGTTGATCAGGCCGATGTTCGGCCCTTCGGGAGTCTCGATCGGGCAGATCCGGCCGTAATGGGTCGGGTGGACGTCGCGGACCTCGAAGCCCGCGCGCTCACGGGTGAGACCGCCGGGCCCGAGCGCCGACACGCGGCGCTTGTGGGTGACTTCGCTCAAGGGGTTGGTCTGGTCCATGAACTGCGACAGCTGCGAGGAGCCGAAGAATTCGCGCACCGCGGCCACCGCCGGCTTGGCGTTGATCAGGTCGTTGGGCATGACGGTCGACACGTCGACCGAGGACATGCGCTCCTTCACGGCGCGCTCCATCCGGAGAAGGCCGACGCGGTACTGGTTCTCGAGAAGCTCGCCGACTGAACGTACGCGACGATTGCCGAGATTGTCGATGTCGTCGATCTCGCCCTTGCCGTCCTTGAGGCCGACGAGGGTCTTCACGACCGCGACGATGTCCTCCTTGCGCAGCGTCGTCACCGTGTCCTCGACGTCGAGGTCGAGGCGCATGTTGAGCTTCACCCGGCCGACGGCCGAGAGGTCGTAGCGCTCCGGATCGAAGAACAGTCCTCCGAACAGAGCCTCGGCGGTCTCCTTGGTCGGCGGCTCGCCGGGGCGCATGACCCGGTAGATGTCCGCGAGGGCCTGGTCGCGGTCCTCGGACTTGTCGGCCTTCAAGGTGTTGCGGATCCAGGCGCCGGTCGAGACATGGTCGATGTCGAGGAGCTCGATCCGGTCGATCCCGGCCTGGTCGAGGCGCTCGAGATTCTCGGAGCTGATCTCGTCGCCGGCCTCGACGTAGATCTCGCCGGTCTTGTCGTTGACGAGGTCGTAGGCGGAATAGCGGCCGAAAATCTCCTCCGTCGGGATGACGAGGTTCTTGAGGCCGTCCTTGGCCGCCTTGTTGGCGGCGCGCGGAGTGATCTTGGTTCCGGCGGAGAAGACGACCTCGCCGGTGTCGCCGTCGACGACGTCGTAAGCCGGCTTCTGGCCGCGCCAGTTCTCGGGCACGAACGGGATCGCCCAGCCGTTCTTGCCGCGGACGAAGGTCACCCGGTCGTAGAAGGTGTTGAGGATCTCCTCGCTCGACATGTCGAGCGCGTGGAGGAGCGCCGTCACCGGAAGCTTGCGCTTGCGGTCGATCCGGACGTTGACGATGTCCTTGGCGTCGAACTCGAAGTCGAGCCAGGAGCCGCGATAAGGGATGACCCGGGCGGCGAAGAGATACTTGCCCGAGGCGTGGGTCTTGCCGCGGTCATGGTCGAACAGGACGCCCGGCGAACGGTGCATCTGCGAGACGATCACGCGCTCGGTGCCGTTGACGATGAACGTTCCGTTCTTCGTCATCAGCGGCATGTCGCCCATGTAGACGTCCTGCTCCTTGATATCGAGCACGGAGCGGGTCTCGGTGTCGGGATCGACTTCGAAGACGATCAGGCGGAGGGTGACCCGCATCGGCGCCGCATAGGTCATCCCGCGCTGGCGGCACTCGTCGGTGTCGTATTTCGGCTCTTCCAGCTCGTAATGGACGAAGTCCAGCTCGGCGGTTCCGGCGAAATCGCGGATCGGAAACACGCTGCGCAGGGTCTTCTCGAGGCCGGACACATAGCTGTCCTGGGGACGCGAGCGAAGGAACTGCTCGTAGCTCTCGCGCTGAACCTCGATGAGGTTCGGCATTTCGGAGACTTCGTGGATGTTTCCGAAGATCTTGCGGATGCGCTTGGATGCCATCGAGCGGTTTTCGCTGGCCCGGGCCGTCTTGGTCGCCATGGAGATGTGTCTCGCCTTCCTGTGCCCCGGCGGGTAGCCGGGATCCCTCGTCATCCCGGCGGAAGCCGGGATCCCATTCCGGGCCCGCTCGCCTCGCAGAAAGCGAGGGCAAAGCCCGATGCGGAACGCAGAAGACGCAAAAAGCCGCGAGTCCCGATGCCTGGAACCGCAGCTTCAGCGTCTTGAAAACCCCTTGTCGATCAATGCTTTGAACGCGCTGCGCGACGGCGCGTCCTGTTCCGATACGATGGGGTGTGGGCGCTAGATAGGAGTACGGCCCATTGTTGTAAAGGGCAGACAGACCTAAACGTGGTCCGACTGCCTTGGAGATCGCACAATGGCTACCGCAGCGGAAAGTCCCAATCCGGGAGTGGAGACGTTCGTGGGTAATAGATTACACCTCCTCCCCGGCACGGCCCTCTTTGGCGTCTACATCATCCGGAGCCAAAGCCAGCCTGCGTTTTTTCGCATCGGGGCGGCGGGAATGAAAGGCAATGTCCGAAACCGGCTGAACTGCCATTCCGGCGGCCGGCCCATACGTCGGAAACGGCCGCCGAACTGGACGGAGTTGTTCCGACCTTGGCGCCCGATCTGGGTAGCCCATCTTGTGAACGGCACGCCTGCCGGTGCTCTGTGTTGCGAGCGCTACCTTTTCGCCCACTTTCACCCTCGATTTCGAATTGTTTCCGAATCCGGCTTCGAGGTCGCCGAGGAAGAGGCCGCTACGATTGCGGCTGCAGCAGAGGAAACCGTGCCGGCCCTCCAAGCGATCGTGCTTCTTCAAAGGGGTCCCCTGTTTGAAAAAGAACGGCAGACCGGTACCGACTGGATCGCGCATTATTGAGATCAAATGCTCCCGGTCGATTGCAATTTCCGCGGAAACGGCGTGAGCGGATAGTTGCCTATCGGCCCCTACGCGAATTTTGCATAGCTTTGAGGCGGTGTTAAACTGTCCCCATGGACGACCCACCTCAGATTGGCCATGACCGGCCCCTGGACGATACCGATCACCTTGAAGGGGACGATGAGGCCCGGCGCGCTGCGCTGCGCGCCGCGATCCAGCTCGGCATCGACGACGGTGAAGCCGGTCGAGTCGTCGATCTCGACGAGGCGTTCGACCAGATCGAGGCGATGCTCGACGAGATGGAGGCCGCCCAGCGGGCATGAAAGCGGTCCTCACGCAGGCCGCACTCAAGGATCTGCTGCAAATCGCTCGGCACATCGGCAAAGATAATATCCCGGCCGCGCGTCGCTTCACCGCCGCGCTTCGGACCCGGGCGCAGGTCGTAGGTCACAAGCCCCGTCTCTATCCGCTCGCGGAAGGTTTGGAAGCCGCACGCGTGCGCCGCCGTCTTTATCGCGATTACCTGATCTTCTACCGCGAAACCGAAGCAGGCGTCGAGGTAACCCGAATTCTCCACGCCGCGCGCGATTGGCGATCAATGCTCGCCCAAGATGAAGCGAATCCATCGGTCAATGGGTAAATGGCTGAAAGGCATCGATTCCGGGTCCGGCGCCTAACTCAAGGATTTTGCATAATCTTTCCGCGGTGATAGGGCTGGCGAATGGACGAATGCCCCCAGATAGCCCCGAGCGGCGACGACGGTTCGGACTCGGTCGGAGGCGAGGCTCGGCTGGGCTGGCTGCGTGCCGCCGTCAAGGAAGGACTCGAAGACATCAAGGCGGGCCGGGTCGTCGATCTGGAGGCGGCGTTCGAGCGGATCGAGGCGATGCTCGACGAGCTCGAGGCGGCCAAGCGGTCCCGCGGCTGACGCTTCCTCCCTGGCCATGCGCTCCGCCGTGACAATTGCGACAATTTCGCCGCCGCCGCGACATCGGCCCGACTCGATCCACCCGTAAATCCCTTCCCAACGGCGCCGGGCAAAAGCCCAGCCCGAAGCGAGGAAGGAATTCGAGATGGCGTGGATCGCGGTGCTCGGCCTGATGATCGGGACCATGGTGACGCTCCAGGCTTTCTGCGCCGAGCTCAGCTTCCGCCGCTTCGAGCCCCGCGAGCGCTGAGGAGAAGTCCGCCATGCCCCCGATCGCCTTCCTCGCGCTGCTTACGATGGCGATGCTGCTGCTCGCCGCGCTCCGGCTTGAGCTGAACTTCCGCCGGGCCGCGGAGACGGGGCCGTCGGCCACTCAGGCCGAGCAGCCCCGCCGCGAGCCTGAGCGGCCGGCCCCGCGGCCCGAACTTCGCGCTCCGCCTGCCGGAGGCTATTGGCAGGCGCCTTATTCGCGCGCCGCTTAAGTCTCGTCGCTAGCCGCCCAACCGCGCCCGTCATCCCGGCGAAGGCCGGGATCCATGAACGCGGACGCCTGGGATCGTCTGACCAGGCCTGCGTTCCTGGATCCGATCAAGCCCGGGATGACGGCCTTGCCGGCGGCGAGGAGCCGCAAGGCCATGCCGCCGCGCCGGTTTCCCACTAAGTGCTTCGTGCCGGACACCATTATCCGCGGGCGATAAATGGCCCCTAAATGGTGCCTGGCACCAATTACACGCGCCCCGCATTTACCCGTCCCGGCCCCGGCCCCCGCCCCGAAGCCGCCCGGCTCCGCCCCGGCACGGGCCCCGCATTCGCCCCGCAGATTCACGGCTAACCCCCGCCACGGACCCGACGCCTCCACGGCCTTCCGAGCGGAAAGCAAGCTGGCCGAAGCCAAACCGCGTGGACGCACCCGGCGCATTGATCCTCGGCGGTGTTCGTGCTATGTTCTGGATCGCGATCCATCAGGGGAGGCGAAGTTGGCCCGCTCGGCCCGCGAGGGCAGCATGCAAATCGCTAAAATCGATCAAAGCCGCTCGACTGATCGAGCGGATTTTAATTTATCGGCCAACTTCGGAACTTCCGAAACTTTCGTAGGACCTTCCAGGCCCTCAGGCCCGGCGCGCCGGCTTGGCCTTGTAGCGCTTCTGGGGCGGCGGGCCCGACTTGCGGTTTTGCCGGGCGGCGTCGCGCGGCTTGCCCTCGACCGGCTCGATTCGGACTCCGCCCTCCCCATCCTCGTCCGTCGCGGTCCGCTTCACCGCCGCCATGAATCGGCCCGCCGCGGCGCGCGGCACTTCGAACAGAGTCTCTCCGGCGGCGATCCGGATCGCTCCGATCTCCGACTTGGTGATGTGGCCCCGCCGGCAGAGCAGGGGCAGGAGCCAGCGCGGGTCGGCATTGTGGCGGCGGCCGATGTCCATCCGGAACCACATCGTATCCTCGAAGCCGGGGCGCGGCCCCTGAGCAGGACGAACGTCGCCGGCCGCGCCGGAATCGACCATCTCCTCGGGCGCCGGCATCCGCGCTCGATGCGCCCGCACCAGGGCCGCGGCGATCTCCTCGGGCGGCTTGGACTCCATCAGCCGGCGGGCGAGGTCGCGATCCTCCTCCTCGATCTCGGCGGGCTCGAGCAGGGCCGCGAGCAGCCGGTCGTGGTCGCTCCGGCGGATGTCCTCCGGAGTCGGCGGCTTGATCCACTCGACCTCGATCCGGGCCCCGCGAAGCACCATCTCGACCCGCTTGCGCCTCGGATAGGGGACGACGAGCACCGCAATCCCCTTCTTCCCGGCCCGCCCGGTTCGGCCCGAGCGGTGCTGGAGGGTCTCCGCGTCCCTCGGAAGCTCGACATGGACGACGAGGCTGAGGTTGGGCAGATCGATGCCGCGCGCCGCGACGTCGGTCGCGACCAGAACCCGGGCGCGCCCGTCGCGAAGCGCCTGGAGGGCCTGGTTGCGCTCGTTCTGGCTGTGCTCGCCCGAAAGCGCCACGGCGCTGAAGCCGCGCTCGACCAGCGAGCTGTGGAGCCTTCGGACATTCTCCCGGGTGGCGCAGAACAGAAGAGCGCTCTCCGCCTCGTGAAGCCTGAGCAGATTGACGACGGAATGCTCGATGTCGGCGGGCGCCACGGTCATCGCCTGGTAGGCGATGTCGCCATGGCCGCGCTCTTCGCCGACCGTGGAGATCCTAAGCGCGTCCTTCTGATAGCGCTTGGCCAAGGCGACGATCGGCCTCGGCATGGTCGCCGAAAAGAGCAGGGTCCGGCGAGTCTGCGGGGTCGCGTCGAGTATCTCCTCGAGATCCTCGCGAAAGCCCATGTCGAGCATCTCGTCCGCCTCGTCGAGGACGACGGCGCGGAGCTTGGACAGATCGAGCGCGCCCCGCTCGAGATGGTCGCGAAGCCGCCCCGGGGTCCCGACGACGATATGGCTGCCGTGCTGGAGCGCCCGGCGCTCCTTGGAAGCGTCCATCCCGCCAACGCAGGTCGCGATCCGCGCCCCGGCCGGTGCGTAGAGCCAGGCGAGCTCGCGGCTCACCTGCAAGGCGAGCTCGCGCGTCGGAGCGATGATCAGCGCCAGCGGCTCGCGCGCAAAGCCGGCGCCGCCGTCGTCGCCGAGCAGCTGCGGCGCCATGGCCAGCCCGAAGGCGACCGTCTTGCCCGAGCCGGTCTGCGCCGACACGACGAGGTCGCGCCCCTGGGCCTCGGGCTCGAGCACGGCGGACTGGACGGGGGTCGGCGTTGCATAGCCGCGCTCGGACAGCGCCCCGGCGAGGCGCGATGGAAGATTTTTGAAGGGCATGGGGGCCATGTGGGAGGTAAAGGTGTCGGGGGCAAGGCAGGAGCGTGCCGTCGTCATTCCGGCGAAGGCGGGACCTTTGCATAAGTCGCTGGATGCTAGCCCCTCCCCTTCAGGGGAGGGGTTGGGGTGGGGGTTGTCTGCTCGCCTCACCGGCGTCAGCGAACATTCTCCCCACATTCCCCACCCCAACCCCTCCCTTGAAGGGGAGGGGGGCTTTGTCTCCGAGCGCTTCGCAGGGGTTATGCAAAGATCC
>DASVSX010000011.1:0-40447 GCA_036387875.1 Allosphingosinicella sp. | reverse complement strand
TGGTGCTGACCAACGCGATGCGGCCGATGCGCCGCTTCGAAGAGGCGCTGAAGCCGTTAGCCGGGCCAAAGCTGACGATGCGCGTCAGCCTCGATCACCACTCGATGACCGTGCACGAGGCGGAGCGCGGGGCGGGTTCCTGGGTAAAGGCGCTCGATGGGCTGAAATGGCTTGCGGCGAACGGTTTTCGCATTGCGGTGGCGGGGCGGCAGCTGCCGGGGGAGAGCATGGCTGAGGCGGAGGCGGGCTATGCGCGGCTGTTCGCCGAACTGGGGCTCAACGTCGAAGGCGGCCCCGTCCTGTTTCCGCCGATGGACGAGAGCGCCGACGTGCCGGAGATCACCGAAGCGTGCTGGGGCATCACCGGCGTGTCACCGGACGCAATGATGTGCGCCTCGAGCCGGATGGTCGTGAAGGCCCGGGGCGCCCCCCGCCCGCACGTCGTCGCCTGCACCCTGCTGCCCTACGATCCCCGATTCGCCCTCGGCCCTACGCTCGCGGATGCGGCGGGCGAAGTGAGCCTCAACCACCCCCATTGCGCCCGCTTCTGCGTCCTCGGCGGGGCCAGCTGTTCGGGCTAGCAATCCTCCCCATCGCAAGATGGGGAGGGGGACCCCGCGTAGCGGGTGGAGGGGTAGCTGGCGCAGGCCTGTGCAATCACCCCTCCACCACACTTCGTGTGGTCCCCCTCCCCATGCCATGGCATGGGGAGGATCATGCTCTCCGTCGTCATCCCCGCTCTGAACGCGGCCGCCACCCTCGGCCCTTGCCTCGCCGCTTTGGATGACGCCGACGAGATAATCGTCGTCGACGGCGGATCGAGCGATGGGACCATTGTCATCGCGCAAAGCTCCGGCGCCCGCCTCGTCGACTCCCCGCGCGGTCGCGGCGCACAGCTTGCGGCCGGAGCCGCGGCTGCGAAGGGAGACTGGCTGCTCTTCCTCCACGCCGACACGAGGCTCGCCCCCGGCTGGCGCGAAGCGGCGGAGCGGCACCGCGCTCGAAGCCCGGACAAGGCGGCCTGCTTCCGATTTCGGCTCGATGCGCACGAAAGGCGGGCCCGGCTGATCGAGGCCGGAGTGGCGCTCAGGGTTCGCGCGCTCGGACTGCCTTATGGCGATCAGGGCCTGCTCCTCTCCCGGCGGCTCTACGACGAGGTCGGCGGATTCCGGCCGATGGCCCTGATGGAGGACGTCGACCTCGTCCGGAGGATCGGCCGCCGCCGCATCGAGCGGCTCGCAGTCGAGGCGGTCACCTCGGCGGAACGCTGGCGGAGCGGCGGCTGGCTCAGGCGTTCGGGCCGCAACCTGCTCTGCCTCGCTTTCTATCGCTTCGGGATGAGCGCCGAACGGCTGGCCCGCCTCTATGGATGAGGCCCGGCCTTGTTCGATTCGGCGGCCGCCAGGCTCCGCTCCGACGGCGGAGCCCGCGACCTTGCCGGGGGGGGGCAGACGCGGCGAAGCCCGGATCGAGGACTCACCCGCCACGCCCGTTCGGCCCATCCCCGTTCGGCCACCCCCGTTCGGCCCACCCCCGTTCGGCCTGAGCCTGTCGAAGGCCTCTCCTTGCAGGCCGCGCGATGCAAGCAAGGGGCTTCGACAAGCTCAGCCCGAACGGAATCGCGCCGCTCGAGCTGCCTCTCGGCGCCGGTCAGTCGATTTCACCATGTCAAAGAGCCAAGGCCAGTCCGCGACTCGACCAGGGCTGGATTATGATAGGAAAAGCCCTACAATACAAGAACAAAAAAAGAACACTATCTCAAGGGTTTAAAATCCTGCCGCAGATCGCGTCGAGCTTGGCAAGCAGCGCGGGGTCCCGCGATTCGGGCGCAGTGACGATCGCCGAGTCGAGCACCGAGTCGATAGGGGAGGCCTCGCGAGTCTGCGGCAGCGCCCTCGCAAACGCCTCGACCGTCGCCCTTGCCAGGCCCGCATTGGCCATCAGCTGGGCGACGATAGCCGAGACCTCGACCGGCTCCTCGCTTTGCCTCCAGCAATCGTAATCCGTGACCATCCCGACGAGCGCGTAGGGAAGCTCGGCCTCCCTCGCCAGCTTGGCCTCGGGCATCGCGGTCATTCCGATCACGTCGCAGCCCCAGCTCCGGTAGAGCTCGCTCTCCGCCCGCGACGAGAATTGCGGTCCCTCCATGGCGAGATAGGTGCCCCCTTCCGCGACGCTCGCCCCGGCCGTTGCCGCCGCGGCGGCGAGCAGCGCCGAGAGCCGCGGGCAGACCGGGTCGGCCATCGAGACGTGGGCGACGAGTCCGGGTCCGAAGAAGCTCTTCTCGCGGGCGAAGGTCCGGTCGATGAACTGGTCGACGAGGACGAAGCGACCCGGCGCAAGCTCTTCCCGAAGCGAGCCGACCGCCGAGATGGCCACCAGATCGGTGCAGCCCGCGCGTTTCAGGGCGTCGACATTGGCGCGGGCGTTGACCTGGCTCGGCGGGATCCGGTGGCCCCGGCCGTGCCTCGGAAGGAAGACGAACCGGACGCCGTGAAGCCGCCCGACCAGCAGCGCGTCCGAGGGCGCCCCCCAGGGCGTGTCCACCGCGATCCACTGCGCCTCCTCCAGCGCGTCCATCTCGTAGAGGCCCGAGCCGCCGAGGATCCCGATCGTCCATTCGCCCATGGGCCTGGCTTACGCATCTTCTCCGCTCCCTGGAAGGGAGCGGTTGGTGGTGGGCAAGCGAGCGAAGCAGGATTGCGTGTTCGACTTGCGAGTTCGGCCGCCTTCGGCGGACCCGGGAAAAATTCGGTGTCAGACACCGACCTTCCGGACGCCGAGCAATCTCGAGCAAGCAAATTCAAGGACTTAAAATTCGGTGCCTGACACCGATTTTTGCAGCCGCGGCAGGCACGCCGTCCCCGCCGCCAGATCGTCTCCAGACGCCGGCGCCGCTCCACCGGGCGAGCCTGGCGGTTCCTGCTGCCTCAACAGCGCTCTCCCGCCTCTGTCGGGTCAACCTTTTCAAAGGCTTATAAATCGGTGCCTGACACCGATTTTGGAGATTCGGTGCCTGACACCGATTTTTACGCATTGCTTCCAGCGAGGGGAGGGGGCTGTTCAACGCCTGCAACTTCGCTAGCGTCCCGCCCGTGAAACGCGCTTCCCGCATCGCCCTGCGCGCCGCCGCCGCGCTCGTCGCAATCCCTCTTCTCTATTTCCTTGCCGCTTTGATCCTCGGCGCCGTCCCGGCCAATCGGGGCTGGGCGGAGGCGAAGGAGGGGGTGACGGTCTTCGTCCGGACCAACGGGGTCCACACCTGGATCCTCGTGCCCAAGGTGACCCCGGAGATGGACTGGCGCCCGCTCGTCCCCGGCGTCCACCTGAAGGACCAGGCCTGGGGCAACGGCAATTACGTCGCCTTGGGCTACGGCAACCGCACCTTCTACCTCGAAACGCCCACCTGGGGCGACCTCACCATGAAAAACGCCTTCCTCGCCGCTTTCGGCCGGGGCCGAAGCCTGATGCACGCCGACCACGACCACAATCCCGGCGCCAGCGAAGACACACGTCCGATCGTTCTTCGAAGCGACGAATATCGGCGGCTCGCCGAGTTCGCCCGAGCCAGCTTCCAGTACGACGCGCAGGGGCGGACGATTCCGATCCTGGGCCGAGGCTACGGAAGGTCGGACATGTTCTATGAAGCGGTCGGGCCCTACAGCGCGGTCTACACCTGCAATTCCTGGACGGGGGCGGCGCTCCGGCATGCGGGGGTGAAGGCGGGCGTCTGGACGCCATTGTCGCAGAGCATCATGTGGCGCCTGTAGATCCTCCCCGCGATCGCGGGGAGGGGGACCGCGCGAAGCGCGGTGGAGGGGTTCTCTCGGAGTCGGCGCGGCCCCTCCACCATGCTTCGCATGGTCCCCCTCTCCGAGAAATCTCGGGGAGGATTTTCACCTACCCACGCCTCCGCGGCTGCGTTAGAGGGGCTGCCAACCGGCAAACCACAGGGGGTTTCGATGGCGAAGATACTCGGCAACTTCCATCTCGCGCTCGTTATCGGCGTGGTCCTGATGCTCGCGGCGATGTTCGGCCTTCACGGCGGCCTGATAAGCGACGGCAATTACGACTGGTCGCAGTTCCTGCGATACCTTCACATCTTCGCGGGCATCCTGTGGATCGGCCTGCTTTATTATTTCAACTTCGTCCAGATTCCGACCATGCCCAAGGTGCCGGCGGAGCTGAAGCCGGGAGTCTCCAAATATATCGCTCCAACCGCTCTTTTCTGGTTCCGCTGGGCGGCGCTGGCGACGGTGATCCTGGGTTTGCTAACCGGCGAGATGAAGGAAGGCGGCTATTCCGCGCGCGCCCTCGGCCTGGCCGAGAATTACCGCACGATCGGAATCGGCATGTGGCTCGGAATCATCATGGCCGCGAACGTCTGGTTCGTGATCTGGCCGAACCAGAAGAGGGCTCTCGGAATCGTCCCGGCGGAGGATTCGGCGAAGGCCCGCTCGGCCTCGACGGCGATGATGGCCAGCCGGATCAACCTGATCCTCTCCCTGCCGATGCTCTACTGCATGGTCCTCTACGCCCATCTCGGCCGGTGAGCCGCAGCCGCCGCGGATGACGAAAGGCTGGTCCTTCTCGATCGACCGCGGCGGCACCTTCACCGACATCGTCGCCCGCTCGCCCTGCGGTCGGCTTCTCACCGCCAAGCTGCTCTCGGACAATCCCGGACAATATGACGACGCCGCCGTCGAGGGGATCAGGCGGCTGGTCGCCGAGCATGGCGAGGCGCCGCTCGAAGCCGTGAAGATGGGCACCACGGTTGCCACCAACGCCCTGCTCGAGCGCAAGGGCGAGAAGCTGGTCCTCGCCACCACGGCCGGCTTCGGCGATGCCCTGAGGATCGGCTACCAGGCCCGGCCCGATATCTTCGCTCGGCGGATAATCCTGCCCGAGGCGCTCTACTCCGAAGTGATCGAGGTGAACGAGCGGGTGACCGCCGAGGGCGAAGTGCTTCGCCCGCTCGACCTGGACGGGGCTCGCTCCTCCCTCATGAGCGCTTATAAGGCGGGATATCGCGCGATCGCGATCGTTCTGGTGCACGGCTGGCGCTGGACTGCGCATGAGACCGCGGTAGCGGCGGCGGCCGAAGAAATCGGCTTTACGCAGATATCGGTCAGCCACCGGGTCGGGCCGCTGATCAAGCTGATCGGGCGAGGGGACACGACGGTGGTCGACGCCTATCTGTCGCCCGTCCTTCGCCGCTATGTCGACCGGGTGGTGGCGGCGCTCGGGAGCGAGGCGCGCCTCTTCTTCATGCAGTCGTCGGGCGGCCTCACCGACGCCGCCGCCTTCCAGGGCAAGGACGCGATTCTCTCCGGACCGGCGGGCGGGATCGTCGGAATGGTGAAGACGGCCCGTGAGGCGGGGTTCGGCCGGATCATCGGCTTCGACATGGGCGGCACCTCGACCGACGTCTCCCATTATGCCGGGGCCTTCGAGCGGACCAACGAGACGGTCGTGGCCGGAGTCCGGGTCCGGGCGCCGATGCTCGAGATCCACACGGTGGCGGCGGGCGGCGGCTCGGTCTGCCATTATGACGGCGCACGATTCCGGGTCGGGCCCGACAGCGCGGGGGCGGTGCCCGGCCCGGCCTGCTACCGCCGCGGCGGGCCGCTCACCATCACCGACTGCAATGTCGTCCTCGGCAAGATCAGGCCCGAGCATTTCCCGCCGGTCTTCGGGCCGGGCGGCGACGAGCCGATCGACGCCGCCGCTTCGCTTGCGCTGTGCTCGGCGATCGGAGCGGAGGCCGGAATGACGGCCGGGGAAGCGGCGGCCGGCTTCGTCCGGATCGCCGTCGACAACATGGCGAGCGCGATCAAGCGCATCTCGATCGCCCGGGGCCATGACGTCACCCGCTACACTTTGGCCTGCTTCGGAGGCGCCGCCGGCCAGCACGCCTGCCTCGTCGCCGACGCGCTCGGGATGGAGCGGGTGATGATCCACCCGCTCGCGGGGGTGCTTTCGGCCTATGGGATGGGGCTGGCCGACATGGTCGAGCTTAGGCAGAGAAGCGTCGGAGGCGAGGCGCTGGAGGATGTGCTGGCGGAGCTGGCCGGAGAGGCCGAGGCGGCTCTGCGGGGGCAGGGCGTCGAGGCGGTCGACCTGAACCGGCGGGCGGCCTTGCGCTACGAGGGTAGCGATTCCAGTCTCGAGGTCGAGGCCGCGCAATTCGATACGATGCGGGCTGAGTTCGAGGCGGCGCACAAGGTGCGGTTCGGATTCCTTTCGCCGGAGACTTCGGTGGTCGTGGAGACGGCCATCGTGGAGGCGGTCGGCTTGAATTCCTCCCCGAGCTTGCTCGGGGAGGGGGACCAGGCGAAGCCTGGTGGAGGGGAGAATAGGCATCGCCCCTCCACCACCGCCTTCGGCGGCGGTCCCCCTCCCCGAGACAAGCTCGGGGAGGAATTTCCTCTTTACACCCGCTCTCACCTCTCCACCGGCGCCCTCGTCCCCGGCCCCGCCCTCATCGTCGATCCCTCGGCCACCACCGTCGTCGAACCCGGCTGGCAGGCCCAAGTAGACAGGCTGGGCAACCTCATCCTCACCCGCTCCACCCCGAGAGAGAGCGCCCACGCCGTCGGAACCTCCGCCGATCCAGTCATGCTCGAAGTGTTCAACAACCTCTTCATGGCCGTCGCCGAGGAGATGGGGGTCGCGCTCCAGAACACGGCTTCGTCCGTCAACATCAAGGAGCGGCTCGATTTCTCCTGCGCCCTGTTCGATTCCGCCGGAGCCCTGATCGCCAACGCGCCCCACATCCCGGTCCATCTCGGCTCGATGGGGGATTCGATCCGCACGATCATCGACGCCCGCGGCCCCGACCCATCCGGAGCGCCGCGGGATGGACGCGGCATTCGCGAGGGGGACGTCTACGTCCTGAACGCCCCCTATCGCGGCGGGACCCATTTGCCGGACATCACGGTGATCATGCCGGTCTTCGCGCAGCCGGGCGACGAGGCCCCGGCCTGGTTCGTCGCCGCCCGCGGCCACCATGCCGATATCGGCGGGATCGCTCCCGGCTCGATGCCCCCGGACAGCCACACGATCGCCGACGAAGGAGTCCTGATCGACAACGCGCTGCTCGTCGACGAGGGCCGCTTTCTCGAGGCCGAAATGCTCGCCCTGCTCGCTTCCGGCCCGTGGCCGGCGCGAAGGCCCGACCGCAACCTCTCGGACCTGAAGGCCCAGGTCGCCGCCTGCGCCCGGGGCGCCGCCGAGATGCGGCGGGTGGCGGGCGAATATGGCCGGGACGTGGTCGACGCCTACATGGGTCACGTCCAGGCCAATGCGGAGGAGGCGGTAAGGCGGCTGATCGGGCGGCTCAAGGACGGCGACTTCCGCTACGCGATGGACAATGGCGCGCAGGTCTGCGTCAGCGTCCGGGTCGATCCGGCGAACCGCTCGGCCGTCGTCGACTTCACCGGCACCAGCGCGCAGCAGCTGAACAACTTCAACGCGCCTTATTCGATCTGCCGGGCGGCGACGCTCTACGTGTTCCGGACCCTGGTCGACGACAGGATCCCGATGAACGACGGCTGCCTCGCGCCGATCACGCTCGTGGTGCCCGAGGGCTCGATGCTCAATCCCCGCTATCCCGCCGCCGTCGTCGCCGGCAATGTCGAGACCAGCCAGGTGATCACCGACGCCCTCTTCGCCGCCTGCCGAGCGCTTGCGCCGAGCCAGGGAACCATGAACAATTTCACTTTCGGCAATGAGCAGCATCAATATTATGAGACGATCGCGGGCGGCGCCGGCGCCGGTCCCGGTTTCGACGGAGCGAGCGCGGTCCAGACCCATATGACCAACAGCCGCCTCACCGACCCCGAAGTGCTGGAGACCCGCTATCCCGTTCTCGTCGAGCGCTTCGCCATCCGCCGTGGCAGCGGCGGCCAGGGCGCGAGCAAGGGCGGCGACGGGGTCGAGCGGCACATCCGGTTCCGGGAGCGGATGCGGGCGAACATCCTTTCCAACCGCCGCGAAGTCGCGCCGCGCGGGATCGAGGGGGGAGGGGACGCGAAGCCGGGCGTGAACCAGGTGGTGAGGGCGGACGGGACGGTGGAGACTTTGAGCGCAACGGCCTCCGCGGAGATGCGGGAAGGCGACATGTTCGTGATCGAGACTCCCGGGGGAGGGGGATATGGCTCCGCCTCGTCCTCCCCGTCGCGAAGCGATGGGGAGGGGGACCATGCGAAGCATGGTGGAGGGGCAGACAGCGCCGCAATCCCCTCCACCGCACTTCGTGCGGTCCCCCTCCCCACGCCTCCGGCGCAGGGAGGACGAGGCGAATGAACTATCTCCCGCTCCTCGGAATCCTCATCATCGTCCTGGGCTTCGCGCTGCGCTTCAATCCGATGGTGGTCGTTCCGGTCGCCGCCATCGCGACGGGGCTCCTGGCGGGCTTCGACCTCGTCGAGGTGATCTCGAAGCTCGGCAAGGCGTTCAACGACAGCCGGCTGATCGCCGTGCAATGGATCGTTCTCCCGGTCATCGGCCTGCTCGAGCTTTACGGCCTGCAGCAACGCGCCCGCAACGTGATCGCAAGCTTCCGGGTCGCGAGCGCCGGCCGTCTGCTGATCCTCTATCTCCTCTACCGCCAGGCCGTCTCCGCCATTGGACTCCATTCGACCGCCGGCCATGCGCAGACCGTGCGGCCGCTGGTGGCGCCTATGGCCGTCGCGGCGGCCGAGGAGAGGCACGGGCCGCTCGACCAGGCGACGTCGGACAAGGTCAAGGCCTATGCGGCCGCGACGGACAATGTCGGGCTTTTCTTCGGCGAGGACATCTTCTTCGCGATCGGATCGATCATCCTCATCCAGCAGACGCTCGAAGCCTATGGAATAGCGCTCGCGCCGCTCCAGCTGGCGCTCTGGGCGATCCCCACGGCCATCGCCGCCTTCATCATCCACAGCACCAGGCTGATGCTTCTGGACCGGAGCCTTAAGTCCTCCCCGGCATTTGCCGGGGAGGGGGACCGTCCGAAGGACGGTGGAGGGGTTCTTCCAGGCTCCGCGAGAACCCCTCCACCGCGCTCCGCGCGGTCCCACTCCCCCGAAAATCCGGGGGAGGATTTATAATGATCACCGGGCAAGCGGTCCTCTTCGTCCTCGGCGCGATGTTCGGCGCCTTCGCCCTGCTCAGCGCCTTCGACCGCACCAACCCGAAAAGGCTCGGCAACGCCGTCTTCTGGGGCCTGTTCGCGACGAACCTCATCGCGGGCTCCTGGCTCGGCGACTTCGCCAATGGCTGCATCGTCCTGGTGCTGGCCGCGCTCGCCGGTCTGAAGCTGATCGGACGCGGCGCCCCGCGGACGCAGGAGGGGGAGCGCGCCGCTCTGGCCGAACGCTACGGCAACGCCTTGTTCCTGCCGATCCTGATCGTGCTCGTCACCGCCGTCGCCGGCACCTTGCTCTACCTCTACACGCCCCTCCACGAAACCGGCCTGTTCGAGAAGAATCGCGAAACCTTCATTCTGCTCTGCGCGGGGGTTCTGATCGCTCTGGCCGCCATCTTCGTGTGGCTGAAGCCGCCGCCGCTGGCACCCCTCCAGGAGGGACGGCGGCTGATCGACGCGGTCGGCTGGGCCGCGGTGCTGCCGATGATGCTCGCGGCTCTGGGGGTCGTGCTCGCAGACGCGGGCGTCGGCCGCACGGTGGGCGGCATGGTCCTGACCGTCATCCCAGAAGGCTCGGTCCTGCCCGCGGTGATCGCCTTCGGTCTCGGGATGGCGCTCTTCACCATCATCACCGGCAACGCCTTCGCCGCCTTCCCGGTGATGGCGACGGCGATCGCGGTCCCGCTCCTGATCCAGACCTATCACGGCGATCCCGCGGTCATCGGAGCGATCGGGATGCTCGCCGGCTTCTGCGGGACATTGATGACCCCGATGGCCGCCAACTTCAACCTGGTCCCGTCCGCCCTGCTCGAGCTGAAGGACCCGAACGGAGTGATCAAGGTCCAGATCGGCACCGCGCTTCCGATGCTGGCGATCAACATCCTCTTCATCTGGTGGTTCGCTTTCTAGTTCGTCATTGCGAGGAGCGAAGCGACGCGGCAATCCAGTCGCGGCGTTTGTGACGCCCGCCGCGCTGGATTGCTTCGCTGCGCTCGCAATGACGGACAGACCCATGCCCCACGCCCTTACCGCCGACACCGCCCGACGCTTCGCCGAGATCGCGCTCGGCCACGTCACCCGCGAATATCCGCACAAGCTGGACCATGTTCTCGACGGGCCGGAGGACGTCCTGTCGCCGCGCGACCTCCACCCCATCTTCTTCGGGAGCTTCGACTGGCACAGCTGCGTCCATGGCTGGTGGCTGATGCTTCGGCTTCGGCGGCTGTTTCCGGACCTGCCGGTCGCCCGCCGGATCGAGGATCTCGCCGACGAGCTGCTCACGGCCGAAAAGGTGGGGGGCGAGCTCGACTATCTCGACCGCGCTTATTCGGGCGGGTTCGAGCGCCCCTACGGCTGGGCCTGGCTTCTCGCCCTCCACTCCGAGGCGCAGCGTCATTCCGACCGGCCCTGGGCGGCCGACCTCGAACCGCTCGCCCGGGCCTTCGCCGAGCGATTCCGGCTCTATCTGCCCAAGCTCACCTACCCGATCCGGGTCGGGACTCATTTCAACACCGCCTTCGCGATGATCCTGGCGCTCGAATGGGCCGAGGCCAACGACGAGCCGCTCGCCGAACGGATCCGGGAGCGGGCGCGGACCTGGTACGGCCGGGACCGCGGCTGCCAGGCCTGGGAGCCGGGCGGAGACGAATTCCTTTCCTCCGCCCTGACCGAGGCCTTGTGCATGCGGCGGACTCACGGAGAGGAGCGGTTCCGAAGCTGGTTCGACGCTTTCCTTCCGGACGTCGCCGCCGGAGAGCCGCCCAGCCTGTTCACCCCAGCCACCGTCTCCGACCGCTCCGACGGCAAGATCGCCCATCTGGACGGCCTCAATCTCAGCCGCGCCTGGTGCTGGCGCCGGCTTGCTTCGGCGCTGCAGCCCGAGCTTGCCGAGCTTGCGCATCGCACCGCCGACGAGCATCTCGAGGCCAGCCTTCCCCATGTCGCGGGCGACTATATGGGCGAGCATTGGCTCGCGACCTTCGCGCTTCTGGCGCTCGAGGCATGAGCCTGCTTCGACCGCTGACGGCCGGTGAGACGGGCCTTCTGGACGAGGCGTTCGAGGGGCGGTTCGATACCGGCAAGGTGCGACTCGTCGAGGGGCATGACGACAATCCCTTCCCGCGCGCCGCCTTCCGCAACGGCAACACCGCGATCACGCTTCGAAAGACGGTCTATTTCGGATCGCATTACAGCGCCGACTTCGCCCGCGCCGATCCCCATGCCTGCGGGCTGTTCCTCCACGAGATGACCCATGTCTGGCAATATAGGCGGCTGGGCCTCCCCCGATTCTTCCTCAGATACGGGCGCGAGCTGTGCTCCTGCCGGTTCAACGCACCCGCCATGTACCGCTACGTGCCGGGGGAGACCCGCTTCGCCGAGGCCCGGCTGGAGGCCCAGGCGCAGATGGTCGGCGATTATTGCGAGGCCCGGCTTCGGGGCGACGCGGTGCGGGCGAAGCTGATCGCCGCGAGCCTGGAGGGGAGCGGTATCTACGGGTTGTGATACCGTCATTGCGAGCGAAGCTTCGTCGTTTCGCTCCTCGCAATGACGGTTAGGCCGCCACCATCCCCCTCTGATCCTCGCGGCCCATCGAGATCAGGAACGGATCGCCCGACTGCATCTCCTGGAAGTCGCTTTTCGATCTCAGGCCGCGCCACTGGATGGCGATCAGGGCCTGGGCAATGGCGCCTCCCAGCGTGTCGCCGGGGCCGAGCAGGACGATCCGATCCGGCGCATATTCCTTCACGGCGACCTGGATCGAGCGGGTGAAATCGTAGGTCTCCAGGATCTGGGCGACGAAGGTGTAGTCGTGCAGGGCTCGCGGCTCCGTGGCGAAGGGCCGCCAGACATGGCCTCGCCCGTCGATCATCGCCACTTTCGGGGAGCCGAACCAGCCGGACGGAAGCTGCGCCAAAGCGCGCTCGGACGACCTTGCCATGAGCGGCGTGTGGAATGGGCCGTGATTGACGAGGCGCAGCGGGTCGCGGGCGGGCGTGGGCGGCGCTTCGGCGAGAAGGGCGGCGAGCCCGGCCTCGTTTCCGGCCAGGACGATCATCCCGCCGAGCTCGATCGAGACGTAGAGGCTGAGGCCGTCGCGAGCGCCGATCTCCCCGGCGAGCGCGAGCACCTGCTCGCGAAGGCCCGGAAGCTCGCGCCAGTCCTCGTCGACGAGGGTGAGGAGGACCTGCCCGCCGGCCTCGCCGGCCTGGCTGTTCTCGCCCATGGCGTCGATGATCCGGAATCCCTGCTCGGCTCCGACCGCTCCGCCGACGGCGAGCGCGGTGTACCAGCCCATCGAATTGCCGGTGACGGCGGCGATGTCGAAGCGGGACCGGTCGATGGCGAGGAAATCGGCGTAGGAGGCGGCGAAGATGAGCGGCGAGGCGATGTCGCCGCGGGTGTGGAGGGCCGGGCTGAACCGTTCGGCGCCGTCGAGCTCGGTGATCGTCGGCTGGCCGCGCTCTGAGCGGATCCGGTCGAAAGATGTGAAAAGATCGCCATTCTTTGCATGGAATCGCTTCAGATAGCCCAACTCCGCCTTGCCATAGGTGCCTCGGCCCGGACAGACGACCAGCGCTTTCTCCCGCTCAGCCACGGACCGTCTCCAGCGCCGCGGCGACGATCGAGTCGCGGCTCGGCAGGGTAAGCGTCGCCGCCCGGCCGAGCGGGATGAACGAATCCTCCGCCGCCACCCGGCGGACCGGGAGGCCGGGCGCGCGCTCGGCGAACAGGGCCATCAGGGCCTCGCTCTGCGAGCCGGTCTTGCGGCATTCGTCGACGATCAGGACCCGCCTGCAGCCGGCCACCGCCTCGAGCAGGCCCTCCTCGTCGAGCGGCGCCAGCCAGCGCAGGTCGATCACCCGGCTATTCAGCCCATGCTGCTCGCTCAGGATCCGGCCGGCCTGGCGGGAGAGGTAATAGCCGTTGGCGTAGCTGACGATGGCGAGGTCGGTGCCGTTCCCATGCACTCCGGGCTCACCGAGCCGGACCGGCTTCGCCGAGCCCGGCGCCGCATAGGTCGAGGTCCACAGCGCATCGCCTTCCTCGTGAAGGTCTCGGGTCATGTAGAGTGCGATCGGCTCGACGAAGACGACGACCCGCTGCTCGTCGAGGGCGAGGCGGACGCATTCCCGAAGCATCTCGACCGCGTCGGCGCCGTTACTCGGGCAGGCGAGGACCAGGCCCGGAATGTCGCGGAAGACGGCAAGGCTGTTGTCGTTGTGGAAATGGCCGCCGAAGCCCTTCTGGTAGCCGAGGCCCGCGATCCGGATGACGGTCGGGTTGGTATACTGGCCGTTGGAGAAGAAGCTCAAGGTCGACGCCTCGCCGCGTATCTGGTCCTCGGCATTGTGGACGTAGGCGAGGAACTGGATTTCGGTGATGGCGAGGAGGTCGTTATGGGCGGCGCCGATTCCGAGGCCGAGGATGGTCTGTTCGTCGAGCAGGGTGTTGATCACCCGGCACGATCCGAAGCGTTCGTGGAGCTTGGCGGTGACGTTGTAGACCCCGCCCTTGGGGCCGACGTCCTCGCCGGCGACGATGATCTGGGGATAGGCGAGCATCAGGTCGGCGAGCGCCCAGCTCAGCAGCCGCGCCATGTGCTGCGGCTTGTCGATCATGCTCTTGTCGCGGGCGAAAAGGGCTTCCCGCTGCTCGGGCGTTGGGGTGTTGGACCGGGCCGGCAGCCGCTTGGGCGGGACGATGGTCGCCATCACCTCCCTGCTGGAGGTCAGCTTCGGCCGGGCGATCGCCTGCTCCGCGATTCGCGCGAGGGTGGCTTCGGTCTCGTCGTAGACGCCGAGGATCTGCTCGCCGGTGAGCAGGCCCTGCTCGATCAGCAAAGCGGCGCTGTAGACCAGGGGATCGCGCTCCTCGTCCCGCTCGATCTGCGCCTTGGTCAGGTAGGTGCCCTGGACGTCGGAGCCGGCATGGCCGTAGAGCCGGACGCAGTCCATGTGGAGGAAGACCGGCCGTCGTCGGGTGCGGGCGATCCGCGCCGCCTCGCTTGCGCCGCGCCAGGCGTCGGCCATGTCGAAGCCGCTGCAATGCACATAGTCGAGCCCCGGCCGGTTGCGGAACGAGGCTCCGATCCAGTCCGGCGGGGTGCGGGTCGAGATTCCGATTCCATTGTCCTCGCACAGGAAGACGATCGGCATCGGGCTGCCCTGATAGGCGGCCCAGGCGGCTGCGTTGAACGCGCCCTGGGCGGTCGAATGGTTGGCGGAGGCATCGCCGAAGCTGGCGAGGACGATCGAGTCGCTTCGAAGGGGCGTCTCCTCGAGCTTCAGCATCCGGGCGATCCCGATGCTGAACGCCGCTCCGACGGCCTTCGGAAGGTGGGAGGCGATGGTGCTGGTCTGGGGCGGAATAAAGAGCGGCTTCGATCCGATCACCTTGTGGCGGCCGCCCGAGATCGGATCCTCGGCCGAAGCCGCGAAGCTCAACAGCATGTCCCAGAGCGGAGTCTGCCCGGGAAGCTTCTTGGAGCGGTGGATCTGGAAGGCGTTGGAGCGGTAGTGGAGGAAGGCCATGTCGTCGACCCGAAGGGCCTCCGCGACCGCGGCGTTGTTTTCGTGGCCCGAGCTTCCGATCGTGTAGAAGCCCTCGCCCCGGGCCTGGAGCTTTCGCGAGAGCCGGTCCATCTGGCGGCTGGCGACCTGGCTGTAGAAGAGCTCGACCATGGCTTCGCGGCCGAGGCCGACCTCGGCCGGCCGCACGTCGCTGGTGCGCCGGGGCAGGTTGCCGTCCCGCACCCGGGCGACGAACTTCTGATGAATGGCTTCGGCGGCGTCCAAGTCCAACTCCGTTCGGGCCGGCCTGTCTGTCCCCGCCCGTCCCGGTGCCGGTAGGAGAAGCAGCCCATTTGGACAAGCACCGGTGGCGCGCTGCGGCCGGAGCAAGCCCATCCAACTCGTTTCGGACTAAAAACGAACTTGACGTTCGGGGCCGGGAGGCGCCTCGTGAGGGCGGGGAGACGGGGCTGATGCAGATCAAGGTTTTTTTCCTGGGCTTGATTGCCGCGTCCGCCGTTGCGGCGCCCGCTCAGGCCGCGGAGACTGTCAGCTATACCTATGATGCCCTGGGACGGCTCACCGCGACCACCACCTCCGGCGGTCCCAATGCCGGCATGGCCACCGGCACAGGCTACGACCCGGCCGGGAACCGGGCGACCTATACGGTCACGGGTGCGAGCGCGGCCCTCCAGATGACCCCTTTCTCCGGGGAGCGTCAGCTTGCTCGCCTGCATGCACGGCGGCCGGCGCCCGCGCCGCACGAGGGCCTTTGATCGATCGGATCTTTTTGACGGGGGCTCAAATGTTCGCACAGGCTCAAACCCGGATCGCAGCGGGTGCACTTGCCTTAGCAGTCGCCGGGGCACTGCCGCCGGGGGCGAGCGCTCAATCGCTCAACCCGATGCCGGCTAAGCCGGTGGTGGACGGCAACGGCGTCGACCTGGTCAACTGGACCTATTCCCTCGACCTCGCACCGATCAGCATCGGCCCCGCGGGCCAGGATCCGATCAAGGTGAGCGTCAACTATCCCACGGAGCGGGACAGTTACTATTCGAGCCTGATAATTCGGGATCCCTCCTGGCAAGCCTCGACCCGGGCGACCGCGACGATCGGGCTGAAAACCTGGTCAATTCTCAATGGGGGCGTCGTCTCTGAGCCCATGAGCTACATATCGTACGGTATGGATTCCGCGGTTCTGACCGACCGCGACGGCACCTTGATCGAATATGCCTATCCGCCAGGATATTTTGGCGGTCAGTCCGAAGAAGCCAGCATGTGTGCGGCCAAGATCACGAAGCCCAACGGCGAAGTGCTCACCTACCATAACAAGGAAGTTACCCTCGGCTGCCGGACCCAATCCATTGTCTCTAACCGCGGATACCAGATCAAATACGAATATAATCACAGCGGGTATCAGCAGTCGCGGTCGAAGATCATACTTATAAATAACGCTTACGAATATTGTGATCCGACGGCGGACAGCTGCACGCTGACGATGCCCTGGCCTTCGGTGAGCCTGCCCGCGACGGCTACGAACGGGGTGAGGACCTACTCGAACCATCTGGGCCAAGCCTGGGCGGTGTCCGCCACTTCCCTCCTCAGCCCCGGGGAAACGACTCCGAGCCTGCAGTGGACCACTCAGTCCTATGTTCCCGCCAACGTCGTCGGCTCCTGGTCGTGGCGGGTGACCAGCATGACTCGCGCGGGCCAGACCTGGACCTACTCCTATCCGTCCAGCGACGCGGTGCTGGGTGGGACGACGGGACAGCTTCTTCGGATCCAGGACCCGCTCGGCAAGGCCGCGCGATACCGCCGGTCCATGGGCGATGCCGGTGGGAATCCAAGCTCCGGAGAGTACGAGTATCCAAGCGTGCTGACGAGTTCCGTCAACGAGCTCGGCAACGTCCGCAAATATACCTACGACAGTCAGTGGAGCCTCACCGGCGTCGAGCTTCCGGAGGGGAACAAGCATGTCGCGACCTACAATGCATATGGCGATTTGCTGACCCATACGATACAGCCGAAGCCGGGCAGCGGGCTCGCCAACATCGTTACGAGCGCAAGCTACACCAATTGCTGCAACAAGCCCGATTCTACCACGGACGGCCGCAACAACACGACCAGCTATACCTACGATCCGACCCATGGCGGCATATTGACCGAGACCGCCCCGGCGGATTCGAACGGCCTCCAGGCCGTGAAGCGATACGCCTATGTGCAGCGCTACGCCTGGGTAAAAAACAGCGTGGGCAGCTATTCGCAGGCCGCGACACCGATTTGGGTCCTCAGCACCGAGAAGACCTGCCGGACCAGCGCGACGGTCAGCGGCAGCTGCGGGGCAGGCTCGGCCGACGAAGTCACAGTCAGCTACGACTACGGCCCCAATTCAGGACCCAACAACCTTTGGGTGCGCGGCAAGGTGGTGACCGCGGGCGGGGTGAGCCTCCGGGCCTGCTATGGCTACGACGCCGTCGGCAACAAGATCAGCGAGACCAGCCCGCGCGCCGGCCTGACGAGCTGCCCGTGAGCGCGGCGATGAAAAGGGGAGCATCGAGGATGCGGTGGATGGCGGCGGCAGCGACCGGTACGATACTCTGTTCGCCCTGCGTGGCTCAGACATCGCCGTCCGACTTCACGACGGCGGCGCGCTACGACGCCCTGCGCCGGCCGACTGGCTCGATCAGGCCGGATCCCGACGGCTTAGGGCCGATCAAATACGCCGCGGTTCGCAACAGCTACGATAGCGGCGGCAACCTCATAAAGGTCGAGATGGGTGAGCTTGCATCCTGGCAGTCCGAGGCGGTCGCGCCGGCGAGCTGGTCGGGCTTCACCATCTTCCGCACGATGGACATCAGCTACGATGCCTATTCGAGGAAGGTGAAGGAGGTCGTCTCCACCGGCGGCACGGCGCACCGGGTGACTCAATATGGCTACGATGCGCTGAGCCGCCCCGAGTGCGTCGCCGTGAGGATGAATCCCGCGACGTTCGGAGCGCTTCCGTCGCCCTGCACGCTGTCCACGCCGGGCAGCTATGGCGCCGACCGGATCGCCCGCAACGTCTATGACGATTCCGGCCAGTTGTTCAAAGTGCAGAAGGCCTACGGCACTTCGCTTCAGCAGGATTACGCCACCTACACCTATTCGCCGAACGGCAAGCAGGCCAGCGTCACCGACGCCAACGGCAACAAGGCAGGCATGACCTATGACGGCCACGATCGCCATTCGACATGGACCTTCCCGTCCAAGACGACGCCCGGCCAGACCAATGCTCTCGACTACGAGCAATATGGCTACGACGCCAACGGCAACCGGACGAGCGTGAGGAAGCGCGACGGGACCACCATCGCCTACACCTACGACGCCCTCGACCGGGAAACGCTAAGGGTCGTCCCGGCCTCCGTGACCGGCGCTGCCGGCTACAGCGTCTACAGCGGCTACGAGCTCGGCGGTGCGCAAACCTACAGCCGCTTTGGCTCCGCCACCGGCACGGGCGTCACCAACGTCTATAACGGCTTCGGCCGGCTCGTCACCGCGACGACCAACATGGACGGCACGGCGCGCACTCTCACCATGGAATATGATGCGAACGGCAATCGCACCGCGTTCGTCCCGACAGCGTCGACCGGCTATTATCTGCAGAATTTCACTTATGACGGGCTGGACCGACTGACCGCCCTGCAGGAGTTCGGAGCGACCAGGGATTCGATCGGCTACAACTCCGCCGGCCGCCGCTCGACCCTGGCGGCGGTGACCTCGGGCGTCACGACCTCCACCACCACTTATGGCTATGACGGCCTCGCACGGCTCTCGAGCCTTGCCCATGATCTCGCCGGGAGCGCCGCCGACCAGACCCTCGGCTTCCCGCTCTACAATCCCGCGTCGCAGATAATGACCCGAACGGCGACGACCGACGCTTACGTCTCAAACACCGCCTACAATGTCAGCCGCGGCTACAGCGTCAACGGATTGAACCAATATACCGCCACGACCAGCAACGGCAGCCCGAGCGCGAGCTTCGGCTACGACGCAAACGGCAATCTTACCTCCGACGGCACGAGCAGCTTCGTCTACGACGGGGAGAACCGGCTGGTGTCGGCCTCCGGAGCGAAGACCGGGAGTTTCGCCTACGATCCGCAGGGGCGGCTGTGGCAGACGAGCGGCGGCGCCGCGGGGACCCGGCGCTTTCTCTACGACGGCGATCGGCTGGCGATCGAATATGACGGCGCCGGCGCGCTGCTGCGCTCCTACGTTCACGGCACGGGAACCGACGCGCCGATCAGCTGGTACGAAGGGCCGGGCGGCTACGACCGCCGGTCGTTCCGGGCCGACCACCAGGGCTCGATCGTCGGTGTGGTCGCGTCGAACGGCAATTCGGTCGCGATCAACGGCTACGATCCCTGGGGGATCCCCAATTCGGCCAATGTCGGGAGGTTCGGCTATACGGGCCAGGCGTGGATTCCCGAGCTCGGCATGTGGTATTACAAAGCGAGATTCTACTCGGCCACGCTTGGGCGGTTCATGCAGACGGACCCGATCGGATATCAGGATCAGGTGAATCTCTATGCCTATGTGGGGAATGACCCGGTCAACTCGGTGGATCCCACCGGACTGGCGTGCGAGACGCAGGATCCCCGCGCCGATCGCGCGCCCCGCTGCCAGATCGACGGCATCGCTGAAGCGGACAGAGAAGGCCATATCATCGGAACTCGGCCGGCAACCCCGCGCGAACAGCGGAGCTTCGCCGCTTTCAACGAAAAATACACTCAGGCGTACAGAAGACTTCTGGCCAGAGGCGATCGGGAGATTACGGTTCGAGGTTTCGGGCGAAACCGAGAAGGGTCGTTCAGGACCACCGCGGCGAAAATGGCGGAAGCGATGCGGACCCGGAAAGTTCTCTACGTTCCCGAGAACGCTCCGAGCGGTCGTGCGATGGCGACAAGGGGAGGGCCGGGGCACGGAACGACCCCCGAGACATATATATTCAATTTTTCGCTGGAGAAGCCGGCTAGAGGCGACATAGCGCACGAGATCGGGCTTCATGGCACTCCAGAGGAAATGACCGGCGGGCTGCAGTATCCCCGCGGCCCGCTTGGCGGTGGGTTGCAGATCCCGCACCAGCAGCCCTATCAGGACGCCGGCTGCGCAGCGCTGGGGAGAGATCATTGTGATTAGGTCAGCAGTCGCTTTTTTGCTGATGCTGGCGCCTACTGATGCGGTGCTGCCGGTGAGCGGCGCCGAACTCCGTTCGTCGCGGCAGGAAATCGTCTACACCAGTCTCGATTCTAGTCATTCAATCGCGTTCGCTGAGGATGGTGTCCGTGACGGACCTCCGATGGATTATCGGCCCGAAAGTCCGCCGGTCGAGTCCCGGTACATCGCACGGGAAGACGGCGTTCACTGCGTTTCGATCGGAATCCCGGGAAATACGACGAATTATGCCATCAAACGACCGATCAAGGCAGGCGAGCGCTACCGGTGCGACAGATCGTCGTTCCGGGTGGTAAGGTGTTTCGAGAATTGCCGAAGCGCGATCATCGAATACAATTCGCGGGCGGGCAGGATCCGGGAGCCGGAAGGCTACCTCTATGTGAATGATTGCGCGGGCGTCAGAGCCATCAGCCAGGGCTACAAGCTCAAGAAGGGCCTCCCGCTTAACGCGGCGGTGCTCCGCGGCGAGGCCGGAATCCTCGCCCATCCCGACTTTCCGAGATGTAACGCATTCTGATCGGCCATGGGCAATAGACCGCGGCGTGCCGGGCCTGGGCAGGTTCGCAACCGCGCCCAACTCGAGTCTTGACCTGACGTTTACGTAAAGTAGGAAGCCCGGGGAACCCCAGCGGGAGGAAGATCATGACCAAGAGCGAAATGGCCGCGGCCCTCAACTCGAAGAGCGCCTGGCTTCCTGGCAAGAGGGTGAAGCTCGATTTCGGCTCCGAGGGCGCGGTGATGCTCGACGGCGCCGCCAGCCGGGTGACCGAGGAGGACGGCCCGGCCGACACCACGATCAAGGTCGCCTGGGAAGACTGGCAGGCGATGAGCGACGGCAAGCTGGATGGAATGACCGCCTTCATGCAGGGCAAATTGAAGGTCGAGGGCGACATGTCCAACGCCATGCAGCTCCAGGGCGTCCTGGCGAAGCTGAGGAGCTGAGGCGGGGCGGGCTCCACCGTCATCCCGGCGAAAGCCGGGACCTCAGGACGAGAAGTCTCGGCGGGTCTCTCCGAGGTCCCGGCTTTCGCCGGGATGACGGGGAGCGCGGCTTCCTTGACCGCACTCGCCCTGCCAGCTTATCGGCCCCGTATCCAAACGGGAGCGGTGAATGCGCAAGACCTACCCTGACGCCCCGGCCGCGCTCGACGGCCTGCTGTTCGACGGAATGACGATCTGCGCGGGCGGTTTCGGCCTGTGCGGGATCCCGGAGCGGCTGATCGACGCCATACGCGACAGTGGGGTCAAGGACCTGACCGTCGTCTCCAACAATGCCGGGATCGACAATGAAGGCCTCGGCAAGCTCCTGCGCACCCGTCAGATCCGGAAGATGATCTCCTCCTACGTAGGCGAGAACAAGGAGTTCGAGCGGCAATATCTGGCCGGCGAGCTCGAGGTCGAATTCTGCCCGCAGGGCACCCTGGCGGAGCGCTGCCGGGCCGGCGGCGCCGGAATCCCGGGCTTCTACACCAAGACCGGAGTCGGAACGATCGTCGCCGACGGCAAGGAGACCAAGGAGTTCGACGGCGAGGAATATGTGCTCGAGCGCGGGATCCGCGCCGACCTGTCGATCATCAAGGGTTGGAAGGCCGACGAGGCCGGCAACCTCGTCTTCCGAAAGACCGCCCGCAACTTCAACCAGCCGATGGCGACCGCCGGCAGGGTCTGCGTCGCCGAGGTCGAGGAGATCGTGCCCGTAGGCTCGCTCGATCCGGACTGCATCCACCTCCCCAGCATCTACGTGAAGCGAATGATCCTCGGCGCCCCCTACGACAAGAAGATCGAGTTTCGCACGGTGCGTCAGCGGGAGGCGGCATAATGGCCTGGACCCGCGATCAGATGGCCGCCCGAGCCGCCAAGGAGCTTCGCGACGGCTATTACGTCAATCTCGGCATCGGCATCCCGACGCTCGTCGCCAACAACATCCCCGAAGGGATGGAGGTGACTCTGCAGAGCGAGAACGGGATGCTCGGAATCGGGCCTTTCCCTTATGACGACGAGGTCGATCCGGACCTGATCAACGCCGGCAAGCAGACGATCAGCGAGCTCGATTCCTCCTCCTATTTCGGCTCGGAGCAGAGCTTCGCGATGATCCGCGGCGGCCATATCGACCTCACCGTGCTCGGGGCGATGGAGGTGAGCGAGAAGGGCGACATCGCCAATTGGATGATCCCGGGCAAGATGGTGAAGGGCATGGGCGGGGCGATGGACCTCGTCGCAGGGGTGAAGAAGATCATCGTCGTCATGGAGCACAATTCGAAAAGCGGCGATCCGAAGTTCATCCCCGAATGCACGTTGCCGCTCACCGGCAAGAACGTCGTCGACATGATCGTCACCGATCTTTGCGTGTTCCACCGGCCCGGCCACGACAGCCCGTTCCGACTTATCGAGCTGGCGCCCGGGGTGACGGCCGAGGAAGTGGCGGCGAAGACGACGGCGCGTTACGAGAGCTAGCGTCATCCCGGCGAAAGCCGGGACCTCGTGGAGACCCGCCGGGACTTCTCGACCCGAGGTCCCGGCTTTCGCCGGGATGACGGGAGGGGTTGGATGCGGATTCTTCTGACAGGCTCGTCGGGCTGGCTCGGCCGCTTCCTCGCGCCGCGGCTCCGAAAACAAGGCCATCAGGTCACCGGCCTCGATGTCGCCCCGGGCGCGGACACCGACGTCCTCGGCTCCGTCGCCGACCGCGCCCTGATCGATCGGACCTTCGGCGAGCGCGGCATCGAGGCCGTCATCCACTCCGGAGCGCTGCACAAGCCGGACATCGCGCGTTACCCGCGCCAGGCCTTCGTCGACGTCAACGTCACCGGGACCCTGAACCTGCTGGAGGCCGCCGCGGCCGCCGGCAACGACCGGTTCGTCTTCACGTCCACCACCTCGCTGATGGTCTCGGAGGCGCTCCATTCCGGCCGGATCGACCGGGCGCTATGGATGACCGAGGACTATGCGCCTCTCGAGCCGCGCAATATCTACGGAATCACCAAGCTCGCCGCCGAGCGATTGTGCCGGCTCGCCCATCGCGAGCACGGCCTTGCCGTCTGTATCCTTCGAACTTCGCGATTCTTCCCCGAGGACGACGATACCCACCGCCTCCCGAGCGGACCGAACATCAAGGCAAACGAGTTTCTGAACCGGCGCCTCACCGTCGAGGATGCCGCCGAAGCCCATGTCGCCGCGCTCGATGGCGCGCCTCGGCTCGGCTTCGGCACCTTCATCGTCTCCGCGCCGCCGCCATTCTCGCCCGAGGATTGCGACGAGCTGGCCACGGACCCGGCGGCCGTCGTCGAGCGCCGCTTCCCTGAAGCGCCCACCCTCTACGCCGCCGCCGGCTGGACCCTGCCGATGCGCATAGACCGGGTCTATGTTCCCGCCGCCGCCGAAATCCGGCTCGGCTTCCGCTGCCGGACGGACTTCGCCGCAATCCTCGCCGCTCTGGCGGAAGGCGGGCCATTGCCCTTCGTCCACGATCCCCATTATGTCTCGCCCAAAGAAGGGGCACCGACATGATCAAGAAGCTGACTCTCCTCGCCTCCGTTTGGCTCGGCCTCGGCGCGATGCAGGCTCCGACGGGCCCGCAGGCGCCGATCGAGCTTTGGCGGCTCCACTGCGGCGACTTCGTGATGAAGCAATATGGCGCCTTCTTCTCGGACACCTTCCAATATCCGGCCGGCCCGAAGAACATCGTCGGAAGCTGCTACCTGATCCGGCACGGCGATCGCTACATGCTGTGGGACACCGGGCTCACCGACGCCCTCATCGGCGCGGGGATCGAAAATGCGGGACAGAAGATCACCGTCAAGCGCAGCCTCGTCGACCAGCTCGCGCAAATCGGAGTGAAGGCCGCCCAGATCGAGCTGATGGGCATCAGCCACTGGCATTTCGACCATACCGGGCAGGCGCCCCGCTTCCCGCAGGCGACCCTCATGATGGGCAAGGGAGACCTGGAGCTGCTGCGCGGCACCCCGTCGCCCGACGAGGATTCCACCAAGGCCCTGTCGCACTGGCTCACCGGCGGCGGCAAGGTCGATCCGCTGACGGCGGACAAGGACGTTTTCGGCGACGGCCGAGTCGTCATGCTGAAGCTTCCGGGCCACACGCCCGGCCATTACGCCTTGCTCGTCCGCCTCGCCTCCGGGAACGTCCTCCTCTCCGGCGACCAATATCATTTCACGGAGCAGGTGAAGAACCGCGGAGTGCCGCCCTTCAACCACGACCGGGCCGACACGCTCGCCTCGATGGACCGGTTCGACCGGATCGCCGCCAACCTCAAGGCGAAGGTGATCATCCAGCACGAGCCGGCCGACATCGCCAAGCTGCCCGCCTTCCCGAAATCGGCCAAGTGAGGGCTCTGCTTTCCGCCGCGCCGGGCGGGCCGGAGACTCTGGAGCTCGTCGATCTTCCCGATCCGCAGGTCGCTCCGGGCCAGCTTCTCGTCGGGGTCCGCGCCTGCGCGATCAATTATCCCGACGTCCTGATCATCGAGGACAAATATCAGTTCAAGCCGCCGCGGCCGTTCGCTCCGGGCGGCGAAGTCGCGGGCATTGTGGAAGCGGTGGGGGAGGGGGTCTCCGGCTGGGCCTGTGGCGACCGGCTGATCGCGATGATCGGCCATGGCGGGCTGGCCGAGAAAGTGGTCATCTCCGCCGGACAGGCAGTTCCGCTGCCGCCCGAGCGAAGCTTCGAGGAAGGCTCGGCCCTGATCCTGACCTATGCGACGTCGATCCACGCTCTGCTCGACCGGGGCGGGCTGAAGCCGGGCGAGACCCTGCTGGTCCTGGGCGCCGCCGGCGGAGTGGGCCTTGCGGCCGTCGAGCTCGGAAAGGCCTATGGCGCCCGGGTGGTCGCCGCCGTCTCCTCCGAGGAGAAAGCGGAGGTCGTCCGGCAGGCCGGGGCCGATCTCGCAATCGTCTACCCGTCCGGACCGTTCGACAAGGAGGGTTCGAAAGCGCTCGGCCAGATGTTCAAGGAGGCGGTCGGGCCAGGCGGCGCGGACCTCATCTACGATCCCGTCGGCGGCGATTATGCCGAGCCGGCCTTGCGGTCGATCGGCTGGGAAGGCCGCTACCTCGTCGTCGGCTTCCCGGCCGGAATCCCGAGGCTACCGCTCAACCTCACGCTTCTGAAGAGCTGCGACGTCCGCGGAGTCTTCTGGGGCGCCTTCGCCGCCCGCGATCCCAAGGCGAACGCGGCGCATATCGAGACTCTTTTCCGCCTGTGGCGCGAGGGAAAGATCGCGCCCAGGGTGAGCCGCTCCTGGCCGCTCGAGCAGGGGGGCGAGGCGATCGCCCACATGGCGGCGAGGAAAGCCGTGGGGAAGCTCGTTGTGACCATGACTGAGTAGAAGGGCAGGGCTTCGACAAGCTCAGCCTGAACGGAATTGAGGGCGGCAGCAGCCCTCCACCGTTCGGCCTGAGCTTGTCGAAGGCCCTTCTTTCCTCTTCCCTTCATTGCGCGCAGGGCCGCGCCCGCCTATCTGATCCCTGACAGAGCAGGAGCCTCCATGAGCACTTTCGACGACCGCGAACGCGCCTTCGAGACCAAATATGCCCGAGACCAGGACATGCAGTTCCGGATCACGGCGCGCCGCAACAAGCTGCTCGGGCAGTGGGCCGCCGGCCTGATGGGCCTCAGCCAGGCGGAAGCCGACGCCTATGCGAGCGACGTCGTCCGGGCCGATTTCGAGGAAGCGGGCGACGAGGACGTGATCCGCAAGCTGGTCGGCGACCTTACCTCGGCCGGGGTGGAGTGCGACGAATCGCGGATCCGCGAGGCGCTCGACCACAAGACGGTCGAAGCGCGCCGGCAGCTGATGGAGTCGCAAGGCTGATGGCGATGGCTGCGGCTGAGATCGAAGAGCTGATCCGGGCCGGAATTCCGGATGCGCGGGTCGAGATCACCGATCTCGCCGGCGACGGCGATCATTATGCCGCCCGAGTGGTCGCCGAGAGCTTCCGGGGCATGCCGCGAGTCCGCCAGCACCAGCGGGTGTACGAAGCGCTCGGCGGCCGAATGGGCGGCGCCCTGCACGCGCTCCAGCTCTCCACCGCGACCCCCGATTGAGGATCCTCGAATGTCCGACACCAGCACCCGAATCGACGAGATCGTCCGCAAGAGCGACGTCGTCCTGTTCATGAAGGGCACCGCGCTCTTCCCCCAATGCGGCTTTTCGAGCCGAGCCGTCGCCATCCTCGATCACCTCGGCGTGGGGTTCGACACGGTGGACGTCCTTCAGGACCCGGAAATCCGCCAGGGCATCAAGGAATATTCGGACTGGCCGACCGTCCCGCAGCTTTATGTGAAGGGCGAGTTCGTCGGCGGCTCCGACATCATGATGGAGATGTACGAGGCCGGCGAGCTCCAGCAGCTTCTCGACGAGAAGCAGGTCGCGAAGGCTTAGGAAGAAGCCCGTCGCCGCGGCGAAAGCCGGGGCCTCGGGACGAGAAGTCTCGGCGGGCCTCCCGAAGGTCCCGGCTTTCGCCGGGATGACGGTTTCCCGATCAGGCCGTCGCCCGAATCTTCCGCAGCCCCGCATATTCGAGCAGCGCCAGGCCGAGCACCGCAACCGCCTGGGCGGCGACGAAGGCGGTGCCGAGCCCCGTGATACTCCTCGCCTCCGTCGAGATCAGCAGGAAGCTCTCGGCGGTCCAGGCGGCGTTGCCGACGATGACCAGCCAGACCAGCGGGTTCGGCGGCGACGGACGCGAGGCCAGCCAGGCGATGAAGGCGGCGAGCGGTAGAAGCATCAGACCGGCGCCGAAAAGGAGTCTCTCGCCGAGGCCGAAGAGCCCGGAAAGTGGCGCTGCGCCGAGGCAGAGCATCAGCCCGATCATTGCGCAGCTGGCGGAATCGAGGGCGAGCACGCGCCTCAGGAAAGCCGGGGATTTCATGGGTTCGATCCTTTCTGTCGAAGGTCGCCGGATCGGCGCCGTCAGATATTGATCGGCCTTTCGGGGTCATGCTGTCCATTACCCGGCAGGTAATGGGATTCACCGGCGGCCTGGGTTAGGCTGGCTGATGGCCGTCAATCCCGCCGAACTCGTCGGAACCCAGATCCGCACCTGGCGAGGGCGCCGCCGCCTCAGCCAGCTGGACCTCGCGCTCGACGCCGAGATTTCGGCCCGGCACCTGAGCTTCATCGAGACCGGCCGGTCGAGGCCGAGCCGGGCGATGCTCCTCAGGCTTGCGGAGCGGCTCAGGATCCCGCCCCGCGAGCGCAACGTCCTGCTCGTCGCGGGCGGCTTCGCCCCCGCCTTGCCCGCAAGGACCCTCGACGATCCGGAGCTCGCGGCCGCCCGGCAGGCTGTCGACAAGGTGCTCGCCGCCTACGAGCCCTTTCCCGCGCTCGCCATCGACCTCCACTGGAACTTGGTCGCGGCCAATTCCGGGATCGCACCCTTCCTCACCGACGTCGCGCGGCATTTGCTGGAGCCGCCGCTCAATGTGCTTCGGCTCAGCCTTCATCCCGAAGGCCTCGCGCCGCGGATCGAGAATCTCGCGCAGTGGCGCGGCTATATCTTCCGCCGGCTCGAGGAGCAGATCGACGCCAGCGCCGATCCGGTGCTCGCGGCCCTGCTCGAGGAGCTTCGCGCCTATCCCGGCGGAATCGCAGAGAATGGGACCGGCGGGATCGCCATCCTGCTCAAGGTTCGCCAGGGCGGGCACCTGCTCTCCTTCCTCAGCATGACGACGGTGTTCGGCACCCCGGTGGACATCACCCTGTCCGAGCTCGCCATCGAGGCGTTTTTGCCCGGAGATGCGGAGACGGCGGCGATCCTTAGGGCATAGCCCGTCATCCCGGCGAAAGCCGGGACCTCCGGACGAGAAGTTTCGGTGGGCTCCCCGAGGTCCCGGCTTTCGCCGGGATGACGGCTGCGCCGTCGAAAGAAAGGGGCGGACGGCGGGACCAGAAAGACCGCTCGTCCGCCCCCTTGTTCGCGTGGATGCGTGTGGACAGGAATAAGGATACACGCAGCGTGCCAGACCGTGCCAGCGGCGGATTTCCGCGCCTGACGATGGTTTACGGGATTTAACAGCTTTTGCTTTTGTAAAGCGGCCCGACAGCGGTCGATACCTCACCGAACCATTCATCCGCTGTTCAGCGGCGGAATCGGAATTACACATGTAATCGACAGGGAGGGTGAGCCGTGGAGAGAATCGCCGAAGGCGAATATGCGGTGATGGAGGTGCTCTGGGACGAGGCGCCGCTGACCGCCGCCGACGTCGCCGCCAGGGTCCCGGAGGATCGGGGCTGGAGCCTTGCCACCGTCAAGACCATGCTCTCCCGCCTTCTCGCCAAGGGCGTGCTCAGCCATGAGGAGGATGGGAGGCGCTACCTCTACCGTCCAGCCATCCGCCGCGAGGATTATGTCGCCCAGGAGTCCGGCCGGCTGATCGACAGGATGTTCGGCGGCCGGGTGCCGGCGCTCGTCGCCCAGCTCGCCGCGCGCGACAAGCTCACGCCCGCCGACATCGCCGAGATCGAGACGCTCCTCAAGGCGCTCAAGTCATGATCGCCTGGCTGATCGAGACTCTCGTCGCCGTCACTCTGCTGATGGTCATGGTGCTCGTTCTGCGCGGCCCCGTCGCCCGGAGCTTCGGAGCGGGCTGGGCCTATGCCTTGTGGGCCGTTCCGGCGCTTCGACTGGTCCTTCCGCCGCTCCCGCAGCTGGCCCCCGACCTTTACCTTCCGCCCGCCGTACTCTTCATCCCGACGGCGGCGGAAATGGCCGCACCCCTGCCGGCTGAGGCCGGACCCGGGCAGTGGGTGCCCTTCATGCTCGCATTGTGGGCCGGGGGTGCGGTCATCTTCCTCATCTTGCAATGGCTCGGCTATCGCGCCTTCCTCGGCCGCATCCGCGACGGCGCCCGGCCGGCGCGGCCGCCTCTTTTCGGCGGGATCCGCACCTGGATCAGCGACAAGGTGGACGGACCGCTCGCACTCGGCGTGATCGAGCGGCGGATCGTCCTCCCGGGCGATTTTTCCAGGCGCTACAATCCCGTGGAGCGGCGGCTCGCGCTCGAGCATGAGCTCATCCACCACAAACGCGGCGACATTTGGTGGAATCTGGTCGCAACCCTGGTTCTCGCGATTTTCTGGTTCAATCCCGTCGCCTGGCTGTCGTTCCGCGCCTTCAGGAGCGACCAGGAGCTCGCCTGCGACGCCGCCGTCGCCCGGACCGCCTCGCTCGACGAAAGGTGCGACTATGCCCGCGCCCTGGTCAAATCCGCCAGCCGGCCGGGACTGATCGCCGCCTGCGCTCTGAACCCGGCCGGAGAATTGAAGCGCCGCTTGAGGATGATGCGCAACCACCGGGCAAGCCCGTTGCGCTCGACCGGAGGAGTCGTCGCCCTGGCCGCCTTCGCCGTCGCCGGCTTCGCGATGGGCACCGCCGGGCGGCCCGAGGCGGGCGAGGCTCCGGGGCGCTACGCTTCGGCGGCGCCCGCCGCGGCTCCGTCCCGGGCAGCGGCACAAATTGCCGCGCTGCAGCCGGCCGCGGCGACCGCCGTCGCCGCACGCCGGCCGATCCGGGCCGCCGCGGCCCCCCGCGCCGCTCGGCTGAAAGCGGAGCCCGCCAGCTTCGCCTCGGCCGAAGCGCCCGCGCCGCTCTCCTCGACGCTCGCCTCGATGACGACGATCCTGCGCCGGCTTCCAAGGTCGGCCATCGCTCCAAGGTCCTTGAACCGGACCTTCGCTCTCGCCCTGCCGGCGCCCCAGCCGCCGCAGGTCGAGACCGTCCGGTTCGGGCAGATCCATTCCGAAGCGCATGTCTTCACCGTCCGCGAAATGCTCAGCGCCGAAGAGGTCGCACAGCTCCGGGCCGCCGTCATCAAGGCCGCGGCCGAAGGCCACAAGGTCAAGCTCCGGGTCCAGCACGGCGAAAGCGCTCCCGGCGGGGGCAGCCAGGGCCACGCCTTCGACATCAACATCCAGACGCTCGTGAAGGGAGAATGATTCGATGAACCTCAAACACAGCCTCGGCTTCGCCGCCGCCGCTTTCCTGCTCGCCGGAACCGGCGGGGCCGCGCTCGCCCATCCCCATCCGGAAGGCGACGGCAAGACGGTCGAGCGGATCGTCATCGTTCATGACGGCAAGGGCGGGGACGAGCATGCTTCGGGCGACCGGATCCGCAAGTTCGAGATGCACGGCGCCGGCGGCTTGGCCAATTGCGACGGCGGCGAGAAGATCGTCGACGAGCAGTCGGACGAAGGCGGCAAGAAGACCAAGGTCATCATCTGCAGGAAGGGCGCTCCCACCGCTGCCGAGGCCGAGCGCCTTGAGGACGCCCTCGCCCGGATCACCGACAACGACCGTTTGAGCGCCGAGCAGAAGGCGCGCATCGAAACCGCGCTCCGCTCGGCCATCGACCGGGCCCGCAGCGCCCGCTGAGGGCAGGCGCGACTCGGGGAAAGGGTGGGGGAGCCCCAAGCTTCCGTCATTGCGAGGAGCGCAGCGACGCGGCAATACAGGGCCTGGGTCCGGCACGGCCCCCGGCCTGGATTGCTTCGCCTTCGCTCGCAATGACGGAGCGGAAAAGCTTGCGCGCTTGGTTTTCGCCGCCGACGGTGCCACATCGGCGCGATGGAGGCGACCGGAAGGGTAGAGCGGCTCGGAAGCCGGATCCGCCGAGTGCTTGCGCCCAATCCGTCGCCCTTCACCTATACCGGCACCCAGACCTACATAATCGGCGAGGGCGAGGTGGCGGTGATCGATCCCGGCCCCGATCTGCCCGCACATCTGCAGGCGCTGGAGGCCGCGCTGGGCGGCGAGCGGGTCGCCGCGATCCTTTGCACCCACACGCACCGCGACCATAGCCCGGCCAGCGGTCCGCTCAAGGCGGCGACTGGAGCTCCGATCGTCGGCTGCGCGCCGCTCAGCCTGGAGGACGCAGGGCCGCGCGCCGATGAATCCTTCGACTTCGATTACCGGCCCGACCGGATACTCGCGGACGGCGAGCGGCTCGACGGGGAAGGCTGGACGTTCGAGGCGGTGGCGACTCCGGGGCACACCTCCAACCATCTCTGTCTGGCCCTGGTGGGGGAGGGCGCTCTGTTCACGGGCGATCACGTGATGGGCTGGTCGACCAGTGTCGTCGCACCGCCCGACGGCGACATGGCCGATTACATGGCGAGCCTCGACCGCCTGCTCGGGCGCCCGGACCGAATCTACTATCCGGCGCACGGTCCGGCGGTGGAGGATCCCCACGCCCATGTCCGCCGGCTGATCGAGCACCGCCGGATGCGCGAGCGCCAGATCCTCGGCCATCTCGAACGCGGCGAGGGACGGATTTCGGCGATGGTGGAGGCGATGTACTCCGGAATCGACCCGAGGCTTTTTCCGGCCGCGGGCCGGTCCGTGCTCGCCCATCTGGTCGATCTCGAGCGGCGACGGCTGGTCCGTGAGGAGGGGGAGCGATGGACGCTCGCCGACTGAAGCTTCACCTCGTCCTTCCGGCGCTGGGCCTGCTTCTGCTCGGTCTCGCGCTTGGCTGGGGCCTGCGCCCCTCGCCGGCGGCGGCGAAGCCCGATCCGGAGGCGATCGCGACGGCGGCTTTGCTTTCGGTGCGCGATTCGGGCCGGGTGGTGCCGTTCAGCGCCCGGTTCGTGTCGGTGGCGAGCGCGAGCGAGACCCATCTCGGCCTTACCGCCCGCAAGACCCTGATCATGCCGGGGACCGTTCGCTACGGAGTCGACCTTACTCGGCTTCGCCGCTCCAGCCTCGCCTGGGACGAGGCGAGCCGGACCTTGTCCGTCACCTTGCCTCCGCTGGAATTGTCGGGACCCGAGATCGACCTCAACCAGGTTCAGGAGAGCTCGGAAGGCGGACTCGTCATGGCCCTGGCGGGATCGGAAAAGGATCTCGACTCGGAAAACCGCCAGGCCGCCCAGGACGAGCTGATGCGTCAGGCCCGCGAGCCGCGCCCGATGCAGCTGGCGCGCGGCGCCGCAATGCGCGACGTCGCGAGAGCCTTCGCCTTGCCGCTGCGCGCCGCCGGGATCGAAGCCAGCGTCGCGGTTCGCTTCGTCGATCCGGCCGGGAAGGAGGAGGCGACTTATCTCGATCGCCCGCGTCCGCTGGAAGCAAGGCTCCGGGACCGCCAGGCGGAGCGCTAAGTCGTCATCCCGGCGAAAGCGGGGACCTCTGGACAAGAAGTCTCGGCGGGTCTCCCGAGGTCCCGGCTTTCGCCGGGATGACGGGGTTGTTGAAAAACGGCCCCTTCCCCCTTATCTCCGCCGCATCCATTCCGCGCCTTTCGGGACCATATTGGAAGGCACGAGAGACAGCTTCGCAAACCAGTGAGACGGCCCGCGAGGGTCCGGTCCCGCACCCGGGAGTGGCAGCATGAACGCGCCTAATCAGAGCCTCAGGGGGCTCGACCTCGCCTCCGAGATCGACCGGCTGCGCAAGGAGCGCAACGCCGTCATTCTCGCCCATTATTACCAGGAGCCCGCGATCCAGGACCTCGCCGACTTCGTCGGCGACAGCCTCGATCTGTCGCGCAAGGCGGCGTCGACCTCGGCCGACGTCATCGCCTTTTGCGGAGTGCGCTTCATGGCCGAGACGGCGAAGATCCTTTCGCCCGAGAAGATCGTGATCCTCCCCGACATGAACGCCGGGTGCAGCCTGGAGGACAGCTGCCCGCCCGACCAGTTCAAGGCGTTTCGCGAGGCCCATCCGGACCATATCGCTCTCACCTACATAAACTGCTCGGCGGCGGTGAAGGCCCTGTCCGACATCATCGTCACCAGCTCGTCGGCCGAGATCATCCTCTCGCAGATCCCGAAAGAGCAGAAGATCATCTTCGGGCCGGACAAGAATCTCGGCGGTTATCTCGCCCGCAAGACGGGGCGCGACATGCTGCTCTGGCCGGGCGTCTGCATCGTCCACGAGGCTTTCTCCGAGACCGAGCTCCTGAAGCTGAAGGCGCAGCATCCCGGAGCTCCGGTTCTCGCCCATCCCGAGTGCCCGCCGCACATCCTCGACCATGCCGACCTGGTAGGTTCGACCAAGGCGATTCTGGACTATGCGCTCTCTTCCCCCTCGGAGGTGATGATCGTCGCCACCGAGCCGCACATCATGCACCAGATGGAGAAGGCGGCGCCGCACAAGACATTCATCGGAGCGCCCGGCGCCGACGGAAACTGCAACTGCAACATGTGTCCCTACATGGCGCTCAACACCATGGAGAAGCTCTACGTCGCGCTTCGCGACCTCGAGCCGCGAATCGAGCTGGACGAGGATCTGCGACTGTCGGCGAAGAAGTCGCTCGACCGGATGCTGGAGATGGCGGGTCGGACGGTCGGGCAGGGCGATGTGGGGCGGCCCGTGATCGCGGGGGGGTGAAATTCCTCCCCGAGCTTGCTCGGGGAGGGGGACCGCGGCGCGAAGCGCCGTGGTGGAGGGGCAATACGGAGTCGGGATTACCCCTCCACCAGGCTTCGCCTGGTCCCCCTCCCCGAGGCAAGCTCGGGAAGGAACTGCATGATGGCGGTGCTGGAATGGTGAACCCGGACGCGCTAGTTGCTGCCGAACTCACCCGGAGACCGCCCTTGAATCGTTTCCTGCTCCCCGCCGCGTCCCTGCTCTTCCTGGCTGCCGCCGCGCCGGCCGCGAGCGACGACCCCTATCTCTGGCTGGAGGAAATCGAGGGGAAGAGGGCGCTCAATCAGGTCAGGGAATGGAACGCCGCGACCGAGGCCCAGCTCACCCGGGATCCGAAATTCGAAAGCTACCGCCAGCGCGCCCTCGCCATCCTGGACGACAAGGAGCAGATCGCCACCCCCGACCAGATCATGGGCGACAAGGTCGCCAACCTCTGGCGCGACGCCAACAACAAGCGCGGCCTTTGGCGGATCTCGCCGCTCGCCGCCTATCGCTCCGGCAAGCCGCAATGGAAGACGGTGATCGACGTCGATGCGCTGGGCCGGCAGGAGGGCAAGAGCTGGGTCTGGCACGGAGCGGACTGCCTCGCCCCCGACTATCGCCATTGCCTCGTCTCCCTGAGCCCGGGCGGCACCGACGCCGACGTGGTGCGCGAGTTCGATCTCGGCACCGGCCGCTTCGTCGCAGACGGCTTCGTCATCCCCGAAGCCAAGACCGCCGCCTCCTGGGTGGACAGGGACACGCTTCTGGTCGGAACGGATTACGGCAAAGGCTCGCTGACCACTTCCGGGTACGGCCGGATACTGAAGCTCTGGAAGCGCGGCACTCCGCTCGCTTCGGCGCGCACCCTGTTCGAGGGCGAAACGAGCGACGTCGCCGCCAACCCGCTGGCCATCCAGAGCTCGACCGGGCGCTGGGTGTTCGTCGACCGCGGCAAGACGTTCTGGACGAACGAGCGCCACCTGCTGACCCCGAGCGGCGGGCTGGTGCCGGTGCCGCTGCCTGCCGACGCGGAGCTGGAAGATGTGATCGGCGACCAGCTGATCGCGAAGCTGCAGAGCCCGCTCGGGCGATTCAGGGCAGGGACCCTCGTCGCCTATTCGCTTCGCGACATCCTGGCCCGCGGCCATGCCGAACCCAGGCTGGTGATGGCGCCCACGGCGAAGCAGGCGATCGAGGAGGTCTCTGCGTCCGACAACGTGCTCTGGGTCAAGGCGCTCGATGACGTGTCGGGCAAATTGTTCGCGCTCACGCCGAAGAAGAACGGGACCTGGACGTCGCGCCCGGTCGCGCTCCCGGCGAACAGTACCGTCCACCTTCTGGCCGCCGGCGGAAAGCCGGACCTGGCCTTCGCGACCGTCGAGGGGATGCTCACCCCGCCGGCCCTCTACGCCGTCAAGCCCGGCGGCCGGGCCGCCGTCGTCCAGCGCCTGCCGGCCAAGTTCGACTCCGCCACCCGGACCGTCGAGCAGCGCTTCGCGACGTCGAAGGACGGGACCAGGGTCCCCTATTTCCTCGTCCGGCGAAAGGGCGCCGCCGGGCCGGTGCCCACCCTGATCCACGCTTATGGCGGCTTCCGCGCCGCCCAGACTCCGGGCTATCTCACCGGCCAGCCTTACCGCGCCGGTCCGCTCGGCATGTTCTGGACCGAGGAGGGCAACGCCTACGTCCTCGCCAACATCCGCGGCGGCGGCGAATATGGGCCGGACTGGCACAAGTCCGTGCTCCGCGAGAACAGGCAGAAGAGCTTCGACGATCTCCATGCGGTCGCGGAGGATCTGATCCGAACCGGGGTCACCCGAAAGGGCAAGATCGGCATTTCCGGCCGGTCCAACGGCGGGGTCCTGGTCGGGGCGGCGATGAACCAGCGGCCGGACCTCTATTCGGCGGTGATCTCCGGCTCGCCCCTACACGACATGAAGCGTTATTCGCACCTGCTCGCCGGCGCCTCGTGGATGGACGAATATGGCGACCCCGACAAGCCGGAGGACTGGGCGTTCCTGTCCAGATATTCGCCCTACCAGAATGTGAAGAAGGGCGTCCGCTACCCGGCGGTCTTCTTCTACAGTTCCACCAAGGACGACCGCGTTCATCCCGGCCATGCCCGGAAGATGGCGGCCCGGCTCGAGGAATACGGCAACCGTTTTTATTTCCACGAATATCTTGAAGGCGGCCACAGCGTCGGCGCCGACAATGCGGAAGATGCCAGGCGGGCGGCGCTGCTGATGGCGTACCTTAAACGAGAGCTCGCCGGAGAGGCGCGGTAGGCCACCCTTAAATCCTCCGCTGGATTTTCGGGGGAGGATTTAGAAAGAGAAGCCCCTAAAGGAGGCCATGACCTTCTCACTGGCGGGCTTCGACCTCGACGCTTTCGTCCGCTCGACCCTCGCCGAGGATCTCGGCGAGGCGGGCGACATCACCTCCGCGGCCGTGATCCCCGCGGACGCCGGCTTCACCGGGGCCATGGACAGCCGCGAGCCGATCGTCGCCGCGGGCCTGCCCGTCGCCGAAGCCTTTTTCCGCGCCCTCGATCCCGAGGTGGAGATCGATTCCCTCGTTCGGGACGGCGATTTCGTCCCGGCCGGCGCCGACCTGCTCCGGCTGCGCGGCAAGGCTCGGGCGCTGCTCACGGCCGAGCGCTCGGCGCTCAACATCGTCCAGCACTTGTCCGGAATCGCGACCCTGACCCGCCGTTATGTCGACTCGATCGCCGGCACCGGGGCGACTCTGCTCGACACCCGCAAGACCATCCCGGGCCTGCGGCGTCTCGAGAAATACGCGACCCGGATGGGGGGCGCCCGGAACCACCGGATGGGCCTGTGGGATTCGGCGATGATCAAGGACAACCACGTCGCCGTCGCCGGGGGGATCGCCGAGGCGGTGCGGCGCGCGGCCGCGGCGGGCATCGAGCGGATCATCGTCGAGGTCGACCGGCTCGACCAGATCCCGCCCGCGCTCGAAGCCGGAGCAACGCATTTGCTGCTCGACAATATGGACGTGCCGGCACTTCGCGAGGCGGTGGCCCTGGTGGCAGGGCGGGTGCCTACGGAAGCGAGCGGGGGCGTTACGCTGGACACGATCCGCGCCAAGGCGGAGACGGGCGTGACCTACGTCTCGGTAGGACGGATCACCCAGTCGGCGCCCGCAGCCGATATCGGGCTCGATTTTATGCCGTCATTGCGAGGAGCGTAGCGACGAAGCAATCCAGCGGGCGTCCGATTCTGCACTGGATTGCTTCGCTGCGCCCGCAATGACGGCTACCGCCTTGCGACCACCTCGCCCTCGACGATCATCGTCTCGGGATGGTGCTTGTCGAGCCAGCGCTTGACGATCCTCAGGTTGCGGGTGTTCGATTTGAAGAAGAAGTCGGGGATCGCCCCGACGAAGGGGATCGCGCCGAGGAGGAAATCGACTCCGATATTGCCGCCCATCCGGGCCAGATGCCATTTCGGCATCCCGAGGTTCCGCGCCTCCCAGGCAAGCCAGCTGCCCATCGCAGCGGCGATCAGGCTTCCGCCCACCGGGATGAGATCGAAGACCACGTCGAGGCCGAACCGCCGGTCGGTCCCCGGCAAAGTGAACATCCGCTCCAGCAATTTCTCCATCGCCTCGATCCTCCGACGGACGGACGCCGGGTCACGCCCTACGGGGAGGCCCTCGGCGAGCGAGTCGAACTGGTCCTTCGGGCTCGGCATCCTTGTCTCCTAGAAACGTGCGGGGATCAGCTCGCCGATCGGGTGGCGCCCGAAAGCGTTCGGTCTGAAGCCGATCAGCCTCGGCGACACCAGCGACCAGCGCACCGGCGCGGTCAGCGGGATGAACGGGCCGAGGCCTGCAAGTATCCGGTCGGCAGTTGCGAGCGCTTCGCGGCGGCTGGCGGCGTCGGGTGCGATCCTCGCCGCGGCCATCGCCTCGTCCGCCGCGGGGTCGCAGATCCGGCTCTGCTCGCAGGAGAAGCGGCGAAGATACCAGCTTGCGAGCCCCCCCGGCGCCACTTCGTCGACGAGGCGCAGGTCGGCCTGAGCGCCGGCGGGCACCCGGACGGTCTCCACCCCAATTGCGGCCCAGTCCCGCCGGAGCCGGGCGAAGAGCAGCCGGTAGCCCGGGCCGTCGGGCAGGGCGACCCGAACGGTGAGCCGGCCCCCGTCGCCCGCCTCGCGAAGCAGGGCCGCGGCCCGCGCCCGCCGCGCAGGCAACGGAGTCCGGATCCAGGCGGGCGCCGAAACCTGAGTCAGGCCTTCGATCCCCGGCGGGAGGAGCGAAGCGCGGGCCTGAAGTCCGGGCACGCCCAGAGCCGCGGCAAGCGCCGGCCGGTCGAGCGCCATGGCCAGGGCCTGGCGCGTCTCCATCCGAGCGAAGGCGGGCTCCGACGAAGTGAAGGCGAGCCCCAGCAGGCCGGTCACCGGGTCGAAGCGAAGCTGCGCCGCCGGGGCTGGAACCGCCTGTGCGAGCGGCAGGTCGCCGATCGTGCCGCCGAGCACGAGATCGGCCTGGCGGTTGCCGAAGCGGGCCACCGCCAAAGCCGCGCTCTCGCCGCGCAGAACCAAAGGCGGCGCCGCCGAATCGTCCTCCTGCGCCTCGGTTTCGGCCGGGACGAGCTGGACCGATCCGTCCGGACGCCGCTCGCCCCGGTATGGGCCCGAGCCCTCGCCGCCGCGGACGATCGCCATTTCGGGCTGCGCCAGAAGCTGGAGGAAATTGGGACGCGGCGATTTGAGGCTGATCTCGAGCACGTCGTCGGTCATCGCAACGATCTCGTCGATCGCCCCCAGGACCGGCCTCATCGGATTGCGGCTCGCCGGAGCGGCGGCGGCGCGAAGCCTCGCAACGACTTGCTCGGCGGTTATCCGGCCGCCGCTCCAGCTCGCCTTGCCGAGCCGGAACGTATAGCGCAGCCCGTCGTCGGAGACGATCCAGCGCTGGGCCAGAGCGGGCTCGATCTCGCCGCCCGAATCGAACCGGACCAGCCCCTGGGCGACCGCTTCCAGCAGAATCGCCGAAGGCGCATCGAGTCGCGCCCGATTGGGGTCGGCGACCCGGGGCTCGCCGCCGACGGCGCTGATCGAGACCGGACCCGTCTCCTTGCCGCGGCAGCCGGCGAGAAGCAGGGCTGCCGCGAGAAGTCCGAGCGGGAGAGTGGAACGAGTCGCCATCGGCGGACAGCGATAGCCCAGGCGCGAACGACCGTCATCCCGACGGGAGTGCGGATCGACGTTGTCCGAAGGGCGCCCTGAACTGTTTCAGGGTCCGGAGGGAAGCAGCGCCGATGCATGAGACTTCGGTCGGGCCGCCACGGCCCGATGCTGGATGCTGAACCGGTTCAGCATGACGGCCGATCGAGCCGCTTCAGAACGGGCTTTTACCGCCCCTTCACATTTGCGGCCCTAGGGTTCCCCATTGCACCCGGGATCCAAGAGCGATGAACCAGTATAAGGCGCGCCGATCGGGCCGGACCCCAGTTGCGGGTCGAACCCAGCTCCGTGCCCAGAACTGGTACAGCATCGAGGTGACGGTCTGCGACGTCTCGACGAGCGGATTCATGGCCGAGTGCAGCGAACTCGTGCGGATCGGCAGCTACGTCTCGCTCGACGTCCCGGGCGTGGGCCCGGTCAAAGCGCAGGTTCGCTGGCAGCTGGGCGACCGGATGGGCGGAATGTTCGTCGATCCGATCAGCCTCCACCGCTGCGAATGGACCGCGGTGCCTGCCGAGCCGCCCCAGGAGGCGGCCTGAATCTGGTGCGGACGGCGGGACTCGAACCCGCACGCCCCGAGGGGCAGGAGATTTTAAGTCTCCGGCGTCTACCGGTTCCGCCACGTCCGCACGGGGGCCGTCATACGTCATTCCCGCGATTGCGGGAATGCATCCGGCGCATGGATCAGACGGGAATCAGTACGGATTCCGCTTTCGCGGAAATGACGGCGAAGCCCTCAGACGTTCAGCCGCTCGCGCATTTCCTTGCCCGGCTTGAAATAGGGCACTCGCTTGGCGTCGACGTCCACGGAATCGCCGGTGCGGGGGTTGCGGCCCTTGCGGGCGTCGCGCTCCCGGGTCGAAAAGGCGCCGAACCCTCGAAGCTCGACCCGGCCGCCCTGCTGGAGCTGCTCGGTGATCGAATCGTAAAAGGCGGAAACCACCCGCTCGATCTCCTTGCCGGTGAGATCGGGATGATCATCGCAAAGCATCTGCACGAGCTCGGAACGGATCACAGCTTCCCCCCAGTCGAGAAAAACGGCCTGCACGGACCTCGCTTCGCCCCCGAAGCTTGACCGCTAACCCAAGTTAAATCTCAATTTTGCGACGAGCGCAATATCCAAGGTTGAAAAAACCGAGGAAAATTCGGCCCTTGCCGCACGCACCGTGCGTTTGGACGAAAGGGTGGGCCGCGCCCGCGGCCCACCCGACAGTTTAGTCCTTGGCCTTGTTTTTCAACGCTTCCCCAAGAATATCGCCGAGGCTCGCGCCGGAATCCGACGAGCCGTACTGGGCGACGGCCTGCTTCTCCTCGTGGATCTGAAGCGCCTTGATCGAGAAATTGGGCTTCTTGGAGCGGTCGAAGCCGATCACCAAAGCGTCGAACTTCTGGCCGACCTGGAAACGCTCGGGGCGCTGCTCGTCGCGGTCGCGGCCGAGATCGATGCGCTTGATGAAGCCCGTCGCCCCGTCGTCGCCGACCTGGACCTCGAGCCCGCCGTCGCGGACCTCGAGAACGGTGACCGTCACGGTCTCGTTCTTGTTCACTCCGCCGCCGGCCGCGGAGGTTCCGCCCTTGGCGACCCCGCCGCGCTCGAGCTGCTTCATTCCCAGCGAGATGCGCTCCTTCTCGACGTCGACGTCGAGGACGACCGCCTTCACCGTCTCGCCCTTGCGATGAAGGTTCAGGGCCTCCTCGCCGGTCACGCCCCAGGCGATGTCGGACATGTGGACCATCCCGTCGACGTCGCCGTCGAGGCCGACGAACAGGCCGAACTCGGTCGCGTTCTTGACCTCGCCCTCGACCTCGGTCCCGACCGGGTGGGTCGAAGCGAAGGCCTCCCACGGATTGGCCTGGGCCTGCTTGAGGCCGAGCGAGATCCGGCGCTTCTCCTCGTCGACCTCGAGCACGGAGACGTCCACTTCCTGCGAGGTGGAGACGATCTTGCCCGGATGGACGTTCTTCTTGGTCCAGCTCATCTCGGAGACGTGGACGAGGCCCTCGATGCCCGGCTCCAATTCG
>DASVSX010000010.1:0-1534 GCA_036387875.1 Allosphingosinicella sp. | reverse complement strand
CGTCTCCGTCGTCGCGGCGCTGGTGGCGGTGAACATGGTCGGCGGCACCATCAACACGATGACGCTCGGCGGCCTGGCCATCGCGCTCGGCGTCCTCGTCGACGACGCGATCATCGTCGTCGAAAACATCGTCCGGCGCCTTCGAATCGAGCGGCAAAAGCCCGAGCCGGAGCGAGCGCCCTATGTGACGGTCGTCGGCAACGCGGCGGTCGAGGTGCAGGGCTCGATCGTCTTCGCCACCTTGATTATCCTCCTCGTCTTCCTCCCAATCTTCGGCCTCAGCGGCATCGAAGGCCGCCTGCTTCAGCCCCTGGCGCTCGCCTACGGCGTGGCGCTTCTGGCCTCCCTCGTGGTGGCGCTGACCCTCACTCCCGCGCTCGGCCTCGATGTCCTCTCCCGCAGCGAGAAGGCGCTGGGCCGCGAGCCACGATGGGTCCACCGGATGAAGGAAGGCTATTCGCGCCTTCTCTCGCGGCTCCTCCCCAACTGGCGCAAGCTGGCCATCGGCTCCGTCGCGCTGGTGGTCGTCGCCGGCGTTGGGCTCGCCCTGTCGGGCCGAGCCTTCCTGCCGGAGTTCAACGAGGGCAGCCTCACGGTCAACATCACGACGCTGCCGGGCACTTCGCTGGAGGCGTCAGATCGGGCCGCCGCCGAAGTGGAAGCCGCCATGCTGGCGCAGCCGGAAGTGCGCACGACCGCTCGGCGGACTGGACGCGCGCCTGGAGATCCCCACGCACAGGAGGTCTTCGCCTCGGAGATCGAGGCGACGCTGAAGCCCGGTGGCCGCGACCGCGAGGAGCTTCTCGACGCCCTCCGCAAGTCGGTCGGCGGCATCCCCGGCGTCCAGGCGATTTACGGCCAGCCCATCTCCCACCGGGTCGACCACATCCTCTCCGGTGCCCGCGCCAATATCGCTATCAAGATATTCGCCCCGGACACGCCGACGCTTCGCCGCCTCGCCAACGACGTGCAGGCGCGGGTGAAGGCAGTGCCAGGCGCCGTCGACGTCCAGACCGACACCCAGTCGCAGGTCGGCTATCTCCGCCTTCGCTTCCGGCGCCCCGAGCTCGCCCAGGCGGGACTGACGGTTGAGGATGCCGCCGAGGCCGTGAGTGCCGCGATCGGCGGAGCGACCGTGGGCACCTTGATCGAACGCCCCGTCATCACCGACGTTGTCGTACGCTACGATCCCGCTGTCGTCGGCGAGGCGGCCAATCTCGAGACCCTCCCGCTGGCGGCGAGCGAAGGCGTCCTGTTGCCGCTCGGCGCCGTCGCCGACGTGGTGCGAGACCAGGGGCCGAACGCCATCTCCCGCGAGAGCGTCGAGCGGGTCCAGCTTGTCCTCGCCAACGTCTCCGGCCGTGACCTCGGCGGCGTGGTCACCGACATCCGCGCCGCTCTCGCACCGATGCCGCTGCCGCAGGGTGCGCGGGTCGAGCTTGGCGGCCAGTTCGAAAGCGCGTCCTCAGCCACCCGGACGCTGCTTGCCCTCGGCCTGGTCGTCCTGCTCGGCATGTTCCTGCTGCTTCGCCAG
>DASVSX010000009.1:0-26889 GCA_036387875.1 Allosphingosinicella sp. | reverse complement strand
GAAATCCAGTTCCTCGACAACCCCGTTGAACGAGGCGAACGGGCCGTCGAGGACCTTGACCTGGTCGCCGATCTCATAGTCGACGCTGATCTTGGTCTTGGGCGCGGCGGCGGCGGCTTCGTCCTTGGTGTTGAGGATCCGGGCGGCCTCGGCGTCGGTGATCGGCTGCGGCTTGCCCGAGGAGCCGAGGAAGCCGGTGACCTTGGGCGTGTTCTTGACGAGGTGGTAGACGTCGTCGTTCATCGCCAGCTTGGCGAGCACGTAGCCGGGGAAGAACTTGCGGTCGGACGTCACCTTCTTGCCCCGGCGGACCTCGGTGACCTTCTCGGTGGGCACTTCGACCGCCTCGACCAGGGTGGCGAGGCCGAGCCGGTTGGCCTCGGACTGGATGGCGTCGCGGACCTTGTTCTCGAAGCCCGAATAAGCGTGGATGATGTACCAGCGGGACATGGATCTTTTACCTTGGTCCGATGAGGCCGAGAAGGGCGCTGACGAGTGCTGCGAAGGCGCTGTCGACCGCGAAGAAGAAGACCCCGAGGATCGTGGTCATGATGAGGACCATGATTCCGGTCGTCACCGTCTCCTTGCGGGTGGGCCAGGAGACCTTTCCGGTCTCGGCCCGGACCTGGCGGAGGAATTCGCCGGGATTGACTCTTGCCACGTGCCGCTTCGTCCTTCGAGTTTCGGGCAGCCGCCCTCGACCGGGGGGCCGGTCAGCCGAGCTTTGCCGATGCATGCGAGCTTCGCGAGATAGCGAGGGCAAGCAGCGATGGCAAGGGCGGTGGGCGTGTCGGACGGGTGAGGCCGTCACGGGAATAAATCCCGTGACGTCGGTCGCGGCGAGCCGCGCCGGCCGGCGGCTCCGCATCGCCTTCGGCGACCGCGGTCAGCTTGCGCTGCCCGCTTGCTGCGGCTATCTGCGCCGTGGCCTAGGAGTGTAGCTCAGTTTGGTTAGAGCATCGGTCTCCAAAACCGAGGGTCGTGGGTTCGAATCCCTCCACTCCTGCCAGGCCGAAGCGAGGCCCGCAGCGGAGCAGCGCGGCAGTGCCCGAAGGGCATCCGCAGCCCCCCGCCAGCGCCCGAAGCGCGACCGACGTCACGCCCTCTTCCCGGCCCTTGTGCAGATGGGTGCCCGGTAAGCGGATACCCCCTCGATCGCTCCAGCGCGGAGCGGGCCGAGCCGCTTTTCCGACCCCGCCTAGCCCTCCCGTCGTGCCGGGGCTAGACCAAGCATCTGCCCGTCGGCCCATGGCGATTCGTCCTGGGGCGTCGAGCTGCATGTTTCCGCCTTTGGAGACGCTGGTGAACGTACGCGCGCTGATCGGACCGATGTCGAGCGCTGCGGCGCGGGAGGCCATCGAACGCCTGCTGGCCGCCGCGTCGCGCGGCAATCGAAGCGCCATCGCCGCCAGTCGGTGCGACCATTGGGAGGAAGTTCTCGGGGCCCTCGCGGCGGAGCCCTTCGACATGCTGATCGCCGAGTTCGGGGCCGCCAGTCCGGCGATCGACCGCCTGTTTCGGCTTCAGCCCAAGCTCTCCGTCATCGAGGTGGACCTGGCCGGTGGCACCACCAACATCCACGTCTTCGATGTCGGAAGCGAAGCGTTGGTGCGGCTCGCGGAATGGCTATCCCGCGAGGCAGGGCTGGCGCGCTCCAACGACTCGATCGCGCGCATCACACATGCCTGGCCACAGCTGTCGGTCGCTGCAAACGGGCCGAACGAAGAGCCCGATGCGATACTGGGGCCGGAAGCGGAACATCGACCGGAGCAGGCCGAAGCGGCTCCGGCGGGTGCGTTCGGTCGTGGTGACACCGACACGCGCGAGCCGGATGTCGAGGCTCTGCGCAGTGGGGCGCGGCTCGCTTCGACGGGCTCGGCTCCCCCGTCGATTCGATGGGTGGAACCCGGCGTCAACTGGTATGACATCGTCCTGCCGCCGCCGATCGAGGCGGAGCTGCGCAGCATCCCCTCTCATGTCCGCCACGCCGAGACGGTCTGGGAGACGTGGGGCTTCGGCAGACGCATTCCCTACGGCCAGGGGACCGCAGCCCTGTTCGCCGGGCCGAGCGGCACCGGCAAGACGATGGCCGCCAGGATCATCGCGCGCGAGCTCGGCTGGCCCCTCTTCCAGGTCGATCTCGCCCAGACCGTGTCGAAACATATCGGTGAGACCGTGAAGGCGATCGATCGGATATTCGACTTCGCCGGGGGGGCGAGCGCGGTTCTGCTGTTCGAGGATATCGACGCCCTGTTCGGAAGCCGCTCGGAAGCGAAGACTGCGGACGACCGCTACGCGAAGCTCGAGGTCGGTTACCTGCTGCAGCGGATCGAGGCCTATCGCGGCGTGGCTATTCTGCCGACGAACAGGAAGGAGTATCTCGACGTCGCCTTGCTGCGCCGGCTGCGCTTCATCGTCGATTTCCCGATGCCCGACGCCGAGAACCGGCTCGCCATCTGGACCAGGATGTTCCCAGAAGAGGCGCCGGTTGCCGACGATGTCGACGTCTCGCTCCTGGCGCGCCAGCTGCCGCTTTCCGGCGCCGATATCAAGCGGAGCGTCGTCAATGCCGCCTTCAAGGCGGCCGAGGATGGCGGCGTCATCCGAATGCGACACCTCGTCGGAGCGGCGGAGGCGGAGCTTACCAGGCTCGGCCTTGAAAGCGCCGGTCAAAACCTGACCCGCCTTCCGCTCGAACCCGGGACCCAAGGGGCTAGGGCCCTGAGCGCCGCCGCCCTCTTCGATACGACTATGGCCCTCGCTCGGCGGATTCGCGAATCGACCGGCCTCGACGTGCATGTCGGATCACCGCTGCGCCGCGAAATGGGCTCGGCTCGAGTAGCGCTGACGCTCGTACACCTCCAGCCGAACCCGCAGCCGAGCGATACGGCGGTCTTCCGTCCCCCGCCTTTTGCACCGGTCACCGGCGCAGCACCGCAAATTGGGGTCATTCCCTTCGACCTTCACTATCTCATCACCTGCTACCGGGCGCCCGGCCCGGTCGGGGTCCAGCCGCCTGAGCCCAGCGAGCTCGTCGGCCTCGGCGAGATCATCCGAAGCCTTCACAAAGACGCAGTCCTCACCGGCTCCGTCCTGCCCGGCCAGGACGTTCGGCTTTCCCCCCTGAGCTGCAGTCCCGAGGACATGAACCAACTCTGGGGCCTTTTTGCCGAAGAACCTTTCCGGACCTCTATCGTCTATCGCGCGTCCCCGGTGTTTATCGAGGCATCCACACAGGATGAGGTTCCGCCGGCGGTCGACGAAATGATGATTGCCGCCCTCGACGCGGTCACCGGGATCCCGATCGGACACGGCGTCCGCGTGCGCATACAGGGATTGATCGATCAGCCTACGGTCAACCCCTCGGGCATGCTCGTCTTCAACAACCTGCCCGAGCAGCCGCATTACATAGTCGAAGTGGACGGTCGCTGCGCCGGCTATCCGTTCGTCGAGCGCTTCACCTTTACGGCCCCCCCGCCGGGCAACAAGGATCCTGCCGGGCGCCGACGCGACGTACTGCTGCTGCCGGGCCCCGATTACCCCTTCGCGCCCGGAACGACGCTCGTGCGCGGGGTCGCCATGCGAGGCTCCGTTCCCGTCGAAGGGGCCTCAATATCCGCCTTACCGGTCTCGGGCGGAGCCAGCTTTACTACGCGCACGGTCGCGAACGGCGAGTTCGCGCTGGCGCTCCGGCTGCCGCCCCTCGGAACCTACGAGGCGGAAGCGCCCGTTTCCGTCACGATCATGGTGCAGGAGGGCGCAGACACGCGCAGCTTCGTGCGCCCGATCGCCAACGGCCGGAGCCACACCTTCGGCGAGCCGCTCGACATCACCGGTACCAACGATCCCGGGTTTTCCGACCCTCTTTACGTGTCCGAGGTTCCGGCCGTGCCCAGAGCGATCGAACCGCCGCGCGCCGACGGCTTCCCTCCCGTGCGATCGATTTGGGCCATCACCCGCTCCTTCTTCAGATCGAAGGCGGGATGATCGGAGCGTGGTAGGCTTAGGCTGAGCGGGGGGCGAAGGCAGGCCGGGCGCTATGATTTTTCCTGTCATTGCGGCAAAGGCCGGAATCCATGAACACCGTCTCCGCTCCAGCGGAAGCGCTGTATCTATGGATCCCGGCCTTCGCCGGGATGACGAACGTGTCAGCCAGAGGCGATCATGCTCTACGCCGCGATATCGTAGGGCTGGATCTCGCCGGTGAGGTACAGGCTGCGCGCCTTCGCCCTGGACAGCTTGCCCGAGCTCGTCCTCGGCAATGTCCGCGGCGGGACCAACTCGATGACGCAGTTCATGCCCGTGATCGCCCTCACCCGCTCGCGAATGATCTCCCTCAGCCTCGAGCGCTCCTCCGCGTCGGAGGTCCGGCACTGGACCAGCACCGCGGGGGTCTCCTCGCCGCCCGGCGTGGTGATCGAGAAGGCGGCGATGTCGCCGGCCTTGAAGCCCGGCAATTGCTCAACCGCCCATTCGATGTCCTGGGGCCAGTGGTTCTTGCCGTTGATGATGATCATGTCCTTGGCGCGGCCGACGATGTAGAGATAGCCGTCGCTGAGATAGCCCATGTCGCCGGTGTCCAGCCAGCCTTCGGGATCGAGGCAGGCCTTGGTCGCCTCCTCGTCGCGGAAATAGCCGACCATGACGGAGGGGCCTCGGCAATGGACCTTACCGATCTCGCGGTTGCCCAGGGTCGCTCCGTCCTCGTCGCGTATCTCGATCTCCATGTCGCGCGCGGGCTTTCCGCAATTGACGATCGCCCGATAGCGCTGAGGCCGGTCGCGGTGCATCTTGCCGTCGCCCGAGAGGGTCGTCTCCTCGACCAGTTCGACAACGATTCCCTCGCCCGGAGGCATGATCGTCACCGCGAGCGTCGCCTCGGCGAGGCCGTAGCTCGGGCAGAAGCTCTTCGCGTCGAAGCCGGCCGGAGCGAAGGCGTCGACGAAGGCCTGCATGACGTCCGGCCGGATCATGTCGGCGCCGTTGCCGGCGATCCGCCAGCGCGACAGGTCGAAGCGCTCGGCGACGTTGGTCAGGCTCGACACCCGCCTCGCGCAGATGTCGTAGCCGAAGGTCGGCGAATAGCTTCCGGTCGTGCCTTTATTGCGGGTGATGAGGTCGAGCCAGGCGAGCGGTCGGCGGGCGAAATCCTCGGTCTTGAGATAGTCGGTCGAGATCTGGTTGGCCATCGGCGAGAGCAGGCAGCCGACGAGGCCCATGTCGTGATACCAGGGTAGCCAGGAGATGCAGCGGTCGGTCTCGATCACCTCCATCCCGTGGCTGTGCGCGGCGAGGTTGTTGAGGAGGCCGCGATGGGTGACCGCGACTCCGTGCGGGAATCGGGTCGAGCCGCTCGAATATTGGAGATAGGCGATGTCGTCCGGCCGGGCCTCGGGAAGCTCCGTCCCGGGCCCCTCGCGGCCGGCGAAGCTCTCCCAGGATTCGCCCGCGACGCCCGCGGCCTCCGCCGCCGCCCCGGCCATTCCGGCAAGCTCGCCCGGATAGAAGAGATGCGTGGGATCGGCGCTGTCGAGCTGGACCTTGAGCTGGTCGATATAGGAATCGCGGCCTCCGAAGGAGGTCGGAAGCGGAAGCGGCACCGGCCAGGCGCCGGCATAGACCGCTCCGAAGAAGAGGGCTGCGAATTCCGGGCTGGTCTCGGCGACGATCGCGATCCGGTCCTCGGGCTTCACCCCGGCGGCGATCAGTCGGTAGGCGGCGGCCAGCGCATCGTCGCGAAGCTCGCGATAGGGATAGGCTCGGACCAGCTCTCCGCGCGGATCGTGGAAATTGAGGCCGCGACCGCCCGAAGCCGCGTAATCGAGCGCTTCCCCAAGCGTCTCGAAATCGGCGAAGCGGCGCGGCAAATCGTCCGCAGTCGGCGTCGGGACCAAAGTCTCGGGCACGGGTGTAGCGGATCCTCTCAGGTGGTTGCGCGGGCCGCCCCCAGGGACGGGAGAGGTACGCGTTTATAATCGGGACCGACTGTGGCACAATCATGGCGCGTGAGATCCAGACCCGACAAAAGGCCCCGTCCGCCCCTCGATTCCGAGGGGCTCGAGCGGCTCGGCCTCTTCTATGCCGGCCGTTATGCGACCACCCGGTCGAAGCTGGCCGCCTATCTTCGCCGCAAGCTGGGCGAACGCGGGTGGAGCGGCGCCGGGGAGCCGCCCGTCGAGCGGCTGGTCGAGCGCTTCGCCGAGCTGGGCTATGTCGACGACAAGAGCTTCGCCTCGGCGCGCAGCGCCTCGCTGCTTCGGCGCGGCTATGGTGAGCGGCGGGTGAAGGACGCCCTTAGGGGCGCCGGGATCGCCGAAGAGGATTCCGTCGAAGCGCGGGAGATATCCGGAGAGGATGCGCTTGCGGCGGCCCATCGTTTCGCCCGGCGCAAACGGCTCGGTCCCTACGGCTCGGCCGTCCCGGACCGGGCGGCGCGGGACAAGGCGGCGGCCGCCATGCTTCGCGCCGGCCACCGGCTCGATCTGGTCCGGCAGGTGCTGAGCACGTCCCCCGAAGACCTCCCGGAGCCCGATGTCCCATAAAAACGGCCGTAAACGGTTCACAAATCCTCGGAAGGCGTGATAGTCACCGCGGTTTGTAAGGTGGATCGGCCGTTAATGACTTCGCGCCGTGGATTGACTGCAGAGAGCGGCGCGCAAGACCCCGAAGGCGCGGCCGAACCCCTGCGTCCCGAGGACGAGGCCCTGATCAGGCTGACGGGCACGATGAAATGGTTCGACGCCACCCGAGGCTTCGGCTTCCTGGTCAGCGACGAGGCGGAGGGCGACATCCTCGTCCATTTCAGCGTCCTCAAGGAGCATGACCGCCGAAGCCTTCCCGAAGGCGCCGTGGTCGAATGCCTGGTCGCCGAGCAGGAACGCGGCCTCCAGGCCCGCAAGGTCCTCTCGATCGACCTCAGCCAGGCGGTGATGCCCGAGCCGCAGCGGGCGCCCGCGGCCGGCTCGGGCGAACGAATCGATCCTTCCGCACTGCTCGATCTGGCCGGCGAGTTCGAGGCCGTTCGAGTCAAATGGTTCAACCGCCTCAAGGGCTACGGCTTCCTCGTCCGCGAGGAGGAGGATGGCGAGGACATCTTCGTCCACATGGAGACCGTCCGCCGGGGCGGCCTCGCCGACCTCAGCCCCGACCAGCCCCTCCGAGCCCGAATCGCCGCGGGGCGGAAGGGGCCATTGGCGGTAGAGGTGGAGCCGAACTGAACTCCCTCTCCCTGTAGGGGAGAGAGGTTTAGGCGGGCACCAGCGCCGCGTCCCTCAGGCCCCGCCACACTCGCAGAGCCTGGACCGTCTCGGGAACGTCGTGGACCCGGAGCAGCTGGGCGCCTTGATCGACCGCCTTCAAGGCCAGAGCCAGGGAGCCCGGGAGACGAGCGTCGGCCGGCGCCTCCCCGGACAGCGCTCCGATCATCCGCTTGCGGCTCGCTCCGAGCATGATCGGGCACCCGAGGCCGTGGAGCAAGGCGAGGCCGTTCATCAGGTCGAGATTGTGCTGCACGGTCTTGCCGAAGCCGATGCCGGGATCGACGACGATCCGCGACCGCTCGATCCCGGCGCCCTCCGCCGCGGCGATCCGCGCCTCCAGCCAATCGTAGATCTCGAACAGCACCGGCCGGCCGTAGGAAGGCGCCTGCTGCATCGTCTCGGGCGAACCCTTGTGGTGCATCAGCACGACCGGGCAGCCCGCGTCGGCAATCAGCCCGGCCGCGGCCTCGTCGAAAGTCAGTGCCGAGACGTCGTTGACCATGGCCGCTCCGGCGCCGAGCGCGGCGCCCATCACCGCGGCCTTGCGGGTGTCGACCGAAACGGCGGTTCCCCCCGCGGCGAGCCGCGCGATGGTCGGCAGGACCCGCTCGATCTCGTCGCCTTCCCAGACCGGCTTGGCGCCCGGCCGGGTCGATTCGCCCCCGACGTCGACGACCGCCGCGCCCGCTTCGGCCATGTCGAACCCCGCCTGGGCGGCGGCTTCCCCGCGGTCGAACCGGCCCCCGTCCGAAAAGCTGTCCGGAGTGAGGTTCAGGATTCCCGCGACCTGCGGCTGGTCGAGCCGCACCACGCGCTCGCGGAGCCGGAGCGGGGAACGCGGCGAGGTCAGGTTCCGCCAGGCGCGCTCGGCCTCCTCGCCGAGCTCGGACAGCGCTTGCGCACGTTCGACCGGGACGAGCTCCGACGAGACCCGGCGATTTCCCTCCATCGTCACTCGCTCGACCGCCGCGAACCAGAGCATTCCGCCGGCGAGCCGGGCCACCTTCCCGTCATGGCCGAAGGGCGCATCGACGAAGGCGGTGGGCCTCAGATAATGGCGAAGGGTCATGACGATCCGGCTAACGCAAAAATGGTGCGACAGGAATCCCGAATGGCGGAGACTAAGCGATGGCGGTTGGACGGGCCCTCGCGTCATCCCGGCGGAAGCCGGGACCTCGGGGAGACGCATCGAGACTTTCCGACCTGAGATCCCGGCTTTCGCCGGGATGACGGCGGGAACAGGGATGACGGTGACGGGAAGGAAAAGGTGACGACCGCCTCTGATCGAAGATCGATAGGGTAACCGAATCTCCGAGGCCCGGACCACCATGTGGGGCATGGTATCGGTCCGAACCCATCAACACTCGAAGGGGCTCCCGCGCGTCTCCCGTGGTCAAAGGCGTGCGGGCGTCGAGCGTGAAGGGACGGTCGTCACTCGCAATGTGCCTTTGTTTCACGCTCCTGTCGAGTGGCAGGGTGCAACCTTTTTTTTGGTGAATGCGGGTCAGTCGAGACTCAGCAGGTAACGTTGCCTCAATGAGTCGAGTGGGAGCAGGACTCCGGCCTCCTCGAAATGCCAGAAGGCCCAGCCGTTGCAGGCGGGCGCTCCCTGGGCGAGTGCGCCGATGCGATGGATCGAGCCCGCCTCTCCGCCCATCTCGATCGAGGCGTCGGCCCGAACCTGCGCCTGCCAGCGCCGCTTCGAATCGGTCAGAAGCGTCCCAGGTTGGATCATCCCGATTTCGACCAGCGATCCGAACGGGACTCGCGGCGCCGAGCGCTTCGAAGCCATGGTCTTCATCGCGCTCTCGTCGAGCTCGAGAGTCGAATCGATACGCTCGCGGGCGACCCGGACGTAGCGCTTCTCGCGCTCGATCCCGATCCAGTGCCGCCCCAGCCGCCGCGCCACCGCGCCCGTCGTCCCGGTGCCGAAGAAAGGATCTAGGACGACGTCGCCCTTGTTGGTGCAGGCGAGCATCACCCGGTAGAGCAGGCTTTCCGGCTTCTGGGTCGGATGGGCCTTGATTCCGCCGTCCTTGACCCGCTCGCCCCCCGAGCAGATCGGGAGAAGCCAGTCGGAGCGCATCTGGAGCTCGTCGTTCAGGGCCTTCATCGCCCGGTAGTTGAAGGTGTAGCGGCTGTCCTCGCTTCGGCTCGCCCAGATGAGGGTCTCGTGGGCGTTGGTGAACCGGGTGCCTCGGAAGTTGGGCATCGGGTTCGACTTGCGCCAGATGATGTCGTTCAGGATCCAGTAGCCGGCGTCCTGCAGGGCCGCTCCGACCCGGTAGATGTTGTGGTAGCTTCCGATCACCCAGAGCGTGCCGTTGGGCTTCAGGATCCGCCGCGCTTCCTTGAGCCAGGCGCGGGTGAATTCGTCATAGGCGGCGAAGGTGGCGAACTTGTCCCAATCGTCGTCGACCGCATCGACCAGGCCGCCCTCGGGGCGGAAGAGGTTGCCGCCCAGCTGAAGATTGTAGGGCGGATCGGCGAAGACCATGTCGACGCTTGCCTCGGGCAGGCGGGCCATTGCGGCGATGCAGTCTTCCTGAAGAATCTGGTCCAGCGGAAGCGCGGGATCCGGAGCCGGCGCCAGCATGCGCTTTTCCCTCGAGCCCAAGCGCACATGTGCAGTCATTCGATACCGCCCCCCGGTTCGTCCAGACCGCCAGCCTGAGTCAGCCGGAGTCCACGGTCAACAACAAGGCGTTACGGCGCAAGGTTGAGAATGCGGTTAACGTGCCGCGAACGAAACGAGTCTGCGCTACTAATGGAGTTGGCCCCGTCCCTCCCGGCTCAACATGATGTGGGTGTGGCCCAAAGGACTCAATCGCCTGCCGAAGTTCGAAGAACGTCGCCGGGCGGGCCCGCGGTCAGCCTGGGTCAAGGCTGGGCGCTCCATGATTCGGCCGATGGCTTCAACTTTCTTCCCGATTCTCGCCGGCCTGCTGGGCATTGCGACTCAAGCGGAAGATTCGCGGCGAATCGATCCGGTGCAGGCCGCCGCAAAGGCGCGTTATCCGGACGCCGCGGGGACTGCGCGTGGAAGCGGCATCGGCGAGGCCGAGGCGGCCCGGCGGCTTCGGCTGCAGGAAGTGTCGGCGCCGCACGTCTCGAAGCTCCGGCGCGAGTTCGCCGATCGGCTGGCGGGCCTCTATCTCGAGAGCGAAGGCGACTACCGCCTCGTCGTAAGGCTCAAGGGCGAGATCCGGGTCGCGGACCGCTGGATCGGAAGCGGCCGCGACCGGATGCGGATCCAGTTCCTCTCCGGCGCCCCGGCAACGCTGGCCGAGACGCTCGAAAAGGTCGCCGCCTCAATGCCGGCCATCGGTGCTCAGCTGCCCGGCCTGATGGGAACGGGCGTGGACGAGCGCACGGGCGAGGTGATGCTCAACGTCTACGCGGTCGGCGACGACGCGGCGAGCGCCCGCTCCGCCGAACCGGCCCTCGAGCGATTGCTCGGCCATCCGGTGCGGATCGAATTTTCCTCCGCTCGGATGAGGGACGGCCGCGCGACCGCCCCTTCGACTTTCCGGCCCGGGACGAGGGAGTGGGATGGGCATATGCAGCGCCTCGCCCGGTCGGCACGCGATCCGGGGCACCCGCATCCCGGGATCCTGAACTTCCACAACGAATCGCAGGCGCTTGCCCGGCGAGTCCAGGCCGACCCGGCTTTTGCCGGCTGGGTGTTCAAGAACCACAACGAGCCCCACGCGGTCGTGCTCTTCACCGGCGACGCCGCCGCCCACCTCGCCCGCTATACGAAAGACCCGCGCTACTGGCCCAAATCGGTGGGTCTTACTCACTCGCAGCTGCGCGCGTTGCAGGTTTCGTTCGGCAAGCTGCTCCAGCAGCTCGAGATCCACTATACGTACAGCCAAGGCGACGAAGAGAGAAACGAGGTCACCTTCGCCATTTCGGAAATGGACAAGTACCGCCGCGCGGTCGCGGACGGCCGCCTCAAGCCGCATCCGCATGTCGTCATCGTCCAGGACAAGGGGCCGATCGCCAGGGCGCCGCAGAGCGCAGGCGCGGTGAAGCACTTTCCCCAGTTCAAATTCCCCGGCCGGGCGGGCGAAGCGCTGCTCACGGGAAAGCTGGAAGTGAGGAACGGCTGCCTCACTATCGGAGACAATCTGCTCCTGTGGCCCTCCAACGCGCAACTGTCGCTCGGCGCCGACGGCGTTCCTGTCGTCGGCGGCGGGACCGGCCGGCCGCTCAGGGTGGGGGACGAGGTGCGGATCGGGGGCGGCTCGGCCTGGACCAATTTCCGCGGCGAGGGGCTTCTGGAACCCCTGCCGGCCGCCTGCAAAGGCGGGGCGTGGGTTCCGGACGATCTGTTGATGGTGGGCGAGTTCTGAGCGGGCTCCAGGCTGTATCGACACATTCGGTGGAGTCGCTTCAATCCCCCTCTCCCGGAGGGGGAGAGGGATGAATGTTCGCATAAGCCCTCTGAACGTCGATACGGCCTAAAGGTCGATGAGCTGCTGCGATCCCACCGCCGAAATGCCGTCGCGGATCGCGAGATAGTGCCGCACCGGAGCGAAGCTTCGGCGGTGGAGCTCGGTCGGCCCGAGCGAATCGAGGCCTCGAAAATGTTCGGGCGTGCCGTAGCCCTTGTTGGTCTCCCAGCCGTAGCCGGGATGCTCTCTGGCATAGTCGCTCATGATCTTGTCGCGGGTGACCTTGGCGACGATCGAGGCGGCGGCGATCGAGCGGCACTTCGTGTCGCCGGCGATGACCCAGACCGAGGGCCGTTCCCATTTCGGGCAGCGATTGCCGTCCACCATGACCATCGCCGGATCGACTCCGAGCGAGTCGACCGCTCGGGTCATGGCGAGCATCCGGGCCCAGTAGATGTTGATCCGGTCGATCTCCTCGACCGAGGCGAGGCCCACCCCGACCCGGGCCACCTTGTAGAGCTTGGCGCAGATCGACTCGCGGACGGCGGCGGGAAGCGCCTTCGAATCGTCGATTCCGCGCGGGAATTTCTCCCGGTCCAGGATCACCGCCGCGGCGACCACCGGTCCGGCGAGCGGAGCGCAGCCCGCCTCGTCGACTCCGGCGAGCGGCTGGGGGTGGATATTCTCGAGCTTGAAGCAAGGGCGCGGCATGGGCGCAGAGGCTAGGGCCGTTGGAGGCTAACCGCCAGAGGGCACAGGAGAAAATTCTGTGGATCACCATCCGTCATTCCGGCGGAAGCCGGGATCTCGTTGAGCAAAGGCTCAGTGGGTCTCCCCGAGATCCCGGCTTGCGCCGGGATGACGGGAGCCGTCAGTCGCGCTCGCCATATTGGAAATCTGTGACGAACTGCTGCCCGAGCGGACCGTGGCCCTGGCCGAGCCCCGGGGCCTCCAGGATGGCGATCCGGACGAAGCTGACCGCCTGCTCGAACGCCTTCTCGATCGGGAAGCCGGCGCCCAATCCGCAGGCGAGCGCGCTCGCAAGGGTGCAGCCGGTGCCGTGGGTGTCGGTCGTATCGAATCGCTTGCCGCGCAGCTCGCGAAGCGCTCCCGACGGAGAGACCAGCCGGTCGACGATTTCGTTTCCCTCACCGTGGCCGCCCTTGGCGAGCAGATGGCAGCCGTGGGCGAGCACTGCCGCCTCGCCTCCCAGCGCCTCGAGCTCGGGCAGGTTGGGAGTGACGACCGAGGCGATTCGCATCAGCCGGTGGAACGCCTCGATCGTCGCCGGGTCGGCAAGGATAGATCCGCTGGTCGCGACCATAACGGGATCGAAGACGACCGGCACCGCCAGTTGGCCGATCCGTTCGGCGACGGCGTGGACGGTTTCGGCGGAACCGATCATTCCAATCTTCACGGCATCGACTCCGATGTCGCTCACCACCGAATCGATCTGGGCCACGACCATCTCGCAGGGCACCGGCATCACCGCCTGGACTCCGAGCGTGTTCTGGGCCGTGATCGCTGTGATCGCGGTCATGGCGTGGCCGCCGAGCATCGTCACGGTCTTGACGTCGGCCTGGATACCGGCGCCGCCGCCGCTGTCGGAGCCGGCGATGATCAGGATGCGCGGTGTAGAGGCCGTCATTGCGAGGAGCGAAGCGAAGAAGCAATCCAGCTTCCACCGCTCGAGCCGCTGGATTGCTTCGCTTCGCTCGCAATGACGGTCGAGCGCATCATCTCGGCCCCTTGCGCAGCGTCGACGGCGGGTTCCGCTGCAGCAGATGGGCGGGCCGGATCGGCCGCCGCTGGAAATTGCCGCCGCAATTGGGGCAGACGCCCGCCAGCGGGCCGTCGACGCACTCTGCGCAGAAGGTACATTCGAAGGTACAGATGCGCGCCTCCGCGCTTTCCGGCGGCAGGTCGAGCCCGCAGCGCTCGCAATCGGGCCTCAGCTCAAGCATCACGCCGCCTTCACCGCCTCGCAGATGCTGTCGACCACCTCCTCGACCATCGCCTCGTCCTCCCCTTCGGCCATGACCCGGATCAGCGGCTCTGTGCCGGACTTGCGGATGACGAGACGGCCCACGCCCTGGAGCCGTTGCTCGGCCGATTGGATCGCCGATATGACTCCGGCCGATTCCAGCGGCGTCCCGCCTTCGAACCGGACGTTCTTCAGGAGCTGCGGAAGCGGGTCGAACTGGTGGAGCATCTCGCTCGCCGGGCGGCCGTCCTCGACCAGGCAGGCGAGCACCTGCAGAGCGGCGATGAGGCCGTCGCCGGTGGTCGAATGGTCGGAGAGGATGATGTGGCCCGACTGCTCGCCGCCGACGTTGAAGCCGCGCTCCCGCATCGCTTCGAGCACATAGCGATCGCCGACCTTGGTCCGGACCAGCTCGAGGCCGTTGGTGGCGAGGAAGCGTTCGAGGCCGAGGTTCGACATCACCGTCGCGACGACTCCGTCGCCCTCGAGCAGGCCGCGCCGGGCGAAGGAGATGGCGATGAGCGCCATGAGCTGGTCGCCGTCGACGATCCGGCCGGCCTCGTCGACGATGATCAGCCGGTCGGCGTCGCCGTCGAGGGCGATTCCGATATGCGCCCCCTCCTCGACCACCCGGGCCTGGAGGGCGGCCGGAGCCGTCGAGCCGCAGCCGTCGTTGATGTTGAGGCCGTTGGGCGTGACCCCCATCGCCACCACCTCCGCCCCAAGCTCCCAGAGCGCGGAGGGGGCGACCTGGTAGGCGGCGCCGTTGGCGCAGTCGACGACGATCTTGAGGCCGTCCAGCCTCAGCTCCTCGGGGAAGGTCGACTTGGCGAAATGGATGTAGCGGCCGCGCGCGTCCTCGATCTTGCGCGAACGGCCGATCAGAGGCGCGTCGACGAGCCTGGGCGGCTGGTCGATCAGAGCCTCGATCGCCGATTCGTCCTCGTCGGACAGCTTGTAGCCGTCGGGGCCGAACAACTTGATTCCGTTGTCGGTATAGGGATTGTGGCTCGCGGAGATCATCACGCCCAGGTCCGCCCGCATCGAGCGGGTCAGCATCGCGACCGCCGGGGTCGGCACCGGCCCGACCATCACCACGTCCATCCCGACGCTGGTGAAGCCGGAGATGAGGGCCGTCTCCATCATGTAGCCGGAAAGCCGAGTGTCCTTGCCGATCACGACCCGGTGCCGGTGATCGCCGCGCTGGAAATGCGCTCCGGCGGCCTGCCCCACCCTCTGGGCCATCTCCGCGGTCATTGGAATCCGGTTGGTGCGGCCCCTGATCCCGTCGGTGCCGAAGAATTTGCGAGTCATGGCGATCCTTGTGCTTGGTTGGCGCTGAATAGCGCGGCGGCGCCTTCTTGTCCTCCCCGTCGCGTAGCGATGGGGAGGGGGACCCCGCGTAGCGGGGTGGAGGGGTAGCTGGCGGAGGCTTCTGCCGATTACCCCTCCACCCTTCGGGTGGTCCCCCTCCCCCCGCTTCGCGCGGGGAGGACAAGTCACCTTCCCCCTCCCCTCCCCGCCCGCTACACCTCCTCGAATGTCGCAAGCCACCCGCATCCTCGCCGCGCTCGCCGCCGGGCTCCTCCTCGGCATTTTCACCGCCGATTTCGGCTGGGCGCCGAGGGCCGCCGAGCTGGTCGAGCCGGTCGGGCAGATCTGGCTCCGGGGGCTCCAGATGACAATCGTCCCGCTGGTGGTGGCACTGCTCGTCACCGGGATCGCGGAGAGCGCCGAGGCGGCGCGGGGAAGCCGGGTCGCGGGCCGCTCGTTCATCCTGATGGTCGTCATCCTCTGGCCCTCGGCCATCTTCGCGGCGCTGTTCGTGCCGCTGCTTTTGAGCCTGTTCCCGATGGGCGCGAAGGCCGCGGAGGCGCTCAGCTCCGCCCTCACCACGGCCAGGCCGGTCGAAACGGTCCCGGGCTTCGGCGACTTCCTGAGGTCGATCGTGCCCTCCAACCCGGTCGCCGCGGCGGCCTCCGACCAGATCCTTCCGCTCGTCGTTTTCGCGACCGTCTTCGCCTTCGCACTGACCCGGATCCCCGCCGAGGGCCGCACCCGGGTGGTCGACCTCTTCCGGGCGGTCGCCGAAGCGATGATCGTGATCGTCAACTGGTTGCTCTGGCTCGGTCCGATCGGAGTCTTCGCGCTCGCTTACGTCGTCGGAGTCCGGGCCGGAGACGACGCCTTCACCGCTCTCCTCCATTATATCGCGATCGTCTCCTCGGTCGGGATCGTCATCCTCGCGCTCGCCTATCCGCTGGCCATGGCGGGCGCCCGACTCCCGCTTCGCCGGTTCGCGAAGGGCGTTGCTCCGGCGCAGGCGGTCGGCTTCAGCACCCAGTCGTCGTTGGCCAGCCTGCCCGCGATGCTCAAATCCTCCGAGCGTCTCGGAGTCCCGGTCGCCGCCTCGGGAGTCAGCCTCCCACTCGCCGTCGCCCTGTTCCGGGCGACCGGACCGGGAATGAACATGGCCGTCGTCCTCTACATCGCCCATTGGTACGGGATGAGCCTCAGCCCGGCGCAGATCGCCATGGGGGTCGTCGTCGCAGCGATCACGACGTTCAGCGCGATCAGCCTCCCGGGCCAGGTGAGCTTCGTCACCAATACGGCCCCGATCGCCCTCGCAATGGGAGTCCCGCTCGAGCCGCTCGCGCTTCTGATCGCCGTCGAGACCGTTCCCGACCTCTTCCGGACCGTGGGCAACGTGACCATGGACGTCGCCGTCACCGCCACCGTCGCCCGCCGGAGCGGCTTCGACGAAGCCGAGATGACCGACGAGGACCGGCTGCTCCAGGAGGATGAGGCGAAGAGCCCCGTTTGAGCAACCGATCCGGCCGGCAGGGGTTGTCGGCGGGTGATCGAGCCGACCGTCCCGCCGCCGCAGCCCCGGAGCCTCAACCGAGCGCTCGAGCGCAACATCGCCGCCCTCGAGCGGCGCCGCCGCGAGGAGGCCGAGCGCGCCTCGGCCGAAGAGCGGGTCGCCGAGGCGATCACCCGCTTCACCGGCTCGATGAGGTTCGTCTACCTGAGCCTGGCCGTGGTCGCCTTCTGGGTCACCGCCAATCTCGGCTGGATTCCCGGGGTTCCGGCCTTCGACGACGATTTCATCATCCTGGCGATGATCGCCTCGGTCGCCGCCATCTTCCTCTCGACCTTCGTTCTCATCTCCCAGAATCGGATGGCGAAGGCCGCCGACCGCCGAGCCGAGCTCGACCTCCAGATCAGCCTGCTCTCGGAGCATGAGGTGACCCGGATCGTCGCCCTCGTCGCGGCCATAGCGGACCGGCTCGGAGTGGACCAGGGCGAGGACGTGGAGGAGCTCAAGCGGGACGTGGCGCCCGAAGCGGTTCTCGACGCAATCGATCTCACGGAGCGCAAGCGCCGCGGCGAGCTCGAGGAAAAGGTCTAGGAGGGATCAGCTCGGGTCGAGCGGCAAAGGCCTTCTCCCGGCCTTAGGAGCGAAGCAGCGAAGCTTCGCTCGCAATGACGGAGCGAAGCAAGCTGAAGCGATCATGCTCTAGCGATTCAACGCCGCGATCGGCGACGCCTCCGGGGCGTGGAGCCAGGTCACGACCAGCCAGAGCAGCAGGCCGAGCAGAAGGGCCGGCCAAGCCTTGCCCAAGGCGCTCCACTTCGCCCGCCCCGTCAGCAGGGCGCCGAACGGCAGGAAGGAGGTCTGCTGCATCCACGCCCGCCACGGCTCGCCGATCACGTTGAGCTTCTTGTGATCCTGGCCGATCGAGCCGGCCAGTGCGAGCACCAGGATTCCGCCCGCGACGATCAGATTGGGCAGGGCGCCCCACAAAGCGATGTGGACCAGGGCCCAGAGGATGAAGGCCATGTTCATCGGATGGCGGGTCAGGGCGAAGATGCCGCTCGCCGCACCCGGAATCTTCGGCTTCGCGCCCGGATGGGGAAAGGCCGGGTTGCGGAAGAACGACCCGGCAAGAAGGATGCAGGCCAGGAGCATGACGGCCGCGGCGACCGGCTTGGCCCAGTCGGGGGCAAGCCACAGAAAGTAGCTGTTCTCGGTCGCCCGGTAGGAAAGGATCATCCAGCCGAGCGTGACGAAGGATATCGCCGAATAGAGCAGCATGAACCACTGGTCCCCGAGATTCTGGACGAGCCGGGTCCGAAGCGGATGGGACAAAGCGAGATGGGTGCCGACGAAGGCCAGGGTCGCCAGCGCGAGGCCGACCGTGGCGATCACCTCTCGTAGGCCTTGGGAAGATCGCCCTCGGCCGCCGTTCGGTAGCGGTCGCGAAGCTTGGTCTGTCGATTGTCGAGCGGCTGCCGGACTCCGTCGATCAGGACGATCTCGGCGGCGCTGCCGTTCTCCAGCGGGTCGCCCGACCAGACCACCACGTCGCCGCGGCGTCCCGGCCGGAGCGAACCGATCTCGCCGCCCATCCCGACCGCTTCGGCGGGCGCCGAAGTGATCGTCGCAAGGGCCTGGCCCCAGCTCAGCCCGGACGCGCCCGGCACCCGTCCCACCGCGACCAGATTGCCGGCCTGCTGCCGGGCCAGCCGAACCTGACGGGCTTCCTCGTCGTTGATCATCCCGAGCGAGACCGGGACTCCGGCCGCCTTGAGCCGGGCGACGTTCGACTGGGTGGCCGCCAGCTGCTCGAAGGTCGAAGGCAGGTCGTTCAAGGCGTTGGCGATCACCGGCACCCGAGCCGCCGCGATTCGGTCGGCCACGGTCCAGCCCTCGGTCGCCCCGACCAGCACCAGGCGAAGGTTCGGGAACTCCCGCTTCAGGCCCAGCACCTGGAGGATGTCGCTCGCCCGCTCGACATGGACGAGGAGCAGCTGCCGGCCCTGGAGCACCGGGACCAGGGCGGCGGCGTCGAAGCGGGTGAGGAGAACGTCGTCGGGCCGGCTGGCGCCGGGGGACATGAGCCGGCTGTCGGGCACTTCCTCGAGCGGGAAGTCGCGCTGGTCGTTGGCCCGGGCCTGGCGGCTTGCGCCTCCGCCCGAGATCGGAGAGGAGAAGCGGCCAAGGTCGCGCGCTTCCCTCAGCGCGTTGCGGAACAGCACGTAGGCCGCCGCCCGGCTCCCGCCCGCCTCGTCGGCGCCGGTCTCTCCCATCTCGACGAACTGGAAAGCGCGGGCCCGGGTCACTGCGTCCATGTCGTCGCCGAGATCGATGACCGCGCCCTGCCCGGCGAAGATGCTCTTGGCCGTCCCCGGAGCGACGATCGCCCGGGTGACTCCGCCGGCGCGGTTCACCTGGATCGGCATCGCTCTCGGGTTGATCGCCGGAGCCACGTCGATGGCGGCGCTGAACGGAGAATTGCCGGCCGAGACGTCGTTGGTCGAGCCCACCGCGTCGACCTCGACGAGGCCGACCCTGGAGAAACCGGCGACGATTCCGGGCGTGACCCATTTGCCGGTCGCGTCGACCCGCTGGGCGCCCGCCGGAACCGCGACGTTGCGGCCCGCAGCGAGGATTCGCCCGTTCTGCACCACGACCGTGCCGCCCTCGATCGGCTCCGAGCCGTCGCCGAGCGCAACAGTGCCGCCAGTGATCGCGATGGTCTGGGCGAAGGCGGGCGCGGCTGCGGCGAGCGCCAATGCGCACGCCGTCATCCCGGCGAAGGCCGGGATCCATGAACGCGGACCTTTGAAATCCCGACCCGCAGTGTTCATGGATTCCGGATCAAGTCCGGAATGACGGCCCCCGGTCACCGACACGCCCTTCACTTCACATCCCCTTCGCCCGGCTGGCCGAGCTCGAAATCGCTGACCGGCCGGCGCTTCGGGTCGCTGGAATCGTACATCAAGGCGCCGTCGACCCAGACCCGGTCGGGCCTGGTGTAGACGCTGAACGGATCGCCGTTCCAGAGGACGACGTCCGCCATCTTGCCGGTGCGAAGGCTCCCCGTCCTTTCCGCGATGCCGAGCGCCTTGGCGGGATTGAAGCTGAGCCAGGTCCAGGCGACCTCGTCCGAAATCGAGATCCCCATCCGCCGCCCGTTGGCGAGCGCCTTGGCGGCTTCCTGGTAGAGCCGCTGGATTCCGTTGGCGTCGTCGGAATGGACGATCGCGCAGGCGCCTGCATTGTGCACCAGCGGGATATTCTCCTGGATTCCGTCATAGGCTTCCATCTTGAAGCCGTACCAGTCGGCCCACATCGCGGAGCAGACCCCGTTCGCCTTCAAAAGGTCGGCGATCTTGTAGCTTTCGACGGCATGGTGGAAAGCTGCGACCTTGTAGCCGAACTCCTTGGCCATATCCATGATATTGGCCATTTCGTCGGCGCGGTAGCAATGGTTCTGGACCGTGATCTCGCCGGCGAGGACTCCGCGCAAGGTTTCCATGGCGAGGTCGCGGCCGGGCATCTCGCCGCCGTTGCGCTCATAGGCGTCCCATTTGCGCTTATATTCCTGTCCGCGCGCCCAGGTCTGGCGCATCAGGGCGACGTTCGCCATCCGGCTTCCCGGCATCTGGTTGCGGCCGCCATAGACCCGCTTCGGGTTCTCGCCGCAGGCCATTTTCAGCGAATAGGGCGCGCCGGGGAACTTCATTCCCTGCTGGGTCCGGGCCGGGACGTTCTTGAGGGTGACCCCGCGGCCGCCGAACAGGTTGGCGGAGCCTGGAAGGACATGGAGGCTTGTCACTCCGCCATTGACCAGCGCCCGGCTGAAGCCCGGATCCTGCGGCCAGACGCTATGCTCCGCCCACACCTCTGCGCGCACCGGGCCCGTGATCTCGTTGCCGTCCTGGTGAGCCTCGACCGAGGGGCTGGGATAGTCGCCGAGATGGCTGTGGATGTCGATGATCCCGGGGGTGACCCATTTGCCGGCGGCTCCGATCCGGGTCGCTCCGGGGGGAATCGCCGTGTCTGGGCCGCCGACGGCCTGGACGAGTCCGTCCGCGAGCACCACGGTCCCGTTCTCGATCCGGCCGCCCTCGCCGTCGAACACCGTCGCTCCGGTGATCGCGGTCACGGCGCCCGGATAGCGCTTGTAGGTCGAGGGGAAAGGATCCCTCGAATAGGTCTTCGGCGCAGTCCGGGGCGCCTGGGCCGACGCCGTCGCCGGTTTCTCGTCATGGGTACAGGCGGACAGGATGGCGGCCGAGACGACGGCCGCGCAGAGGCTGAAGCGCATCGAGTTCCTTTTCCTCAGGTCTCTTTGGTTTCGGGCTTGGTTTCGCGGTGCGTGAACAGGCCGGGGTCCTGGCCGTGATCGCCTCCGACCTCCTTGTAGCCGGCGAGCTCCGAATCGTCCTCGATCGTATCGAGATGCATCCAGCGCTTCACGATGGGGCTGAGCAGCAATACGACGATGGCGATTCCGATCGAGATGTAGCCGAACAGGCCGTAGATATCGAGCAGCCCCTGCTTGGTCATCGCGCCGTCATGGCCGCCGGTCGCCTCGCCGATCTTGCCGGCGACGAAATTGCCGACCGCGGTCATGTAGAACCAGGCGCCCATGATCAGCGACGCGAGATAGCTCGGGGCGAGCCGGTTCATGGCCGAAAGGCCGACCGGCGAGAGGCAGAGCTCGGCGGTGGTGGCGAGAAGGTAATAGAGGAAGACGAGGATGACCGGAGTCATCGCTTCCACGCCGAACGCCTGGGCGCCCCAGACGAGGGCGAGGTTGGCCAGGCCCATCTGCAGCAGCGCGAGGCCGAACTTGGCAGGCGCCGAAGGCTCCCGGCCCTTCGTGCCCAGCCACTGCCACAAAGCGGCGAAGAGCGGGGCGAGCAGGATGATGTAGATGGGATTGATCGACTGGAAGATCGAGGCCGGAACTCCGCCGCGGTCGACGAAGCGGTCGGTGAAGAGGTTCATCGATCCGCCCGCCTGCTCGAACAGGCCCCAGAAGAGCGGATTGAGTGCGATCAGGAACAGGATCGCGAACATTCGCTCGCGTGGCTCCTTGGGCAGCTTGAAGCTCTGGAAGAGAACGTATCCGAGCAGGGCGACTCCGGAGACGATTAGCAACCCCTGGATGACGTCCTGGTACTGGATGAGCGCCCACATCACCGCGACCGCTCCGAGGCCGATTCCGTAGAGCGTATATTCGCGCGACTTGGTCAGCGGGGCGGGCGCCTCGCCCGCGCCCCTCAAAGCGCTCTTGCCGAGCACGAAGACCACCAGGCCGAGAAGCATTCCGATGCCCGCAAGACCGAAGCCCCAGCCCCAGCCGAGCGTCTGGCCGAGATAGCCGACAAGGATGGTTCCGAGCGCCGCTCCGACGTTGATGCCCATGTAGAAGATCGTATAGGCCGGGTCGCGGCGGATGTCGGTGCGGCTGTAGAGCTGGCCGACCATCACCGAGATGTTGGCCTTGAGGAAGCCCGAGCCGACGATGATCAGCGCCAGCGCAAGCCAGAAGACGTTGATCGTCGGATCGTCCTGGCCGCCCGAGCCTTCGACGGCCATGAAGCCGTGGCCCAGCGCAAGCAGAAGGCCGCCGAACACCACCGCCCGGCGCTGGCCGAGATAGCGGTCCGCGAGATAGCCGCCGAGCACCGGGGTGATGTAAACGAGCGAGAGATAGGAGCCGTAGATCAGGTTCGACTTGTCGTCGGCGAACGCCCAGTGCTGCACCAGATAGAAGATGAGCAAAGCGCGCATTCCGTAGAAGGAGAAGCGCTCCCACATCTCCGCGAAGAACAGCATGTAGAGGCCCTTGGGATGGCCTGCGAATTCGGGCTTCTTGCCGGCCGCGATCAGTGCGCCGGCTGCCAGGAAGGCCGTGAGCAGGACCAGCGCGACGACGGCGATCCAGTCGCCCTCGTTCCACAAGGAGGTATCCTTCAGGCCCATGTACCAGCATCCTCTTGTGCTTATCCGGCGTTCTCAGCGCCTTTCGGCCGGCACAGTAGCGGCGAAAACGCTGATGTGAAGCCGATTGTTGCCCTCCGGCAAGGCTGCTAGCGCCGGTTCGTGATGTTCAACGATCGCTCCTCGCTGCTCTCCTATCTCGCGACCCGACGCTCGTGCCGCCCGCGCGACCTCGTCGAGCCCGGCCCGGACTCCGGCCAGTTGCGGCAGATATTGGAGATCGCCGCCCGGACGCCCGACCATGGCAAGCTCTTCCCCTGGAGATTCGTCCACATCGCGAAGGACCGCCGAACGGCCTTCGCCGAGATGCTCCAGGCGGCCTACCGCTCCGGCAGGGCGGAAACTCCCGCCAGGCTCGAGATCGAGGCGGTGCAGCGCTTCGCAACCCAGGCGCCGGAGCTGGTCGTCCTCCTCTCCACGCCGATCCAGGGCCACAAGATCCCCATCTTCGAGCAGGAGCTGTCCAGCGGCGCCGTCGCAATGAACCTCCTCCACGCCGCCTCGGCTTTAGGCTTCGGCGGCGGTTGGGTGACCGGCTGGGCGGCCTATTCGCCGGTAGCGCTCGAGGCGCTCGGCGGCCGCCCCCCGGAGCGGGTCGCGGGGTTCTTCTTCCTCGGCACGGGGAGCGTCGAGCTGGAGGAGCGGCCGAGGCCGCTGCTGGAGAATGTGACGAGGGAGTGGTGACCTCTCGTCCTCCCCATCGCCAGATGGGGAGGGGGACCACGTGTAACGTGGTGGAGGGGTAGCTGGCGCTGAGTTCATCACGCACGAAACGGCGGCAGCCTTCGCACCGGCCCCTCCACCACCCTTCGGGTGGTCCCCCTCCCCGAGCAAGCTCGGGGAGGATTTAAGGCACCCTTGACTGCACCACTGTATTAGGTCACTATAGCGCTGTGTCCGAAGAACGCCCAGTCTACCTCCGCCTGCGCGACAATATCGCCGCCATGATTCTCGAAGGACGGGTCGCCGACGGCGATCCCCTGCCCTCGGTGAGGAGCCTCGCCGCCGAGTTCGGAGCAAATCCGCTCACCGTCGCCAAGGCCTATCAGACCTTCCAGGACGAAGGGCTGGTCCTGGTCCGGCGCGGAGTCGGGATGTTCGTCGCTCAGGGCGCCACCGACCGGCTTCGCAAGACCGGGCGCGACGATTTCCTCAACCATCGCTGGCCCGAAATCGCCGCCCAGATCCGCCGCCTCGGCCTCAGCGCCGAAGAGCTGCTGGAGCGCGCGCTGGCGTAACGCCCGTCGTCCCGGCGAAAGCCGGGACCTCGGAGAGACCCGCCGAGACTATTCGACCTGAGGTCCCGGCTTTCGCCGGGATGACGGGTGCTCCTCCCCGCTCCCTGACACAATTGACACCAACTTCCGCTGTCCGAGGCATAGCCCGGACACGCGCCGCCGCCAGAAAGGCGATGCGGCTTCGGTCGGCGGCGTATCGCCCCCTCCGCACGCTGGCCGGAGCCGCATCCGACCTGAGATCCAAAGGACGACGTCATGCACCCCGCCCGCGCCTTCTTCGCCTCGCTTTCGATGAGCCTGCTGGTGCTGACCCTGAGCTACCAGGCGGCCGCGATCCCAGCCGCCTTCACCAAGCCCATGCCCAAGCCCAAGAGCGACGCCTGGATGGACCATGCCTCGTCGGTGAAGGGGAAGAAGAAGGGCGAGGACAAGGACGACATGTCCGAGCTCGCGCCGCTTCTCAGCGCTTCCTAAAGTTCGATTTCCCGGCGACCACCGGGACCCGAGGAGTGGAGAGGAAGCCCTCCACCCCTCAGGAATGCTTCGTCGTCCCGCCGAAGGCCGGGACCTGGTGCGCCGCAATCCGTCATTCCGGCGAAGGCCGGAATCCATGGACACGGAATGCCTAGAATAGCCGCTGGCGGCCGTGTTCATGGATCCCGGCCTTCGCCGGGATGACGATCCTCGCCGCGGTCAGGCGCGCGCCGCCCTTGTCCGCTCCCTTATCCGCCGCTCGAGGATGGTGAGCGGCATCGCCCCGTCCTTCAGGACCTCGTGGAACCGCTTCAGGTCGAACCGGCGCCCAAGCGTCTTCTGGGCCTCCGTCCGGGCCCGGCTCCAGGCCATGTGCCCGACCTTGTAGCTGCACGCCTGGCCGGCCTGGGTGCAGTAGCGCTCGACCTCGCGCTGCGATCTCGGGCGGGCGAAGCCGGTGGTCGCGACGAGATAGTCGGTGGCCTTTTCCCGGCTCCACCTCTTCGAGTGAAGGCCGGTGTCGACCACCAGCCGGGCGGCACGGAACAGGAAGGACTGCAGATAGCCGGCGCGCTCCAGCGCATTGGCATAGGCGCCCAGCTCGTCGGCGAGCTGCTCGGCGTAGAGCGCCCAGCCTTCGCTGTAGGCGCTGAAGCCGCCGACCTTCCTCAGGGTCGGGATGTCCTTCGATTCCTGGGCGAGGCTGATCTGCAGATGGTGGCCCGGCGTGCCCTCGTGGTAGGTGAGCGAGGGCAGCGAATATTTGGGCCAGTCGCCGGTGTCCTTGAGGTTGATGAAATAGATTGCCGGCCTCGATCCGTCGAGGGACGCTCGGTTGTAATAGCCGTTGGAGGCGCCGTCCTGGATTTCGGGCGGCACCCGCCGGATCTCGAGCGGAGCGCTGGGCAGCGTGGCGAACGCCGCGGGGAGCCGGGCGTCCATCGCTTTCGCGCTCTCGTTCAGGCTCGCGATCAGCTCGGCCCGGCCGGGATCGGTGTTGGGATAGACCTGCGAGGGCTCGACGTTGAGCGCCGCCAGCCGCTCGCCGACGCTCCCGCGCGAATGGCCCTGGCTCCGCAATATCCTGTCGAGCTGGGCGCTGATCTCGGCCACCTGTTGAAGCCCCATCCGGTGGACCTCGGACGGAGCGAAGCGGGTAGTCGTCGCCTGCTCGAGCGCGACCGCGTAGATCTCGTCGCCGTGCGGAAGCCGCCACACTCCGTCGCCGGCCTGGCTCGCCGGCTTGAGCTCGCGGACCAGCGCCATCTGCCGGTCCAGCGCCGGGTAGACCCGCTCCTCGACGATCCTCGACGCCCGCCGCTCCCAGCGCCCCTCTATGTCCTTGGCCTTGGCGCGCCTGACCAGCGACTGGACGATCGAGCTGTCGTCGGCCTTCTGCCCGCGGAGCTTGGCCATCTGGCCGAGAGCGAGGTCCAGCGACCAGGCTGGAGCGACATAGCCCCGCGCCGCCTCGATCCTCTGCATCGCGCTGTCCTGGTCGAGCGCGACCGCGAACGCCTCGAGACGCTGGAGATAGGCTTCGGAATCGTCCTTGTCGTTGATCGTATGGGCCGTATTGAGGAAATCGGGCACGGAGAAATAGGCGCCGCCCTGCTGGAAGATCCGGTAGGGCCGGACCGCGCTGTCCAGCCCGAAGCGCTGTGGGGCGGTCGCCTGGTTGGTCAGCGAATAAGTGACCACCTCGAGGTTGAGCTTCGCCGCCGGCGACAGGGCCCGGCGATCGACCGCCGCAAGCTCGCCCAGGGCCGCCCTGGTCTGGGCCAGGACCCTCGCCCGCTCGTCCAGGGTCCGCGGGCTCAGCCGGCTCTTGAGGCCGGCGTTGGGACCCTTGTCCAGCCCGAGCGAGGTCGCGAGCTCGGGCGATCGCTGCACCTGCTGCTGGAAGATCCTCTCGAACAGCGCGTTGAGCGCGGCGTCGCCGGAACCGGCGCGGGATTGGCCGAGTCCGGCGGCGGGGAGAGTGGCGGCCAAGGCGGCGGCGCCGGACGAGGCGATGAAGGTGCGGCGATCCAAGGGGGCCTCCTGCTTGATTGAAGCGGTCCTAGGCGAGCGGCAAGCCGCGCTGCAAGCCTCGTCACCCCGGGAGGGACCCCATCAAGGTAATACTTTGATGGGAACCCGAAAGCCGGGGCCTCGGGGAGACCCGCCGCGACTTCTCCGAACGATGCTGATCGGGCGGGACGTGGCTTAGCGACAGATTCTTCCCCGGCCTCCGCGGAGAAGCCGACAGCACGGGTTGCGGTGGAAAGTTCTACCGTGTCGCAATCTCCCGTTTTCAAACAGGGAAACGGCCAAGCTTTGAAGAGAGCGAGTTGACATCACAATGGACGTTAAATCACTGGCTAACTACTTGACAAACCTTTAAGTTCAGACGAGCTTGACCGCGAAAGGCTTTTCAAAGCCGGAGTGTAAAGTCACTATGTCTCGCATTTCAACGGGTAAGATAGTGGCTGTCTTGGTATGCGGCGCGGTCACCATATTGGTGCTTTTTCTCTACCCGTCGAACCGGGCCTCGCGAGGAGAAAATGGCGACTCAAGCGCAACCGGGCAATCGGCAACCGTAAGCGCATCCGACTCTATACCGCTGGTATTCCCTTCGAATGAACGGGCTGAACGAGTGGTCCCCATACCGGCGGAAGAACTGAAGCGCCAGTTGGTCGAGGCCTATCCGGTGATAGATGAGGTCAGTGTGAATTGCGCGACGGACCGT
>DASVSX010000008.1:0-37092 GCA_036387875.1 Allosphingosinicella sp. | reverse complement strand
TTTCCATGCGACACAGGGGGCCTGCCCGAGTCGGCCCGATCAACCGGCGGAGGCGGGGAATCCGGCGTTAGGGGCTTGCCCCGAAGCCGGCGGCCGGCGCGAAGTCATCCGGGAACGTTTGAGCTCGCGTCACCGAAGAGCCGTGACTGGCGTAGTCCCGTCCGGAAGGGGCCTTGAGCTTCGACCGGCCGGCTCCCGATCCCTGTTGGAACGGGCGCCGCGGCCACCTGGAGCTTCCATGAGGAAGGCGGGGGGACCCGGCGGCTCTTCTTGAAAAAAAGTCTGGACGCTTTCGAGTTAACGACACGAAAGCACACAAAAAGTCGTCCAGCCCCGGGTGCCCGTGGCAAGGACGCGCCGGCCGAAACTCCCCCTTATCCGGCAACGGAGGCACCGACGCGCCTGAAAGAATTGGCGCGCCTTCCCGTCATCCGCCCCCACCCCCGCCATCCCGGCGAAAGCCGGGACCCCAGGACAAGAAGTCTCGGCGGGTCTCCCCGAGATCCCGGCTTCCGCCGGGATGACGATCTGACGCTACGCGCCCACCCCGTCATGCCCCCAACCCCCGTCATCCCGGCGAAAGCCGGGACCTCAGGACAAGAAGTCTCGGCGGGTCTCCCCGAGATCCCGGCCTCCGCCGGGATGACGATCTGACGCTACGCGCCTTCCCGTCCTCCGCCCCACCCCCGTCATCCCGGCGAAAGCCGGGACCCCGGGACAAGAAGTCTCGGCGGGTCTCCCGAGGTCCCGGCCTCCGCCGGGATGACGGAGTCTTCGCTTATTGGGTCTCGCGAAGGGCCTGATCGACATGGCGCCGCGCGATTGCCCGCTGCGCAGCGCCGTCCGGCGGGAAGCCGGCTTCGGCCCATTCGCGCTCCACCGTCTGAAGCGTCCGGGCGACGACCGGGCCGGGGGCGAGGCCCATCGCGATGAGGTCCCCTCCTCCCAGCCGAAGCCGGGGCTTCTGCCAGCCGTCGAGCGCCGCCGTCGCCGCCGGTTCGCCGTTGCCGAGGAGGATCCGGTCGACCGCTTCCTCGGCGCCGATCGCATAGGCGAGCGCTTGCGGAGACCGCGCCTCCTCCGAGCCGCGGGCCGCCGCGGCCGCCAGCCTTTTTGCCGAGCGGTTCGAAAGCCTCAGCCGGGCGGCAACCGCGCCCGCTTTCTCCGGGTCGGCCGGGAGCAAGGCGGCGAGTCGCCGGAGCGGGTGCGGGACGGCGCCGGCCTGCGCTTCACGCGCGACGAGCCTCTCCAGCCGCTCGACCCCGTCGGGCTCGATCTCGGGAAGCACCGGCTTCAGGATCCCGCGCCCGACCATCAGCCGGACGGCGGCCACCGGCTCAGGCAAGGCGAGCAATTTGGTCAGCTCGTCGGCGATCCGCTCGCGCGACAGGGCCATGAGGTCGTTCGCCCGGGCCGCGCAGGCGTCGAGCGCCTCACGGTCGGGTTCCCCGGCTCCGAAGCGGGCGAAGAAACGGAAGAAGCGAAGGATCCGAAGATGATCCTCGGCGATCCGGGTCATCGGGTCGCCGATGAACCGGACCCGCCGGGCCGAAAGGTCGGCTTCGCCGTCGAAATAATCGACGACCTCGAGGGTCTCGGGATCGGCGAGCAGGGCGTTGATTGTGAAGTCGCGGCGGGCGGCGTCCTCGCGCCAGTCGTCCGTATAGGCGATGGTCGCCCGGCGGCCGTCGGTGGCGACGTCGCGCCTCAGGGTCGTCACCTCGACCGGCTGTCCGGCGACGACGGCGGTGACCGTTCCGTGGGCCAGGCCGGTCGGCACCGCCTTGATCCGGGCCTTGCCGAGCCGCTCGAGCACCTGCTGAGGAGGCAGGCGGGTAGCGAGGTCGACGTCGCTGACCGCAAGCCCGAGCAAGGTGTCGCGGACGCAGCCCCCGACATAGCGCGTGTCGCCCTCCCCGGCGCCGAGCGCCGCAAGCAGGGCCCTCATTCCCTCCCGCCGCTGCCAGGGCGCCCTGGGCAGCCTCATTCGGCAAGCTCGAGGCGGCGGGACAGGTTGACGATCATTGCGGCCGTCGCGCCCCAGATCCGCCGGCCCTGCCATTCGATCTCGTAATAGCTGCGCTCGCGCCCCTGCCATTGCGCCGTGCGAACCACCTGGTGGCGCGGATCGAGCAGAAAATGCAGCGGGGCCTCGAACATCGCCGCGACTTCGCGGGGTTGGGGCCGGAGGTGAAGGCCGGGCGGGACGACGCCGACGATCGGGGTGACCTCGAAGCCGGTGACGGTACGGTAGAGGTCGGCCGCCCCGATCACGTCGACCGAGTCCCGGGGGAGGGCGATCTCCTCCTCGGCCTCGCGCAATGCGGCGGCGACCGGGCCGTCGTCCTGCGGGTCGATCCGGCCCCCGGGGAAGCTGATCTGTCCCGGATGCTTGCGCATCGTCTTGGGCCGTTCGGTGAGGATCACGGTGGGCAGGGGATGGTCGACGACCGCGACCAGCACCGCCGCCGGGGTCAGGTCGCCGTCCGCGCCTTCCGGCACGTCGCCTTCGAGCAGGATCGGCCGCCGTCGCAGCCCCCGCTCGAGCGCATCGCGCAGCCGGCCGGCGAGACCGGTCACTGAGTGCCCATCGGGAAAAAGGCTCCGCCGCTCCACAGGCCCGGCGGGCTCCCGCCGGCGAGGGCGAGCTCCGCCAGCTCGTAATAGACCGGCCGGGCGACGAGGGCGTCGAGCCCGCCTCGGACCCGCAGATAGGGATGCGGGCCTTCCGGCCCCGATTCGAAGCGTAGGGGATGGCGGGGACCGGCGACGACGAGGTCGCCGGTGTTGAGCCGGAAGGCGAGAGATGCCGCCTCGCCTTCGCCCTCGGCCTTGAGCTCTACGGCGACGAACGGCGCGTCCTCGACCTGGATGTCCAGCTTCTCCACCGGAGTGACCAGGACGAAGCGCCCGTCGGGCTCGCGACGAAGGATGGTCGAGAACAGGCGAACCATCGCCTGGCGCCCGATCGGGCTGCCCTGGTGAAACCAGGTCCCGTCGCGGGCGATTCGCATCTCGCTGTCGCCGCAATGGGTCGGATTCCATTTTTCGACCGGCGGAAGCTTCTTCTCCTCCGCCATCCGCGCGATCTCGGCGAGGGAAAGTCCGGCGAGGTCGTCGAGGAGGGGCGGCATGGGCATCCGGCGACTCTGGCGGGGCCGAGGGCCGGCGGCAAGCCTTGCCGACCGCGTTCCTCCATCCTATCCGGCGCCATGGCCAGCGAGTTCCAAGGCGCGCGCACGGCGATCGTCACCGGCGGCGCGAGGCGGATCGGCGCCGCCTTGTGCCGGGCGCTCGCGGAGGACGGCTGGCACCTGCTCATTCATTGCCGCCGCTCGATCGCCGAGGCCGAGGCCCTGGCGCTCGAACTGGGCAACGCAGCGGTGGTCTCAGCCGACCTCGCCTCGCCCGGCTCCGCCGACCGGGTGATGGCGGCGCTCGACGGCCTTCCGCCCGCGCGGCTGCTGGTCAACAACGCCTCGCTTTTCGTCAATGACAGCGCCGACGACTTCACCCCGGAGGGCTGGGAGGCGCATCTCGACGTCAATTTGCGCGCACCGGCCCTGCTCTCGCAGGCCTTCGCGGCTCGGGCCGAGGGGGGCGGTGTCATCGTCAACCTGCTCGATTCCAAGCTGGCCGCGCCGAACCCGGACTTCTTCAGCTACACGGTCTCCAAATTCGGCCTCGCCGGCCTCACCGAGCTTTGCGCGCGCGCCTGGGCGGGGCGCGGCATAAGGGTATGCGGGATCGCGCCGTCGGTGACCCTCGTGTCAGGGGCCCAGCGGAATTTCGACCTGGTCCACGGCCTCAACCCGCTGGGCCGCGGGGTCGGGGTCGAGGACATCGTTGCCGCCTTGAGGTTCATTGTTGCAACGCCCACGATCACCGGGCAGACGCTCACCCTCGACGGCGGACAGCGATTCCTCGCCCTCCCCCGAGACGTGCAGTTCCTGGAGCCCGGCAATGAATGAGCAGGTGAAGCTCGACGGCCTGGTCCCGGAGCGGCTTGCCCCGCGCAGCCGCAAGATCGTGCTCGACGATTATTGCGTCGCGGCCGACATCGGCTTCCACGATTTCGAGGTCGGAACGCCGCAGCGCCTGCTGGTCACGGTCGAGGTCTGGGTGGACGAGGCGAGCTTTCCCGCCGACGACCAGCCGTCGGGCGCGTGGGATTACGATTTCCTCCGGAACGAGATCGGCGCCCTGATCGGGGGCCGCCGCTTCAACCTGCAGGAGACGGTCGCCCGGGAGGTTTACGACCTGGTCGCGGCCCGGCGCGGAGTGACCGGGCTTCGGGTCGCGACCCGGAAGCCGGACATCTATCCGGACTGCGCGGGGGTCGGGGTGGAGCTGACCTCCTATTAGGCCCCGTCATCCCGGCGAAAGCCGGGACCTCGGGGAGACCCGCCGAGACTTCTCGTCCCGGGGTCCCGGCTTTCGCCGGGATGACGGTGGTTCACCTCCCCTAGCTCCGCCGGCGACTCCGGACGCACGGCCCAAGTCTCTCCAGCACCAGGCGGTAATCCGACTGGATCGCCGCGGCGCCCTGCTCGTCCGCCTCGGCGAGGCTTTGCCTCGGAAGCGCACGCGGCAGCCCGCAGGCGAGGCGGTACCAGAGGAGGGTGCCGGGCGCCGGCGGCTCTGCGGCCTCGTCGACGATCTCGCTCAGAGCCACCGCCCATTGCGGGGTTTCGCCGGGCCGGCGAAGAACGGTCAGCGATACCGGAGTACCGCCGGCCGTCTGAAGGAATATCTGGGTCTCGCTCTCACCGCGAACGGCCCCGGGCACGTGGAAGGCGCGGCCGATGCCGGCGATTCGCGGCGGCGGCGAGGCCGAGCTGGCTTCGCGGATGATCGACCGGAGGGTCGCGGCGCGCTCGGGAGTGAAGGGGATCTGCGAATCCGGCGAGGCCAGACGCAGCTCGCCCGGCTTTCCGGGCACCGGCGCCGCGAGCAGCAGGAACTCGCTCCCTTTGCGCAGCTTGGGGGCCTTGCCCTTCGAGTCGCGCGGCAGATCGACGACATAGCTCAGCCGCGCGGGCAGCGATTGGGGAGAGCGGATCAGTGAGACCAAGGCGGCCTCGACATAGAAGCGCGCAAGGCCGGGCTTCAGATCCGGAGCGCGTTCGGCCTTTACCGCGGTCGCCGCGGCGATCCGCACCTGGGCGACGACCGGCGCGTCGAGCGCAAGGTCGGCGAGATCGGCATAGGTCATCGAAGCTTGGGTCGGCGCGGTCGCCGCCGGCGCTTGCGATTCGGCCGGAACGGCCGCGGCAGCGACGAGCGCCGCCGCGATCACCCGTTTACAAAAAGTTAAATCGCCCGCCACCGTTCCGCCTCCGTAAGTTTATCCCCCGTTTCCCATATGCTTAGCGGGATGAACGGCGGATTTCGGCCATTTTAGGCGCATGCGCCTTGCATTCACAGGAGGATTGCGTCCTTCTTGGTCACACGATAGAGCAACCGCTCCGACGGATGATATGTTGATACATCGCATTTCGGATGGAGCCGTTGGGGATCAGCCGCGTTGTTAATGGCGCGCGGGTCCCCGGCAGAGGGACGAAGAGAGGGAGTGTGGCTGATTAATGGCATATGCTGACAACAGGATGAGCCGGAGCCGCATGACGGCGATCGTCATCGTCGCCATCCTCCATGCTTTGTTGGGCTACGCGTTCGTCACCGGGCTGGCCTATAATGTGGTCAAGAAGGTGGCGGCCGACCTCAAGACGTTCAACGTCGAGGAGGAGCCGCCGCCCCCGGAGGAGAAGCCGCCGCCCCCGCCGCCGGATCAGCCGCAGACTCCGCCGCCATTGGTGACTCCGCCGCCGATCGTCCGGACGAACACGCCGCCGCCGCCGATGGTGACGACGAACATCGCTCCGCCGCCGCAGATGACGTACACGGCGCCTCCGGCTCCGCCGGCTCCGCCGGCTCCGAGTCCGCCGCCGCCTCCGCCGCCGCCGCCGCCGAAGAAGGTCACGCCCGCCCGGGCCAAGGCGAATCTCGGTTCGCTGTTCTCGGACGAGGATTATCCGGCTTCGGCGCTTCGTGCCGAAGAATCGGGGGCTACCGGCTTCCGGCTCGATGTCGGCGCCAACGGCCGGGTAACCAACTGCACGGTGACTTCGTCGAGCGGCTCGTCCGCGCTCGATTCGACGACCTGCCGGCTGTTGAGGTCGCGAGCGCGTTTCTCACCGGCAACCGACAGTACGGGCGCCCCGACGAGCGACACGCATACCGGCCGTATCGTTTGGCGTCTCCCGGCCGATTGAGGACGATCGGCCGGAATAAGAAATTCAATTTCTATCTGAGAGGAAAGTAGAGACCATGGCAGCCCCAGCACCTGCAGCCCACGGCGGCGGCGGAAACCCCTACGGCCTCATGGCCGCCCTCGAGCAAGGCGGTCTGATCGCCTGGGCCACCTTCATCATCCTGGTGATCATGTCGGCCGGCTCCTGGTACGTCCTGTTCGTCAAGCTGTTCGAGCAGCAGAAGATCATCAACCAGGGGCGTCGCGCCAGGACCAGCTTCTGGCAGTCGGCGAACCTTCGCGAGGGCGCTTCCAAGCTCGAGAAGAACAGCGCCTACCGGCAGATCGTCGACGACGGGATCATCGCCCTCGAGCAGCACGACAAGCTGACCGATCCGATCGACCAGCATGACTGGATGCTCAACTCGCTGGCGCGCAGCCAGGGCGCGATCACCTCGCGCCTGTCGAGCGGCCTCGCCTTCCTCGCCACCGTCGGTTCGACCGCGCCGTTCGTCGGCCTGTTCGGGACCGTCGTCGGCATCTACCGCGCCCTCGTGAAGATCGGAGCCGCCGGCCAGGCGTCGATCGACACCGTCGCCGGCCCGGTCGGAGAGGCTCTGATCATGACCGCTCTCGGCCTCGTCGTCGCGGTTCCCGCGGTGCTCGCCTACAACTGGCTTATCCGCCGCAACAAGGGCATCGTCGAGGAGCTCGCCCGCTTCTCGAACGAGCTTCACGGCTACATGATGTCCGGCGGCGCCGTCCGTCCGGTCATCAACCGTGCGGGCGCCACCGGCGGCGGCGCCGCCACCGGCGGAGCGAACGCGGCCAAGGGTCCCGGCGCGGCCTCGCCGGGCGGAAGCACCGCCACCGGAAGCGCGATCGGCGCTCCCCACGGCGGACCGAAGAAAGTCTGATGAGACGGCGGCGGCGGGTCCGTTGGGCTCCGCCGCCGCCGGCTCCCTTCGGCACTCGAGCTAGATAGGAATACCGACCATGGCCATGAATGTCGGCCAAGAAAGCGAACAGGGCGAAGAAGCGCCGATGTCCGACATCAACACGACGCCGCTCGTCGACGTCATGCTGGTGCTCCTCATCATCTTCCTGATCACGGTGCCTGTCGTCGTCCAGACGATCCCGATGAAGCTTCCCAAGGTCGACTTCGAAGCGACCCAGACCAAGCCGGAGAACGTCTCTCTCTCCGTGCGCGGCGGCGCGGGCGGCAGCTGCGAGGTCTATTGGGGCCTCACCCGTATGAACAGCGAAGAACTGCTCAGGCGGGCGGTGAAGAAGCTCGAGGACGAGATCAAGAATGTCGGCGGAGTGGAAAACCTCACCGAAGAGAATATGCCGGAGGCGCATATCCGGGCGGACGTGAACACGCCCTACAAATGCGTCGGCGGCGCCATCTACACGATGCAGCGGGCCGGCTTCGCCCGGGTCGGCTTCATTTCCGAGCCGCCTCCGCGGGGCGGCGCCCGTCTCTAGAAACGGTGCGACCACAGGTTTAGGAGTTAGATTTTATGTCAATGGCAGTCGGGGGTTCGGACGACGAACCGATGATGGACATCAACACGACGCCGCTCATCGACGTCATGCTGGTGCTTCTCATCATGTTCATCATCACCATCCCGCTCCAGACCCACGCCGTGAAGCTGGATCTCCCGCAGGACCAGCCGAACCAGCAGCCGCCGCCCATCGATCCGGTCAAGAACAAGATCGTGATCTCGCCGCAGGACCAGGTGCTGTGGAACGGGGCTCCGATCGACCTGGGCCGGCTCCGCCAGTATCTCGACGTCACTCAGACGATGAACCCGGTTCCGGAGCTTCACCTGCAGCCCGAGCCCAACGCCCGCTACGAGCTGGTCGACGAGGTCCTCGCCGTCACCAAGCGCGCCCGGGTCGAGAAGATGGGCTTCGTCGGCAACGAGGCCTACGCGAACTTCTAAGGGGCCGGGACCTCTACTTTCTCTCAAAGGCGGTCCTTCGGGGCCGCCTTTTTTGTCCCCCCATCGCCAGATCGGGAGGGGGACCATGCGAAGCATGGTGGAGGGGGTGATTGGCACGGGGCATGGCAGATGCTCGCTGGAGGCACAGAGGCCCGTGCAGTTACCCTTCCACCAGGCTTCGCCTGGTCCCCTCCCCACCGCTACGCGGGATCAGGCCGCGAGCCCGTCGAACTGGAGCGAGGCGAGGCGAGCGTAGAGGCCGCCTTCGGCGCGCAGGCTGGAATCGTTGCCCTGCTCGACGATCCGGCCCTGCTCCATCACAACGATCCGGTCCGCGGCCCGAACCGTCGCCAGGCGGTGGGCGATGACGATGGTGGTTCGGTTCTCCATCAGCCGTTCGAGCGAGCGCTGGACGAGCCGCTCGCTCTCGGCGTCCAGGGCCGAAGTGGCTTCGTCCAGCAGGAGCAGGGGCGCGTCGCGAAGCACGGCCCGGGCGATCGCGAGCCGCTGGCGCTGGCCGCCCGAAAGCCGGGCGCCGCCCTCGCCCATATAGGTGTCGAGCCCCTCGGGCAGCTTCTTCAGGAACTCCGCCGCGTTGGCCGTCTCCGCCGCGGCCCACAATTCCTCGTCCGGCGCTTCCCAGCGTCCGTAGCGCAGGTTGTCGCGGGCCGAGGCCGCGAAGATCATTGTATCCTGCGGCACCACCGCGATCCGTGCACGGACCTCCGCCGGATCGGCCTCGGGGAGCGGCACTCCGTCGAGAAGCACCGACCCCGCCTCGGGATCGTAGAAACGCAAAGCGAGCTGGAACAGGGTCGACTTGCCAGCGCCCGACGGCCCGACCACAGCGAGAGTCTCTCCCGGCGCCACCGCGAGCGAAAATTGGTGGAGCGCGCTGATTTCGCGCCGCGTCGGATAGCAAAAGGTGACGTCGCGGAACTCGAGCGCTCCGCGGCCGGGCGACGGAAGGGGCCTGGCGACGGCCGGAGCCTTGATTTCCGGTTCCTCGCGGAGCAGCTCGGTCAGGCGACCCGCAGCCCCAGCCCCGCGCAGCAGGTCTCCATAGACCTCGGTCAATGCCCCGAACGCTCCTGCGACGAGGCCGCCGGTGAGGACGAAGGCGGCGATGGTGCCGCCGCTGATCCGTCCCGACTGGACGTCGACCGCGCCCTGCCACATCACCATCGTGATCGAGCCGAAGATGAGAGCGATGACCCCCGCCGTCATCAGCGCTCGAAGCACGATCCGCCGCCGCGCAGTCTGGAACACGCGCTCGACCGCTTCGGCGAAGCGGCTCGCCTCCCGCGACTCCTGTCCGAAGCCCTGGACGATCTTCATTGCTCCGAGCACTTCGTCCACCATGGCGCCGACCTCGGCGATCCGGTCCTGGCCGAAGCGCGAGACGTTGCGGATCCGCCGGCCGAGGAAGACGATGGGAAGGATGACGACGGGGATCCCCAGCAGGAGCATCGCGGTGAGCTTCGGAGCGAGGGCGAGCAAATAGACGATCCCCCCCAGGCCCATCACGATGTTTCGGAGCGCGACCGAGATGGTCGTGCCCACCACCTGCTCGATGATCGTGGTGTCGGCGGTGAGCCGGGAGGCGATTTCCGACGGACGGTTCTCCTCGAAGAAGGACGGCGCGAGCCGAAGCAGGTTGCGCTGAACCGCCTCGCGGACGTCGGCGACCACCCGCTCGCCCAGCCAGGAGACGAAATAGAAGCGCGTGGCGGTGGCCAGGGCCATCACCACCACGGTCAGGAGCAGATACTGGAACCAGCGGCCGATATCGCCGCCCGTTCCGGTGAAGCCCCGGTCGATGATCAGCTTGAAGGCCGCCGGAATGGCGAGGGTCGCCGCCGCCGCGACGAGCAGGGCCAGGAGCGCGCCCGCCACGTGTCCCTTGTAGCGCGCGGTGAAGCTCCAGATCAGAGCGAGGTTGGCGATGCGACGCGGGCTCGCGGTCTCGTCCAGGGTTTCGGCCATGAGACGGCGGTAGCAGGGGCGGGCCCTCCCGTCATCCCGGCGAAAGCCGGGACCTCAGCGACTAAGAGCGCCGCGCCTTCATTCCCGGAGGTCCCGGCTTTCGCCGGGATGACGGGGGAGGGGGACCCATCTTCCGCGCAGATGGTTTCGACTCGCAACCCCTTTTCCGTTGACGGCCACGCTGCAGCGCACCAAACAGGTGATCACATGCTCTATGACGCCTATGAAATGCAGCGCTCGCTGCTCGCCGGAGCCAGCACTCTCGCCAATATCGGCGCCGGCTGGCTGAACAATCCCGCCAACCCGTTCGCCTACAGCCAGATGGGGCCGATCGTCGCGTCCGCTCTGGACGTCTTCGCCCACGCCTCGGCGCCGTACGGAAAGCCGGAATTCGGCCTCGGCACAACCCTGGTCGAAGGCAAGACGGTCGCCGTCTACGAGGAGGTCGTGCTGAGGAAGCCGTTCGGCCAGCTCAAGCATTTCCGCCGCGAGGGCGTGAAGGGCGGGCCCAAGCTCCTGATCGTCGCCCCGATGTCCGGCCATTATGCGACGCTGCTTAGAGGCACCGTCGAGCGGATGTTGCCCAGGCACGACGTCTTCATCACCGACTGGCGCGACGCCAAGCTCGTCCCGCTCGATTCGGGCCGCTTCGACCTCGACGATTATATCGACTATCTGGTCGAGTTCCTCGAGCATATCGGGCCGGGAGCGCACATGCTCGCCGTCTGCCAGCCCTCCGTGCCCTGCTACGCCGCCGCGGCGGTGATGAGCGCCGACAAGAACCCCGCCCGCCCGCGCAGCCTGACGATGATGGGCGGACCGATCGACACCCGAAAGGCGCCGACCCAGGTCAACACCGTCGCCACCCAGCGCCCGCACAGCTGGTTCCAGAACAACGTGATCGCGTCCGTGCCCTACACTTATCCCGGCGCCGGCCGGGCGGTCTATCCGGGCTTCCTCCAGCTCGCCGGCTTCATGGCGATGAATTTGGGCGATCACCTCACCGGCCATTGGGAGATGTTCAAGCATCTGGTCCAGGGCGACGGCGAGAGCGCCGAGGCGAGCAAGGCCTTTTACGACGAATATCGCTCGGTCTGCGACATGACCGCCGAATTCTATCTCCAGACGGTCGACGTCGTCTTCCAGCGCCACCTCCTCCCCAAGGGCGAGATGAAGCATCGCGGCCGCCGGGTCGATCCCGCCGCGATCCGCGACGTCGCCCTGCTCGCCATCGAAGGCGAGCGAGACGACATTTCCGGCATCGGCCAGACCAAAGCGGCACTCGAAATATCGACCAGGCTCCCCCGCGACATGAAGCACTACCATCTCGCCAAGGGCGTCGGCCATTACGGCATCTTCAACGGAAGCAAGTGGCGCGAGCGGATCGCTCCCGTGGTCGAAGACTGGATCGCGAAACACGATTGACCGTCATCCCGGCAAAAGTCGGGACCTGAGGCCGGAGAAGACGCCGGAGCAAATCTCCACGAGGTCCCGGCTTTCGCCGGGATGACGGCAGCTCAGGCGAAGCTCTTCGTATAGTCCGAGTCCGAGTCGAAGCGGGCCCGTGCGCCGATCCGGTCGCTCCGGTATTTGAAATAGCCGATCGTCCCCGCCACTCCGACGATGACGGCGAGCAGACCGATGCCTTTGCCGAGCGCGAGCAGGACGAATAAGCCGACGAGGCCGACCATCGCTGCGACCAGCATGATCCGCTCATTGCCCGTCGGTACGGCGAAGGCGGAGCGGCCGTCCCGAGTGCGCAATCCGAACAGGCCGCGATGGTCGATCGCCTTGTAGGCGTAGAAGCGGCCGTCCGTTCCCGGCCGCATCGCTTCCGCCACCTCCGGCGCCGCCGCGACCTTGTCCAGGCGCCGCTGTGAGCCGTCGGATGCGCGGATGGTGATGCTGTCGAACAAGGTGACCTTCGCGCTCGACTTCTTCACCACGGCCCCCTCGATCGTGCCGTCGATAACCTCGATGCCCATCTCCGCGCGCTCCCTGGCAGTGCCCCCTTCAGTCTCTACGTCGGGGGGGCGGATGGCAATGTCCGGCACCCCTTGCGCCTCTGCGGTCGACGGCTATGCTGCGGCGCAACAGTGCAGGAGTAGCCGGTGAAGAAGATCGAGGCGATCATCAAGCCGTTCAAGCTGGACGAGGTCAAGGAGGCGCTTCACGACGTCGGGGTCTCCGGGATCACCGTCACCGAGGCCAAGGGCTTCGGGCGCCAGAAGGGCCATACCGAGCTTTATCGCGGCGCCGAATATGTCGTCGACTTCCTCCCAAAGGTGAAGCTGGAGGTGGTGGTCGAGGACGGCCTCGCCGAGCGGGTGGTGGAGGCGATCGCCAATGCGGCCCGAACGGGGCGGATCGGCGACGGCAAGATCTTCGTCATCGACGTCGAGGAGGCGCTGCGCATCCGCACCGGCGAGCGGGGAAGCGACGCGATCTGATCCTGGGCACCGTCATCCCGGCGAAAGCCGGGACCTCGTGGAGATTGGCCGCGAAGCCTTAGCGGCCTGAGGTCCCGGCTTTCGCCGGGATGACGGGGAGGGTACATGCCCCCGCGTGGACGATCCCCGCCTCGCCTCAATGTCCCCGGACGAGCTGCGCTCGGCGATGCGCACCCTGGGCTACCGCACGCAGAACGATCTTGCCGCCGCGATCGGCGTCAGCCGTTCGGCGGTCAGCCTCTGGCTCGAGGGCAAGGTCGGGGTGCCGAGGCCGGTGGCGATGCTTCTGAGGATGCTGATCGCGGCCCAGCGAAGGGCGTTCTGACCTTTCCCACGTGAAATGTTCACCCCGGCGACGACTCATCTGGACGGGCCGCCACGGCCTAGGGAAGGTGTCCGCACGAACCACCACCGTTCGGGCTGAGCCTGTCGAAGCCCTCTCCTTCCTGGCTGCACCCGTCGGGAAGAGGAGGCCTTCGACAGGCTCAGGCGGAACGGGGAGGGTCACATCCCACCTTACGGAGGCATCATCATGGCGAGCGACGCGGGCAAAATCCTGAAGCGAATCGAGGACGAGGAGATCGAATGGGTGGACCTCAGGTTCACCGACCCGCGCGGCAAGTGGCAGCATCTCTCGATGGTCGCGGCCGCGGTCGACGAGGATCAGCTGACCGACGGCTTCATGTTCGACGGGAGCTCGATCAACGGCTGGAAGGCGATCAACGAGTCGGACATGATCCTCAAGCCCGATCTCGACGCCGTCTATGTCGACCCGTTCAGCGCCACCCCGATGCTGGTCGTCTTCTGCGACATCGTCGATCCCGGAACCGGCGAGCTCTACGCCCGCGACCCGCGCTCGACCGCCAAGCGCGCCGAGGCCTACCTCAAGGGCACGGGAGTCGGAGACACCGTCTTCGTCGGCCCGGAAGCCGAATTCTTCATGTTCGACGACGTGAGGTTCGAGGATGGCTACAACAGCTCCTATTTCCGGATCGACGACGTCGAGCTTCCGACCAATTCGGGCCGCGAATATGAGGGCGGCAACCTCGCCCATCGTCCGCGCGCCAAGGGCGGCTATTTCCCGGTCGCCCCGGTCGACAGCGCCATGGACATCAGGGGCGAGATGGTCTCGACGATGATCGAGATGGGCCTGCCGATGGACAAGCATCATCACGAGGTCGCCGCCGCGCAGCACGAGCTGGGCCTCACCTACGGCACCCTGGTCCAGACCGCGGACCGGATGCAGATCTACAAATATGTCGTCCACATGGTCGCCCAGGCCTATGGCAAGACCGCGACCTTCATGCCCAAGCCGATCAAGTCGGACAACGGCTCGGGAATGCACGCCCACTTCTCGATCTGGAACGGCTCCAAGCCGCTGTTCGCCGGCAACGGCTATGCCGGGCTTTCCGAGCTGGCGCTCTACTTCATCGGCGGAGTCATCAAGCACGCCAAGGCGCTGAACGCCTTCACCAATCCGACCACCAACAGCTACAAGCGCCTCGTCCCCGGATTCGAGGCTCCGGTGCTTCTCGCTTATTCGAGCCGCAACCGCTCAGCTTCCTGCCGGATTCCCTATGGAACGGGCGAGAAGGCGAAAAGGGTCGAGTTCCGCTTCCCCGACGCGCTCGCCAATCCCTATCTCGCTTACTCGGCGATTCTGATGGCGGGCCTCGACGGCATCCAGAACCGGATCCACCCGGGCGACCCGATGGACAAGAATTTGTACGACCTGCCCCCGCAGGAGCTGGTCAACGTCCCCACCGTCTGCGGCTCGCTTCGCGAGGCCCTCATCTCCCTCCAGAACGACCGCGCCTTCCTGACCAGGGGCGACGTGTTCAGCGACGACCAGATCGACGCTTACATGGAGCTCAAGTGGGAGGAGCAGATGCGCTGGGAGACGACCCCGAGCCCAGTGGAGTACGATCTCTATTATTCGAGCTGACGGGCAGGACCGTCATTGCGAGGAGCGAAGCGGCGCGGCGATCCAGCGGGTCTCGTAGGCTGCACTGGATTGCTTCGCTTCGCTCGCAATGACGGGGAGGCTCGCTTCGTCCCCGGCAAAAGCCGGGGTCTCAGGGAGACCCGCCGAGACTTTCCGGCCTGAGGTCCCGGGCTTTCGCCGGGATGACGGGAGCGGCCAGCGCTGATCACCCCTCCACCGCGTTCACGCGGTCCCCAGGCTCCGCCTCGGGAGGATCACTTCGCCGCCTTGCGGGGCTCGAGATATTCCGGCTTGACCATCTTCGGAGCGCCGCCCCTGCGCTGGGTCCGGGCGAGCTTGCCGAGTGCGAATTCCTCGCCGAAGTGGAGGCCGATCTGGCCCTGCTGGCACCAGCGCACCTCGGCGGGGAGGGTCCCGGCCTCGGCTAGGTCGAGCTCGACCGGAGTGCCGGGCTGGAGTTCGCTGTCGCATTCGATCATCGCCCCGCCGGCGGAGATGTTGCGAAGGCGCACCGGCACGGTCCTGCCCTGCCAGAGCAGCCGGCCGTTGCGGATCAGCCGGTGGCGCGGGGGCCGGGTGAAGCCGATCACTTCGGCGGAAGGGCGGCTTTCCGTGGCGAGGGCGAGAGCCTCGTCCGCCGGCATGGGCTTTGCGAATATGTAGCCCTGCACCTGCGAGCAGCCGAGCCGGCGGATCAGCGACAATTCCTCGATCGTCTCGGCGCCCTCGGCGGTGGTGTCCATCCCGAGGCTCTCGGCGAGGACGACGATGGCCCGGACAATCGCCCCATTGCGGCTGCCGGGAGCGGTCGCGCCGCGGACGAAGCTCTGGTCGATCTTGATCTTGTCGAGCGGAGCGTCGCGCAGATGGCCGAGCCCCGAATGGCCGGTCCCGAAATTGTCGAGGGCGAGCCGGACTCCGAGGCCGCGAAGCCGGGTGAGGGTCGCTTCGGTGACCTTGCGGTCGGCGAGGAACACGGCTTCGTTGATCTCGAGCTCGAGCCGCTCGGGATGGAGCTGCGAGGCCGCAAGGGTGCCGGTCACGGTGGCGGCCAGCGCCGGATCGGCGAACTGGACCGGTGAAAGGTTGACCGCCACCCTGATATGCGCGGGCCATTTCGCGGCTTCGGCGCAGGCGGTCCTAAGCACCCAGTCACCGATCCGCGGCATCAGCCCGGTCTCCTCGGCGAGCGGGATGACCAGGGTCGGCGGAAGAAGCCCGCGGCCCGGATGGTGCCAGCGAAGCAGGGCCTCGAACGCGACCACTTCTTCCGACACCGAGTCGACGATCGGCTGGTAGACGAGCGTGAGCTGGTCGTTGGCCAGAGCGTAGCGCAGGTCGGTCTCGAGGATCTGCCGCTCGGTGGCGAGGGCGTGCATCTCCTGAGCGAAGAAGCGGAAGGTGCCGCGGCCGTCCGCCTTGGCGGCATAGAGGGCGACGTCCGCGTCCTTGATCAGGCCTTCCGCCAGGGTCTTGCCCGGCACGGCAACGGCGATCCCGACCGACGTTCCGATCCGGACTTCATGGCCTTCGATCCTGTACGGCCTCGACACCTCCGCGATCAGCCGCCGCGCCAGCTCGGAGAGCCGCCCCTCTTCCTCGATTCCCGGAAGGATCGCCTCGAACTCGTCGCCGCCGAGCCGGCCGACCTGGCCGTCCTCGCCGAGCACCTTGGCGAGCCGGCCCGCGACTTTCTTCAGAAGCTTGTCGCCGACCGGATGGCCGAGCGTGTCGTTGACCTGCTTGAAGCGGTCGAGGTCGATGATCATCAGCGCGCAGCCGCGCCGGCGCGCGTCCGCATTGGCGAGCGCCTGGTCCAGCATGGAACGCATCATGGCCCGGTTGGGGAGGCCGGTCAGGCTGTCGTAGCGCGCGAGCTTGCTCGCTTCGGCCTCGCTTCGACGCTGCTCGCTCAGGTTGCTGCCGAGTCCCCGGAAGCCGAGAAAGCGGCCGTAGCCGTCGAAATTGGGGCTCCCGGAAAGGGACCACCAGACATCCTCGCCGGTCGGTGCGCGCACGACCGCGTCGGCGAAGGGGAAGCGCGCGGAAAGGTGGAAGCCCAAGGTCCGGCGGCTGTCGTCGCCGTCGCCGGAATCGAGCAGGAGCACGTCCTCGAAGCGGCGGCCGATCAGCTCCGCGGGGGTGAGGCCGAGATGGGCGGCGAGCGGCTCGGAGACATAGGTCAGAGCACCGTCGGCGTTGGTTTCCCAGAACCAGCCGCGGCCGCTCGCCTCGAAGTCGGCGACGAAGCGGCGCGCCTTTTCCGCCTGCCATTCGAGCGCGAGGCGCTGGCGCGCGGCGAACAGGAACTGGCGCGATCGAGCGACCCCGAGACACAGCAGGAAGAGGCTGAAAGCGCCGCCGATGGCGAGCACCGGCTCCTCGCTCGGCATTGCGGTCGCGATCAGGAAAGTCGTCGAGACGGCCAGGATCATCAGCAGCGGAACGGTGAAGAACACCGCGATGGCGGATCCGGCACCGGCGACGAGCGCCGCCTTGACGAGGAGGGACTGCGCCTCGGGACCGACCAGGGTCGCCGAGACCAACCAGAGGCCGGCGGTGGCCGCGCCGTGGAAGGCGGTGAGGCGCATGGCCAGATAAGGGCGAAGCTTCCGTCGCTTCAGGGCGAACCAGAGCGAGAAGTCGAGAAGCAGGATGGCGAGGAGGAGGGCGGCGAGCGCGGCCAGCCCGGCCGTCGCGCCGGACGCGGCGAGACCGCCGATCAGGACCCCGCTCCACAAAAGGTGGGAGCCGGCCAGAAGCGGGATGGAGAGCTGGACGGTCCGGGCTCGCTCGCATGCGGCGCGGTGGTCGTCTTCGTCGGCGGCCGGGATGAAATCGAACAGCAAAAGCTCCGCGAGCTCCGGCGGAGTGACGGCCTCCTGGCCCTTGTCGCTCAAACCGGCGAATCGCCCTTTGCGCATCGCTTGTCGCGTCCCGATAATGACCCGCCGGCTCCCCCCGGATCCGATGGGGGAGTTCTAGGTAACCGAAGTTAAGAAAGCGCTTATCGGCGCCTTCCGATTCACGCCGACGCGACGCCTTTTCGAACCGGCAGCGAAGCGAGGATATCGCGCCGAAGCTGCACTTCCGCGCCGCGCCGTCCCGCCCGTTCCGCCGCCGCCCGTTCGACCAGAAGCCGGGCGAGCGTTTGATTCCGGTCGGGGAAGGTCCACTGGCAGCGGCTCAGTTCGATGGGAGCGAAAAAGCGGGCTCCGAACTGATCGCCGCGCTGCCATTCGACCTGGGCGTCGACCGGGCCGATACCCGGAACGTCGAGCGAAACGCTTCCGCCGGGCTTGACCTTGGCTTCGCATTCGGCCCGGAAGCCGAGGGTCGAAAGGTCCAGCATCCTTATCTGAAGGCTGCTCCAGCTGTTCGGCCGAAGCCGGGCCTCGGCATCCACCAGGAGCCGTTCCGAGCGCCGCCCGCTGTCGAAGCCGTTATCGTCGTCCGAGGACATTGGGATCCCCATCCCCCAAGTTGAGGCTGGGGCGATGATTAACGGATGCGCGTTAATGAATTGCTGCTGCGTCGGGGAGTAGTTGGAAACATGGATCAAGGCCCGCCGTCATCGCGGCGATAGCCGGGACCTCCGGACAAGAAGTCTCGGTGGGCCTCCCCGAGGTCCCGGCTTTCGCCGGGATGACAGCAACCGGGCCTCAATAATCCTTCGACACCCGGACGTTGACGCTTTCCCGTCCGATGGTGGAGATGCTCGACAGAAGCGAGAGCCAGCGGGTGATCTGATATTCGACGAGGGTCGCGGAATAGCCTCGCGCGTCGGTGACGACCTCGACATAGACCCGGCGGCCGAGATACTTGCCGGCGGCGATGGCGGTGCCCTGGCCGGTGGTGATGTCGGCCGGGACGATCCGCAACCGGTCGAGGCCGGTGGCGGCCCGGACCGCGTTGATCGGGTCGAGGCCGCCGCCGCTATCGTTCAGGGACGCGACCGCCGCCGCGAGCTGAAGCGCTTCGGGTGCCGAGAGGTTGGTGATGGAGGTTCCGAACAGAAGCCGGCTGAGCAGCTCGTCCTGAGGCAGAGCGGGGGTGCTGGCGAAGCTTATCTCGGGCCGCTGGCCGCGCCCGGTGACCCGGATGACCGCGTTCAGGCCCTGGACCCCGCCCTCGGCGGTGATGTCGAGCACCGGGTTGACCGGGGATTCGCCCAGGAATCGGATCTGGCCGCGCTCGAGGTCGAAGCGGCGGCCGGCGAAATCGTAGCTGCCCCGGATGAGGTCGGCCCGGCCGCTGATCCTCGGTTCGGTGACGGTGCCGGCGATCTTGAGGTCCGCGCTCCATTCGCTGTTGATCCCGAGCCCGGTCACCGTCAGCCGGCTTCGGGCGTCGACGTCGAGGTCGAGCCGCCAGGGCGAGAGCCGCCGGGGCACGGGCCGCTCGTCGGCGGGACGGTTGATCTCGCGCACGGCGAGGCGCGGCACCTGGGTCGATGCGGTGACGGCGCCGAGCCGGAAGCTGCCGCTGACCAGCTCGACCTTGCCCGAGATGCTGCCGTTCTCGCCGTCCGAGCGGATCGCGACCGGGCCCGTGACCTGCGCCTTGATGTCGTCGCGGTCGAGCAGTTGCGCGGCCCTGGCCTGGAGCGCGATGTCGATCCCGAAGCCCCTGGGGCCTGCGAGGTCGAACGTCGCCCGGCCGGTCACCGAGCCGCCGCGCTTGGTGGTCCCGGCGAAGCTGTCGAGGACCAGCTTGGAGCCGCCGAAACGGCCCGCGGCCCGGACGTTCTCGATCACCATTCCGGTGACCGCGCTCTCGATCCGGGCCCGCTCCGTCCTGAGCGATCCCCGGATCTGGGGATTGTTCAGAGTGCCGCGGGCGTCGGCGCCGACCGCGACCGGGCCTGAGACGTCGAGTAGCTCGACCCCGGTCAGCCGCCACAGCGTGTCGGCCGGCCCGTTGTAGCGCAACTGGCCGAAGAGCGGCGCGGCGCTGAGCCGCTCGCCGATATTGCCGCTTCGCCCGATCGGCGCCAGCCGCGCCTGGGCCCGTCCGATCGTCCGGCCCTCGCTGACCGCGACCGCTCGGAGGGCCGCGCTGCCGTTGGCGAGCCTGGCGACCACTCCGATATCGACCGGCCGCGACGAAAGGACGAGGCCCGAGCGGGTAAGGCCCCGGATCCTCAGGTTCGCATCGCCGCTCGGCTCGCCGACGAGACCGAAGCGGTAGCTCAAGGTCCCGGACGCGCTTCCGCCGAGCCCGAGCTGGGGCCAGCCGATATCGAGAATCCCGAGGGGCATGGATTGAACGCGCGCGTTCAGCTCGCTGGCCGGTCCGCCGAACAGGCCCGAGACGGTCGCGTTGCCGCCTGCGAAAGTCAGAGCGGTGGAGGCCAGGCGCCAGCCGCCGCCTTCGCGGACCAGCAAGGCCGGCTCGGTCAGGACGATCGCCCGACGGTCGACAGTGCCGCGCCCGGTCAGCCGAAGCCGGCCGGGGGCGACGTCGGCGACCGTGTCGAAGACGAAGTCGCGGCCGCGATTCCCCGCGATTCGAGCCCGCACCTGGCCGGTCCCGCCGCGAAGCTCGCCGCTCGCGTTGAGGCTGGCGATGGAAAGCGCGCCGCGGCTCAGCCCCCGGGCGTTCAGGCTGCCCTTGAGCGAAGTCCCGGCCGGGTCGAGCAGTGCCACCCCTTCCAGCCGCCCGCTTCGAATCACGATCGGCGGCGGGCCGGCGAATCGGGCGTTGTCCGCCGTGAGGTCGAGGGCGACTCGCTGGAGATTGTTGAAGGGGCTGAAGATCAGCCGCCCGGCGAGGCCCCCGCCGACGACGTCGAGCTGCCCGGTGAATCCGCCGGGATCGGAGCGAAGAGCTCCCGACGCCCGAGTGTTGGAGACGTTGAGCGCCGCCACCTGGATCAGGGCCGGCTGGCCTTTCGGAAGGAGGATCGCTCCATTCGAGGTGAACGGCCCGAGGTGAGACCGCCCGGCCGCCCGGTAGGCGTAGCCGGCGGGCGTCGGGTCGAGGTCGAGGAGCACGTCGGAAAGACCAAGCGCCTCGCTCGGCCGGGCAAGGCGGATGGCAAGCCTGGGCCGCTCGATTCGGCCATCCAGGCTCATCGCGAACGGGCCGTAGGTGGACTGCGCGCCCTTGCCTTCGAAGAAGAAACTGCCGTCGCGCCGCCGCAAGCCCGTCCCCGTTATCCGGATCCTGGGCGCTGTGAGGACCAGGTTGCGGAAATGGAGGACGAGATCGTTGCCGCGGACGAGGTCGGCTTCGAGATAGGGAAGGCCGCCGGCGAGCCCGGCGAGAAATTTGTTGTCGAACCGCCTGACCCAGGCTCGGCCCTTGCCGGTGACCAATGTGCCGTTGCCGCTCGGGTGACGGACCACCTTCAATTCGGTGACGACGTCGACGATCCCGAGCCCCGGGACGAGGTAGCGTGCGAGCCCGCCCGACAGGACGACGTCGAAGCGTCCGGTGGCGAGGTCGACGAAAAGGCTCAATTTGCCCTTGAGCTTGTCGGACGTCAGGTTCAGCCCCTCGCCGGTCAGCGCCTTGCCCGTCACCTTGAGAAGGCCCTCGACCCGAAGGTTGGCGAGGATCCCGCCGGCAACGTCGCCCACCCCGGTCACGCGCCTCGCCGACATGGCGATGGGCACGGCCACCGGCGCCTTCGAGAAGCGGCCTCGACCCTGAGCCCAGACGTCCTCGAATCCCGTATTCTTGAAGGCGACGCGCGGGCTGGTCAGCCGATAGGCGAAGGCGAAAGTCCTGAAGGGGCCGTTGAGGAGGGCGACGAGGCGGACCTTCTGTCCGGTCATGTCGGAGAACAGGGCCGGCGGCCGAAGCAGGTCGGCGCCGACCCGAAGGTCTTGGAAGCGGCTTCGGGCGAGATCGACCGTGCCCGTCGCGACGACGCTCAGCGCCGGGGAGCGAAGCGCCAGCCGCCCTTCCAGTTGGCGGTCCTCGAGAGTCGCGTTGCCGCTCACCTGGACGGTCGGGGCCGTCAGCCTCGCTTTCTTGCCCTTCCAGAATTGCGCCGGTGCGATCCGGCCCTCCAGGCCGTAGCGACCGTTCTCGGCGCGAAGGCGAAGGTCGGCGGTTCGCCGGCCGGACAGGTCGAGCCGTGCGGCCCCGCTCCACCGCGCCCAGCTTCCGTCGCCCTCGATGGTGAGCGCGATGGGGTGCACGGTCCCGAGCATCGCTCCGACGATCCCGCCGGCCGGCGAAGCGAGCCTGACGTCGAGGTCGAACCGGCCCCGGTCCGGCTCGGCGTCGAGGAGCAGCGAGAGCCGGTCGCCGCCGTCCCTGACCGCCGCCTTGAGGTTGACGAGGGCCCGGCCGGAGCGGACGTCCGCCTCGCCCGAGAGGGTGGCCACCCGCTCCCGCCCGGCCACCGCCTTGCCGATCCTGAGCCGGGCGACGTCAAGACGTCCGACATGGATGTCGAAGCCGGGCAGCACCGGGCCCGGCCGGTCGCTGGGCCTCATCCTGGGCAACCGGTGAAGGCCAACGAGGTCCGCCTCGAGCCGGTGGATGACGAGGCGATCGGTGATCCAGCCGAGCGGCTGCCAGTCCACTTCGATCAGCGGCGATTCGGCGAACAAGCCCTGCGGATCGTAAAGCCTGACGTCGCGAAGCCTGGTGGCGCTCCAGATCGATCCGTCGATCCGGCCGATGTGGATCCTGAGGCCCGAGTTCGGCGCCATCGCGGGGATCCGGTCGGCGATGAAGCGGTGGCCGGCGCTGGTGTCGAGAAGCATGGCGGCGAGGGCGGCGAGGGCGGCGAGGGTGAGCGCGAGGCCGACCGCCCACTTCGCCAGCCGGGACAGCCAGCGGCGGCGGCGCGGCGGCGAGGGCGGGGGATCCCCGGCTTCGTCCATCAGAATGCCTGGCCCAGCGAGACGTAGACCGCCACCCGGGAATCGCCGCTCCGCGGGTTGAGCGGGGTCCCGACGTCGACCCGGATCGGCCCGAATCGCGTGTGGTAGCGGACCCCGATTCCGGCGCCGAAGCGCAGATTGTCGAACTTGGGGAGAGGCGAGGTCGAGATGTTGCCGCCGTCGATGAAGGGGACCACCCCCCAATTGCCCCGACGGATCCGGACCTCTAGAGCGAATTCGGTGAGGCTGCGGCCGCCGATCGGATCGTCGAACACAGGGTCGCGCGGGCCCAGCCGCTGGAAGCCGTAGCCGCGCACCGAACCGCCGCCCCCGGCGTAGAAGCGCCTCGACGGAGCGATCCGATCGCGCCCGGCGCCGAGGATGGTGCCGAGCCGGATCCGACCGGCCAGGGTCACCGTAGGCGTGAACGGCTGGTAGAGGCTGGCGTCGATCTGCGTGCGGGCATAGCCGAAGGTGCCGGACTGGAGCGAGGCTTCGGGCGAGAGCCGGAAGGCGAGGCGATAGCCGGTCGTCGGGTCAAGCAGGTCGTTTGACCCGTCATAGCTGAGGCTGGCGGGCAGGGCGCCGATGAAGAAGGTGCGGCGGCGGGTCGCGGCGCTCTCCAGGTCGACGTCCTGCTCGTCGGTCGCGACCAGCTCGGCGCCGGCCGACCAGGTCCATTTCTTCTGCCAGATGAGATTGGTCTGCCGCTCGATCGAGCCCGACAGGATCGTCGTTCGGGCGTCGTAGGCGGCCCGGTCGATATGGCTGACGGCAAATTGCGCGGTCAGGACCTGGTCGCGGCGAAGGAAATTGTTGCGCCGGAGCACCGCCCCGAGGAGCTGCTCCTGGGTCCCCAGCACGCCCCGGAAGGTGACCGCGCCTTCAGGCGGGAGCAGGTTGCGATGCTGCCAGCTCGCTTCGATCCTGATTCCTTCGCCGGTCCCGTAGCCGGCCTGCCCGGCGATGGTTCGAACCGGAGCGCGCTCAAGCGAGACGGCGAGGTCGACGCTTTTGTCTTCCGCCGCCACCGGCCGGATCGCGACCGTGGAGACGAGACCGGTGGCGACCAGCGCCCGCCGCAGGTCTTCGACCAAGGCGGCCTCGAAGGGCGCGCCCGGTTTCCAGCGGGCGATCCTCTGGATGTGGCCGGCGCTGAACAGCGGCCGTCCCTCGACCCTGACCCGGCCGAATCGGCGGCTCCCGTGCGGATCGACCGGCAAGGTGAGGGTGGCGGTCCGGGTCTCGTGGTCGAGCGCGATGTCCATCGCGCCGATCTCGGCGAAGGCGTAGCCGCGCTTGCCGAGCTCGACCCGCAAAGCCGCTTCGCCCGCTGTTACCCGGGCTGCGTCGACCGGCTCGTCCGCCGCTACACCGAAGGCGTCCCGAAGCGCCGCCAGATCCTCGCCGGCGGAGTCGATCCCGGGAAGATTCACCTCGGCGAAGCGGTAGACGGGGCCCGGTTCGGCCTCGAGAGTCACGATCACCTCGCCGCCTGCGGCCGCCCCCTCGACCCGGGTCCGGACCAGTGCGTCGTAATAGCCGCGGGCGCGGAGCAATTCGGCCAGCAAATCGGAATCCTCGCGGGCGCGGCGGTCGATCTGGGCGGCGTTGGCGGGGTCCTTGCCGTTCCTGGCCAGGGTCGAGAGGGAGTCGAAGGGCAGTCGGAGCGCCGCCTCGGTGTCGGGATCGAGGCCCTCGATCCGGACGGTGTAGCGGCGCTCGGCGGCCGGGTCGGCGATTCCGGTTTCCGGGGTGCCGGCGATCGGCTCGTCCGATCCCTGCTTCATGTCGGGCCAGTCGACCCCGAGGTCCGGCAACGGGTCGAGCGGAGCGGACGGGTCGAGCGGGGGCAGATCGAGCGGATCGGCGGGCGGCGGCTGCTCCTGGGCGAGCAGCGCCCCCGGACAGGCGCAGAGCAAAAGGGCGGCCAGCGCGGCCGACACCCCCCGCCCCGCATCGAGTTGAAACATGGGGCGAAACTAGCGGGGGCGGGAGGGCGCCGCCAGCCGTAAGATTGCCACGCGTCGCCCCAGCGAAGGCTGGGGCCTCGGGGGGTGAAGAACTCGGCGTCTTTCACCGCTGGGGTCCCAGCCTTCGCTGGGACGACGCGTTAATGGACCGGCCCGGACACCGCCTCGTCGCGCATCAGCTCGATCATCCGCCCGACTTCGCGCCATCGGCAGAAATGGACGAGATTGCCCAGGTCGCGGCTCCGGTCGGCGCGCAGGGCCGCCTCCGATCCGGCATATTGGCCGAAACGCTCGATCAGCTGCGCCGCCTCGGTGAAGGCGGCGGGCGCGAATGCAGTTGGCTGAAGCAATCTTTCCCCCGGATTTTTTCCCTGCCCCGGCTTCTAGCGACAAGGGGTTTCGAAACCGCGCAGGGCGATGCTTGACGGAGGATTCACTAAATGATTCCTCCCCGAGAAATCTCGGGGAGGAATTGAGTAGCGGCACCCTTCCTGCCAAAGGACTCCCATGTCGAAGCGAACCCGATCCAGCCAGGCGGCGGGCTTCATCCTCGCGATGAGCATCCTCGCCGGGGCGGTGGCCGGGGCGATCGTCGGGCAGCCGAGCATCGGCTTCCTCGCCGGCCTCGCGGCTGGAGTGGCGATCGCGCTGCTCTTCTGGCTCAACGAGCGCCGCCGCTAGGGAGCGGCGGCGGCGTCATCCCGGCGAAAGCCGGAACCTCAGGCCGAAAGGGTCACGGCGGGTCCCCCAAGGTCCCGGCTTTCGCCGGGATGACGGGACCCCCCCGTCAATTTCATCCATTTTGGTAGGAACTTTCCTAGACAAATAGGAAATTCGGATGCACATTGGAACATATCACGAACATCGATTCGCAGGGGAGTGCAGGTGAAATGGTCGTTGCGGCGCAGGATAGAACAGTTCCTCAAGCGCAGCCGGATATCGCCCACGCGGCTGGGCCTGGATGTCTCGGGCGATCCGAAGCTCGTCTTCATGATACGCCGGGGCCGGGTTCCGAGGCCGCTCATGGAGGCCCGGATCCTCGCCTATATGGACAGGATCGATCGAGAGGCGGGGGAGCCCTCCCTGCGGGGCGCGCCCCGCCGCCGCCGCAGCTGACCGACGCCGCGACCGCGTTTTTACAGGCGATCCGAGCCCAGATCGTCCACTCTGCGGGCTTCGTGCTCGAGGAGATCCGGACCCGCCGCTGGACCAGCGTCACCTTCCAGGGCGCTCGCCACGAGCTCGCTTTCCGCCTCGAAGGCGAGGGGGCCGAGGAGGCGGCCGGACGGTTCCTGAGCGGTCTCGACGCCCGCAACTTCAGCCTTCGCGGCCATCTCGTCGCGGACCTATCGCTGGTGACGGAAGAGCGGCGGCCGGGCTTCGCCCGGATCCGCCTCGACGCCCTCACGGTCGAAGAGAAGTGAGCGCCTCAGCCCCCGCTGGAGGCGATCTTCTGCAAATCGTTGATCGCGCTGCGCAGGCGATGGCCCACTTTCTCCTGCTCCAGCTGGCTTTCCTCCACCGACGGCAGCTCGGCGGCGGCGGGGAGGGCCTGGCGCTTGCGCGACAGCCCGAACTCGATCCGGTTGACCAGCTGCGACAGCGACTGATCGCTTTCCTCTTCGGCCTCCGGCAATTGCGCGGCGAGCTCGGAGATGGCGAGCGGCTCAGCCTGGGTTTCCGGCTTCCACTCGATCTGTGGCTCGGGCTCGGGCTCGGGCTCGGGTTCCGGCTCGGTTTCCGCCCATTCCGGCTCCGGCGAGGCCGCCTCGGCCTCGGGCTCTTCCCATTGCGTGTCGGCCGCTCGGAGCTCCGGCGGAGCCTCGGCAACCGGCTCGGATTCCGGCGCCTGGGGGACCAGAAAGGCCGGCAGCGGGCGGGGCTGGGCCTCCGTGAAGGCGGGCTCCCGATTGGTGGCGGCTTCCGGAAAATCCTCGAGCTCGAGGGGTTCGCCGAGATCGCGGGCAAGCAAGGGACGCCGGGCCGGGGCGTCGGGATGGGCGTCCGCCCGGCGCAGCTTGGGCGCTTCCGCCTGGGGCTCCGATTCGGACCTGCGGGCCGCGGGCGCCCTGCCGAGCAGAGCCATCAGCGCCCACACCGCGGGGAAGGTGAGCAGCGAGGCCGCTCCGACGGCGGCGAAGCGCGCCGTCTCGCCCAGCGGCGGCTGAGCCGCGGGCACGAAGTCCGGGAGGCGGCTGGCCTCGACCAAGCCCGAAAAAAGCGATTCCGGCATGGCGAAGGCGACGAAGCCGGCGGATACCGCCGCCAGCGCCGCAAGCCCCGAATCGAATGCGCGTGCGCCTAGAAAGGAGAGTTTCGACATCAGACCGCCTTGCCCGTGAGCTTTTGGTAAGCGGGTATGTAACTGGAAATATTTGACGACCAGTTACGATCCCGCCTGACGAACGCCTGCGCCGTGTCGCGCCTCTCGTCCCAGCGGGCGCGGTTGGCGAACAAAGTGTCGAGCGCGTCGGTGAGAGCCTCGGGGTCGCCGGCCGGGAACAGCGTCCCGGTCACCCCGTCCTCGATCAGCTCGCGATGGCCGCCGACGTTGGAGGCGACGACCAGCTTGCGCTGCGCCATCGCCTCGAGCGGCTTCAGCGGAGTCACCAGCTCGGTGAGCCGCATGGCCTTGCGCGGATAGGCGAGGATGTCGATCAGGCTGTAGTAACGGTCGACCTCGTGGTGGGGAACCCGGCCGGTGAAATGGATCCGGGCCCGCGCGGGCGAGGCTTGGGCCTGCGCCTTGAGCGCCTGCTCCATGGGCCCTCCGCCGACGAGAAGGAGATGCGCCTTGGGGCGCTTCTCGAGGAGCAAAGGCATCGCCGCGATGAGATCGTCGAGCCCTTCATAATCGTAGAAGGAGCCGATGAAGCCGACCACGTCGGCGCCGGCGAGGCCGAGCTTGCGTGCGAATTTGAGGTCGGCCGCGAGAGGGTTTCCGAACAGAGTGAGATCGACTCCGTTGGGAGCGACGATGATCTTCTCCGCCGGGATTCCCCGGCCGACCAGGTCGCGCCTCAATCCCTCGCAGATCACCGCGACCCCGTCCGCCCGCTGTGCGGCCCAGGTTTCGAACATCCGGATGAGCCGGTAACGGGCCGAGCCCTCCCGCCCCGTCCCGTTGCCGACCGCCGCATCCTCCCAGAAGGCCCGGATCTCGTAGATGAGCGGAAGGCCCCGGCGCTTAGCCACGGGGAGGGCGGCCAGCGCGTTGAGCACCGGCGAGTGGACGTGGAGCTGGTCCGGCTTCCATTCCTCGGCGAGGGCGTCGAGCCTGGCTTCGAGGGCCTTGATCTCGCGCCATTCGCGCAAGGGAGAGGGGGCCGGGGCCGGGCTCGGGGTCCGGTAAAAGTCGATCCCTTCGATCGTCTCGGGGTCCGCGCCGCCCTTCGAATGGCGGACTCCGGTAAGGCACGCCACTTCCATCCCGCGCGCCTTCTGGGCGGTCACGATCGCTCGGGTGCGAAAGGTATAGCCGCTGTGGAGCGGCAGGCTGTGATCGAGGACGTGGAGGATGCGCATCGGCACCCTCTGCCACAATCAGCTTAACGGCCCGTCAACCGCTCCGGCCTAACAGCGGCGCATGAGAAAGAGATTCACTATCGCCCTCGCGGCCGCGGCCGCGGCCTGGCCTCTCCAGGCGCAGCCTTCCGGGCCTTTCACCCGGGCCGAGACGGGACAAGCCTTCGCCACCCTCCAGGATGCGGTGAATTCGATCGGCGGCGGAAGCGGGACGATCCGGATCGCTCCGGGGCGCTACGGCGAGTGCGCGGTCCAGGAAGCCGGGCGGGTCGCCTATGTGGCGGAAAGGCGCGGCGAGGCCGTCTTCGACGGCGGCGCCTGCGAGGGCAAGGCGACTCTCGTGCTTCGAGGCAAGGGCGCCCGGGTCGAGGGGCTGGTCTTCACCCGGGTCCGGGTGCCCGACGGCAACGGCGCCGGGATCCGGCTCCAGGAAGGCGACCTCGACGTCTCCTACTCGATCTTTTCCGACGGCCAGTCGGGTATCCTGTCCCACAACGGTCCGCCGGGCTCCGTCCGGATCGACCATTCGACCTTCACCGGCCTCGGCGAGGGCGACGGGGTCCATTCGATCTATATCGGCCGTTACGGAAGCCTAAGCGTCACCCATTGCCGCTTCGAGCGTGGCCGGGGCGGCCATTACGTCAAGAGCCGGGCGCCTCGGATCGAGGTGCTGGCGAGCAGCTTCGACGACAGCGGCGGACGCCGGACCAACTATCTGATCGACCTGTCCAACGGAGCCGTCGGCCGGATCGCCGGCAACGTCTTCGTCCACGGCACCGGCAAGGAGAATTACACGACCCTGATCTCGGTCGCCCCCGAAGGCGCCGAGAACCGCTCCGCCGGGCTCGCGATCGAGGACAATGTCGCCTCCGTCGCTCCGGGCTTCCGCTGGTCCACCGCCTTCGTCGGCGACTGGAGCGGGGAACGGCTCGAGATCCGGAACAACCGGCTTGGCCCGAAGATCGAAATGTTCGGGCGTCGTTAGGTCATGGTGACATCCTTCTCTCTCTTTTCCGTTCGGGCTGAGCTTGTCGAAGCCGTTTCTTTCTTCCCTCTCGGAACAAGAAAGAAGGCCCTTCGACAGGCTCAGGGCGAACGGGATGGGATGATTCAAACCAAGCTGTCGAGGCTGTAGGATGGCGACCCAGGTCCTCCTCACCGTCGATACCGAGCTGAAGTGGGACTGGCGCGGTTCCTCCTGGGAGGAAAATCTGGCGCTCAGCTTCGACCCGGCCGGAGTGGGCGTCCGCTATCAGCTCGCCCGGCTTGCAGCGCACGGCCTCAAGGCCTGCTTCTTCGTCGATCCGATGCCGGCCCTCGTCTACGGGATCGAGCCAATCCGGCGGATGGTCGAGCCGATCCTGGCGGCCGGCCAGGAGGTCCAGCTCCACATCCATCCCTCCTGGGCCGATCCCGCCAATCCCGTGTTCGAGCTGACGGGTCTCGACGCGCCGACTCAATCGGGCCTGATCCGGACCGCCCGGGATCTTCTGATCGAAGCCGGCGCGCCGCCTCCGACCGCCTTCCGGTCCGGAAGCTATGCCGCCGACCTCGCGACCCTCGAAGCTCTGCCGACCCTCGGAATCCGCTTCGACAGCAGCCACAACGGGAGCCACCATCCCGATCCGAGCGATCTTCCGCTCGATCCGCGCCGGATCGCTCCGGCCCTGCTCCAGGGCCTGATCGAGATTCCGGTCACCCAGATCGAGCAGCGCCCGGGAAGCCTTCGCCATCTCCAGATCTGCGCGGTCTCGTTCGACGAGATGCGGGCGGCGCTGGTCCATGCCGCCGACGAGGACCATCCGGTCGTCGCAATCGTCGGCCACAGCTTCGAGCTCGCGACGCGCGGGGGGCAAAGGCCTAACCGGACCCTGGTCCGCCGCTTCGAAAAATTGTGCGGTTTTCTCGCTGCGAATCGCGAACGGATGCCGACCGCCTTTTTCTCGGACCTGACCGACGTGCGTCTCGACTCCCAGGCACAGCCGCTGCGCTCGGGCGCCGTCCGGACGGTGGGGCGGATGGCGGAGCAGTTGTGGGCCAATGCCGTGCATGAGCGGACGTTCTGACCCGGGCCTGGCTCGTCATCCCGGCGAAAGCCGGGACTTCGGCGAGGAAAAGGCTCGACGGGTCTCCCCGAGATCCCGGCTTTCGCCGGGACGACGGCGTCGTCCTCGCCGTCACCCTTAACGGCCCGTCAACCGCGCTCCTCTAGAGGCGGGGAATGAAGCGCGGGCAGGGACGGCTCCGATGATCGACAATTTCTCGCTCGCTCTGACTCACGGCCTGCTGCTCCTCGCCGCATGGCGGCTGCTGTCGCGGACCGACATCGATGAGGATCCGGCGCCGGGGACGGAGCCGGCCGCGGCGAAAAGCCGGCGCTGGAACTTCGGCAAGGGCGGCGCCGATGCGTGACTATTTCTTCGTCGGGTTCCTCGCGGCCCTGCTTTCGCTCGGCTTCCGGCGGCCGTTCCTCTTTGTCCTCGTCTACGCCTATATCGACACGGTCGCGCCCCAGCGCCTTTCCTATTTCCTTCTGAACAGCCTTCCGCTGTCGATGATCGTCGCCTGCCTCGCATTCTCGAGCTGGCTGCTCTTCGAGAAGAAGTCCGGCATTCGCTTCGGCCCCCGCCAGGGGCTGCTCGCGGCGCTTTTGTGCTACAGCTTCTACACGACCTCGAACGCGGCCTTCCCGATCGCTGCGGCCGAGAAATGGGACTGGGCCTCGACCTCGCTCGCCTTCGCCATCTTCCTTCCGCTGACCTTGCGCTCGAAGCTTCGGATCGAGGCCCTCCTCCTGTTCCTGACCCTGTCGGCCGCGACGATCATCATCGTCGGAGGGCTGAAGACTGTGGCGTCGGGCGGCGGCTATGGGGTCCTCAACCTGATGGTGACCAACAATTCCAACCTCTACGAGAGCAGCACCATCTCGACGATCGCGATCGCGCTCATCCCGATCATCCTCTGGCTCGCCAGGTTCGGGACCGTGTTCCCGCTCGACTGGCGGGTGAAGGCGTTCACCGCGGGGTTGATCTTCGCCTGCCTGCTGATGCCGATCGGGACCGAGGCCCGGACCGGCCTCGTCTGCATCGCGGTGCTGGGCCTTCTCACCCTGCGCGACGTCAAGCGCCGCTTCCTCTATCTTGCGGGGGCCGGCCTGCTCGTCCTCGCCTCGGTCCCGTTCCTCCCGGACAGCTTCACCGGCCGGATGTCGACCATCCAGGGCTATGAGGGTGATTCGTCCGCCAAGGTGCGGCTCGCCGTCTGGGGCTGGACCTGGGACTATGTGCAGGAACATCCGACGGGCGGCGGCTTCGGCGCGTATCTCGGCAACAAGATCCAGGTTCGCACCGTCACCACCCAGGGCGAGGGCGGAGTCCAGACCATCGCGGCGCGCACCGAGATCGACCAGGGCCGCGCCTGGCACAGCGCCTATTTCGAGATGCTGGGCGAACAGGGCTTTCCGGGCCTCATCCTCTTCCTTCTGGTCCACATCGGCGGGCTGGTCAGGATGGAGGTGATAAGGCGACGCTACCGCCAGGCGGAAGGCGACAAGGCGTGGATCGCCCCGCTCGCGACCGCGCTCCAGCATTTCCAGATCATCTATCTCGTCGGAGCGTCCTTCGTCGCAATCGCCTATACGCCGTTCACCCTCATGATCCTCGGCGCCCAGATCGGGCTCGACAACCTCGTCGCCCGGCGCGAGCGGGCGGAAAAGCCCCGCTCCGCCTTCGCTCCCGCCGCGAACCGGGCGAAGGCCGGGACGGCTCCGGCGTGAGCGGCGCTCCAGTCGAGCCGCGCGCCGACCTTCCGGCGCTGACCGGGATTCGGGGCCTCGCCGCCTGGTTCGTGGTCCTCTACCACATCCGGGTCGGAGCGGTTTCGTACCTGCCGGGGCAGGCGAGCTTCGTCCTCTCCAAGGGCTATCTCGCCGTCGACCTGTTCTTCATGCTTTCGGGCTTCGTGCTGTGGCTCAACTATTCCGACCGGCTCCGCGGGGGCGGGTTCGGCGCCGTCCCGAAATATCTCGCACGGCGCTTGGCGAGGATCTGGCCGCTCCACCTCTTCATCCTCGCGCTGACCGCGATCTACGCCTCGCTGGTGGCCGCGACGGGCGAGCTCAACACGGTCCATTATCCGTGGGAGGAGCTTCTGCTCCACGTCCTCCTCGTCCACAATTGGGGCTTCACCGGGGGGCTCGCCTGGAACGATCCAAGCTGGTCGATCAGCGGCGAGGCGGCCGCCTATCTGCTCTTCCCGCTCATCGTCCTGGGCGTCGACTGGCGGAGGCTTCCGCCGGCCTGGACGATCGCCGCCCTTCTGTTGCTCGTCCTGCTGCTTTCGGCGGTCATGGGGTGGAACGGGGCCTATATCCTCGACCGCGACATACCGCGCTTCGGCCTGCTTCGAGCGGCGACCGAGTTCACGATGGGGACGATCCTGTGCGCCTTGTGGAGGCGCTGGCGCCCGAGGCCGGGCCTGACGGCGGTGCTTGCCGGCGCTCTTATCGGCGGGGCCGTCGTCCTCGGCCTGGCCGCCGGCGCTCCGGAGACGCTGGCCGTGCCGCTGTTCCTCGCCGGGCTGCTACTCGTCATCGCCCTCAGCGCCGACCGCCCCCGCAATCCGCTCGCCGCCCGGCCGATCCATTATCTGGGCGAGATCAGCTACTCGACCTATCTGGTCCACTTCCTCCTCTACATCGTCTTCAAGATCCTGTTCGTCGACGATCCGGGGAACGTCTCGCCGGCGCTGGCCGGGCTGTTCCTGCTGCTCACCTTCCTGGCCTCGGTGGCGCTTTATCACGGCGTCGAGCGGCCCGCGCAGCGGGCGTTGAACCGCCTATTCGACCGCCGCTTTTCCCGCGGGCCCGTGCTTTCCGCCGCGGAATAGACCGCCATCCCGGCGAAAGCCGGGACCTCGGGGAGACCCGCTGTGACTTCCCGTCCTGAGGTCCCGGCTTCCGCCGGGATGACGGGAATGGGACTCAAGCCGTCTCGAGCTCCGCCCCGGCCGTCTCCACCAGCGCGATCAGAGCCTCGGTGAAGGCGGGGATGTCGTCGGGATTGCGGCTGGTGACGATGTTGCCGTCGGTCACCGCTTCCTCGTCGACGACCTCGCCGCCGGCGTTGCGCAGGTCGGTTCGGATCGAGGGCCAGCCGGTGACCCTTCGGCCGCGGATCACGTCGGCTTCGACGAGGAGCCACGGGCCGTGGCAGATGGCCGCGACCGGCTTGCCGGAGTCCGCGAACGCCCGGACCGTCGCCACCACCTTTTCGTCCATCCTGAGCTTGTCGGGATTCTTGGTGCCGCCCGGCAGGACCAGGGCGTCGTAATCGCCGGCCTCGACGTCCTCGACCGTGCAGTCCACCTCCGCGGTGGCGCCGTTATCTCCCTCGATCTCGCCTTTCTCCAGCGAGGCGAGGGTGACGTGGGCGCCGCGCTCGCGGAGGATCCGCCGAGGCTCGAGCAGCTCGGAATCCTCAAAGCCGTCGGTGGCGATCATCAGGATCCTCGCTTCGGAAATGTTCGGCATCTCGTGCTCCTTCGAGCTCTCAACGGAAAGTCCGTGCCCGCGTTCCCCGGAACGAAGCGCCCGAGCCGGCGATTACACCCCACATGCTCTGCTTCGTCGAGGACCAGAACCTTCCCGGGATCACCCGCAAGCGCCGCGGCCGCTACTGGCAATATTTCGCCCCCGACGGCAGCCGCATCACCGATCGGGACGAGATCGAGCGGCTGAACTCGGTCGGGATGCCGCCCGCCTACGAGCGCTGCTGGTTCTGCCCCAAGCCCAACGGCCACATCCTGGCGACGGGCTACGACGCCAGGGGCCGCAAGCAATATCGTTACAACCCGGATTTCCGGATGCAGCAGGAGGCGGCGAAATATGAGCGGCTCGCCGCTTTCGGCCTAGCCTTGCCCAGGCTGCGCAAGAAGGTGGAGGAGGACCTTGCCGGAAAGCCGACCGTGCGCGACACGGTGCTCGCGGCGGTGGTGAGGCTGATCGACGAGACGAGGATGCGCGTCGGCAACGAGGCCTATGCGAAGGAGAATAAGAGCTTCGGAGCGACGACTCTTCGAAACCGCCACGCCAAGGTCGCTCGCGGGCAGCTCAAGATCAGCTACACCGGAAAGCACGGGATCAAGCGCACGGTCACCATTGCCGACCGCAACCTCGTCCGGATCGCCAGGCGGACCCAGGACCTGCCCGGCCAGAACCTCTTCGAATATGTCAACGAGGACGGCTCGATCTGTCCGGCCACGTCGAGCGACGTCAATTCCTACATCAAGGAGGCGATGGGCGATGAGTTCACCGCCAAGGACTTCCGGACCTGGGGCGCGAGCACGATCGCCTTCGAGGAGATGATCCGCCGCTACCGCAAGCATGGCAGCGTCAAGCTCAAGAGCGTCATCGAGCCGGTCGCCGAAGCGCTCGGCAACACCGCCGCGATCAGCCGGAAATCCTACGTCCATCCGGCCCTGATCGAGGCCGCCAAGGACGCGGGCGCGATCGGCGACCGGCCGCTTCCGCGTCCGTCGAAATATCTGAGCTCGGCCGAGCGCGGCCTCATCGAGTTCCTCGACGCTTTGCCCTGCGAGCAGGCGAAGGTGGACGAGAAGGGCAAAGTTCCTGCAAAGGCCGCCTGATGGCAGGCACGACGTCGAACTTCGTCCAGAAGAGCAGCGTTCTGGCGACGGAGGCCCGGACCTGGGTCGACGGCAATCTCGTCGGAATCCTCGTCGCGGCGGCGATCGGCACCGCGATCGTCCTCGCGATGCTGGCGGTCCGCTCGCTCGGCTGCAGGATGATCGCCCGGCTCGGCACCGATCCGCACTGGCCGGGCATCTTCGCCCGCGCGCTCGCCAAGACCAAGATCTACTTCATGGTCCTGACCTCGGCTCAGCTCGTCGCCGAGCATGCGAATACGCCGCCGGCGCTGATGGGCGCCATCCATGTCGGCTTCGTCATCGCCGCCTCGCTTCAGGCGGCGGTCTGGGCGCGGGAGCTGATCCTCGGCTACGTCGCCCACCGGACCGGCGACCAGGAGCAGAGCACGCTCGCCTCCGCCATTGGAATCATTCGCCTGCTTGTGACGGTGACGCTCTTCGCCATCGCGATCATCCTCATCCTCGACAATCTGGGAGTCAACGTCACCGGCCTGATCGCCGGCCTCGGAATCGGCGGAATCGCCATCGGCCTCGCGGCCCAGGGCATCTTCTCGGACCTGTTCGCGGCCCTTTCGATCATCTTCGACAAGCCCTTCCGCCGCGGCGATTCGATCAGCTTCGACCAGACCACCGGCACGGTCGAGCGGATCGGCCTCAAGAGCACCCGGATCCGTTCGATCAACGGAGAGGAAGTGGTGGTCTCCAACGCCAACCTGCTCAACACCCGCCTCCAGAACTGGACCCGGCTCGAGCACCGGCGGGTGCTGATGGTGCTGAACCTCGTCTACAGCATTCCGGCCGAACAGCTCGCCGCCTTGCCGGGCGAGCTCAAGGCGATCGTCGAGCGGCAGCCCCGCGTCCGCTTCGACCGGGCCCATCTCAGCGCCTTCGCCGCTTCGTCGATCGACCTGGAGCTGGTCTTCTTCGCCGAAGCGCACGATTTCGCCACGTTCATGGACATCCGCCAAGCGGTGATGCTTGGGATACTCAGCCGCTTCGCCGAGCTCGGGATCGACTTCGCCTACCCCACCCAGACCACGTATACCGCCGCGCCCGACGGCCGGCTGATCATGCCCTACCCGCACGTCAAGATGATGGCGCAGCCGGACTGCGATCCGGATTGATCTCGTCGCCCCAGCGAAGGCTGGGGCCCCGGCGGGTGAAAAGCACCGAGCCATTCACCCCTGGGATCCCGGCCGTCGCCGGGATGACGGTTAAGAGGCCGGATGGGCAGCGAGATAGGTGTCGAGCGCCTGGATCTGAGCCGCCTTCTCGACCTCCCCCAGGAACGACCCCTCGAAGCTGTTGCGAGCCAGCGTCACCAGCGCGTCGCGCCCAAGCGCCCCCGCCACGGCCCGGTAATTGTCGTTCACATAGCCCCCGAAATAAGCGGGGTCGTCCGAGTTGATCGTCGCCCTGAGGCCCGCCGCGAGCATCCGGTCGATCGGGTGCGCCGCCAGGTCCTCGACCACGCACAGCTTGTGGTTGGAGAGCGGACAGACGGTGAGCGTCATCCGCTCCAGCGCCAGCCGCTCGACCAGCCTCGGATCCTCCAGCGCACGGTTGCCATGGTCGATCCGGTCCACTTCGAGAACGTCCAGCGCCTGCCAGACATAATCGGGAGGCCCCTCCTCGCCGGCATGGGCGACCCGCTTCAGGCCTCGCTCGGCGGCGGCCCGGAAGACCCGGGCGAACTTCTCCGGCGGGTGGCCGAGCTCGGAGGAATCGAGCCCGACCGCCTCGATCCGGTCCAGCCAGGGCTCGGCCTCGCGCAGGGTGGCGAAGGCCTCGTCCTCCTCGAGGTGGCGCAGGAAGCAGAGGATGAGCTTCGACGTCAGGCCGTGCCGATCGAGCGCCTCGTCCATCCCGGCCAGAAGCCCGGCCATCGGCACGCCGAAGGGGACGCCCCGCGCGGTGTGGGTCTGCGGGTCGAAGAAGATTTCCGAGTGGGTCACGCGATCGGCCGCCGCCCGGTCGAAATAGGCCACAGCCAGGTCGCGGAAATCCTCCTCCGTCCGGAGCACGTTCGCCCCCTGGTAATAGATGTCGAGGAAGTCCTGGAGGTTGGAGAAGCTGTAGGCCGCGCGGATCTCCTCGACGCTTCGGAACGGGATATCCACGCGGTTGCGCCGGGCCAGCTCGAACATCAATTCGGGCTCGAGGCTGCCCTCGATATGCATGTGAAGCTCGGCCTTGGGCAGGCCGGCGATGAAGGTGTCGAGGTTCGTCATGGGGTGGTATCGCCTCATTTCTCCCCTCCCTGCAAGGGAGGGGCTGGGGGTGGGTCCGCCGAAGGCGGCCGAAACGCCGACGCCGTAAAAGTCTCGCGGCGCTCGCCTACCCACCCCTGACCCCTCCCTTCCGGGACCTTTGCATAACCCTTGCGAAGCGCTCGGAGACAAAGCCCCTCCCCTTCAGGGGAGGGGTTGGGGTGGGGAATGTGGGGGAGAATGTTCGCTGACGCCGGTGAGGCGAGCAGACAACCCCCACCCCAACCCCTCCCC
>DASVSX010000007.1:0-86519 GCA_036387875.1 Allosphingosinicella sp. | reverse complement strand
CGGGGCGTCAGGAGGTAGCGTCTTGGTCACCAGCGTCTTCGACCTCTTCAAGATCGGGGTCGGCCCGTCGAGCTCCCACACGATGGGGCCGATGACGGCCGCGTGCCGCTTTGTCGAGGCGCTGTCGCAAAAGGCGCTGCTGGAGCGCACCGGACGAGTCCTCGCCGAGCTCTACGGATCGCTGGCCCTAACCGGCAAGGGCCACGCCACCGACCGGGCCGTCCTCCTCGGACTGTCGGGCGAGCGGCCCGACCGGATGGACCCCGACGCCGCCGACGAAGTGATCGCCGCGGTTCGCTCCACCGGCCGCCTGCGCCTCGGCGGCACCAGGGAAATCGCCTTCGACGAGCCCAACGACCTCAAATTCCTGCAGCGCGAGCGGCTTCCCCATCATTCGAACGGAATGCGCTTCACCGCCTTCGACCCCTCGGGAACCGTCCTGGAGAGCTCTGTCTATTATTCGGTCGGCGGAGGCGCCATCGTCGACGAAGCGGCGATCGCCGGCAACGCTCCGCCCGAGGGCCTTTGGGACATACCCTACAATTATCGCTGCGCCGACGAGCTCCTCGCCATATCGGATCGCGACGGCCTCACCATCGCCGAGATCGCCCGGGCCAACGAACGGGCGGTTCGCCCGGACGAGGAGATCGACCGCCGGCTCGATTCGATCGTCGAGGCGATGGAGGGCTGCATCGACCGCGGCATCGGCCGGGCCGGAATCCTCCCAGGCGGGCTCAACGTGAAACGGCGCGCTCCGGGCCTTCACAAGCTGCTCCTCGACCGGGCGGAGCGCACCTTGTCGGACCCGCTTACCGTCCTCGACTGGGTCAATCTCTGGGCCCTCGCCGTCAATGAGGAGAATGCCGCCGGAGGCCGGGTCGTCACCGCGCCCACCAACGGCGCCGCCGGGATCGTCCCGGCCATCCTGCGCTACTACCGCCGCTTCACCCCCCACTCGACCGACGAAGGCGTCCGGACCTTCCTCCTCACCGCCGCCGCGGTCGGCTCGCTCTTCAAGGAGAACGCCTCCATCTCGGGCGCCGAGGTCGGCTGCCAGGGGGAGGTGGGAGTCGCCTGCTCGATGGCCGCGGCCGGGCTCACCGCGGCGCTCGGCGGAACCCCCTGGCAGATCGAGAACGCCGCGGAGATCGGGATGGAGCACAATCTCGGCCTGACCTGCGATCCCGTCGGAGGCCTCGTCCAGGTCCCCTGCATCGAGCGCAACGCCGTCGGCGCCATCAAGGCCATAGAAGCTTCCCGGCTCGCCCTGGTCGGAACCGGCGACCACCTCGTCAGCCTCGACCAGGTCATCGAGACGATGCGCAAGACCGGCCTCGACATGAACGTCCGCTACAAGGAGACTTCGCTGGGCGGCCTCGCGGTCAACGTGGTGGCGTGCTAATTGCGGCTGACCCCGTATCATTTTTGGTACACATTTGTTGTGCAAAGGGTTGCCCCCCTGACGCCTCGAAAAAATAAGGGCGCTCCGCCACAGAAGGACCGACGACATGCCGATCACCTATTCAAGAATGGGAATCTCCCATGCACGAAGTTCTGTTCTACGAGACCGCCTCGGGAAATAAGGTTGTCCTAGATTTCATCCGCCAGCTTTCAGCCGACGAGAAGAAGTCGTCGGCGAGGATCTGAAGACGGTCCAGATCGGCTTCCCGATGGGTTTGCCGCTGTGCCGTCCCCTCGGTGACGGGTTGTACGAGATAAGATCGTCGCTGCCCTCGAAGCGTGAGTTCCGGCTCATCTTCTTTTTCGATCGGGCGCGGCAAGTCCTGCTGGTGGTGCACGCGCTCTTCAAAAAGAGCGCCAAGCTCCCTAAGGCCGATCTGGACTTGGCACGAAAGCGGAAGGAGGAATTCCGATAAGAGGAGCATCATAGTGTCGGAAACGGATAATATTCGTTCGTATGAGGGTCTTACGTCCCTCGACGACTTGCTCGATGAGGAAGGCATTCGCGAGGAGGTTACTGCCCGCGCTATCAAGCGTGTGATTGCGCTGCAGCTGCAACAGGCCATGGAGGACCAGAAGCTTTCCAAAGCGCGCATGGCTGCGTTGATGGAGACCAGCCGCGCCCAGCTAGCGCGTATCCTGGATCCGGAGGAGTTTAACGTCACCCTCGACACCCTGGCGCGCGCCGCGAAAGTGCTGGGTCGGCGTCTCTCGGTGGAGCTGAGCTGACACGACTTGCTGGTAGTGACGCTGCACCTTAGTCAGTGCCCGCCTTCCGCCCGAGGAGTCCCCATGCGCCTTCGCCTTTCCCTGCTCGCCGCCGCCGCCTTCCTCGCCGCCCCGGCCCTCGCCGAAGTCGAAAAGCCGGCCGCCATCGTCGCCGACGGGATCCCGGCCGTGCCCGACGAGCTCGCCGAGCGTACCCGCCCCTATATGGAGTTCCGGACGGCCGGCCTGTTGGGCTGGAACCCGGCCGGGCGCTCGCTCGCCATCGCCACCCGCTTCGGCAACACCGCCCAGGTCCACGAGGTCGCCCGGCCGCTCGGGATGCGCCGCCAGATCACCTTCGAGGCCGACGCCATCGCCGGCGCCTCCTACGCGCGCAAATTGGGCGACGTCCTCGTCGTCCAGAAGGATGTAGGCGGAAGCGAATTCTGGCAGCTCTACGTGCTGCAGGGCGGCCGGCTGAGGCCGATCACCGACGGCAAGAGCCGGAACAGCCTCAACGCCTGGAGCCACGACGGCCGCTGGCTCGCCTACACCTCGACCCGCAGGAACGGCACCGACAGCGACATCTGGATCGTCGATCCACGCAATCCCGCCGGCAACCGGATGCTGGCCCAGGTCAAGGGCGGCGGCTGGAGCCTGGCCGATTTCGCGCCCGACGGCCGAAGCGCGGTCGTCGCCGAATATCTCTCGATCAACAAGACCAACCTCTACCGGGTCGACGTCGCCACCGGCCGGATGATTCCGATCGGCGACCACTCGAAGCCCATCTCCTACGGCGCCTCCCAATTCGCCCCCAACGGCACCTTATGGGTCACCTCCGACGAGGGCTCGGACTTCCAGCGCCTCGGGATCCTCGACCCCGCCACCGGCCGCTTCACCGCCGTTGCGCCCGAGCCGCGCTGGGATGTCGAGAGCTTCGACATTTCCGAAGATGGCCGATTCGTCGCCTATATCGTCAACGAGGCCGGGATCAGCCGCCTCAAGCTGCTCGACACCCGCACCCGCAGGAGCCGCCCGGTCAAAGGCCTTCCGGTCGGGACGATGGGCGGGCTCGAGGTCGCGCCTTGGGGGGATATCGCGGTCAGCGTCTCCTCCGCCCGCTCGCCTTCCGACGTCTATGTCGTCAACCCCAGGACCCTCGCCGTCACCCGCTGGACGGAGAGCGAGACGGGCGGCCTCGATCCGCGCCGCAACGTCGAGCCGGTCCTCGTCGAGACGACCAGCTTCGACGGGGAGAAGATCTCAGGCTTCCTCTACCGCCCCGATCCGGCCCGCTTCCCCGGCCGCCGCCCGCTGATCATGAGCATCCACGGCGGCCCGGAAGGCCAGTCGCGTCCGGGCTTCCTGGGGCGCAACAACTATCTCTTGAACGAGCTCGGAATCGCCCTCTTCTATCCCAACGTCCGGGGCTCGACCGGTTTCGGAAAGCGCTTCGTCGCGCTCGACAACGGCCCCGACCTTCGCGAGAACAGCGTCAAGGACATCGGCGCCTTCCTCGACGTGCTTGCCCGCGACCCGGCCCTGGATCCCGCCCGCTTCGCCGAGACCGGCGGAAGCTATGGCGGCTACATGTGCTACGCCAGCGCCATTCGCTACGGGGAGCGCTTCAAGGCGGCGAACTGCATCGTCGCAATCTCCAACTTCGTCACCTTCCTCGAAAACACCCAGAGCTACCGCCGCGACCTGAGGCGGGTCGAATATGGCGACGAGCGCGATCCGGCGCAGAGGAAGAAGCTTCTCGCCATCTCCCCCCTCACCCGGATCAAGGAGCTGCGCCTCCCGCTGATGGTGCAGACGGGCGGCAACGACCCGCGGGTCCCCGCCTCGGAAGCCGAACAGGCGGTCAAGGCGGTGCGCCGAAACGGCGGCACCGCCTGGCACCTCCTCGCCCAGGACGAGGGCCACGGATTCGCCAAGAAAGCCAATCAGGACTACGCCTTCTGGGCCAGCCTGATGTTCTGGCAACGCAATCTGCTTGGCGAGAAGCCCAAGCGGGGAAGCGAGTAAAGGCCGCCCCAAATCCTCCCCTGCATTTGCGGGACCTTTGCATAACCCTTGCGAAGCGCTCGCAGACAAAGCCCCTCCCCTTCAGGGGAGGGGTTGGGGTGGGGAATGTGGGGGAGAATGTTCGCTGACGCCGGTGAGGCGAGCAGACAACCCCCACCCCAACCCCACCCCTGAAGGGGAGGGGCTAGCACCCGGCGACTTATGCAAAGATCCCGCATTTGCAGGGGAGGGGGACCGCACGAAGTGCGGTGGAGGAGCCTTCTGACTCGAAAGAACCCCTCCACCGCGCTTCGCGCGGTCCCCCTCCCCCAGAAATCCGGGGGAGGATTTGGAGGGAATGTCACCGCGCCTTAGCCGCCAGCCATTCCTCGATCGCACGGTAGGCGGAGCGGCCCCGCGCCGGGTCGTCGCCCAGCCCCGTCGCGAAATAGGCGATGCCTCGGCGGGTGACGGGGTCGATCCACAGGCCCGAGCGAAGTCCGTAGGCGTCGCCTGCGTGGCCCAGGCGCCGCCTGCCGTCGCCGAACGGGTCGTCCTTCGGAGCGCATTGGGAGAGGATCTGGACGGCGAGACCGTAGCCGCAATAGAAATCGCCCTCCGTATCGCCGTTGCCGCCGTCGAAATGCCAGTGAAGGCGCTCGATCTCGGCCAGGCTGGACTCCTCGAGAAACCGGCTTCCATCGGCGAGACGCCCCTTGCGAAGCAGCAGCCCCCCCACCTTGGCGAGATCGCGAACGGAGATCCGAAGCCCCCCTTGCGGCGAGAAGAGGGCGCCGTTGCTGCCGAGGCGATAGGCGGAGAGGTCGCAGCTACCGTCCGCCGCAGGCACCACCGGGCAGTCCGGGCGCATCCCCTTGAGGTCGTCGCGCACGACCGTCCCGTCGGGCGCGTAGAGCGCCGTGGCGCGAGCGATCGTCGCGGCGTTGCAGGTCGTCCAGTTGAAGCAGGCGTCGAGCTCGAGCGGCTTGAGGACGAGCCGGTCCATGAGCCGGTCGAAGCGCTCCCCGGCCGCCTGTTCCATGACCGAAGCGACGACCGGGAAGCCGAGGTTGGAGTAACGGAAGAACGTCCCCGGCGGATGCTCCCGGTCCCAGGCTTCCGGAGCGGCGACCGCCTTCTGGACCGTCATGTCGAGCGGCAGCGCATAGCTGACGTCGTCGCGGAGGCTCGAGCGATGCGAGAGGAGCAGCCGGAGCGTGATCGGGCGGTCGGGAAAGGCCGGATTGCGGAGCCTCCAGCCGAGCCGCTTCGACACGTCCTCGTCGAGCTCGAGCCTGCCCTGCTCGACCAGGCGCATCACGCCCAGGGCGACGTGGAGCTTGGTGATAGACGCAATCCGGACCGGATCGTCGATGGTGAGCGCTCGCCCCGCGGCCCGGTCGGCGAGGCCGGCGGCACCGGAGCGGGTGATCCCGCGCGCGTCGAAAGTCGCCCAGGCGTAGCTGGCGCTGGGCGGGGGCGGCGGTTCGACGGGAACCGTCGCGCAGGCGCCGGCCAGCCCCGCAAGCGAAAGGGCCAATATGCGCTTCATCGTCCGCTCTGCTGGTGCATCCGGCGGCAGCCTAGAGCCAGACCGCCTCACCGTCACCCAGAACTCGATCCAGGGTCCAGCTCGCCGTCTGTGCAGACGTTGCATGTGGGCCGAGCGTCGGTGCAACACGCCCCGCCTCGGCGCCATGTTTCAAAGAGACGACGCAACGGCGCGACGACGCGGCGTAGAGAGCGTCTTTTCTACGTCGCGCCTTTGCGCCGTTGCGCCGTCTCTCCAAAAACCAGGACCTGCCGGCCCTCGAGATGACCCGCTCGACGCAGACCGCCGGACCGCGAAGCGACTTACTGAACAACTTCAGCATGACGGGCTTGGGACGGGCGGCTAACGCTCGAGGCGTTTCGAACAGGACTAGCTAAATAGGATTTTTCCTGCTAGGCTGCGAATCGGTTGGGAGATGGATGTGCGTGCTGCCGTGAAAAACCAAGGGACCGGAGGCCGAAGGTCGAGCCTTGGAGACGTTTTCGCCTCCGGCCGGGCGAAAATCGCGGAGATCGTGAACTTCGTGAAGTACGCCCTCCTTTTCGCCGCCTTCGCCGGGCCCGCCGCCGCCCAGACCCCGGCTCCGCGCGAATGGCAGCCCGCTCAGGTTCAGGCGATTCTCGACAAGACCCAGACGATCCGGCTCGCGCCCTCGCTCGCCCATCTCTCGCCGGGCGAGCGGGTCGCGGTGGGCAAGCTGCTCGAGGTCGGGCGGATCTTCCAGGATGTCTACGAGCAGCAGCGTCATCGCAATGCGCTGACCCTCCGGGCGGCCCTGGCGCGCCGCACCGATGCGCAGGGCCGGGCCCTCTACACCCTCTACCGGCTCAACCAGGGCCCGATCGCGACTACTCTGGAGAACAAGCGGGAGCCGGCCCTTGCGGTCGCCGACGCGCCTCCGGGCAAGAACGTCTACCCCTGGGACCTGACCAAGGCGGAATTCGACTCGTTCGTGGCCGCCCATCCCGGCGAGCGCGCCCGACTCACCGACCTGCGCTCGGTCGTCCGGAGGTCGGAGATGGCCGTACTCAAGCGCGACCTCGCCAAGCTTCGCCAATATCCGGTGATCGACGCCCTCCATCCCGGCCTTCGCGCCCGCATCGAGACCCTCGCGAAGCGGCCCGACCGGTCGGCGCTCTATGCCGCTCCCTATTCGCTAGCCTTCGCGGACGAGATGGTCAGGAGCCACGGCCTCCTCAACGAGGCCGCCGACGCGGTGGCGGGGTCCGACCCGCAATTCGCCCGCTACCTGCGCAACCGCGCCCGAGACCTCCTCAGCGACGATTACGAATCGGGCGACGCGGCCTGGCTCAAGGGCAAATTCAAGAATCTCAACGCCCAGATCGGCGCCTACGAGACCTATGACGACGAGCTCCTCGGCACCCGCGCCTTCTACGGGCTGAGCCTGCTCGCCACCCGGACGAAGGAATCGGCGGAGCTCCGCCAGGCGATGAAGGGCATCCAGGAGCTGGAGGATTCGCTCCCCTACGAGCGCCGGCGGCGGGTGATGGAGGACATCCCGGTCGGGGTCTACGACGTCGTCGCCGATTTCGGCCAGACACGGGGCGGCAACACCGCGACCAATCTTCCCAACGAAGCCTATCTGGTCGAGCGCTACGGAAGCATCATCCTCCTGCGCGCCAACATCATGCGCAATCCCGATTTGTTCAAAGGCTCGGGCGACATCTTCGGGGCGGCGGTCGCGCCCGGCCAGGCCGGGCACCTGACCGCCGACGGCAATTTCTACCGCACCCTCTGGCACGAGGTCGGCCATTATCTCGGCCCCGATCTCACCGCCTCCGGGGCCACCCTCGATTCGATCGGACCCGACGCAAGCCTGCTCGAGGAGATGAAGGCCGACCTCGTCTCCCTCTTCGTGGCCAGAGAGCTCAGGCGCCGCGGCTATTACAGCGAGGGCCAGCTCCGCTCGCTCTACGCCAGCGGGATCCTGCGCACCCTGCAGAACAACCGCCCGCGCCGCGAGCAGCCGTACAACATGATGCAGCTGATGCAGTGGAACTGGTTCCTCGACCGCAAGGTGCTGACCTTCGACCCGGCGAGCGCGAAGCTGACGATCGACTACGACCGCTACCACGACGCGGTTCGCGACCTCCTGAAGCAGGTGATCGCGATCCAGGAAGCTGGGGATGCCTCGGCGGCGACCGCCTTCATCGACCGCTGGGGGCGGTGGGACGAGGCGCTGCACGGCAGGGTCGCCGCCAACATCCGCGCCCAGCAGCGCTACCGCTTCAGATTGTTCGAATATGCCGCGCTGCGCGAAGCCTAGTCCTCCCCGTCCGCGGAGCGGATGGGGAGGGGGACGCCTGAAAGGCGGTGGAGGGGCTGACGGCGGCTTTTGCCCCTCCACCAGGCTTCGCCTGGTCCCCCTCCCCATCGCCTTAGGCGACGGGGAGGACTAGAACCGTTGCAGCCACCGCACCACCGCCTCCGCAGCCTCCTCCGGGCTCATCGCCGCCGCGTCGATTCTTATCTCCGGAGCCTCGGGCACCTCGTAGGGGGACCCGATACCGGTGAAGTTCGGGATCCGCCCGTCCCGCGCCTTGGCGTAGAGCCCTTTCGAGTCGCGCTCTTCCGCCACCGCCAGGGGCACGTCGACGAACGCCTCCACGAATTCCCCCTCGCCCAGCATCTCGCGCACCATCCGCCGTTCGGCCCGGAACGGGCTGATGAAGGCGGCCAGCACGATCAGCCCGGCGTCGAGCATCAGCCGCGCCGTCTCGCCGACCCGGCGGATGTTCTCCGCCCGGTCGGCGTCGGAGAAGCCGAGGTCGCGGTTGAGGCCCAGGCGGACATTGTCGCCGTCGAGAAGAAAGGTGTGCCGGCCCTGGAGGTGAAGCTTCTTCTCGACGAGGTTGGCGATGGTCGATTTGCCCGCGCCGGAAAGGCCGGTGAACCAGAGCAGCCTCGGCTTCTGCCCCTTCATCGCCGAGCGCGCCTCGCGGGTGACGTCGAGGGCCTGGAGATGAAGATTCTGCGACCGGCGCAAAGCGTGGCGGATGAGGCCGGCGCCGACCGTCTCGTTGGTCACCCGGTCGACGAGGATGAATCCGCCGAGGTCGCGACTGCCCTCATAGGCTTCGAAAACCAACGGCCGGTCGGTCCACAGATTGGCGACCCCGATCCCGTTCAGCCGGAGCCCGTGCGCCGGGACCTGCTCCAGACTATTGACGTCGATCTCGTATTTGGGCGTGTGGATGGTCGCGAGCGCGCTCTGTGCGGCGAGCTTAAGCGCATATTGCCGCCCGGCGACCAGCTCCTCCTCCGCCATCCAGACGATCACCGCCTCGAACTGGTCCGCCGCCTCCGGCGGATGGGCGGCCGAGGCGATGACGTCGCCGCGCGAGCAATCCACTTCCTCGGCGAAGGACAGCATCACCGACTGGCCCTTCACGGCCTCTTCGAGCTCGCTGTCCCCGAGGGCGATCCGGGCGACCGTCGCCGGGGTGCCGGCCGGCATCACCCTTACCGGGTCGCCGCGCCGTACCGACCCGCCGGCCACCATCCCGGCGAAGCCGCGCCGGTCGTGGCGGCTCACCCACTGCACCGGCATTCGGAAAGGGCCCGCGCCGCTTTCCCCTTCGGTCTCGACGGCCTCGAGATGCTCGAGCAGCGACGGTCCGTCATACCAGGGCGTTGCCGGCGAGCGGATCGTGACGTTGTCGCCGCCGAGGGCCGAGACCGGAATGGCCGTGAATCGCTGTTCGAGCGCCGAGTAATCGGCCACGATCCGGTCGAAGACGGAGCGGTCGAAGCCGACGCTGTCCATCTTGTTCACCAGTAGCACGAAATGAGAGACTCCGAGCAGCCGGCACAGATAGGAGTGCCGCCGGGTCTGGGTCAGAACGCCCTTGCGCGCGTCGACCAGGACCAGGGCCAGCTCCGCGGTGGACGCGCCGGTCACCAGGTTGCGCGTATATTGCTCGTGCCCCGGAGCGTCGGCGACGATGTACTTGCGGATCCGTGTCGCGAAGAATCGATAGGCGACGTCGATCGTGATCCCCTGCTCGCGCTCCGCCTCGAGCCCGTCGACGAGCCGCGACAGGTCGTCGCCGCAAAGCGCGAGCTCGTCGTCGAAGGCGGACCCGGTCTCGAAGAGCAGCCGCCCGAGCAATGTCGACTTGCCGTCGTCGACCGAGCCGCAGGTGATCAGGCGAAGGAGGGTCTTTTCGCCCCCGGTCACCCCGGCGGAAGCCGGGGCCTCGGGGAGACCCGCGGTGCCTTTACGTCCTGGGGTCCCGGCTTTCGCCGGGATGACGGGGGGTGCCATCAGAAATAGCCTTCCCTTTTCTTGCGCTCCATCGACGCGGTGCCGTCGCGGTCGATGAGCCGGCCCTGGCGCTCGGACTGGCGGCCGGTTCGCATTTCCTCGATCAGGTCGGGGACCGTCGCGGCGCGGCTCTCGATAGCGCCCGAGAGGGGATAGCAGCCCAAGGTCCGGAACCGCACCCAGCGCTCCTCGACCGTCTCCCCGGGACCCGGCTCCAGCCGTTCGTCGTCGACCATCAGCAAGGTGCCGTCGCGTTCCAGGGTGGGCCGCGGCTCGGCGAAATAGAGGGAGGACACCTCGATCCCCTGCGCCTCGACATATTGCCAGACGTCGAGCTCGGTCCAGTTGGAAAGCGGGAAGATCCGGAAGCTCTCCCCCTTGGCCTTGCGGGCGTTGTAGAGCCGCCACAGCTCGGGCCGCTGGCGCTTGGGGTCCCAGCGATGGCCCGCGGAGCGGAAGGAGAAGACCCGCTCCTTGGCCCTTACCCTTTCCTCGTCGCGCCGGGCGCCGCCTATGGCCCCATCGAAGCCGTGGCGGTCGAGCGCCTGCTTCAACCCGTCCGTCTTCCACATCTGGGTGTGGAGCGCCGAGCCGTGGTCGAGCGGGTTGATTGCGCGCTCCTGCGCCTCCGGATTGCGGTGGACGATCAGCTCCATTCCGGCCTCGGCGGCGGCCCGGTCGCGCAGCTCGTACATCGCCTTGAACTTCCACATCGTGTCGACGTGGAGGAGCGGGAAGGGCGGCTTCGCCGGGGCGAAGGCGAGCTTCGCCAGATGGAGCAGCACCGAGCTGTCCTTGCCGGCCGAATAGAGCATCACCGGCCGCTCGAACTCGGCCGCCGCCTCGCGGATGACGTGGATCGCCTCGGCCTCGAGCCGCTGGAGGTGGGTGAGCTGCATCGAGACCTCCTTAGCGAGAAGAATGCCGGACCGGAATCGCCGTCTCGTCATCCCGGCGAAAGCCGGGACCTCGGGCCGGAAAGGCGCGGCGGGCCTCCCCGAGGTCCCGGCTTTCGCCGGGATGACGGAGAGGATATGAAAACCCCGATGCTGAAGGACCGGGACCGCGAAGCGCTGAGCAAGGTTCCGGCGGTCACGCTGGGCTTCTGGACGATCAAGGTGCTGGCGACGACGCTTGGGGAAACCGGCGGCGACTCGGTCAGCATGACCATGGATCTTGGCTATCTGGTCGGAACCGCCATCTTCCTCGCGATCCTCCTCGTCCTGGCGGCGTGGCAGATCGCGGCCAGGCGGTTCCACCCGTTCCTCTACTGGGCGACGATCATCGCCTCGACCACCGCCGGCACGACCATGGCCGATTATGCCACGCGCTCGATGGGCATCGGCTATACCGGGGGATCCGCGCTGCTGCTGGGCTGCGTCCTCGCCTCCCTTGCCGCCTGGTATCTCAGCCTCGACTCGATCTCGGTCGATTCGGTGCGCACGCGCAGGGCGGAGACCTTCTACTGGGTCACGATCACTTTCTCGCAGACGCTTGGCACGGCGCTGGGTGACTGGGCGGCCGATACCGGCGGCTTGGGTTATGGCGGCGGAGCGCTCCTCTTCGGCTCGGCCCTTCTCGTCCTCGCAGCGCTCTATTTCTGGCCCCGGGTCGATCGCGTGCTGCTTTTCTGGGCCGCATTCATCCTGACCCGGCCGCTCGGCGCCACCGTCGGGGACTTCCTCGACAAGCCCGTGGCCGACGGCGGCCTGGCGTTCAGCCGGCTCATCGCTTCCGCGGTGCTTGCGGCCGTCATCCTGGTGCTGATCCTGGTCCTGCCGCAGCGGGCGGCCCGACATCCGGGAGGAGACGCCGCAGGCTGATTGCCCCGTCATTGCGAGCGAAGCAAAGCAATCCAGCACTGCGCCTCCGCCCGCTGGATTGCTTCGTCGCTTCGGTCCTCGCAAAGACGGCGCAAGCGACCCCCGTTGCAACTTCGCTCCGCCCGCGCCATCTCGCCCCGATGACCGAACCCCCTATCAAAGCCGTGATCATCCCGGTGACGCCGCTGCAGCAGAATTGCTGCCTGCTGTGGTGCACCAAGACCATGCTCGGCGCCTTTACGGACCCCGGCGGCGACCTCGACCGTCTGAAGGCGGCCGCGAAGCAGCACGGGGTGACGATCGAGAAGATCCTCCTCACCCACGGCCATATCGACCATTGCGGATCGGCCAAGATTCTCGCCGACGAGCTCGAAGTGAAGATCGAGGGTCCGCACATCGCCGACAAATTCTGGATCGACCGCCTCGCCGAGGACGGCGCGCGCTACGGAATCCGGGGCCAGCCGTTCGAATCGGACCGCTGGCTGGACGACGGCGACACGGCCAGCGTCGGCGAGCTCGTTTTCGACGTCTACCACTGCCCCGGCCACACGCCCGGCCACGTCGTCTTCCACCACGCGCCTTCGAAGCTCGCGATCGTCGGCGACGTCCTGTTCCAGGGATCGATCGGCCGCACCGACTTCCCGATGGGCAATCACCAGGACCTGCTCGACGCGATCACGACCAAGCTGTGGCCGCTCGGCGGCGACACCGCCTTCGTCCCCGGCCACGGCCCGATGAGCACCTTCGCCCGCGAGCGAGCGACGAACCCCTTCGTGGGGGACCGGGCGCTAGCATCGAACGGATGACCTCCGTCATTGCGAGCGAAGCGAAGCAATCCAGCCGGGCGTCGAGGCCGCTGGGTTGCTTCGTCGCTAAGCTCCTCGCAATGACGGGCCGGCGTAAGCGTAGGTGACCCGCGCAGGCTCGCGGTGCAAATAGGGCAAAGCGATCGCGTAGAGCGCGAGTCCGAACAGGATGAGCGCGGTCACGATGATCCCGATCATCCTCAGCTTCAGCTTGTCGCCGCTGGGCCGGTCCATTCCGAAGCCGTGGGCGATCCGAGCGAGTATGTAGACGACCCCGACGATCCACAGCCACAGCTTCCAGCCCTCCGCCAGCTCGATGAGCCCGATGAGGATCAGGACGAACGGCGTATATTCGACGAAGTTCGCCTGGGCGCGCATCCGCGCGATCAGCGCCTCGTTGCCGGCGTCGCCGATCGAGACCTTGTGGGCGAGCCGCATCTGGCCGACGCGCCGGGCCAGCCAGATGTTGAGCAAAGCCGCGGCTCCGGCGATGGTGAGCGTGATCGGCAGAATCATGGCCTTCTCCCCCTGTCCTGACCGCGAAGTCGCACGCGGCGCGCGCGCTTGCAACTGCGGCGAAATCCGCTATAGGCGGCACCGCTCACGCGAGCACCCCGGCCGCACGGCCAGCGGCCTTCATCTGCCGTTGACCCTTGGCAATGTGCTCGCCAAATCACGAACCCTAGTCGAGAACAGGTGCCAGGATGGCCGTCCCCAAAAGAAAAACTTCGCCGTCGAAGCGCAACATGCGCCGCAGCCATCACGCGCTGAAGCCGGCCAATTACCAGGAATGCAAGAATTGCGGCGAGCTCCACCTGCCGCACAATCTCTGCGCCGCCTGCGGCCATTACAACGGACGTGAAATCCGTCCCGTCGAAGCGTAAGACGGCGCCTCACGGCTTTCGGGAGATGGCATAGGTGGGCAGCGGGCCGCGGATCGCAGTCGACGCGATGGGCGGCGATATCGGGCCCGAGGTGATGCTGGCCGGCGCCGCGCGCGCTTTCGGCCGCCGCCAGGACCTCTCCTTCATCCTCTTCGGCGACGAGCCGACGCTCAGGGCCGAGCTTTCGAAGCACGACGCCCTCGCGACGGTGTCCGACATCGTGCACGCGCCCGACGTGATCGCCGCCGAGGACAAGCCGAGCCAGGCGATCCGCCGCGCCAAGACCACTTCGATGGGCCTGGCCGTCGGCGCGGTGAAGTCGGGCGACGCCGACGCGGCGGTCTCGGCCGGCAACACCGGGGCTCTCATGGCGATGTCGAAGCTCGCGCTTCGGACCATGCCGGGCATCACCCGTCCGGCCCTCGCCGCGCTGCTGCCCACGCTCGGCGAGAACGACTTGGTGATGCTGGACCTCGGCGCCAACACCGAGTGCGACGCCCAGAATCTCGTCCAGTTCGCCGTCATGGGCGCGGCCTATGCGCGGGTGGTGCTCGAGCTCCCGAAGCCGCGGGTGCAGCTGCTCAACATCGGAACGGAAGAGCTGAAGGGCACCGACGATCTCAAGGAAGCGGCCGCCATCCTTCGCGACGCCGACTATCTGGGAATGCGCTTCGACGGCTTCATCGAGGGCGACAAGCTTTCCCGCGGGGATGTCGACGTCGTCGTCACCGACGGCTTTTCGGGCAATATCGCGTTGAAGTCGCTCGAAGGCACCGCGCGATTCGTCACCGATCTGCTCCGCCGAGCCTTCACCAGCTCGATTCGCTCGAAGATCGGCTTCCTCATCTCGCGCCCGGCGACGGAGCTGCTGAAGCACCATCTCGACCCGAACAACCATAATGGCGCCGTCTTCCTCGGCCTGAACGGCCTCGTCGTGAAAAGCCACGGAAGCGCCACCGAAAAGGGTGTCTCAAACGCGATCCGGGTCGCCGCCCGGATGGTGCGCGAGGACCTCACCCGCAAGATCATCGAGGATCTCGACAACATCTCCAAGCACCGGGCCGGGACGGCCTCCAGATGAGCCGCCGCTCGATCATCCTCGGCACCGGATCGGCGCTGCCGCCGAGGCGCGTGACCAACGCCGAGCTCGCCGAGCGGATCGACACCAGCCATGAATGGATCGTCGAGCGCACCGGAATCCACGCCCGCCACATCGCCGCCGACGGCGAGACCACCGCCACTCTCGCGACGGAGGCGGCCCAGAAGGCGCTGGCCGCCGCCGGGGTCTCGGCGCAGAAGGTCGGACTCATCGTTCTTGCCACGGCCACCCCCGACCAGACCTTCCCGGCGAGCGCGACCCGGGTCCAGACGGCGCTCGGCATCGACGACTGCATCGCCTTCGACGTCGCCGCGGTCTGCACCGGCTTCCTCTACGCCCTCTCCGTCGCCGACAACATGCTGAAGGGCGGAATGGCCGATTACGCTCTGGTCATCGGCTCGGAGACGTTCAGCCGAATCCTCGACTGGGACGATCGGGCCACCTGCGTCCTGTTCGGAGACGGCGCCGGCGCCATCCTGCTCCATTCGGTGGACGCCCAAGACAAAGGCGTGCTCGCCACCAAGCTCCACGCCGACGGCCGCCACAACGACCTGCTCTTCGTCGACGGCGGAGCTTCGACGACGGGCACGATCGGCAAGCTCAGGATGAAGGGCAAGGAGGTCTTCCGCCACGCCGTCGTCAACCTCGCCGCAGTCCTCACCGAGACTCTCGACGCCGCGGGCCACACCGCCGGCGAGGTCGACTGGGTCGTCCCGCACCAGGCCAACAAGAGGATCCTGGACGCCACGGCCAAGAAGCTCGGCCTCGATCCGGCCCGAATCGTCGTGACCGTCGACCAGCATGCCAACACGTCCGCGGCCTCGGTGCCGCTGGCGCTCGACACGGCGGTCAAGGACGGCCGGATCAAGCGGGGCGACCTTATCGTGCTTGAAGCCATGGGCGGCGGCTTCACCTGGGGCGCCGCAGTCGTCCGCTACTGAAAAGCATGGGCCTACGTATAACCCGAATGCGCATTCGGGCTTTTCGCGACAAAGTCGATTTGCAACTAAGTGCAAGCTGGACTATGGTTTTTCATTGCCTCGGGGGGAGGGAGAAGAAATGGCGGACGCGGGAACCATCAGGCGGCAGGACGCCGGGACCTTGACTCGCGCCGACCTTGCGGACGTCATTCATCGCGAGATCGGCCTTTCACGGGCCGAATCGGCCGGGATCGTCGAGCGGATTCTTCATCACATGTGCCACGCTCTGTCCGAAGGTCAGAACGTGAAGATTTCGGGCTTCGGAAGCTTCATCCTTCGCGACAAGGGCGAACGGGTCGGCCGCAATCCCAAGACGGGGGTCGAAGTTCCGATCGCGCCCCGCCGAGTGCTCACGTTCCGCGCCAGTCAGATCATGCGCGAGCGGATCGCCAAGGGCGGCTGAGGCCGCACATCATGGCGGACTCCCCGGGCAAGAGCGAACAGGCTTTCCGAACGATCGGCGAGCTGGCGTCCGAGCTGGACGTCCCACAGCACATCCTTCGCTATTGGGAGAGCCGATTCCCGCAGCTCAAGCCGCTCCAGCGCGCGGGCAACCGGCGCTACTACCGCCCGGCCGACGTGGCCCTGGCCCGCCGGATCCATCGGCTTCTCAGCCAGGACGGCTATACGATCCGCGGGGTCCAGCAATTGTTGGCGAGCGGCAGCGCCGACGATTCCGCCCACGCCGTCGAGGCGATTCCCGAGCCGTCGCGCTCGGCCGGTCGGGAGGGCATTCCGCTGGAGCAGCTCAAGGCCATCCGCCGGACTTTGGCCGAGGCGCTCGACGCCTGACCCGTCATCCCGGCGAAAGCCGGGACCTCGGGGAGACCCGCCGAGACTACTTGTCCTGAGGTCCCGGCTTTCGCCGGGATGACGAGCCGCTATTCCGAATCCGGCCCCAGTTCAGGGTCGAGGTCCCTCGGCCGGATGAAGCGGACCAGCCTTCCGCTCCGCTCGTCCACCTCCGTCCAATGCTCCGCGTCCAGGCCGATCTCGGCCACGGTCCCGGTCGGATATTTCACCTCGACCTCTCCGCGCAGCCCGAAATCATCGGCCTGCGAGAGGCACAGGGCCAGCTCCTCCAGCCCTGGATTATGTCCCACCAGAAGCAGCCGCTCCACCTCGTCGGGCGTCGCGCGGACAATCTCCAGCAAGGTGGCGGTCGAGGCCAGATAGAGGCGCTGCTCAAATTGCGGCTGGATCACGCCGAAGCCGATCGCGACCTCTTCCAGGGTCTCGATCACCCGCCGCGCCGGCGAAGCCAGCACCAGGTCGAAGGCCAGGCCCTGCGCCTTCATCTCGCGGCCGACCGTCCGCGCGGCTCTGCGTCCGCGCGGATTGAGCGGCCGGTCGAAGTCGCGGCCGACCGGGTCGTCCCAGCCGGACTTGGCGTGGCGCAGCAGCGTCAGTGTCTTCATCCGGCGTCTTCGGCTTGCCTCTGTTCGAGCGCCTGATGCCCGAAAGCCGGCCCGGTTGAAAGCCGGGACCGAACCCGCTCCGCCGCCTCGGCGAGGCTTACACGGCTGATCGGCGTTCCCGGCGGGAAGGCCGAGAGCAGCCTGGTCGGGGTCGCGGACGAAAGCAGGACGAAGACTCCTTTATCTTCCTTGCGCCGGATCAGCCGGCCGAAAGCCTGGGCGAGCCGGGCCCGGACCACACGGTCGTCATAGGCGGTGCCGCCGCCCGCCGCCCTCCTGGCCGAGTGAAGAACCGTCGGTCTGGGCCAGGGCACACCTTCCATCACCACCAGCCGGAGCGAATGGCCGGGCACGTCGACCCCGTCCCGAAGGGCGTCCGTTCCGAGCAGCGACGCCTGCGGATCGTCGCGGAATATGTCGACCAGGGTGCCGGTATCGATCGGATCGACATGCTGGGCGTAGAGCGGCAAGCCCGCCCGGGCGAGGCGGTCGGCGATCCGGGCGTGGACCGCCTTCAAGCGCTGGATCGCGGTGAACAGGCCGAGCGTGCCTCCGCCGGCAGCCTCGACCAGCCGCGAATAGGCGCCCGCGAGCTGGCCGACGTCGCCGCGCTTGACGTCGGTGACGATCAGGACCTCGCTGTTCGACGCGTAATCGAACGGGCTCGAAGCGCTGAACCGGCGGACCGGCCCCGGGACGTGGGCGGCGCCGGTCCTGGCCTCGGCGCTTTCCCAGCCTTCGGCGCCGCGCAGGGTGGCGGAGGTGACGATGACGCTGTGGGCCGGCTTCAGGACCGCCTCGGCGAGCGGACGGGTGGGATCGAGCCACCGGCGGTGAAGCCCGATGTCGAACTCGCGGCCGTCGATCCGGTCGACGGCGAGCCAGTCGACGAAGTCGGGGTCGGCCGGCCCTCCCAGCCGCGCCGCAAGCGCCACCCAGGCCGCGATCGTCTGGGTTCGCCAGGCGAGGCCTCCGATCGCCCCCTCGATCCGGGCCCGGGCCTGCGAATCGAGCCAGTCGGGCGAGTCCTCGAGCACCGCTTCCAGCCGCCGGGCGAGCGCCATCAGCGGCCGAATCAACTGCTCCAGCGCTTCCACCGCGGGAGCGGCCGCGGCGACGATGTCGCCGTCGAGCTCGGCCATCTCGGTTTCGATCCCGTAGCCCGCGTCCTGGGCGGTCGCCCGGGCGTAGGCCGTGCCCCGCACCGCCGCGAGCAGCTTCTCGACCGGGCCGAAGGGCATGCCTTCGGCGATCCGCTGGATCCAGCCGTCGCCGGGCAGCAGGCCCGCCGCCTGGACCGCCATCTCGACCGCGAGCGCCCCCGCCTCGTCATAGGAGGCGACGTCCATCAGCCGCGCCGCAAGTCCACGCCGTCGCCCTCGCGACTTGCTCTCCGGCCCGACGATCCAGCGCCTCAGCTCGATCGCCTCCTGGCCGGTCAGAGCCGCGGCGAACGTCGAATCGGCGGCCTCGAACAGGTGATGGCCCTCGTCGAAGACGATCCGGGTCGGCGGGTTCCCGCCGTCCCGGCCGCGGGCGGCGTTGACCATCACCAAAGCATGGTTGGCGATGACGATGTCCGCGTCCTGGCTCGCCCGCACGGAGCGCTCGATGAAGCATTTGCGGTAATGCGGGCAGCCCGCATAGACGCATTCGCCGCGGCGGTCGGTGAGCGCGGTCGCGCCGGCCCGGCGGAACAGGGTCGCAAGCCAGCCAGGCATGTCGCCGCCGACCATGTCGCCGTCCTTCGAGAAAGCGGCCCAGCGGGCGGCCAGCTGGGCGAGGATCGCGGCCCGGCCGGCGAAGCCCCCCTGAAGCGCATCCTCCAGGTTGAGCAGACAGAGGTAATTCTCCCGCCCCTTGCGAACGACCACCTTGCGCCGCCGCATCTCGGCATCGGAAAACAGCCGGATCCCTTCGCGGTCGAGCTGGCGCTGAAGCGCCTTTGTGAAGGTCGAGACCCAGACCGCCCCGTCCGCGCCTTCCGCCCACAGCGAGGCCGGAGCGAGATAGCCGAGAGTCTTTCCGATCCCGGTTCCCGCTTCGGCGAGAAGCATGTTGGGCTGGCCCTCCGCGACCCGCGGGTCGAAGGTGCCGGCCGCCGCCGCCGCATAGTCGCGCTGGCCTTCGCGGACCTCGGCCCCTCGGCCGACCAGGTGGGTCAGCCGCTCCACGGCCCGGTCCTCGTCCACCCGGACGGCCCTCGGCGGCGGCCGGCCCGAGCTCTCCTCCCATTCCGGAAGCTTCGAGAACAGCCAGCGCTCGTCCCGCTCCGGCCGATTGAGACGCTGGGAGATTGCGGGGGTCCAGGACCAGCGCAGCCGTCCCAGCGCCTGAGCCGAAGCCCAGGCGCCTTCGCGCTCGGGCCAGTCGCGTTCCAGCGTCGAGAGCAATGCGCCCGCCGCTCTAAGCAGGAATTGCGCGGCTTCGGAATCGCTCGCCGGAGGCTCGATCCCAAGCGCCTCGGCCAGCCCCTTGGGCGTCGGAACGGCGAAGCGGGCCGGGTGGACGAAGGCGAAAAGCTCGAGCAGGTCGAGCCCCGACAGATCGGGATAGCCGAGCCGCTGCCCGATCAGGGGCGCGTTGAGCATGACCAGCGGAGTCTCGGCGGCCCGAGAGATCGCCTCCCCCCGGCCCAGGCCCCGAACCTCGCCATCGGCCGCGGCCAGCCAGATTCCGCCATGGGTCGCGTGAAGGGCGGGGTAGGGGAAGGGGAGGGACATCGCCTTCTTCATAAATCAGGAAGAACGAATGTGAAACAGTCCCGTCACCGCGAGGAGCCCTTCGCCCTGGCCGCCTCGGCGGGGGCCCTTTTCCTTGCGCCCGGTCCCGGCTGGGCGGCCGCGATGATCCTGTCGCCGGGACTGGTGCTGGCGCTCGAGCAGGTCAACGCGGCGATCGAATATCTCTGCGATCATCTCCATCCCGGCTACGCCGCCGAGATCGGCGCCGCCAAGGATGCCGCCGCCGGCGCGGTCCTGGTCGCGAGCCCGGCTTCGCTCGGGGTCGCCGCCACCCTGGTCTGGGCACGCTTCTTCACGGCGTAGGAGCGGCCCGAGCCCGCAGCTCGCAGCCGGCCACAATTGGTGCCAGGCACCAATTTCCAAGCCTTTGATTTCCTTAGGGCTCTCGGCCAGGCCCGCTTAATTGGTGCCAGGCACCAATTTCTAAGTGCTTGATTTTCCTTGCGGGCATTTCCTCCGCATCGCGACTCCTCGGTCTGGCGATGCCCCTCCGCCTCGGCTAGGAGCGCCCCATGAACGAAATGGAAGCGATACGTGCCGCGGCCCTGGTGTCGAAGGCCTGGCCCTATGAGGAAGCACGCAAGCTCCTCAAGCGTTACCCCGACGGGCCTCCGAGCGGCGAGATCCTCTTCGAGACCGGCTACGGCCCGAGCGGCCTTCCCCATCTCGGGACCTTCCAGGAAGTGGCGCGGACCCTGATGGTCCGTCATGCGCTCTCGGAAATGACCGACTGGCCGAGCCGGCTGATCGCCTTTTCCGACGACATGGACGGAATGCGCAAGGTGCCGCCGGGCGTGCCCGGCCAGGACAGGATGCACGCCCATCTCGACCAGCCGCTGAGCAAGGTGCCCGACCCCTATGGCTGCGGCCATGCCAGCTATGCCGCGCACAACAACAATCTGCTCCGGCAATTCCTCGACGGCTTCGGCTTCGACTATGAGTTTCTCGCCTCCTCCGATTGCTATGCCTCGGGCCGATTCGACGATGCCCTTCGGCAGGTGCTCCGGCGCTATCGCGAGATCATGGACGTGATGCTTCCGACGCTGGGCGAGGAAAGGCGGCGGACCTATTCGCCGGTGCTTCCGATCAGCCCGGAGAGCGGCAAGGTGCTCCAGGTGCCGATCGAGGTGCTCGACGCGCAAGCCGGGCTGGTCCGCTATACGGATCCGGCGAGCGGCCAGGCGGTCGAGCAGTCGATCCTCGCCGGCGGCTCCAAGCTCCAGTGGAAGGTCGACTGGGCGATGCGCTGGGTGGCGCTGGCAATCGACTATGAGATGTCGGGCAAGGACCTGATCGAGTCGGTCGTCCAGAGCTCGAAGATCGCGCGAATCCTCGGCGGCCGCCCTCCGGAGGGCTTCAATTACGAGCTCTTCCTCGACGAGAATGGCGAGAAGATCTCGAAGACGAAGGGCAATGGGGTCACGATCGACGAATGGCTGAGCTACGCCCCCCAGCAGAGCCTCTCCTTCTACATCTACCGGGAGCCGAAGCGGGCCAAGCAACTCAGCGTCGGGGTCATTCCGAGGGCGGTCGACGAATATTACCAGTTTCTCGCCGCCTATCCGGGACAGGAATGGGACAAGCGCCTCGGCAACCCGGTGCACCACGTCCATTCCGGCAAGGTGCCGGACGTTAGGCTTCCGATCAGCTTCGCCCTGCTCCTCAATGTCGCAAGCCTTCCCGGCGTAGGCGACCGGGAGACGATCTGGAGCTTCCTTCGCCGCTACGACCCCGCTCTGGCTCCCGAGGCGAGCCCCGAGCTCGACAGGCTCGTCTCCTACGCGGTCGAATATGGAAGCCGATTCGTCGCTCCGGCGCTTCGCCGCCGGCCACCCACGGCCGACGAGGTTCCGGCGCTCCGCGAACTCGACGAGCTGCTCGCCGCGGATGACGGCGCCGGGCACGAGGAGGATCCGGCCGTCCTCCTCCAGAACCACGTCTATGAGATCGGCAAGAAACATTACGGCAAGGAGCGCCTGCGCGACTGGTTCAAGGCGCTCTACGAGACTCTGCTCGGAAGCGACCAGGGGCCGCGAATGGGCAGCTTCATCGCCCTCTACGGAATCGACAACAGCCGCCGCCTGATCGCCGAGGCGCTGGAAGCGGCCCCGGCCGCCGTCCCCACGTCACCCTGAACTCGTCTCAGGGTCCAGATCGCCGCCCGTTCGGACGTTGGATGTGGGCCGAAGGTTAGCGCCTGCTGCCCTGCGCCTCGGCGCCATTCTTCAAAGAGAAGACGCAACGGCGCAACGGCTCGACGTAAAGAGCCTTTTTCTACGTCGCGCCTTTGCGCCGTTGCGCCTTCTCTCAAAAATCCAGGGCGTGCCGGCCGCAGAGGTGACGCAATCGATGCAAAGACGGCATTCTTCGGAGCGGCTCGACCTGGGATGCTGAAACAAGTTCAGTATGACGGGATTGGATGTCGTCGCCCCGGCGAAGGCCGAGGCCCCAGGGGGTGAAGACCGGAGGCGTCTTTCACCCGCCGGGATCCTGGCCTTCGCCGGGACGGCGGATCCAGGACGATCCTCAGGTCCGCCGCGGGTTTCGCCGGGCCATCGACCCCGTGGGCTTCACCTCAGCCGAAATCCGCTCGGCTTCGGCTCGGGCGAGGCCGCTTCTGACCAGCGCTTCGGTAAGCGCCGCTTCCGCCGGGACGGCGACGTCGGGGGCGATTCCGTCGCCTTCCCAATCGTCGTTCGTGTCGGGATCGAAGGTCCGGCCTACCGGCACGAACACCGCGAACTTCTCGCCGATCGTCTGCATCCCGCCGTAATGGCCGGCGCCGGCGGTCGGTTCGCCCACGATCGTCGCTCGATGGGTCCGCTTGAGGGCCAGGGTCATGTGCTCGGCCGCCGAGGCGGTGGCGCCGGAGGTGAGGACGAACACCTTGGCTCCGAACAGCCTCTTCTCGGTCGCGCTGGGCTGGACATAATGTTCGCGCCGGACGACCTCGGCGCCGGCCGGGACGGTTCGAAGCATGGCGTCGCCGATCGGCGAGCCGCGCTCGCGATCGACCGAGGCGCGGGTGTCCATCGTCACCAGGGTGGTCGTCTTCGCGAACAGATAGGGGAACATCGCGTCCATCTCGGCCAGGCCGCCGCCATGATGGGTCCGGTTGTCGAAGATGATCGTCTTGGCGTCGCTGTTCGAGGCCATGAAGGCCCGGACCGCCGCGACCGTCTCCTCGTCGCCCGGGAAGACGTTGAACCGGATATAGGCGATTCCCGGAGCGAGCCGGCGCGCCTCCTCGATCGGCTTGAACGGAAAGGTGCGGCGGGGCGGGGGCGCCTCGCCGCCGGCGCCGGGCGTCGGCGCCGCGCTGGGCGGGCGCAGCCCGACTCGAAGATGGTTGTCGGGAGAGACTCCCCGCAAATCCGCCGTCAGCCGCTCCGCCAGCGCCTTGGCGGAGGTGAAGCCGTCATAGGCGCCGCTCGCGGCATTCGCCTTGAGCGTTGCGGAGTAGCGGGCAGCGACGTCCGGGAAGACGTAGCTTTCCTCCAGCGCGGCAGCCAGCTCGGTCGCGGTCGAGCGAGCTTCCTCGCGGCCGACGGCGACGTCCGGCACTTCCGGCCGGGCTCCGGGCGGAGGCGCGGGCTGGCTCGAGGCGGCGGCGGATGCGGCCAGCAGAAAAGCGCTGGCCACCTTGATCAGTCCGGACATAATTACTCCCACGACGTCGGTTCGCATCCCGCGGCGATTATGGTCGAAGCCCGGCGCTTTTTGCGCGATTTTCAGCGGCGTTCCATGCCAATAATCGGCAGAGTAAGGCTTGGAGCGCCATGGACAGGAAACTCGACCGCTTCGACGTCGCCATCCTCAACCTGCTCCAGTCGGACAATCTCGCGACGGCGGAGATTCTGTCTCTGCAGGTGCCGCTGTCGCCGTCGGCCATCGCTCGGCGGATCCGCCGGTTGAGGGACGGCGGGCTGATCGCCGCCGACATGGCCATTCCTGCACCGGCTCTGGTGGCCGACAGGCTTCGCGCCATCGTTCACATCCAGGTCCAGGAGCATGCCGAGGAGAAAGGCATTGCCGCCCTGCGGGCCCGTCTGGCCGCCGCTCCGGAGGTCCAGCTCCTTCTCAACATCGCCGGCCCCGTGGATCTGCTGGTCCTGGTGGTGACCCGTACGATGAACGAGTTCAACGCCTTCGCCGATCGCCACTTCGCCGCCGACCCGTCGGTCCGCCGCTACGAAACCACCTTCGTCAAGGCGGAGATCAAGAACCGGCCGGTCGTCGTCCTGGACGAAGGCGATATTGGGCGCTGAGGCATGATCCGTCACCCCGGCGAAAGCCGGGGCGTCGTGGGGTGAAGACCGCGGCGCCTTTTACCCCCTGGGATCCCGGCCTCCGCCGGGATGACGAGCCTAGCCCCGCTTCGCCGCGATCCAGTCGTCGATCTTCCTCTCCAGCACCGCGAGCGGAAGTGCGCCCGTCATCAGCACCTGTGCGTGGAACTCGCGGATGTCGAAGCGCGGCCCGAGCGCCTTTTCCGCGCGGGCCCTCAGCTCGCTGATCTTGAGTTGGCCGATCTTGTAGGCCAGCGCCTGGCCGGGGATGGCGATGTAGCGCTCGGTCTCCGCCGTCGCGTTGCTCCGGCCCCGGGAGCTGTTGTCGAGGATGTACTGGATGGTCCGGTCGCGGTCCCAGCCCTTGGAATGGATTCCGGTGTCGACGACCAGCCTTATCGCCCGGAACAGCTGCGAATCGAGATAGCCGAAATATTGATAGGGGTCGGTATAGACGCCAAGCTCGCGCCCCAGGGTCTCGGCATAGAGCCCCCAGCCCTCGACATAGGCGGTGTTGCCGCCGAAGCGCATGAAGCTCGGAAGCGCCTCGTTCTCCTGCGCCAGGCTGATCTGGAAATGGTGACCGGGCGCGCCTTCGTGGAGATAGAGCGTCTCCATTCCCGGAGTGGTTCGCGACGGCAGATCGTAGGCGTTGAAGTAGAAGACTCCGGGCCGGGAGCCGTCGACGGTGCCGCCCTGGTAGGAGCCTCGGGCGGCACCTTTCTCGGTGAGCGCCGGCACCGGCCGAATCTCGAGTGGGGTCCTGGGGATGGTCGAGAACATCGTCGGCAGGGTCGCGTCGAGCCTCTTGCCGATCGCGACATAGCCCTGCTGAAGCACCTCGCGCGACTTGGGCTTGAACTTCGGATCGGTCCTTATGTGCTCGAAAAACTGCTGCAGGCTTCCCGTGAAGCCGACCTGCGCCTTCACGATCTCCATCTCCTTGTGGAGCCGGGCCACCTCGGCGAGCCCGATCCGGTGGATCTCGTCTGGGCTCATGTCGGTGGTGGTGCTCTGGGCCACCAAGTGGCGGTACAGCGCCGGCCCGTTTTTCATGTCCTGGAGCCCGACGGTCGGGCGAGCCTTGGGCAGATAGCGGTCGCGGATGAAATCGCGGAGCCGGGTCACCGCCGGCCGGATCTCGTTCGAGATCGACTCGGCATAAGCGGCCCGCAGGCGCGACCGCTCGGCTTCGGGCACCTCCGCCGGGAAATTCGCCACGGGACGATAGAAGCTGCTGCCTTCCACGCCTTCGGCCAGCATCGCGTCGAGCTGCTCGAGGACGTTGGTCATGACCAGCTTCGGCTGGACCACGCCCGCCGCCAGGCCCTGCTCCATTCGGGCGATCGCGCCCTCGGCGAGCCGGGCGAAATCCCTGGCCCGCGCCAAGCCGTTCTCATAATCCTTGACGGTCTTGTAGGGTGCGATGCCCTGGCCCGAATTGATCTCGGCGAAAAAGGTGTGGAAGCCGTTGAAATGGTCGATCGGCCGGACCACGGTGGCGGCGAAGATCTCGCCCTCCAGGCCCCGAAGGTCCGTTCCCCGCTGCCATTTGAAGACGTCGTAGGCGACCCGCTCGCCGGCGCTGAGCGCGTCGCGGTCGATGGCCGAAAGCGCGGCGAGGTCTGCCCGGGCCGCCTCGCGCTCGGCATTGTAATAAGCGTCGCTGAAGAAATCGCCGAGCCGGTCGGCGTAGCGAAGGTCGCCGCGCGCGGTCGCCTGTATGGGGTTGCGACGAAGGCTCGCCTCGTCGCTGTCGCGGAAGAGCGCGGCGAGGGTTTGGGAGGCGGACTGGCGCGGGGCCTCGGCGGTCGACGTGGCTTCCGGGCGCGAGGACGCGGCACAGCCGGCGAGCAGTGCGGCGGTCAGGCAGGCAATCAGGGCGGGTCTTTTCATTCTCGGGATCCTTTTGACGGCCCGTCATTGCGGGGAGCGAAGCGACGAAGCAACCGGATCGTCGCCCCAGCGAAGGCTGGGGCCCCGGCGGGTGAAAGGCGCCGGGTCCTTCACCCCCTGGGATCCCAGCCTTCGCTGGGATGACGCGGGTGCCTCACCCCTTCGTCGCCGCGATCCAGTCGTCGATCTTCTTCTCGAGGACCGCCATCGGCAGAGATCCCGTCATCAGCACCTCGGCGTGGAACGCTCGGGGGTCGAAGCGCTTGCCCAGCGCCGCCTCCGCCTTCGCCCGGAGACGCTGGATGGTGAGAGCGCCGATCTTGTAGGCCAGGGCCTGGCCGGGGATCGCGATGTAACGCTCGACCTCGGCGGTGGCGTCGGTCTTTCCCATCGAGCTGTTGTCGAGCATGTACTTGATCGCCTGGTCGCGGCTCCAGCCCTTGGCATGGATTCCGCTGTCGACCACCAGCCGCATCGCCCGAAGCATTTCGTCGTTCAGGCCGCCGAAGCGCTGATAGGGATCGGTTTCCATTCCGAGCTCGTCCCACAGCGTCTCAGCGTAGAGCGCCCAGCCCTCGACGAAGGCGGTGTTGCCGCCGAAGCGCATGAAGCTTGGCAGTGCCTCATTCTCCTGGGCGAGGCTGATCTGGAAGTGATGGCCTGGGATCGCCTCGTGAAGATAGAGCGTTTCCATGCCCCAGGTGTAGCGCGAGGGCAGGTCGTAGGTGTTGTAGTAGAAAATGCCGGGGCGCGAGCCGTCGGGCGTGCCCTGCTGATAGGAGCCTCCGGCTTCGCCCTTCTCCCGGAACGGCTCGACCGCCCGGATCTCGAGCGGGCTCCTCGGGATGGTCGAGAATTGCTCGCGCACCCGCGCATCGACCCGGCGGCCGACCGCGAAATAGCCCTCGCGCAGGGCCTCCCTGCTGGCCGGCGCGAATTTGGGGTCGGTGCGCAGATATTCGAAAAACTGCTGGAGCGTGCCCTTGAACCCGGTGGCGGTCTTGACGGCCTCCATCTCGCTTTTAATTCGAGCGACTTCGCGGAGGCCGAGATCGTGAACCTTGTCGGCGGTCAGCGGCAGGGTGGTCGTGCTTTCGATCAGCCGCCGATAAACCTCAGCCCCGCCTTTCATGTGGACGAGCCCGACCCCCTCGCGCGCTTTCGGGAGATATTCGGAGCGAAGGAAGTCGCGCAGCCGGCGATAGGCCGGATAGATGTCGTTCTCGATTGAACGGCGATACTCCGCGGCGAGGCGGGCCTTGTCGCCCGAGGAGAAGCCGGCCGGGAAATTGAGGACGGGTGCGTAAAAGGGCGAATCCAGCACCTTGTCCTTCAGCTGCAGGTCGAGCTGGTCGACGACGTTGCGAATGGTCAGCCTGGTGTCGAGCACACCGGCCGCCATACCCTCGCGGAAGCGGGCGATCGCCCGGTCCTGGTAGACGGCATATTCCCTGTGGCGCTTGAGGTTGTTCTCATAGTCGAGGACGGTCTTGAACGGCGCCGCGCCCCCGCCCGAGGCGAAGCTGGGATAAAAGGTCTGGAAGCCCGAGAAATGGTTGATCGGCCGGACCGCGCTGCGAGCCAGGATTTTGGGCTCGAGGTTCTTCAGCGAGTCCCGGGTCTGCCATTCGAACACGTCGTAGGCGATCCGGTCGGTGGCGCTCAGCCTGGAACGGTCGATCGCGTGCAGGGCGGCGAGGTCGGCCTTCGACGCGGCGCGCTCAGCGTCGAAATATTCGTCGGTGATGTTGTCGCCTAGCCGGTCCGCGTAGCGAAGGTCGCCGCGGAAGATAGCTCCGATCGGGTTGCGCCTGAGCCCGGCCTCGTCGCTTTCATGGAAAAGGCGCTTCAGCTTTGCGGCCTCCGTCGTTGCCGCGGCCGGGGTTTGCGGTTTGTCGAAGGAAGCGGCGCTGGCGGATAGGCCGGCGAGCGCCGCGGCGGCGATCAGGAGCTTCGAATTGTTCATGGCTGGCTGCTTAGCGGGCAGGGAGGAGAGGGGGAAGCGACCCCGGAGTCTGACTCGCCGTCAGCACGAGCCCGTCGACCCCGCCTGCGGCGGCGCTCAGGATAAACTGCGGCTACGCCGTAGCGAAGCAATCCAGCGGCTCAGGCGTCCCAGGCTGGATTGCTCAATAAGCGCCAGCCGGCTTGACTCCATTCAGGGCGTACCAGCCCCAGGGGCGCTCCCGATACCATTTGGTGATGACATATTTGATCCCGCCCTCGACCGGGCAGCCGGTGTGGAGCGAGGCGATGTTGGGCTCGCCATATTGGTCGAGATTGTTCCACAGCAGGAGGTTGCCGGTGCGCGGGGTGACCCGGACCTTGGCGTTCGGGAAGAAGGTCTGCCCGCCAGCCTCCGGCTCGTTGAGGAAGATCATCGCCGTCCAGGTGCGCTGGCCGCCCTGTCGCTCCATCTCCGGCCAGTAGGGCTGGTTGGTGTAGAAGAAATCGTGGTGCGGCTTGAACTGCTGGCCCACCGAGTAACGCTGGCCCTGGATGGTCTCTCCGTGGGTGGGATCGATCCCGGTCAGCCGGTTGATCTTCGCTTCGACCATCTGGTTGGCGCGGTCCTCGAGACGCAGGTTGCAGCTCTCGCTGGTTCGGAAATCCGGGTCGTCGGTCGGAGCGAGCAGTCCTGACGGGACCCGGTCCTTGTCGATCAGTGCGATGACGTCCTCGCACTCCTTGTGCGACAGGAAATCCCGGACGACGAATATGTCCAGGCCCTGGGCCGGCAGCTTGAAGGCATTGGGGGTCTTCATCAGGCGATCGCGCACTGCGGTGCCGATCCGAATCCGATAGAGGGCCCCGGGTTCGCCCATGCCGAACGCCGTTATGTTCATTGGATCGCCTTTCCACGAACCATCACGTAATCGACATGCTCCAGCGCCCTGACGTCTCGCAAGGGGTCGCCGCCGACGGCGATGAGATCGGCGGAGTAACCCGGCGCGATCCGGCCGACCTCCCTCTCCATTCCAAGCAATCTCGCGGCGCCCGTCGTCGCCGAGGCGATGGCTTCGGCCGGGCTCATCCCGGCGAGCTCGACCAGCAAGGCGAGTTCCTGGGCGTTGCGGCCATGCTCGAACACGGCGGCGTCGGTGCCGAATATGACTGGGACTCCCGCCGCGCGCGCGGCCCGGGCCGCCTTGCCCACCTCGTTGAGCGTTTCCCGGACCTTGGCCTCGACCACCGGGGTGTAGATGTTCTTGCCGAGCCGCTCGCGAATCCCGGTGAAGGCCATCAGCGTGGGCACCAGGGAGGAGCCCGACGCCTTCATCGCGGCGATCGCTTTTGAGTCGGCGAAAGTGCCATGCTCGATCGAATCGACTCCTGCCCGGGCCGCCGCCTCGATCCCGCGGGCGCTATGGGCATGGGCGGCGACCTTGAGGCCGAGCGCGTGGGCGGTGTCGACGATCGACCTCATCTCGGCGTCGGTGAAATGCTGGCCGAGCCCGCGCGCCTGCTGCGAGAGGACCCCACCGGTCGCGGTGATCTTGATGATGTCGGCGCCGGCGCGCGAGAATTCGCGGACCCGGGCGGCGCATTGCTCCGGCCCGGTGCAAGTATTGTCCACGCCGAGCGCCCGGATCACTTCGGGACGGAAGCCCGAGACGTCGCCATGGCCGCCGATGACGGAGATTGCGGGCCCGGACGAGACGATGCGCGGACCCGGGATGATGCCCTCCGCCGTGGCGCGGCGGAGCGCGAAGCCGACGAGCGGCGGAGAGCCGAGATCGCGGACCGTCGTGAAGCCGGCGAGGGCTGTGATTCGGGCGTTCTTGGCGCCGACCAGGGTCGCCCATTCGTTGGGGTCCACCGCCTCGTCGCGAAAATCGCCGCCCGGATCGCCGGAAAGATGGACGTGCATGTCGATCAGGCCGGGAAGGACGGTCTTTCCGGACAGGTCGACGAGCCGGGCTCCGGCGGGGGCGGGGGCGAGGCCCGCGGCGACGGCGGTGATCCGGCCGTCCGTGATCGTGATCGTGGAGGGACCCGCAGCGGGCTTCGAGGCGTCGGCGACGAGCCGGCCGGCATGGACGATTATCGTCTCGGCGGCGGCGGGCGCGGCGGCGAGAAGGCTCAGTAAGGCTATGAATCGCAAGCGCATCGCGGACCCCTCGATGGGAAGGGGTCTTACTGCTGCGGCGTCGATGCGTTGACAAGCAAAAAGCCCGGAGCGCTCGCGCGCCCCGGGCTTTTTGCGTCACCCCGGCGCAAGCCGGGGCCTCGTGGGTGAAAAGCGCGGCGCCCTTCATCCCCTGGGGTCCCGGCTGCCGGGTTCCCATCAAAGTACTACTTTGATGGGGTCCCTACCGGGATGACGATATCCTACCAGAAGAAGTTCTCGATCACGTCGATCACCTCTCCGGTGTAGACGTCGACCAGGACCACGTCGTCATAATAGCGGACCCACTGGGTGCCGTAGGGCGCCGCCGGAAGGCGATACTGCCAGGGATCGCTCAGCCAGTAGCGGTTCGAATAGAAGAGCGAGTCGAGCACGATTCCGATCGACAGGCGGTTGTACCTGTAGCCCCGATAGGGGGCGTAATAGCCGCCCGAGCGGAACAGGTTGCGGTTGGAGTAGCGGTAGCGCTGCCAGTCGTAGCGGCTGTCGTTGCGCCAGCTGTGATTCCAGCTGCGGCGATGGTCGCGGCGGTCGCTCCAGCGATCCCGGTTGCCGCTCCAGCGCCCGTTGCTGCCGTAGCGATCGCCCCGGTTCCAGTCATCGCGGCGGCCGTCGCGCTGGCGGATTCCATAATCCTCGCGGAGGCCCTGCTCGACTCGACGCTGGTTGCGAAGGCCCTGCCGCGCGTAGTTGCCGCCGATCGACTCGTCGATGCTCTGCCGGTTGGCCGCACGCGTCTCCTCGACTCGCTGGCGATAGGCCTCGCGATTGGAGTCGTTGCGGCCTCCGCCCCAACGCTCGCTGCGCTGGCCTTCGCCGCGCCGGCCCCAGCTCTGGGCCTGCTGCTGCTGGACCTGTACCGGCGCAGCTTCCTCGCGACGCTGTACTCGAACTTCCTGGCGCTCCTGGCGGACCTCCTGGCGTTCCTGGCGGACTTCCTGCCTCTGCTCGCGGCGCTCCGAGCGCGCCTCGTTTCGCTCGCCCAGCGCCCGGTAACGCTCCGCATTCCGCTCGGCGCGGGCGGCGGCGCGACCCGCGTCGACCTCGGGCTCCTGGGCCTGGGCAGCGATCGGCATCGCCGCCGTCGCCGCCATCAAAATTCCGAATAGGGCTTTACGCATCTGAAACTCCTCTTGCCCGGCCGCCTTTTCCCGGCCCACCGGCAAGGACGGTCTGTGCCCCACGAAGGATGAGCCGTTGCTGAACCGTAACTGTGCCTTCCATTCAGAATGCCTCCTGACAGCAGACGATATTCATGATATGTTCTATTCATGCGCGCATTCCTGCCCCGTCCGAACAGCGACACGCCGACACGGCGATCGAGCCCTTGTTTTAGCCTCATGGCAAGCCGGAACATCGGAACTTCCGGGTCGCTCTTGTCGCTGTTGCGCGGGCCTCGCGCCCAGGAGGGCTCTGCTTCAGCGCCGGTCGCGGCCTGCGTCTCTCAAGGCCGGAACCTGCCGGGCCGCGTCGGCGGGGTCGATGTCGGGCGGCGGCGCGGCGGAGATCTGGCCCTCGCCGCTCCGCATCCTGCCGGCCCGGCGCACCGCCTCCCGGATCCGGGGATAGGTGCCGCAGCGGCAGATATTGGTGATCGCGGAATCGATCTCCGAGTCGGTCGGGGCCGGGTTGCGGTCGACGAGGGCCGCGGCGGCCATGATCATCCCCGGGATGCAGAAGCCGCATTGCGGGACGTTCTCGGCGACCCAGGCCTGCTGCACCGGGTGCGAGCGGTCGTTGGACAGAGCCTCGATCGTGGTGACGAAGCTTCCTTCGAGGTCCGCGATCCGGACCCGGCAGCTCCTCACCGCCTGGCCGTCGACATGGACGGTACAAGCGCCGCAATCGCCGCTTCCGCAGCCATATTTGGTTCCGGTGAGGTTGGACGCGTCGCGAAGCGCCCAAAGCAGGGGCGTCTCGGGATCCATGCGGTAGTGGACGGGCTGCCCGTTCACGGTAAAGCGGCTCATAGCGCGCCGTTTCTAGGGGAGCCCGACGGAAGATGGGAAGCGAAAGGATTGCGGTCAGTCGCGACGGCGGAATCGCCCATGTCGAACTCGCCCGCGAGGCCAAGTTCAACGCCATGGACAAGGCGATGTTCGAGGCGATCGGCGAGACGTTCCGGACCCTCGGCGCCGATCCCGCGGTGCGCGCCATCCTGCTCTCGGGACGGGGACGCCACTTCACGGCCGGCCTCGATCTCCAATATGCGGCGAGCCAGTTTCCGCCCACCGACGATCCCGGCCGAGCGGCGGAATCCCGGCTCCGGCACATCAAATGGCTCCAGGATGCCTTCACCGCCGCCGAGGAGGCGAGGCCGCCGGTGATCGCCGCGATCCACGGCGGCTGCATCGGCGCCGGAGTCGATCTCGCCACCGCCTGCGATATCCGGCTGGCCGCGGCCGGAGCCTTCTTCCAGGTGGCCGAGGTCGACGTCGCGATCACTGCCGACCTCGGGACGCTGCAGCGCCTGACCCATCTGATCCCGGAAGGCGTGGTGCGCGAGCTCGCTTATACCGGCCGAAGGATGGAGTCGGAGGAGGCCGCTCGGCTGGGGCTGGTCAACCGGGTGCTTCCTGACCGCGACTCGCTGATCGAAGCGGGCCTGGAGCTCGCCCGGACTATCGCCGCCAAGTCGCCGCTCGCCGTCGCCGGAGCCAAGATGAGCCTCAACTACAGCCGCGGCCGAACCGTCGAGGAAGGGCTCCGCCACGTCGCCTTGTGGAACGCCGGAGCTTTGGTGAGCGCCGACCTGACCGCCGCGGTGCAGGGACGGCTGAGCAAGACCGTTCCGGAATTCAGGGATCTGGACGCGTGAGCGTCATCCCGGCGAAAGCCGGGACCTCGGGGAGACCCGCCGAGACTTTCCGGCCCGAGGTCCCGGCTTTCGGGTTCCCATCAAAGTACTCCTTTGATGGGGTCCCTCCCGGGATGACGGGGGTCTGATGCGCTTCCTCGGCGTGACCGAGACCTGCGATCTCGGCAGCCTCTACATGCGGCTCGTCGCCGAAGGCCATGAGGTGAAGCTGTTCGTCGAGGAGGCGCTGGCCCAGGGCACGATGGCCGGCCTCGTCCCGCGCACCGGCGATTGGCGCTCGGAGCTCGAGTGGCTCGGAATCGACGGGATCATGATCTTCGAGGCGGTTTCCGAGGGCTACGGCGCCCTCCAGGACCAATTGCGGGCGGCGGGGTACAAGGTCGTCGGCGGGAGCGCCTTCGGGGACCGGCTCGAGAACGACCGGGCCTACGCCCAGGACGTATTGGCCGGACTCGGGCTGCAGATCGCCGCCGTCCACGAGTTCGACGACGCTTCGGCCGGGGACGCCTTCCTGGCCGCGAATCCCGGGCGCTACGTCCTCAAGTTCAGCGGTCCCGACTTCGCCTCGAGCGACAATTATGTCGGGCAGCTTGCCGACGGCGCGGACGTCAGGGCCATGCTCGCGGCGCGTTTTCGGGCCCGGGGCGGAGAACCGGCCTCCTACATCCTCATGGACCATGTCGAGGGCGTCGAGATGGGCGTCGGCGCCTATTTCGACGGCGAGCGCTTCCTCGCCCCGGCCTGCCTCGACTGGGAGCACAAGCGCTTCTTCGCCGGCGACATGGGCGAGCTGACCGGCGAGATGGGGACCGTCGCGACGTTCGAGCGGAGCGGCAGAGTCTTCGACCTCACCCTCGCCCGGCTCGAGCCTCTGCTCCGCGAGCACGGCCATGTCGGCTACGTCAACCTGAACACGATCGTGAACTCCGCCGGGATCTGGCCGCTCGAATTCACCTGCCGGTTCGGCTATCCGGGCTTCGCCGTCCTCGATCCTCTCCAGGCCATCGGCTGGGGAGACCTTCTGGCCGCGATGGCCGGGCGTTCGGCCGCCTCGTTCGAGACGCGTCCCGGCTTCAGCGTTGGAATCGTCCTCACCACTCCGCCTTTCCCCTATACCCGAAAGCAGGTCGGCGAACCGGTGGGGCTTCCGGTCATCCTCGCCCCGGCGCTCAGCGCCGCGGACCTCGCCAACCTCCATTACGGCGAAATCGGACTTGAAGACGGCCGGTTGGTGACCGGCGGGCTCTACGGCTGGACTTTGGTCGTCACCGGGATCGGGCCCGACATCGCCGCGGCCCGAAGCGCCGCCTACGCCCTGGCGGGCCGAATCTTCGTTCCCGGGATGCGCTACCGGCTCGACATCGGCGACCGGCTGATCGCCTCGGATTACGAGGCGGTCGCCGGGCTCGGCCTCTTCTCGGACGAACGGGAAGCGACCTCGGCCGCCGACAGATAGGAGGCGCCGTTCATCCGGACGCTGTCGCAGATGAGCGCGTAATTGGTGGTGAGCTCGACTCCGGCGGGCAGGTCCTCCGCCGCGACGTCGTCGCCGAATCCGGCGCCGAGCGAGAGGGTATTGGGCGTGTCGCTGTGGTTGAAATGGCGGCCGTTGTCGCCGCACAGGATCCACAGCCGGGTGGCCTCGTGCCAGGTCGAGTAGGTCCGAAGAAAATTCCGCACGCCCTCGGGCAGGCCGGCGATCTCCTCGTCGGAATAGACCCGGTCGATCCGGGAATCGAACCGCCAGATGAGATCGCCCTTGCGCACCGGCTCTTTGAGGAAAACGCCGGTGCCGTGGATTTCGCTTTGTCGAAGCTCGGTCTCTACCATCAGCATCGGGCGGCCTCTTTCCAGGTGGTCCGGCGGCAACGCCCCCGTCAGTCCCGCGTTCCCCGGCCAAGGCGCTCTCCAACCTCGGTTGAGCGGGAACATTGGCGAGCCGGAACGGTTCTCCGTTGAAATCCACACCTGCAAAGGCTCCAGCTTGGCAACCTCCTTTCTCGCCGACGCCGATTCCGGTCGCCCGTCTCGCTTCTGCAACGACGATTTCCAGCGCGGCCTCGCCCGCTGGAACAGGGCCCGGCTCGCCCCCGGCTTTCCCGACGAGGATTGGCCGCGGGCCGAAGAGCGCGACGGCCGGATGCGCCGCCTGGAGGGCGAGTTCCTGGATTCGCTGCGCGCTCGGGTGGCCGGTGAGGTGGCGGCCGTTCCGACCGATGCCGACGGCTTCATCGCCTGGTTCGAAGCCTTGCGCGACCACGGACCCGGCCAGCACGACCCGCTCTTCCCGTGGCTCGCCGAGCAGGCGAGCCGGGACGAGATGCGCTGGTTCCTCGGCCAGGAGGCGGCAGGCGAAGGGGGCTTCGAGGATCTGCTCGCTTACACCCAGGTGCGGATGCCGGCCCGGGCGAAGCTCGAATTCGCCCGCAATTATTGGGACGAGATGGGACGCGGTAATCCCAAGGGCATGCACGGGCCGATGCTCGACGTCCTGATCGAGACCCTGGAGCTCGAGGCGAGGATCGACGATACCGTCTGGGAAAGCCTCGCCCTCGCCAATGCGATGACGGCCATGGCGACGACCCGCCGCTACGCCTGGCATTCGGTGGGCGCGCTCGGAGTCATCGAGCTGACCGCTCCGGACCGTTCCGCCGCGACCGCGGCCGGGCTCCGCCGCCTCGACTTCAGCCCGGCGGAGCGGCGCTATTTCGACCTCCATGCCGTGCTCGACGTCAAGCATAGCGAGGCCTGGAACAGGGAGGCGCTGAGGCCTCTGGTCGAAGAGGATCCGCGTCGCGCGGTTGCAATCGCCGAGGGCGCCCTGATCCGGCTCCACTGCGGCGCCCTGTGCTTCGAACGCTACCGCTCAGAGCTTTGGAAATGATCCTCGGCTCCGTCCGGGCGGAAACGCGCCCGGATCCCCGCCGCTGGGGCGTCGATTCGGAGACCGGCCGACTCGCCGACGTCCTGCTCAGCCCGCCGACGCATCTGGCGATGGTGCCGTGCAACGCCGTCACCCGCGAAAGCCTCGCCCGCGGCCTTTCCTCCTGCACCGCCAGCGCCGGGGCGCAGCACCGCGCCCTGGTGTCGCGGCTGCAGGGCGCGGGGGTCGAATGTCACCTCGTCCCGCCCAAGCCGGGCCTGTCGGATCTCGCCTTCACCCGCGACGCGTTGCTGATGACCCCCTGGGGCCTGGTCGAACTGAGGCCCTCGGAGCCGCACCGGCGTGGCGAGGCGGCGCATCTGGCGGGCGCCCTCCGGAATCTCGGCATCGAGACGCTGGGTTCGGTCGGCGAAGGCCGGGTCGAAGGCGGCGACGTCTGCCTGCTCCGGCCGGGCCTCGTCATGATCGGCATTTCGGGGGAGCGCACGGACGAGACGGGCGCCCGGGCGCTTGGCCGGATATTCGAAGGGCGAGGCTGGAAGGCGCTCTACACCCGCATCGACCCGCGCTACCTGCACCTCGATACCCAGTTCAGCCTGGTGTCGAGGCACCGCGCCGTGGCCTGCCTGGACACTTTGGAAGACGGGTTCGCGGCGAGGATGGCGGGCCTCGGAATCGAGTTGCTTCCGGTCGCCGCGGAAGAGGTCGACCGGCTCGAGGCAAACCTGCTCAGCCTCGGCGGCTGCCGGATCGTCGCCCCCGCCGGCGAGACCAGGATCAACCGGCTTCTTCGAGCGCTCGGCCATGATGTGATCGAGGTCGAGATCGACCAATTCGTCCGCTGCGGGGGCGGAGTGCATTGCCTGACCATGCCTCTGGCCCGCGCCGCGCCATTGCCGTGACCGACGAGGACCAGGGACTGCTCGACCTCCTTCGGGCGCTCGGCGCTTCGGGCTATCGGTTCGTCACGGTGACTCCGGAGACCCATCGCCGGGTGCTGGAGCGCGACCCGTCCTGGCTCGCCGAGGATCTTCGCGGCGCCTTCGGCTGGAACCTGCCGTTCGAGGAACGGCTGCTTCCGGCGCCGGTTCGGGCGGCCTTCGAACGAAGCGGAATGGCGAAGCGCGAGGGCCGGCTGCTCAGGAGCCGGGTCCGAATCGCTTCGGTAGGGGAGCGGCTCTTCCTCCATTCCGCCTTCCCGACCGACGGCGCCGATTCCGTCTTCTTCGGCCCGGACAGCTACCGCTACGTTCGGTTCCTGGGCGCGGAGCTTGCGCGACTCGGTCCGGTCAGGCGCCTCGTCGATATCGGCGCCGGCAGCGGAGTCGGGGCGATCATGGCGGCGGCGTTCCTGCCCGGCGCCCGGGTCACCGCCACCGACATCAACCCGCTCGCGCTTCGATTCGCCCGGATCAACGCGGCTCATGCCGGAGTCGCGCTGGAGTTCGTCGAGGCGAGCGGCCTCGACGGAGTCGACGGGCCGATCGACCTGGTCATCGCCAACCCGCCCTTCGTCACCGACCCGGCCAAACGCCTCTACCGCGACGGCGGCGGAATGCACGGCGCCCGCCTCTCCCTCGACTGGGCGCTCGCCGCCGCGCGCCGGATCGAGCCGGGTGGAACGGTCCTCCTCTATACAGGAAGCGCCATCGTGGGCGGTCGCGACGCCTTCTTCGAGGGGGTGACCGAGCAGATGCCCGCACTCGGCTGTACCCTAACCTATTCCGAGATCGACCCAGACATTTTCGGCGAGCTTCTGAGCGGCGCCGGTTATGAGGACGTCGAGCGGGTCGCCGCCGTTGGAGCCGTCATCCGCAAGGCGTGACTTGAAACCCGCCTCGGCCCCTGCTAACGGCCCCGGCGTGGCGGCGCGGGAGAGGTCTCGCGACGAACCGATTTTTATGCTATCGGCATTTTCGCAAAGGGCGATCTGAGAGAGGTCGCCGGGAAATGCTTTTCGACGGAGAGTGACGGGCCTTTATGCAAATCATCGTTCGCGACAACAATGTCGACCAGGCGCTGCGGGCGCTCAAGAAGAAGCTGCAGCGTGAGGGCGTCTATCGCGAGATGAAGCTTCGCCGTCACTACGAGAAACCGTCCGAGAAGCGCGCCCGCGAGCGTGCCGCGGCGATCCGCCGCGCCCGCAAGCTCGAGCGCAAGCGCGCCGAGCGCGACGGCGGCGGGGCGGCCCGCTAGGAGAAAGTGACAGTCACTTTTTCGTCTCGGCCCCGGCCGCGATAAGGCAGCGCCCGGAAAAAGTGACAGTCGCCAACTTGCTTCATTCGAGGGCGGCGATGTATCGCCGCCCTTCGCATTTCAGGGGATGATCATGTCCGTCACCGCCGTACCTCTGCATCCCATCAAGAAGGGCTCGGTCGCCAAGCTCTGGATCGCGCTCGCGCTGCTCGCGGCTCTGGCCGCGGCCCTGGCCTGGTGGGGCACGAGCGCCTTCCAGCCGGTGAAGACGGGCAGCGGGGTCTCGATCCGGACCCTCGCCGCGGGATCGGGCGCGAAGATCACCGACCAGGACGTCGTCGCGCTCCACTACAAGCTCCATGCCAGGAGCCTGGACGCTCCGGTCGTCGAGGACAGCCGGCAGACCGGCCAGCCGTTCGTGACGACCACCCAGGGCGTCTATCCGGGCTTCGGCGAAGGCCTCCAGCACATGCGTCCCGGCGGCTCCTACATCCTCACCCTTCCGCCCGGCACCCACGTCCCCGGCCCGATCCCGCCAGGCGCTCCGTTCACGGCCAAGGACGATCTCGTCTTCGAGATCGACGTGCTCCAGGTCGAGCCCGGCGCCGGCCCGCGCTACATGGAGATGCAGCGCATGCAGCAGCTCCAGCAGATGCAGCAGATGCAGCAGATGCAGGGCGGCGCTCCCGGGGGTCCCGAAGGCGCCCCGCCGCCGGCCGGCGGCGGCCGCTAGGCAAGGCTCCGGGAAACCGGCAGAATCCCGGCAGGCGGGCCCGCGAGCTCGGTGCCAACCGGGATAAAAGGGGACTTTGCTTGCGCATCAGTCTCTTGTAGCTTTGATTCACGACCCGAAATGGCGGCCGAAGGAGAGTTGAACATGGCTTGGAAAGTGAATGGCACCGTTCCCAGACTGGCGATGGTCATGGGCGTTTTGGCGGCCGGCGCCGCGCTGGCGACGGGCGTCGCCGAGGCGAAGCCCGCCAAGAAGCAGGATCCTTCCAAGAGGGTTTGCCAAACCATAACGCCCTCCGGGTCGCGTCTGAGCCAGCGGGTCTGCCGCACGCGGCAGGAGATGGAAGACCAGGCGAGGGAGACTCAGGACAGCCTCCTGGATCATCAAAGGAAGAACACCGCCACGAACGGCCTCACCGACTTCCACGCCGGCAGCCCTAAATAAGTCTCGATGAGTAGGGCGCGGCCGGCAGGCTCGCGCCCTTTTCAGTTCCTCGCGACCCGAGCCGCCCCCGTCGCGCGGTACAAAGCGGTGGACATGAGCGCGCGCAGCGACTGCTGGTCGACCGTCAGATTCTCGCCCGGCCTGACGCAAGGCGGGACTTGGCGCGAAAGCTGCGCGGCGGCCTTCGATTCAGCGGCGCTCCCCGGATCGCTGAAGGCCAGCTCACGGGCGGAGTTCGGATCGCGAGCGGCGACGCAAAGGGCGAAGTCCTCCGAGCCATTGAGAGGCTCGGCGGTCAACAGCGCTTTCTCGACCCGCTCGAAGTCGACGCCTTGCAAGTCGGATCGCAGGAAATGCTCCGCCAGGCCGGCTACCAGCGCTGAATTGCGGAATGTCACTTCAGCCTCCGGTGCGCGAATGCACGTGTCGGTTCCAGTCAGCGCCTGCGACGCATCGCGAGCCTGCGCATCGCTCAGATAGCCGCGGGCGAGCGTCCGGCGGGCCCAGCGAGGCCGGCTTTCGGCGAGACAGGCCGACAGCCGCCGGATCGTCTGCAGCTCCTGGGCCGTATCGGTGTTCGAGACGATCGGAACGGCAGGGGCCTGGGCCTGAGCTGGCGGGGCGGCGAGCGCGACAAAGGCAGCGAAACTGAATTTGAGCATGGATCGGGTCTCCCGCGTTGCTTTCCGACGATGATGCGCTGTCGCCGGTTCAAACGGAAGTGGGAAAAATCCGGAGCTCGGACTCCGGCTTTCTATCCGCCTCGACGAGGCGCCGCTGCCGCCCCGGTCGAATCTTCCTGCCTCGACTTCGCTTCGAGGGCGACCTTGATCATCGCGACGATGGGGTCGGCGAGCATCAGGCCCATCAGTCCGAACAGGGCTCCGAACAGGAGCTGGGCGCCGAGGACAAGAGCGGGCGCCAGGTCGACCGTCTTCCTGGCGACGTAGGGGACGATCAGATAGCCGTCGACGGTCTGGACAATGAAGTAGACGGCGATCGCCCAAAGGCCCGCATTGGTGCTGACGCTGAAGCCCGCGAGGACGATCAGGACGCCCGAGACGATCGCTCCGATATTGGGGATGAAGGCGAGCAGGCCGGTGAGGATCCCGAGCAGTGCCGCCATCGGCACTCCGCCCAAAGCCAGCAGGACCCAGGTCCCGATCCCCTCGACCGCCATTCCGACCAGCCGCCCGGCCATCAGCCGCCTCAAGGTGAAGCCCATATTCTCGGCAGTGCTGTAGAAGCGCTCGCGGTTTCCAAGCGGCATCATCCAGGCGACCCCGCGCTGGTAGAGCCTGGGCTCGACGGCGATGAAGATCCCGATGACGAGGATCATCACCGTCGAGGCGAGCACTCCCAGCGCGCTCGAGACGGCGGATCCGAGGCGCCCCAGGGTGCCCATCAGCTGCCCGCCGAGCTGATCGACCCCGACCCCGCCCTGGACGATTCCCAGATTGTTGCCCCAGGCGAGCATTCTGTTGCCCTGGCCGGTGATGACCTCGCGAAGCCGCTCGGCCTGGCCGGCGAGCTCGGTACCCGCGAAATAGAAGGTCCAGACGATGAACGCCACGGCCGCGATCGTTACGATGGCGAGGCGCCAGCCTCGGCCGATCGGGAGGACCCGGCCGAGCAGGCGGGTGCCGCCGTCGAGCATCGAGGCCAGGACGATGCCCGCGAAGATCAGGAGCAGCGGCTGGGCCAGGAAAATGACCGCGGCGATGGCGAGCGCGAGTCCGAACCAGACGCTGGCCCGCTTCAGCTCGTGGCGGACGAGGGGGTCGCGCATCTCGGCGGGGCCGGGCTCCTCGACATGGCGGTGATGATGATCGTGATCGGCCGAAGCGCGGGCGATCGCCGGCTCGTCGGAGTGCCGTCCCGACGGCGATCCCGCCCCCTCCCCGGTCACTTCGACTTGCCCTCCTGCGGCCGAAGCGAGGTGCCGGCCCGGCCGCCGCGCATCGCCGTGATCCAGCTGATCGGGTTCAGATATTGGGAAGATCCGTCGAGGGAGAAGGTGATGAACTCGGCGCGGCCGCCGATATTCTCCCACGGAACGGCTCCCCCGAGACCCTCGCCCGCCAGAGAGACCCGGCTGTCCGCGGATTTGTCGCGATTGTCGCCCTGCACCCAGACATGGTTCGCGGGGACCACCACCTTGTCGAAGCTGTCCACGTCGGAGAGCCCCATGTCGATCGTGTCGTAGCTTCGGCCGTCGGGAAGGGTCTCGCGGAAGACGGGCAGCCGGCAATAGAGCTTGCCGTCGGCGCCCTGCAGCCTGTGCTCGCCATATTGGTCGCGCTCGCAGGGCACGTTGGAATCGACCTCGACCATCACCGGAGCCCGGCGCTCGCGCTTAACCTCGCGGCCGTTCACGTAGAGGATCCCCCCGATCATCTCGATCGTGTCTCCCGGAAGGCCGATTACCCGCTTGATATAGTCCGACGTCTTGCCGGGCGGGGTGAGTATGACGATGTCTCCCCGCTCCGGCATCCGGCCGAACAGCCGGCCTCCCATCGGCGGAAGGACGTGAAAGCTGGGCGAAACCCAGGACCAGCCGTAGGGATATTTGCTGACGACCAGCCGATCGCCCTTGAGAAGCCCAGGCATCATCGATTCGGACGGGATGTAGAAGGGCTTGGCGACGAAGCTGTGGAAGGCGAGCACGGCCAGGATCAGCCAGAAGATGGCCTTGAGCTCCGCCCACCAGTCGGTGCCCTCCTTCTTCCCCGCCGGCGCCGCGTCGGGCGCCGCCTCGGGAGTCTCGGTCAATGCGGGGTCGCTGCTGCTCACCCTGGGCTCCTCGGCAACGGGCTGGAGGTAATGATGACGAAGGCCTGAGCGAAAGGATAGTCGTCCGTCATCGTCAAATGGATTTGCGCGAGGTGGCCCTCCGGGGTCAAAGCGTCAAGCCTTGCCTTGGCCCCGCCGGTCAGGGCCAGGGTAGGCGCGCCGGACGGCAGGTTGACCACTCCGATGTCGCGCATGAACACCCCGCTCTTGAAGCCGGTGCCGACCGCCTTGGAAAAGGCCTCCTTGGCGGCAAAGCGCTTGGCGTAGGTTCCGGCCCGGGTGAGCGGGCGGCGCTCCGCCCTGGAACGCTCCGCGTCGGTGAAGACCCGGTTGATGAAGCGTTCGCCGAAGCGGGCGAGCGAATTCTCGATCCGGGAGATGTTGCACAGGTCGGAGCCGATTCCGATGATCATGGGATCCTCCCCGGAAGGGGGAGGGGGACCGCGACGCGAAGCGGCGTGGTGGAGGGGGGTGGGAGCGAGGCGCAGACCCCCCTCCACCAGGCTTCGCCTGGTCCCCCTCCCCGTCCCGGGGAGGATTTCGTCATCCTCTCGCCTCGTCCATCAGGCTCCGCATCCTCGCGACGCTCTCCCCCAGCCCCGAAAAGATCGCGTCGCCGACCAGGAAATGGCCGATGTTGAGCTCCTTGAGCTGCGGAATCGCGGCGACCGGCTGGACGTTGGCGAAGGTGAGCCCGTGGCCGGCATGGGGCTCGATCCCGTTCTTCGAGGCCAAAGCGGCGGCGTCGGCGAGGCGCCGGAGCTCTTCCGCCCCTTCCTCGCCCTCGAGATGGGCATAGCGCCCGGTATGGAACTCGACCACCGGCGCCTTCAGCCGGATCGCCGCCTCGATCTGGCGCGGGTCGGGCTCGATGAACAGGCTGACCCGGATGCTGGCGCCGGTAAGGCGCTCGATATAGGGCATCAGGTGATTGTCCTGGCCGGCGGCGTCGAGCCCGCCCTCGGTGGTCCGCTCCTCGCGCTTTTCCGGGACGATGCAGGCGGCGTGGGGCCGGTGTCGGAGCGCGATCTCGAGCATCTCCTCGGTTGCCGCCATTTCGAGGTTCAGCGGGATGGTGAGCCGCGCCATCAGCTCGGCAATGTCCTCGTCGCGAATGTGGCGCCGGTCCTCGCGCAGGTGAGCGGTGATGCCGTCGGCGCCGGCCTCGGCGGCGAGCAGGGCCGCCCGCACCGGATCGGGAAAATCGCCGCCGCGCGCGTTCCTGATGGTCGCGACATGGTCGATATTGACTCCGAGGCGAAGGGAGCCGGTCATCCCGCGGCGCAGCTCGGGGCAGGCTCCGCCTTGCGGCTTCCCGGCTTCTCGGCCGGAAGGGCGGCGAGCTCCGGCGGGATGGCCTCCGGCTCGTAGACCGGGACGTCGAGCCGGATGAGCGGGAAGAACGGCACGCCCAGGTCCGCAAGCCCGTTCGACCGATCGATCAGGGCCGCGGCGGCCACCACTTCCCCGCCGGCCGCGGCGACGGCCTTGATCGCCTCGCGCGAGCTCAGGCCGGTGGTGACCACGTCCTCGACGAGCAGGGCCTTCTGCCCGACCTCGATGCGAAAGCCCCGGCGGAGCTCGAACGTGCCGGAAGGGCGCTCGAGGAAGATCGCCTCGAGACCGAGCGAACGGCCCATTTCGTGGCCGATGATGATTCCGCCCATGGCGGGCGAGATGACGATCGAGATTCGCGAGCGAACGTCGAGCGGCAGGCTATGGGCCAAAGCGGAAGCGAGGCGCGAGGCGCGCGCCGGATCCATCAGCACCCGGGCGCATTGAAGGTAGCGCGGGCTGTGAAGGCCCGAAGAGAGGATGAAATGCCCCTCGAGCAGCGCCTCGGCGGCTCGGAATTCGGCGAGGATCGCCTCTTCGTCCATGGGTCCTTTTCTTCCCTGTTCGGCCGGCGGCGTGATAGGCCGCGAAAAGGGCGGCTTCAAGGCGATCCAAGAGCCTTGAGGCGGCAAGGCCTCCTGCCTATAAGGCCCGCCAATCGCCGCCCCACCAGCGAATCCGTTCCGCTGCGTCATCAAGGTCCCGAAGGGTTTAGATGAAGACTCCGCTCAAGCTGATCCTCGCCGCCGCAGCGTTCGCGCTGGCTCCGGCCGCCGCGTTTTCCCAGGCGGCCCCGGCCTCCGCTCCAGCCCAGACCGCGCAGGCTCCAGCACCTGCCGCCCAGACTCCGCGGGATGCGATCAGCGCCAATTCGCAGGCGGCGCCCGCTCAGCCCGAAGAGATGAGCCCGGCGGACACCAGTAGCGAGGAGCCGTCCAACGCCTCGGTGCTGGCGAGCAGCCCGGCCCGGACCGCCCCGAATGCGACCGTCGGCCAGCCGACCGGCGCCATGGGCTTCCAGCCGCAGGTGACCCCGATCGGCCAGGAGGCGCTCGGGTTCCACAATTTGATCCTGATGCCGCTGATCACCGCGATCTCGATCTTCGTACTCGCCTTGCTTCTCTATGTGATGGTCCGCTTCCGGCGAAGCGCCAACCCGGTGCCGTCGAGGACCACCCACAACACCCTTCTCGAAGTGGTGTGGACCCTGGTTCCGGTGCTGATCCTGGTCGCGATCGCGGTGCCGTCGATCCGCCTCCTGGCCCACCAATATGCGCCGCCCAAGGCGGACATCACGGTCAAGGCGACCGGCAACCAATGGTATTGGACCTACACCTATCCCGACCATGGCGGCTTCGAGATCGTCTCGAACGGACTCAAGGACGCGGACGCCAAGGCCCGCGGCGAGCCGCGGCTGCTCGCGGTGGACGAGCGCATGGTGGTTCCGCAGGGCGCCGTGGTGAAGGTGATCGTCACCGCCGCCGACGTCATCCACAGCTGGGGCGTCCCCGCCTTCTGGACCAAGATCGACGCCGTTCCAGGACGGCTGAACGAGACCTGGTTCAAGACCGACAAGCCCGGCGTCTATTACGGCCAGTGCTTCGAGCTGTGCGGCGCCCGTCACGCCTACATGCCGATCGCGGTCGAGGTGCTCCCGCCGGCTCAGTTCGCCGCCTGGGTCGCCTCGAAGGGCGGGACCATGCCGGGACCGGGCGGGGCAAAGGCTCCAGATTCCACCGCGACCTCGCCGGTCACCAACCCGCAGCAGCCGAGCCCGACTCCGACCGGCGGCGCCTCGGGCGCGACCGAGACCAGCCCGGCCCCTCCGGGGATCACCCCGGGCACCATTGCTCCGCCCACGTCCAGCCAGGGCGCCACCAATTCGAAACGCGGAAACTGACATGACCGACACGACTGCCAACGCCACGCATTTCGAAGAGCATGGCGCCCATGCGGCCCACCATGACGACGAGCATTCGCCCGGCTTCTTCGTGCGCTGGTTCATGTCGACCAATCACAAGGATATCGGCACCCTCTATCTGATCTTCGCGATCGTCGCCGGGATCATCGGCGGGACCATCTCGGGAATCATGCGGGCCGAGCTCGCCTCGCCCGGAATCGACTTCCTCGAGGCCTGGGCCGGGAGCGGAGACCAGGCCAGCCATCTCTGGAACGTGCTGATCACCGCCCACGGCCTGATCATGGTCTTCTTCATGGTCATGCCGGCCATGATCGGCGGCTTCGGCAACTGGTTCGTGCCGCTGATGATCGGCGCGCCCGACATGGCCTTCCCGCGGATGAACAACATCAGCTTCTGGCTGCTCGTCCCGGCCTTCATCCTCCTGCTCGGCTCGGCCTTCGTTCCCGGCGGCACCGGCAACGGCGCCGGGATCGGCTGGACGGCTTATGCGCCCCTCTCGACCTCGGGCTCCTCGGGCCCCGCCGTCGACATGGCGATCTTCTCGCTCCACCTCGCGGGCGCCTCGTCGATCCTCGGCGCGATCAACTTCATCACCACCATCTTCAACATGCGCGCGCCGGGGATGACCCTGCACAAGATGCCGCTCTTCGTCTGGTCGATCCTGGTGACGGTGTTCCTGCTGCTGCTGGCGCTGCCGGTGCTGGCGGGCGCGATCACGATGCTCCTGACGGACCGTAATTTCGGCACGCATTTCTTCGACGCCTCCGGCGGCGGCGATCCGATCCTCTACCAGCACCTCTTCTGGTTCTTCGGCCATCCGGAGGTCTACATCATGATCCTTCCGGGCTTCGGAATGGTCAGCCAGGTCGTCGCGACCTTCAGCCGCAAGCCGGTCTTCGGCTATCTCGGAATGGCCTATGCGATGGTGTCGATTGGGGTGATCGGCTTCGTCGTCTGGGCGCACCACATGTTCACCGTCGGAATGGACGTGAACACCAAGATGTACTTCACCGCGGCGACGATGGTGATCGCGGTGCCGACCGGCATCAAGATCTTCAGCTGGATTGCGACGATGTGGGGCGGCTCGCTGACCTTCGAGACCCCGATGATGTGGGCGCTGGGCTTCATCTTCATGTTCACCGTCGGCGGAGTCACCGGAGTGGTGCTCGCCAACGGCGGAATCGACAACAACGTGCATGACACCTATTACGTGGTCGCTCACTTCCACTACGTGCTGTCGCTCGGCGCCGTCTTCTCGCTGTTCGCAGGCTGGTATTACTGGTTCGGGAAGATGTTCGGAAAGATGTACAACGAGCTGCTCGGCCAGCTCCACTTCTGGCTGTTCTTCATCGGCGTCAACATCCTGTTCTTCCCGATGCACTTCCTCGGCCTGCAGGGGATGCAGCGGCGCGTTCCGGACTATACCGACGCCTATGCCGATTGGAACCACGTCGCCAGCATGGGCTTCTATCTGGTCGCGGCTTCGATGGCCCTGTTCTTCATCAACATCTTCTGGTCGTTGATGGCCGGGCGCAAGGCGGCGGACAATTATTGGGGCGAAGGCGCGACGACGCTCGAATGGACCCTGTCGAGCCCGCCGCCCTTCCATCAATTCTCGACCCTGCCGAAGATCGACTAGGCAAAAGCGGAAAGGAACCGTTCGGGCTGAGCCTGTCGAAGCCCTTCCCTTCTTTCGGGAGTTGAGGGTGAAGAAAGGCCCTTCGACAGGCTCAGGGCGAACGGTGGTTGAAATGAACACCGCGACAATAACCCACGACACCCCCCTCCCCGCCGACTGGCGGGACCTGCTCGCTTTGACCAAGCCGCGGGTGATGAGCCTCGTCGTGTTCACGGCGCTGTGCGGAATGCTTGCGGCCCCGGTCGCGGTCCACCCTGTGCTCGGCTTCACCGCGATCCTGTGCATCGCGCTCGGGGCGGGCGCGGCGGCGGCGCTCAACATGTGGTACGAGGCCGATCTCGACGCTTTGATGAAGCGCACCGCGGGACGGCCGCTTCCGGCGGGAAGGCTGGACCGGCAGACCGCGCTCCATTTCGGAGTGGGCCTCTCCTTCTTCTCGGTGCTTCTGATGGGCCTTGCGACCAACTGGCTGGCGGCCACCATCCTCGCCGTGTCGATCCTCTTCTACGTGCTCGTCTACACGATCTGGCTGAAGCGGCGGACTCCGCAGAACATCGTCATCGGAGGCGCGGCGGGGGCCTTCCCGCCGGTGATCGGCTGGGCCGCGGCGACCGGCGACGTGACCCTGCTCCCGGCGCTCCTGTTCACCCTCATCTTCCTTTGGACTCCACCGCATTTCTGGGCGCTGTCGCTGTTCGTCCGCTCCGACTATGCCGCGGCCGGGGTTCCGATGCTTCCGGTGGTCTCGGGCGCAAAGGCGACCCGGCAGCAAATCGCGCTTTACACCCTTCCCATGGCGGCGGCCGCGGTGGCGCCGTGGCCGCTCGGCCTCGCCGGCCCCTTTTACGGGCTCGTCGCGGCGGCGCTCAGCCTCGCCTTCCTCGTCCTCGCTTTGCGGGTCCTGGCCAACCGGGCGAGCGATCCGGCGGGCATGAAGCCCGAAAAGCAGCTCTTCGCTTATTCGATCCTGTACCTGTTCGCTTTGTTCGGAGCGCTCGTGGTCGACCGGGTGCTGTCGTGACCGATCCCCGCGACGAGGAGATCCGGCGGCGTCAGAAGGCGCGGGCGCTCATCATGGCGCTGCTGCTCGGCGCCTTCGTCGTGCTCGTCTACGCCATCACCATCGCCAAGATGGGCATGTTGCCGTGACCGACCTCGCCCGCCGCAACGGCCGGACCGCGGGCTTCGCCGCCTTGCTCGTCCTCGCGATGGTCGGCCTCGCCTTCGCCAGCGTGCCGCTCTACCGCCTGTTCTGCCAGGTCACCGGAATCGACGGGACCACCCAGCGGGCCGCGGAGGCCCCGGGCCCCGTCGCCGGTAAGGAGGTGGCGGTCCGCTTCGACGCCAATATTGCGTCCTCCCTGCCCTGGCGCTTCGGCCCCGAGCAAGCCCGCGAGATCGTCACGATCGGCGAGCGCGAAATGGCCTTCTACACGGCCAGAAACCTCTCGGCGCGGACGGTCAAGGGGACCGCGACCTTCAACGTGACTCCCGTCCAGGCGGGCAAATATTTCAGCAAGATCCAGTGCTTCTGCTTCAACGAGCAGACCCTGAAGGCGGGGGAGGAGGTTAGGATGCCGGTGGTCTATTTCGTCGACCCGCGCATCCTCAAGGACCCGGACACCAAGGACATCAGCGAAATCACCTTGAGCTACACCTTTTACCCGGTGGATTCGGGCGGAGAGGGAAGCTAGAGACCGACCGTCGTCCCGGCGAAGGCCGGGACCCCAGCGAGGGTTCGCACCGAGCTAGTTCTCACTGGGATCCCGGCCTTCGCCGGGATGACGGCACTTCCCGGACGGCGGCGAGACAGAGGACGACAAATGGCCGGAGCGAAGAACCATTCCTACCATCTGGTGAACGCCAGCATCTGGCCCCTGGTCGGGTCCTTCTCGGCTCTCGCGATGTTCGGCGGCCTGGTGATGTGGATGCACGACGTCGCCGGAGGCACCTATCTCGCGGGCGCGGGCCTGCTCGGGGTCCTTTTCACCATGTTCGCGTGGTGGGCCGACGTGATCCGCGAGGCCCATGCGGGCGATCATACGCCGGTCGTCCAGCTCCACCTGCGCTACGGAATGATCCTGTTCATCGCTTCGGAAGTGATGTTCTTCCTCGCCTGGTTCTGGGCCTTCTTCAACGCGGCCCTGTTTCCCTCGGGCGTCGAGTCGATCGGCGGCACCTGGCCTCCCAAGGGGATGGAGGTGCTCGACCCGTTCGGATTCCCGCTCCTCAACACCCTGATCCTGCTATGCTCGGGAACGACCGTGACCTGGGCGCACCACGCCCTCATCCACGGCGACCGGGACGGCCTCATCAAGGGCCTGTGGGCGACGATCGGGCTCGGCCTGCTGTTCACCAGCATCCAGGCCTATGAATATGCCCATGCGCCGTTCGGCTTCACCGACAATGTCTATTCGTCGACCTTCTTCATGGCGACGGGCTTCCACGGCTTCCACGTCATCGTCGGGACCATCTTCCTCATCGTCTGCCTGATCCGCGCCTATAAGGGCCATTTCACCCCGCGGCAGCATTTCGGCTTCGAGGCGGCGGCCTGGTACTGGCATTTCGTCGACGTCGTCTGGCTGTTCCTGTTCATCTGCATCTACGTCTGGGGCGGCTGGGGCGCCGAATATCACGGGTAGGCCAAGGCTCGTCGCCCCGGCGAAGGCCGGGGCCCCAGGGAGAAAAAGGCCGTGACTTTCCGACCTGGGATCCCGGCCTTCGCCGGGATGACGAGCTGATGACGGCGCCTCGACCCGCCGTCGTCGCCCTTCGCGGGCTGTGTCCGCGATGCGCGGCGAAGACCCTCTACCGCGGCCTCGCGTCCTTCGCCCCCAAGTGCCGGGCGTGCGGGCTCGATTTCGCCGCCTTCAACGTCGGCGACGGGCCGGCGGCCTTCCTGATCCTCGTCGTCGGAGCGCTGGTCACCGGCCTCGCCATCGCTCTCGAGCTGGGCGCCGAGCCGCCTTTCTGGGTTCACGCCCTGCTCTGGCTTCCGCTGACCGCAATCCTCGTCGTGGGCTCGCTTCGGCTGGCCAAGGGCCTGCTGCTTGCCGTCGAATACCGGCACAGCGCCCGCGAAGGGCGAATCTCGGGCTGATGCGTTTTCCGATCCTCCCCACGCTCTTGGTCGCCGCCGCCGTGGCGACGATGATCGCGCTCGGCTTCTGGCAATTGCGGCGCGCGGACGAGAAGCAGGCGCTGCAGCGCCACTACGAGCGCAACCTGGCGCTCCCCGCCATGGCCTTGCCGTCCGGAGCCGTAGCGGACGACGCCCTGCTCTATCGCCGCGCCACCGCTTTCTGCCTGGACGTGACGCGCTGGCGGAAAACCGGCGGCAAGTCCGCCTCGGGGCAGGGCGGCACCCGATTCATCGCCGAGTGCCGGACCGGCGCAGAAGGCCCCGGCTTCGTCGCGGATATGGGCGTTTCCGCCGATCCGAAGGCGAACCCCGGCTGGAAGGGCGGCGAAGTGACCGGAAGGATCGTCGCCGAGCCCCGATCCGGCGGCCTGTTCGACCGCCTGACCGGCAAGTCGCCGCCTCCGCGGCCGATGATCGTTTCCGAAAAGGCGGCTCCGGGCCTGCAGGCGAGCGCTGCTCCGGCCGCCGAGGCGCCCAACAACAGCCTCGCCTACGCCTTCCAATGGTTCTTCTTCGCGGCCGCGGCGGCGGCGATCTACGTTCTCGCGCTGCGCAAGCGCAAAAGCGCCGACCCGGCGCCTCCGCCGACGTCCGCCCCCAACGGCTGAAAGACCGGCGATCGGCGGCGGTCCGGATCCGCTCCGCGGACGCCCCCAACGAAATCAAGGACTTGGAAATTGGTGCCTGGCACCAATTTCGGGGGGGGGGCGATTCCGTCATTCCACCGCGAAGGCGGGAATGACGGCCAGGAGGCGGGCCGCTAACTTGCCCGCTTCGACGAGACACCCTAACTGACGCCTTCCATGCAGCTCACCATCCTCCCCAACGGCCTCAAGGTCGCCAGCCGCGAGATGCCCTCCCTCGAGACGGCCGCGGTCGGCCTGTACGCCGAGGCCGGGTCGCGTCACGAGCCGGCGCGCCTCAACGGAATCGCCCATCTGTTCGAGCATATGGTGTTCAAGGGCGCCGGAGGCCGTTCGGCTCGGGAGATCAGCGAGTCGATCGAGGATGTCGGCGGCGATCTCAACGCCTCGACGGAACGGGACGCCACCAACTTCATGGCCTCCGTCCTCGCCGAGCATGTGCCGCTCGGAGTCGAGCTGGTCACCGACCTCATCCTCAAGCCCCATTTCGTCCAGGCCGATCTGGAGCGGGAGAAGGACGTCGTCCTCCAGGAGCTGGGCGAAGCGCGCGACACGCCTTCCGACATCATCTTCGACGACCTGTGGTCCGCCGCTTATGACGATCAGCCGCTGGGCCGATCCGTTCTCGGCCACGAAGCGAGCATCGAGGCGATTACGGTCGAGGACCTCCACGACTGGAGGCGCGGCCGCTACCGCGCGGGCAGCGTGGCCCTCATCGCCGCCGGAAAGGTCGAGCATGAGCGGCTGGTGGATCTGGCGCAGGCCCGCCTCGCCGACCTTCCGGCCGGGACGATCGACCCGTCGGAGCCGGCGCGCTTCACCGGCGGAACCCGGGTCGGCCGCTCGGCGCCCGACCAGGCGCACCTCGCACTGGGCTTCCCTGCGCCCGCCCAGCTCGACGAGGATTATTTCGCCGCGCGCATGTTCTCGGACATCGTCGGCGGCGGCATGTCGTCGCGCCTCTTCCAGAAGGTCCGTGAGGACCGCGGGCTGGCTTATTCGGTCTATTCGCAGCTCCACCCGCACTCCGATACCGGCCTCTTCTACGTTTACGCCGCGACCGCCCGGCGCGAATCGGCTTCGGCGGCGCAGTTGATCGAGGAGATCGTCTCCGAGACGGTTGAGACCCTCACCCAGCGCGAGGTCGACCGGGTGCGGACCCAGTCCCGGGCGGGCCTGCTGATGTCGATGGAGAGCCCCTGGGGCCAGGCCCATTATGTCGCCCGCCAGCTCTTCGTCCACGGCAGGCTGGTGGAACCCGCCGAAGTGATCGCGGAGCTCGAAGCGGTGACCCTCGACCAAGTCCGCGAGGCCGGGGCCAAGATGCTCGCCGGTCCGCGCGCCCGGGCGACGATCGGCTTCCCCGCCGTGAGGGCGGCGTGATCCACCCGGGATGACGGCGAAGGTCCAGTCCCTCACGACCCTCGTCGGCGAGCCCTGGGCCGATTACGGGCTGGTCGACAGCGGCCACGGCCGAAAGCTCGAGCGCTATGGCCGCTACCGCTTCATTCGCCCCGAGCCGCAGGCGATGTGGGCTCCGTCCTCGCCCGGCTGGGACGCGGACGGGGAGTTCGTGCCCGGCTCGGACGAGGAAGGCGGCGGCCGCTGGAACTTCGCCCGGCCGGTGCCTCGCGACGGCTGGGAGCTGGGCTGGGAGGATGTGCGCTTCCGCGCTTTGGCGACTCCCTTCCGGCACCTCGCCTTCTTTCCCGACATGGCGCCGCAATGGGCGTGGATGCGCCAGCGGCTCGGCGAGGGCAGCGAGGCGCTCAACCTGTTCGGCTATACCGGAGTCGGCACACTGGCGATGGCGGCGGCAGGCGCCCGGCTGACCCATGTCGACGCCTCGAAGAAATCGGTCGAGGCGGGCAAGGAGAATGCCAGGCTCTCCGGGATGGCCGACCGCCCGATCCGCTGGCTGGTCGACGACGCGGCCAAGTTCACGGCGCGCGAGGTTCGGCGCGGGCGGCGCTACGACGGGATCATCCTCGACCCGCCCAAATATGGCCGGGGCCCGGAGGGCGAGGTCTGGAAGCTGGAAGAGGGCCTGCCCGGCCTGATCGCGGACTGCCGCCGCCTGCTGGACCACGAGAGCCGCTTCCTGGTGCTCACCGTCTACGCGGTTCGGATGTCGGCGCTCGCCGTCGGCGAGCTCGTCCGCCAGGCCCTTGGCGATCTCGGCGGCCGAGTCGAATGCGGCGACATGGCGGTGCGCGAGGAGGCGAGGGGGCTGCTGCTCCCGACGGCGATCTTCGCTCGCTGGAGCCAAGATTAGTCGTCCCCGTGCGCAGCATGGGGAGGGGGACCGCACAAAGTGCGGTGGAGGGGCCGCTGACTCTGAAAGCCCCTCCACCATGCTTCGCATGGTCCCCCTCCCCATCGCGGAGCGATGGGGAGGACGAGGCTAGTCCCGGGCCGCCCGCATCGCCGCGCCGGCGGCGAAGGGGGCGACCGCTACCAGCAGGAGCGACGCCGCAGTCAGCAGCTTGAGCGTCCCGGCACTTGCGTTCGGCCCGGTCAGACCTGCCCCGAAGATCAGGATCGGAACCGCGAGCGGAAGCATCAGCAGCCCCGCCAGCGCCCCCGTCGCTCGAAGTCCCGAGGTCAATGCCGCGACGATCAGGGTCAAGGCGGCGAGGCCGGGGGTTCCGGCGAGAAGGCCGAGCTCGAGCCGCCACAGCACCGGCGCGGGCAGCTTCAAAAGTGCGGCCGCGGGCAAAGCGGCGATCGTCAGCGGAGGCCCGAAGCTCAGCCAGTGACCGGCGAGCTTGGCCAGCGCCACGCTCTCCTCGCTCAGTCCGCGCACGGCGAGCTGGTCGAGGACGCCCGAGGCCCGGTCCGGCTCGACCAGCCGGTCCACCGGGAGAAGGGCCGCGAGCAGGGCCGCCACCCACAGGGCGCCGCCGCCGGTGCGGGCAAGCAGGGCCGAGTCGGGCCCGATCGCGAAGGGGAAGAGCGCGGCCACCAGAAGGAAGAAGATCAAGGGGAGCGCCGCGCTTCCGCCCGTCGCGGCGAGGCGCAGCTCGCGCAGGAGGATGGCGCTCATCCCAGAACCACCAGGGTCGCGCCCGGCAGGTCGAGCGGCTGGTGCGAGGCGGCGAGTATCGCTCCGCCGCCGGCGCGGTGAGCCGCAATCGCCTCTTCGAGCCGCGCCTGGCCTTCGGAATCGAGGCCGTTGACCGGCTCGTCGAGCAGCCACAAGGGCGCACCGCTGGCCAGCACCCGCGCAAGGGCCGCCCGCTTCTTCTGGCCGGTCGAAAGCATCCGGACCGGGATCGGGGCGAGCGCCGTCAGGCCCATCGCCGCCATCGCGCCGGCGGGGTCCGAACGGTCGAGCCGGCTCCAGAAGGCGAGGGCGGCGGCGAGCGGAAGCTTCGGATCCAGCGCCAATCCTTCGTCGGCGAGCGCCGCTGGGGCGCCGCGCTCCACGGTCCCGCCGCCCGCGATAAGCAGGCCTGCCGCGATCCGGATCAGGCTCGACTTGCCGGCGCCGTTCGGCCCGGTGACCAGAGCCGCGCCGCCCGGGTCCAGCGCCAGATCGAGGCCTTCGAACAACAGCCGGCCGCCGCGGACGCAGGCGACGGCCTGAAGCTCGAGAAGGCTCAACCCGCCTGATCCTCGATCGAATGCATGTCGTCGTCCGAGAATCCGAAATGGTGACCGGCCTCGTGAACGATGACATGGGTGACGAGCGCCTCGAGGCTCACCCCGGTTTCCGCCCATTCGTCGAGCAAGGGGCGGCGGTAGAGATGGATCATGGCCGGAAGCTCCCCCGACAGCATCGAGCTCTGCTCGCCAATCGGGCGCCCGGTATAGAGGCCCGAAAGCTCGAACGGATCCTCGATCCCGAGCTCGGCGAGCACCGCCTCCTCGGCGAAATCGTCGATCCTCAGGACCACGCCCTCCAGGTGGCGGCGGAAATGCTCGGGCATTCGAGCGATGGCCGCCTCGGCCAGCCGCTCGATCTCCGCCGCATCGGGCGCAAGGGTTTGACGCTCCCCGGTCACCTGAGCGACATAGAGCCTGATCGTTTGAGGAGGAAGCGCTTCGCGCTTCCGCTGAAAGCGTGAATCGGGCTCCGACCATAATCTTGAAGGGATTGAAGGGGAGAGACAATGACGCTGAGCGAGGAAGAGCGCGCCGAGGCGCTGGGCGAGCTGTCCGGGTGGCGCTACGAAGCGGCCGAAAAGGCGATCCGGCGCGACTTCCGCTTCGCCGATTTCGGCGAGGCCTTCGCCTTCATGACCCGGTCCGCGATCGCCGCCGAAAAGGCCGACCATCATCCCGACTGGTCGAACAGCTGGAACCAGGTCGCGGTCGCGCTGAGCACGCACAGCGCAGGCGGGGTCACCGCGAAGGACGTCGCTCTGGCGAGGGCGATGGACGGTTTCGCCCGCTTGCCCTGAGGGCCCCCTGCCCCTAGAGGGTTCGGCTTCCAGAGCATGCGGAGCGGTGGCCGAGTGGTCGAAGGCGCTCGCCTGGAAAGTGAGTATACGCCAAAAGCGTATCGAGGGTTCGAATCCCTCCCGCTCCGCCACTTCGCCGGTCGCCCCTCCCCGGCGCTGCGAATCCGGCAAATCCCTGCCGCGAGCGGATCGATTCGCGGTCATGACCGGTTCAGCCCGCCTGGTATAAAGACGCAAAGTTCAACTTCGTTTGGAAAGCGCAGCATGCGTAAGATCACAGCATCCCTGTCTGCCGCCCTGGTCCTGGCCACCGCCTCCGCCCAGGCCGCTCCCCGGCTGAGCGGCGAGGCGAAGCTCGCCCGCGAGATCGAGGGGCGAGTCGCCGGCGAGCCCGTCAGATGCCTTCCCTTTCACCGTATCAGCTCGAGCAGGATCATCGACGACACGGCCATCGTCTACGATGCCGGGTCGACGATCTACGTGAACCGCCCCCGCGCCGGTCGCGAATCGCTCGACCGGTGGGACACGCTCGTCACCCGCACCTTCGGCTCGCAACTGTGCAGCACGGATGTCGTGCAACTCTACGACGCCGGCTCCCGGATGCAGACCGGCTTCGTCTTCCTCGGCGAGTTCGTCCCCTACCGCAAGCCCAAGGCGCGAGCCGGGCATTAAGAGGTCGGAGCCGGCGCCCTCCGGCTGTTTTCGCCGACTCGTTTTCGCCCAGACCGGAACGCAGGTCGGCGGGGCGCCCGGATCCGGGCGCCCCGCCGCTCGACCCTCCGCGCTCAGTTGCGCTTCAGGCTGGTCTCGATCGCGGTGAGGCGATCTTCGAGTGCGGCGTTGGCACTGCGCAGGGCCGCGACTTCGCTGCGCAGCCGCTCGACTTCCTCGCTCTTGCCCTGAAGCTCGGCGGTGCGCGCCTCGAGGGCCTTGACTCCGGCCAGGCTGACGCTGGCCAGATCCTGCACGCCGATCGACTTGTCGCCGACGCCGAGGCCGAAGGCTTTGTAGAAGTCCTCCGCCATCGGCCCGAGGTGCCGCACGTCGTTCCCTTCGCTGATATAGTTCCAGGTCGTGATCGGCAGGGCGCGGACCTTGGCGAGGACGTCGGTGCCGCTGACCGAGGCGAAGTTCATCTTGGTGGCGCGGCTCGACGTGCAGTTGAACACGCCCGAGCCGGCGGGCAGGTTGCAGCCGGTGGTGCCGCCCAGATTGGTGCGGAAACGGAAGCCGCCGGTCGCCCGGGCCGCGAACTCGTTGTTCGCGGTATTGCGGAAGGTGTCGGCGGAAGCCGTCGCCGAACCGTCCGACCAGATGAAGGTGCCGCTGAACCCGTTGTTGGTCGCGAACTTGCCCATCGCCGTGGTGTGGTCCTGGTCGGCGGTGACGTTGTAGCCGAGCGCCACCGCGGCGAGACCGCGGATGTTGAAGGTGTCGGGATCGCACCTGCCGTTGATTAGCGGTCCGCCGGACTGCGCCTTATTGCCGAAAGCGACTCCATAAGTGTCGCACACGCGGTTGCCGGCGCCGGCGGAGAAGCCGGCCGCGCCCTTGACCTGGTTGCCGCTGCCGAAGACGATCGACGACGTGCTCTCGGCCGAGTTGGTGTCGCCGAAGGCGAGCGCGTAGAGGCCGATGGCGGTCGAGTTGGAGCCGCCGGCCCAGGAGAAGAAGCCCACGTTGGCGTCGTCCCATTCGTTGTCGGCATAGCCGGAGCGGAAGGCGCCCTTGTAGCTGTCCCAGGACGTGCGATAGCCCTTGCCCTGCATCGGCGAGACTCCGATGCCGAGATTGCCGGTGGCGACGAAGCTTCCGTTCTGGAAGACCTTGAACCAGGCCGGCGTGTGGCCGCCCGGGCCCGAGCAGCAGGTCGATCCGCCGCGAAGGTTGATCATCGGCGCCGTCCCGTTGGCATCGCCGACCGAGAGTTGCTCGGCGCCGGGCACGAACTTGACGAAGTTGGAGTCGGTATAGGCTTTGGTGGTGGCGTCGGCGGGGTTGACCGGGTTGCCGAGGTTCGTGATCCGGTTGCTGTTCATCGACAGGCCGCTGGCGAAACCGGTCAGGAAGCTGCCGTCCGGAAAAAAGATTCCGTTGCCGGCGCCGTTGATCTTGATGTTGCCGAGAACCTCCAGCCGCTGCGTCGGATTGGTCACGTTGCCGATTCCGATATTGCCCGCCGAGTTGATCCGGAACCGCTCGGTGATGGTCCCGCCGGTCGGAGCGGTGCGAAGGACGATCGCACCCTGATCGTGGGCTCCGGAATCGATGAAGGCCTGGCCCGGACGGGTCGGGTGGGCGGTGCCAAAGAACTGGATCGCCGCGCTCTCGCCCGCAGGAGTCAGAGTCGGCGCCGCGAAAATACGCACGCCGCTGGTACCGTTGGACAATTTGATGTCGGAGCGAGGGTTCCCGCCGACCGGGGTCATGAGGATGTTGCCGTTGATCGGCGTATCCTGGGCGAAGGCCGGAGCCGCGAGCGGCACCGACATCACAGCCGCGACCGCAGCTTTGAAAGCGAACTTTTTCATGATCTCAACCCCCTGATATGCGATTCTGATTTTTCGTCCATGTGGGCGAAGCGTGCGCGCTGTTTGCCCCGGTTGCGTTTCCGCCGGATGTCGCCCTCCGGCGAGAAATGTTTCAATTGTTTCAGTGAAAGGTCCCCCCCGGGGGTCGGCTACCGACTTACTTGCAGAGTTGTTGGGCGCGGGCTGCGAGCTCTTTGCGGCCGTCGCGAGTCGCCACGCCGACGGCCTCCCTGCACTGCCCGGCGGCGAGAAGCCGGCTCATCACCCGGATCAGGCTGCCATCGAGAGCGGCACCGTCCCCGCCCCGCCCGGCCGCTGCAGTGAGAGCCGTCTGATAGTCACGTTCGCTCCCCGTCCGCGCGCCCAGCTGAGGGGCCGGAACGACGGCAACCGGCTTAAGCTTCACGGCGGGCGCGACCTCTTCGCCCGTGGCGGCTGCGGGGGCGGTCGCGGCCAGCGCCGCAAGTGCAAAAATAAGCTTTTTCATGGCCTGATTTTAACCGAGGACGCGCGATTTGCAACTCAATCCGACCCTCTTCGTCAGTCGCGGGGCATAGATAGAAGCCATATCCGCCTTGCAATCCCGGCCTCCCGATGGACATGCTGGGGGCGTGAAAATCGTCATCTACGGCCTCGGCAAAAGCGGCACCTCGGCGCTCTTCTACAAGGTCAAGAGCTCGCTTCCCCCGGGAACGATCGCCCTGTTCGAGCCGTCTTCCTACGGCCTGCGCGAACGCGCGCGCGAACGTCTGCACGCCTTGCTTCGAGGACGGATCATGCCGGACGTCCTGGCCAAGGTCCTGCCCTGCGATCCCAGGCCGGTTCGAGTGCGGGATTTCGACGGCTTCGATCGGCAGGTGCTGATCGTCCGGGACCCACGGGACTGGCTTGTCAGCGGGCTGCTCTACAGAAGCTATCACGCCGCCGGTTTCCACGCCGACGCCGAAGCGCGGGATTTCCTGGAGCTGCTGAGACGGAAGGAAGCGGAGCCGCGTTCGGTCCCCCTTCTGAACCTGATCCAGGCCTTGGAGCAAGCCCAGCAGGCGGCGGATTCCTCACCTTGGCGAGAGCGGTTCGCCGAACAGGCTGTCGCTCGGCCGTTGGCCTTTCATGCGGAGCGACCGCGCCTTCCCGTCTTCCGCTACGAGCAGATGGTCGATGGAGTATTCCAGGCCGTGGAGGACGTGCTCGGATTTCCGCTGAGCGGTTCGTCGGCAGTGCCGCCGGACCTCCAGCGAGTGGTTCGAACGAAAGGCTACGGAACGTGGCGGGACTGGTTCACCCCGTCAGACGTCGACTCCATCCGGCCAATCCTTCAGCCCTATCTGGACCGCTATTATCCTGCGGCCGACTGGGATCTCAGCCCTTCGCCGAGCCTGAATCCTGACCATGGGTCGCGCTATGTCGAGGGTCTCATGAACGAGCGGCGCGCTCTTCTCGATCTCCCCGCATTGGCGAGTCCGACATGATGGCGCTGGAGCGGCTCGGCCGCTGCCCGGTCTGCCGCCGTCCAGGACGCAAAGCGGCATTTGAACGCGTCAGGGACGGGATCTTCGGCACTCCGGGCGAATGGAACTATTGGGAGTGCGCCTGCGGAATCCTCTATCTCGACCCGCGCCCCCACCCCGACGCCATCGCCGGAGCTTACGCCGATTATTACACGCACAGCAGCTCCGTCGCCCCCCTCAAATGGCGCGAACCGGGCTTCAGGGGCGCCGTCCGGCGGGGTTATCTGAACGCCCGCTACGGCTATCGGTTCGCTCAGGCCTCCCGGCTCGCTGGACTGACCTGGCCGCTGCGGCGTTCCGCGGTCAAGAATCTGGACTTCATGATCCGGCACCTGCCGGCGCCGCGTGAGGCGGGCCGCCGGATACTCGACGTCGGCTGCGGCAATGGCGAGTTCCTCGTCGTGGCGCAGGATCTCGGCTATCGCCCAACCGGGCTCGACCCGGACCCGGAGGCCGTCGGTGTGGCGCGGTCTCGAGGCCTGGATGTTCGATGCGCGAATATGCCGGGGAGCGGCGAGGCTCCGCGAAGCTTCGATCACATCTTTCTGAACCACGTCTTCGAGCATCTCCACGACCCCGTTTCGGCGCTTCGGGAGGCGAGGTCCCTGCTGGTGCCGGGGGGCCGGCTGTGGCTTTCGATGCCGAACATCCGATCGGCGGGCCTGGCGCGTTTCGGGCGGCACTGGCGCGGCCTGGAACCGCCGCGCCACCTCACCTTGTTCGATCCGCCGCGGCTGGCGGGCCTGCTGGCCGATACCGGATTTGAAAATGTTCGATTGCTTCCTGCCGAAGAGGCCGCTTTTTTCTACTTTCGGCAGAGCCAGGCGATCGCATTCGGGATCGACCCCGCCCACGCCCCGGATCCCCCTCAATGGCCGGCGCTTCGGGCCGCCGCCGCCGCCGCCAACCGCCAGGCGCGATCGGCTCCAGTCCTGGGCGAGACCCTGACGATGGCAGCCTGGACCGCGAAGGCATAGCAGGCGAGGATTGCGACTTGACGAAGCGCTCCCTATTCGGCTCCGTCGCAAAGCGAACGGGCGATAGGCGAGGCGAAGTGCATGATGGAAGTTTCGGGTCATTTCCCCGGCCTGATGATTGCAAAACGCCTCCTGGCTCGTGGTCAGATCAGGTGAGCGGGTCCGACTTCGGGGAAAGATCGATACATCCGGACCTGGACTTGCCGTCGATAGAGGTGGCGCTCACGACCTATAACAGCGAGCCCTATCTCACGCCGCTGCTGGACTCACTTTTCGCCCAGACGCGCCAGGACTTCACGCTTCTGGTCGCCGACGACGCGTCCACCGACGGGACGAGAGCCGCAATCGAAGCCTATTCCCGGCGATATCCGGGGAGGATCAAGCAATTGCCGCCGGACGGCCCGCGCCGCGGCGTCATCGCCAATTTCGACCGGGTTCTCGCACAGGCCAGCGCCGACTATATCTTCCTGTGCGATCATGACGACGTCTGGCTGCCGCACAAGATCGAGCGCGCCCTCGAGGCGATGCACGCCCTCGAGGCCCGGCATCGGCCTGGAACGCCGCTGCTCGTCCACACGGACCTTGTCGTAACCGACGCTGAGCTGGGGGTGATTAACGATTCCCTTATCACCTATTCGGGGCTCGACCGGCCGCGGAACGATCCCGTGCGGCTTCTCCTCTCCAACGTCGTCACCGGCTGCACGACCGTGATCAATCGGGCGCTCCTGCTTCGCGCTCGGCCAATTCCCCGGGATGCCATGATGCATGACCATTGGCTTGCGCTCGTTGCGGCGACGGCGGGGGCGATCGGCTTCGTCGACGAACCTACGATCCTCTACCGCCAACATGGCGGCAATACGCTCGGCGCCCACGGCCGGCAGACCGCCGCACTGCTTCAGCGGGCCTACGGGACTCTGGTAAGCCGCGACCGGGAGCGGGTCCTCAAGCGCTATTCCCGGCAGGCGGCCGTTCTTCTTGCACGTCTGGGAGAGGAAATGTCGCCGCGCCATCGCGCCGCCACGGAAACGCTTGCGCGACTGTGGGACATGCCGCGGCTGGGCCGCTTCCTGGCGCTGAGGCGCTGCGGTCTGGGTCTCGAGGGGCTCGCCCGCAACGTCGCGCTATTGATCGTGGTGACCCGGGCGACCCGGGGTTCCGGGAGGCCCGAGCAGACCTAGCGGCGGCGTCTCCGCCGCATGCCCCCCCCCCCCCCCCCCGCGCGCGTCAAAGAGCTTCCGCTCAGTCGCGAAGCACCACCTCCGACACCCGCCGCTTTCCGCCGCTGCGGGTCAGCTGGACGTAGACGTCGACCGTTCGGCTGACATAGTGCCGGACGTCGTCCCGGTTGAGCTGGGTTCCTCCCTGGAGGACGAGCAGCACGATCTGCTCGACGGCCCGCTCCGGGCTGTCGGCATGGACGGTCGTCATCGATCCGGGATGGCCCGTGTTGACGGCGCGCAGGAACGAATAGGCTTCCTTGCCCCTCAGCTCGCCGAGGATGATCCTGTCGGGACGCATTCGAAGCGAGGCTGCGACGAGGTCGTCCGTCTCGACCTGCGCCTCCCCCAATGCGCTTCGAGCGGCGATCAGCCCGACATGATTTTCGTGGCGGACGAAGAGCTCGGGCGTGTCCTCGATAAGGATCAGCCGCTCCCCGGCCGGCACCTCCTTCAAAAGCGCGTTGAGGAAAGTCGTCTTGCCGGTGGAGGTGCCGCCGGAGACGAGGATGTTCTTGCGCCCCTTGACCGCGGCCGAGAGCATTCCGCCGATGTCGCCGGCGGCAAGCATGTCGGCGAGGTCGCGGTCCCCCTCCGACCGCTCGAACCCCTGTCTCGCCTTGGTTTCCCCGAACGCGCCCGACTGGACATAATCGGAAAGCTCGAGCTCGGGTGAAACATGCTTTCGGATCGCGAGGGCCAGCGGGCCCCGGGTGGCCGGGGGAGCGACGATCTGGATCCGGGCGCCGTCCGGAAGGGTGGCGGAAAGGATCGGATGCTCGCGGCTGATCCCCTGGTGGGACAAGGCCGCGATCTGGCGCGCGAGGCGCTCGAGCGTCGAGGCGTCGAGGCCCGGAGCCTCGTGCCGCTCAACGCCGCCGCCGGTGGTCTCGACCCAGATTTCGAGCGGCTTGTTCACATAGATGTCGGTGACGTCCGGCCGGGCGAGCATTCCGGTCAGCGGAGCGAGGAAGGAGCGCAGATAGAGTCCCGGCCCGGGCGGCAGGTCCTCGGCCAAGGCGAGGCTCATCTGCGGCCTTCGGAGCTGCTGAAGTCGAGGTCGCGGGCGACGAAGACGCTGATGCTGGTGCCGGCCCTGACGGTGAGGGTCGGGACGATCCGGCCTTGCTGGAAGCTCTGCCCGACATTCTGGGTCGATCCCGGGAGCGCGACGACGACTCCGCCCGCCGCCGACCGGCTCGCGACATTGGCGCCGATGTCGAGCGCGGACTGGAGGATCGCGCCCGTGAAGCGCTCGAAGAAATGGCTGTTATATTTGCCGCGCACTCCGCCGCGGCCGAGCGTGTCCGCCGAAGGCGAGCCGAGCGCGATGGTCACTCCGTCCGGACGGATCAGCCGAGTCCAGTTGATCAGCGCTCTTTTCTGGCCCTGCTGGATGTCCGACCTGTATTCGCCGGTAAGGCGGGTGCCGCGCGGGATGAGGACTCGCGTTCCGTCGAATCCGCGCACGTCGCGCGAAACGACCGCCCGGGCGAAGCCGGGCCGTCTCGAATCGAAGGCGGTCTCAAGGACGGCCGGGATCAGGGTGCTCTGGGGGACCGTCGTCGAGCGGTTGGCGAAGATTCCGGAGCGGACCCGGGCGACGGACTGGTCGCCCTCGAAGGCGTCCGAGAGGCTCGACTGTCCCGCCCCCGAGCCTCCACCGGGCCCAGACCCCGCCTGGGCGGCGCCGGTGGTCGTATCGAGGACCAGGGTCGGGCCGCTCGCCTGGCGCGGCGCCTGCGGCGGCGGTTCGTACTCGCGGACCGGCGCCGGGGGCGGGACGTAGGACGCCGGCGGCGGATAATATTGGGGAGGCGGGATCTGGACCGGGGCCGGGCGGGTCGTGACGACCGGCGCGGGCGCGGCCTCGGGCGGCGGCGCGACGGCGACCATGGCCGGGGGGGCCATTGGCGGGATGTAGAGGGGCGGCGGCGGAGCCGTGGTGCCCGCCTCGTTCCCCCTGACCCTCACCGCAGGCTCGACCTGCGAACGGCGTCTCGAATCGAGGATGACGAACAACAGGATCGCAGCCGCGATCATTCCCACGATGAAGACGATCGCGGGCGGGCCGGAACGCGGCAGTGCGACGACCGGGCGCACGTCGTCCTCGGCGGCGGCGGCGGCGGGCTCGGGCGGATTGGAGATCCGCGGATCGAGCGGTGGGGTGCGGCTCGCCATCAGCGCTTCTTCCTCTGCCGGGTCGCGGTCGCGACGTTGCCGTCGATCCGGAAGACGAGCTTCCTCGAGATGCTGTCGACGACGAAGAGATCGTCCTCGCGCATCATTCCATTGACCAGCATCTCCTGGCCGCTGTCGGTGACCGCGTAGACGGCCGGAAGCGCCCGGTCGCGCGGCCAGCGGATATAGGTATGGACTCCGTCGTCGCTTATCTCGCTCGGCCGCAAGGCCTTGTCGCCGCCCAGGCGGTAGCGCCCTTCGGCTGCGGCGTCGGCCAGTTCCTCCTCCGCGGCGACCGGGGGCGGATATCTGAACTTGACCGTATAGGCCATCTGGCTCGAGCTGACCGGGACGAGGTCGAAATTGTAGGTTCGAACGTTGGTGATGACGATCATGTTGGTCGAGACGCCGGCGGCCAGCGCCTTGACGAACAGCAGGTCGCCCCGCTTGTTCGCGGTAACCTGCCAGGCGCTGGCGTCGCCGATCGCGATGTTCTCGGCCCGCTCGTCCGGAGAGAGTTCGAGCGTGATCTGGTAGCCGGGAGCCCCTTCCAGCTGGACGACCTGGTTGGGCGCGAAGGCGACCGACTGGATTCGCGGATCGCCGCCGGCTTCCGCCTGCGGCCGGACCTGGGCGGCTATCGGGGCCGAGACGAGCGCCGCGACGGCGAGAAGGAGGATGGGCCTGATCAAAGCTCGGGCTCCGGCGGCCGGCTGCGGCGCCGTTCCTCGGCCGCGCGCGCGGCGGCCGCGGCGGCGTTGCCGAGCGGAGTCGCCCCCGGCCCGGTCGTGGTCGTCGTCACAGTGGTCGAGCTGCCCGACACGACCTCGACCGGAACGGCGCTGGGAGCCACCACCACGGCTTGCGGCGGCGGAGCGCTCTCCGGGTCGCGGCGGTAGCGAAGCACCCGGAAACCGAGCGGGTTCACGAACCTCTCCTCTAGCTTCATGGGCTCGCCGGAAAAGCGGTAGCGGATGACGGAGACCCACGAGCTCGGCGGCTGCACCTGGCCGCCGGCATCCCGCCTGATCGTGTCGAACCGCACGAGGGCGACGTTGCGGCCGAGCGGGGACACGCTCTTCACCCGGGTCTCGATGACGGTGGTTCGTGGATAGATGACCAGCGGGCTTTGCGGATTGGAGACCTGGACCGCGCTCAGATAGCCGGACCGGGCCTGCTCGGCCGACCAGGACGCGACCTTGTTGTAGTTCACCTGGACCGTGTCGATGTCGAAGCTCTCGCGAGCGATCACATATTGGACGAGGAACGACTGGGTGAGCGCCGCGTCCGGAGCGACCTTGTCGGCGTCGAGCGGCTTCAGCGCCTGGACGTAGCCGGTCGTGCGGTCGACCAGCAGCGTATAGGGCTCCACGGTCTTCAGCGGAGTGAGAAGGATGAGCGCCCCGGCTTCGAGCACCGCGACGGTCCCGGCCGCGATCGCCACCCACCAGGCGACACGCTGCGATTTGTGCAGCGCATCGAGCCGGTCGCGATTCCAGGTCGCGGCGTCCTTGTAATAGGCGTCGAGCGCCTCGCGATTCTGTTCGTTCATGACCGATGATCCCGGCGGCCCGCGCTGGCCGAGACCCGGCCGCGGGTGCGGCGGCGGAAGCTCTGGCCGAGCGGGGCAGGTGCGAGCGATGCGGGCGCCCCGCGGCCTCCAGCGGCGACTGCGGCCGGCTGGGCGGCGACGGTGGCGTCGCCTCCGCCGCCGGAGCTTCGGCCAACGGCGACGGCGATATTGGCGGATTCGCGCCTCTGGCTGGCGGCGACGGCGTCGACGACGCTGGCGGCGCGCGAACGCGCCTCGGCCGGGGGAGCATCTCCGCGCGCGGTCCCGGCGGCGGCGGCGGCGAAGCGCCGCTCCTCTCGGGCGGGGTCGCGCCCGATCAGGCCGGTCACCGCCTGCCAGGCAGGCGCGAGCCGGAAGGCGAAGGCGGTCTTCGCCGAGCCGTAGAGCATCGCCAGGACGATGAGGGTGAAGGCCGTGGTGACGACGACCAGCTCGACCGGCATTCCCGGAAGCCATTCGTCGGCGGTCCGGCGGGCGAGGATCTCGGACAGCCAGGGCTCGATCATCGCGAGCTCGACGGCGAGCGCGATCGAGATCCCGAGCGCGGCCAGAGCGACTCCCGCAAGCACCCTGATCCAGCCTTCGAACAGCGAGCGCGTATTCTCGAAAAGCAGGAAGGCGATGAAGAACGGCCCGACGGCGAGCAGGAGGCCCGCGACCAGCCGCACGGCCCCGAGCCCCGCGATCGCCGCGATCAGGAACAGCATGCGCGACGCCGCGATCCCGTAGGTGTTGAAACCGGGATAGGGCTGGGGCGGGATGCCGCTCATGATCGACGAGTTGGACTCGATCCCCGGCGGCGGCCGACCTTCGCCGAGGACGGAGAGTGCGACGAAGGCCCGGTCGGCGCCGTCGAGGCGGGCGACCAGGTCGCCGCCGGTGCCCGGCAGGCCGCTCGGCGTTCCGATCTCCGCCGCCAGCTGGGCGGGGCCGCGATTGACGACGTCGTAGACCAAGGTCGAATAAGCCCCCCAACTCGTGGCGAGGGCGAACACGATTCCGATCTTGACGAAGGCGAGCACTCCGGTCCGCACGTCGGGACCGTGGCCGAGCAGCAGCCGGTAGCCGAACAAAGCGACGAACAGAGTCAGGAAACCCGTCAGCACGAGACCGAGGGTGGAGCCCGGCGCCGCAAGCGCCTGCCACCCCCGCGAGCCCAGGATCTGGGCCTGGCAGTCGAGAAAGGCGAGCACCGACTGGATGAAGCCGGCGCCCGGCGCCAGCGGCGCGCAACCGTTCATCAGGCGACCTCCAGCAGACGGGGGATCCACTGCGCCGGATCGTCGCCGGTCTGGGCCCGGATCTCGTCGAGGAGGCGCACCGTTCGCTCGCGGCCGGAAAGGATGGTGAGCAGATCCTGCTCGCCCGAGAGATTCAGCCGGGCGACGACGCTGTCGGTGCCGTGCTTGATAAGGAAGCAACGGGCGTTGTCCGGAAGAGTGCGGATGAGCTCGAACTCGTGCGGGGTAAGGCCGAAGCCGCCCACATAATCCTCGGCCCGGGCCTTGGGATTGGCCATGAAGATCTGGGTCGCCGCCTGCTCCACGATGGCGCTGGCGATCCGGCTCTCCAAGGCATCCTGGGCGCTCTGGGTGGCGAAGCCGACGATCCCGTTGCGCTTTCGGATCGTTTTCTCCCAATCCTTGATCCGGCGGACGAAGACGTCGTCGTCAAGCGCCTTCCAGCCCTCGTCGACGACGATGATCGCGGCGCTTCCGTCCAGCCGCTCTTCGACCCGGTGAAAGAGATACATCATCGCCGGAGTGCGCAGCGCCGGCTCGTCCAGTATCTGGGTCATGTCGAAGCCGACGGATTCGGCGGTGAGATCCGTCCGGTCGCGGGCGTTGTCGAACAGCCAGGCGCGCTCGCCGTCGCCCCACCAGGGGCGGAGCCTCGACCACAGGTCGCTCGCCGTCGGGCGGTGGCCGCCCCGGAACAGCTCGGCGAGGTGGCGGAGGCGGCGGTGGTCCTCCGGCTGCTCGAAATTGGCGTCGATCGCATCCTTGATCCGCGCGATCTCGTCGATGTCGGCGCCGCCGGCGAGCATCGCCACCCAGTCGATCAGGAACTGCCGGTTCGCCGCATTGTCGGGGAGCTGGAGCGGGTTGAGACCCGACGGCACGCCCGACCTGAGCAGATCGTAACGCCCTCCGATCGCGCGGATGAAGAGCTCCGCGCCCCGGTCCTTGTCGAAGAAGATGATCCGCGGCCGGTACTTGCGCGCCTGGGCGAGGAGGAAGTTCAGCACCACGGTCTTTCCCGAGCCCGACGGACCGATCACCGTGAAATTGCCGAGGTCGCCCTGGTGGAAATTGAAATAATAGGGGCCCGCCGCCGTCGTCTCGAGCAGGGTCACCGCCTCGCCCCAATGATTGCCCTGGGCGCGCCCGAGCGCGAAATTGTGGCCGCTCGCAAGTCCGGCGAAGTTTCCGGTGGAGATGAGGCCGCGGCGGGCGATATACTTGAAGTTGCCGGGAAACTGGGCCCAGAAGGCAGGCTCGAGGGCGATTTCCTCGCGCACCGAGATGATCCCGAGATCGGCAAGCGAGGCCTGGACCTCGGCGACGCCCTCGGCGACGGCTGCGGGCGTGTCGGCGCGAAGGGCGATCGTCATATGATGCTCGCCGAAGCCCGCCCGGCCGGCCGCCACCTCGTCCTTGGCGTTGGAGAGCTCGGCCCGGAGGCTTACCGCCTCGTCCTCGGCGGAGCGCATCCGCCTCAGAGAGAGGTTCATCGTCGAAAGCGCCGCCTGCCGCTCGACGAACCCGAAGGACTGGGAGACGGTGAGCTCGAACGGCAGCCGGAGGAGCTCGTCGAGCATTCCGGCGACGGTCTGCCCGGGATAGTCCTTGATCGATACCATCCCCTGGAAGCTTCGCGGGGTCGCCCCGGCCGGGCCGAGCTCGACCGTCTCCTGGCCGAAGCTGATCCGCCGGTAGGGGAGATAGTCGCCGAGGTCCTGCAGGGGCAGGAGCACCGGCCTCATTTCCCCATTGTAGAGCATCGACAGGAATTCGAGCGGTTCCGAGCAGGGTCCGTGGGGAGTGTCATAGACACCGAGGAGGCGCGGTTCGTAGCTCCCCAGGGCGGCCATCAGCGCATCGCGGGCTTGGCCGAGCTGGTGGCGCTCGTAGGCGGCGCCCGCATCCGGCGCGGCCGACGCGCGGCCGAGCCGTTCGCGGATCCGATCGAGCCGCCCGATCCGTCCCTGCAGCGGCCGCCGGACGAGGGTCAGGAAGAGCTCGTTGATATAGAGGCGCTTGCCGTCGAGCCGGCGCCGCCAGGCGGCGTCGAGCTGGCGCGAAAAGGGATCGGGATGGCCTTCCGAAAGGCCGACGTCGATCCTCCGCCGGACGACGTGGTGATAGAGGGCGTAGCGCGACGAGCCGATCGACTGGAGCATCGCGTCGCGAAGCCGCTTGCGATAGTTGATCTCCTCCGTGTCGGCGGTCTCAAAGAGCAGGCCCCGCATCTGGAGGACCTGGATCAGCAGGCCGTCGCGGGTCTCGATCGTGTGATCGTCCAGGTGGCGCGCGTAAGGGAGGTGCTTGCCGGCCGGCAGCTCCCTCGACGGCGCTCGCCGGTCGCGGGTCAGGGGCGGTAGGAGTTGCATCCCCACACCTTGTGATTCTTCACGCGCGGACAGCGGGACACCCGGGTCAGCCAGAGGTCGAAGAAGCGTGGCTCGCGAAGGCACAGGAGCACCCCGGCGACGTGGATGACGACCGCCGCGACGACCGCCCAGATCGATTTGAAGATCAGGAACAGCTCGGTCGCGATGACGGCGTTCGCGATGAAATAGGAATAGGTCACCCCAGCGAACATCTGAGGGCGCGTGAGGGCTACGAACAGCCGATCATGCTCGAGCCCGTCCACGCCTCAGTTGCCGAGGCTGGACGTTGACTGGATCCCCGCGACTATGCTCGCCGCTCCGAAGAGGATGAAGCAGCCGAGGATGACGGTCGCGCCGTAGCGCCAGTTGATCCGGCCGGTCAGCATCATGAAGCCGACGGAAGCCACCGCGATCACCGCCACGACGGTCGCCACGGTTCCGAGCAGGGTCCCCTGAAGCCAGCGAACCGCCGAGACGACCACCCCGGAGCCTGCGGGGTCTGCGCCGGAATAAGAATCCTGCGCAACGGCGGCGGAAGTCCAGGCCATCAGGCCCGCCGCCAAAGCCGCGCCCAACCAACGACGAAGTAATCCAGTCACCACAGCACTCCCCAGCCCAGTCGAATCGCAGGCATCCCCGCCGCGGATATTGGACTGTTGTCAGGGACTTGCCAATAGTCGAGGCCGTGGGGCCCAAATGCCCGCTCCAGTTCAACCCCTTACGCCCAGCGGCCCATATCAGGAAAGCGGTTTGTGGCGGGCCCGACTCTAACCTGGCCGCGGCGACGCTCATTCGCGCCGGTCGCCCGGGCCCGCTACAGGGTTCGGCGGCCCAGGCGCCGCGATATCGCCACCAGGGGATAGAGAAAGCGGAGCGCTCTGGGCAGCTGGACGGAGACCCGGTCGGCGGGGTTGATCAGTCGGCGGCGCAACTCGGCATATTTGAACCCGAGGCCGGGCAGCAGGGCGAACTGCATGAGGTGGATGGTGCCGGTGCCGAGCAGCTTTTCGTCGAGCTCCGCGGTGAGGGTTCGGCCGGCGAGCTTGCGAAGCGCGATCGACACCAGCCACCGGTTGATCCGATCGGAGCGAAGCTCTGCCGCGAGGGCGGGAGACATCTCCGTCGCGAAAAGGCGCTCGCACAGAAGCAGGGCCTGGGCCGCGGCCCGGCCGGCCCCCATCGTCTGGGAGCGGCGGTAGAGACGCTCGACCTCCTGCGGCGGGCGGTCTGAGAGCAAGGCGCCGAGATCCGCGATCCATTTCATTCGGAACCAGGCGCTCGAGGCGCCGTGGACGCACAGATAGGCGAAGAGCTCGTCGGTGCGCAGGGTGGCGAGGAAGCGGCCTTTCGACACCTCGACCCGCTGGCTCGGCGAATCGACGCCGACTTCGGGCAGAAGCACGGCATTGTCGCTGAGCCTCGAGTGAAGCTCCACGGTCAGGCCTCCCCTTGCCGAGACCCACACCGATTCCTTCCAGTGCCGGTGCCACAGGCCGAGCCGCTGGCGGCCTTTGGGCCCGCCGGGGAGCACGAGGCGATATCCTTCCGCTTCGAGCGTGTTCGCAGCCTGCTCGATCGATTCGATCGGCACGAGCAGGTCGATGTCCCAGCCCATCTTCGGGCCGACCGAGCCGTAAGCGAGGACTCCGAGGCTGATGCCCTTGACGAACAGATGGCGAATTTGCGCCCGGTCGAGCGAGGCGCTGAGGCGAAGCGATTCCGCGGCCAGGACGAGGTTCTGGCGGGCGATCCGGTCGGCGGCCGAGCGGAGGCGATCCGCGGCGTCGGCCGGAACGGGCGCGCCCGCCTGCCTGAGCGCATTCCACACCAGGCCTTCGATCCTGTGGCGCTTCGCGATCCGGGCCACCAGGTTCCAATCCGAGCCGGCCGCGGCGGCGAGCACCGCCGAGTCGCGCGCCGGCGAGGGCGGCCAGCGGCAGCAGGCGGCGGCGAGCTCGAATTCGCGGGGCAGGTCCACGCCTGCGCTCTAGGCGATCAGGTCGGCGTTGAACAATAGTTGCCACCCTTGCCGCCCATCCTGTAACGCGCCCCGCATGGTCTTCCCCGCCACCGAACCGCGTCGTGCGCGGCCGGGTCTCGCCGACGGACCGATGCTCGCTGAGGCGCTTGCGGCCCTTGCGCTGGCCTCCCTGGCCATCGCCCTCCTGCCGTTCCGCCGAGTCGCCGCGGCGGCTTCGGCGCCCGGCCATCGGCCGGCGCGGGTGGACCCCGAGACCGTGCGTCGAGCCCGTTCGGCGCTGATCGGCTGGTCCCGTCGAGTGCCTTGGCGAGCGGTCTGTTTCCAGAAAGGGCTGGCGCTCCACTGGATGCTTCGCCGCCGCGGGATCCGCTCGGTCCTCCTCTATGGCGCCCGGCGCGACGGAGAGGGGCTCGCCGCCCACGTCTGGGTCGAGGTCGAGGGAGAGACGGTGATCGGGGGCGAGGAGGCGCCAGGCTTCACCTGCCTCGCCCGGTTCCCGCCGGAAGCTCCCTGATCGCCCACGCGTCGGGCCGAGCGGCAATCCATTGACCGTGCAGGTTTTCCTAGTCTCCCGCGCTTAACGTGGGTAAGGGACGGACGGCAAAGGGTTCTTAGAAGACGATGTTGGGATTGAATAAGGGAGCGCTGGTTTGCGCGCTGTCGCTCGTCACGGGCGCGACCGCGCTCGCCCAGGTTCCGTCGACGAGCTCGCCGACGACGAGCACTCCGCCGCCGCCGACCCCCACTCCGCCCTATATTCCGGAGCGGGCGCCGGCGCCGCTGCCTTCGCACATCGCCCCGACGCCTTCGTCTCCTCCTTCCAGCCTCCGGCAGACCTCGCCCATCACTCCGGCGGCGGTCCTCCCGCGGACGGGTCCGCCGACCCTGCCCGGACCGACCCACGATCCGCTCAACATCGATCCGGGCAAGGACCCGATCCTGCAGCTCGCCCGAAGCCAGGCGTCGCCGGAGATGTTCCGGAGCGTCGTCTCGACCGCAGTCGAGCGCCATCCCGCGACCCAGGAAGCGAGGGCCACCAGCGCGGAAGCCGGAGCGGTCGTCGACGAAGCCAGGGAAAGGCGCCTACCCTCGATCGATCTCAGCGTCTCCTCCTACCGGGTGATCTCGCGCGACTTTTCCAACGACCAGCAGAATATCATCGAGCGCTCGCGCCCCTCCGCGCGCACCGATGCGATATTGAACGTCAACCAGACCGTCTACGACTTCGGGGCGAGCGCGGACCGGGTGCTCGCCGCCGGAGCCCGGCTTCGAGCCGCCGCAGCGGAAGCCGAAGCGAGCGCCGACCGGATCGCTCTCAATACCGTCGCGTCCTGGTACGACGTCTTCGCCTATCGGGCGCTTGTGGCACTCAGCGAATCGTTCGTCGCCAATCAGCAGGAGCTTCGCGAAGCCGTCGAGGAAAGGGTTCAGCAGGGGGTTTCGGCGCCGGGCGACACCGCCCGGGTCGAAAGCTATCTCGCTTCGGCCCAGACCCGGCTCGCCGGCTTCCGCCGGCTGCTCGCCAATGCCGAGGCTCGCTATGCCGAGCTCACCGGCTCGCCCCCGCCGGCCTATCTCGAGCGCGCGCCCATCCCACAGACGCCGGCGCTGACCCGCGACGCCGCGGCGCTTGCCGCGATGAGCACTCCCGCCGCTCGATCGGCCCAGGCGATGGCGGACTCGGCCCGGCGCGAGGCGCGGGCGACCAAGAACGACCGCCTCCCGCAGATCAGCGCCGGGATCGACGCCGGGCGCTATGGAGTCTTCGAGAACGACCGGGATTACGACATTCGCGGCCGCGTCACCCTGCGCCAGCGCCTGTTCGGGGGGACCGAGGCCCGGGTCGCCCAGGCCAGGGCGCGCGCGGTTTCGGCCGACGCCCGGGCCGCGCGGGTTCGCGACGAGGCGTCGCGCGACGCCGCCATCGCCTGGTCCGACGTCAGGGCGCTGGAGGAGCAGCTTCGGGCGCTCGAGGCGAGCTACCTCGCCAGCCGCCAGTCGCGCGACGTCCTGATCGAGCGGTTCATCAATTCGCGGGGCAATCTGTTCGACGTGGTCGCGGCCGAAGACGCTTATTTCGAAACCGCTACCGCCTTCATCAGGACCTTGGCCGAGCTCGACGCCGCCCGCTACGTGCTTCTGTCGCGAACCGGCAACCTGCTCGATGCGCTGGGCATCGACCCCGCCCGAGTCGGAGGCCAGGATGAGTAGCGAGCACGAGATCAAGCCGGCGTCCCAGCCCCGTTTCGCGGCGTGGCTCATGGAGCCGATGCGCCGCAACCGGGCCATCTATATGAAGGTCGTGCTGGCCGCGGTCGTGATCAACATCTTCGGGCTGATGACGTCGCTCTTCACGATGATCGTCTACGACCGGGTGGTCCCGAACAACGCGACCTCGTCCCTCGTCGCGCTGTCGATCGGGCTCGCCATCGTCGTCATCTTCGACTTCGTGCTGAAGCTGCTTCGCGCCTATTTCGTCGACGTCGCCGGAGCCTCGATCGACAGGGACGTCGGCGAGACCCTGTTCGAGCGCCTTCTCCGGCTCCGCCTCGACCTGAAGAAGGGCTCGACCGGATCCCTGACCAGCCTGATGCGCGAGCTCGAGGCGTTGCGCGACTTCTTCACCTCGGCCACCCTGACCGCGGTCGTCGACCTGCCCTTCATCATCCTGACCCTCTTCGTGATCGCGGTGATCGGCGGCTGGGTCGTGCTCGTGCCGGCGCTGATGGTGCCGCTCGTCATCATCGTCGGAGCGCTCACCCAGCCGGCGATGGACCGCCTTTCGGCCAAGGCGATGGGCGAGGGAATGGCCAAGCAGTCGGTGCTGGTCGAGACGATCGGAGGGCTTGAGACGGTCAAGGCGGCGGGCGCCGGCCCGCTCCTGTCCCGCCGGTGGGACAAGGCCATGGAGAGCCACTCCGACAGCTCGCTGAGACAGAGGCTCATCTCGAGCATCGGGGTCACGACCGCGACCTCCGCGGGAACGATTTCCTATGCGGGTGTCGTGATCGTCGGAGTGGAAAGGATCGCAACCCAGAATCTGACCATGGGCGGCCTCATCGCCTGCTCGATTCTCGCCGGACGCGCCGTCGCTCCGCTCGCCCAGATCTCGCAGCTGCTTTCGCGGATGACGTCGACCCGGACCGCCTACCGCCAGCTCAACGAGATGATGAACATGCCGCCGGAAGGCCCGGTGGGGGAGGGGCTGAAGCTTGCCGGGATGAAGGGACGGATCGAGTTCCGAAACGTCAGCTTCCGCTATCCCGGAGCGCCGGAGAAGACGCTTGAGGACCTCAACTTCACGATCCAGCCGGGCGAGCATGTCGCACTGCTCGGCCGGGTGGGATCGGGCAAGTCGACGATCGCCCGGCTGATCCTCGGCCTCTACCCGCCCGAAGAAGGGCTGGTGATGATCGACGGGACGGACATCCGCCAGCTCGATCCGCTCGAGATGCGGCGCTACATCGGAGCCGCTCTGCAGGAGAGCGTCCTCCTCACCGGCTCGGTGCGCGAGAATATCGGCCTCGCCCGGTCCCATGTCGACGACGAGGAGCTGCTCCGCTCGGCGGAGCTTTCCGGAACCCACAGCTTCATGGGCACCATCGCCAACGGCTACGACCTGAGGCTGGCCGATCGCGGCGAGGGGCTTTCCGGCGGCCAGCGCCAGTCGATCGCACTCGCGCGGGCCCTCGCCGGCCGCCCCCCGGTGCTGGTCTTCGACGAGCCGACCAGCGCCATGGACGCCCAGACCGAGACCGCGCTCATCAACCGCCTCCGAGACGAGCTGAAGGACCGGACCCTCGTCCTCATCACCCATCGGCCGCCCTTGCTGGCGCTGGTGAGCCGGATCCTGCTGATCGAGCGGGGCAAGGTCGCCATGGACGGACCGAGGGACGAGATCCTGAAGCAGATCACGCGGCAGCAGACGCCGCCGACCAAGGCGGCCTGAGCGATGAACGAGCACACCCATTTCGAGGACCTGGCGACCCGGATCAAACCCCGGACGGCGTCCAACGTCCTGCTCTGGGTGGTGATCGGCTTCTTCGTCACCTTCATCGTCTGGGCGGCGCTGACCGAGCTCGACCGGACGGTGCGCGGCCAGGGCCGGGTGATCGCGACCTCGCAGCTCCAGGTCGTCTCCAACCTCGAGGGCGGAGTGGTCGAGGCGATCAACGTCAGGACGGGCCAGCAGGTGAAAGCGGGCCAGGAGCTCGTCCGGCTCGACCGGACGGCGAGCGGCGCGGAACTCGGAAGCGGCGAGGCTTCGGCCAACGCCCTGGGAATGAAGATCGCCCGGCTCTCCGCCGAGGTCGCCGGGCGCGAGCCGGCCTATCCGGCGCCGGCCGACCAGGCCGGGGCAAGCCAGATGATGATCGAGCGCTCGCTCCACGCCTCGCGGATGCAGGAGCTGGGAAGCGTGGTCAGCGCCGGCCAGGCGCGGGTCTCCCAGGCCAGCCGGGCGGTCCAGGAAGCAGAGGCCGCCTACGACGCCCGGGTGACGGCGAGGGACGCCCGCCGCCAGGAGCTGAACCTCATCCGGCCGATGGTGGAGCGGGGGATCGAGCCCCGGCTGTCGCTGATGCAGGCGGAGAGCGCCTATGCGGTCGCGGCGAGCGAGGCGGCCGCCGCCTCGGCCGCGATCTCGCGCGCCCGCTCCGCCGTGGTCGAGGCCCAGTCCTCGCTCAACCAGCAGCGCCAGGACTGGCGCTCGGTGGCCGCCAACGAGCTCGCCACCGCACAGGCCGAATATTCCGCCCGCCAGGCGGCGCTCCCGGCGCTCGCCGAGCGCTCCGACCGAACCGTCGTCCGGGCGCCGCTCCCGGGCCGGGTCAACCGGGTCCTCGTCACCACCGTCGGCTCGGCGGTCGGCCCCGGAGCGCCGCTCGTCGAGATCGTCCCCTCGGAAGAGACCCTTCTGGTCGAGACCATGGTCCGGCCGCAGGACATCGCCTGGGTTCGGATGGGCCAGAAGGCCAAGGTCAACATCACCGCCTACGATCCCTCGATCTACGGCGCGCTCGACGGCGTGGTCAGCGCCATCTCCCCCGACGCGACCCTCAACGAGAAGACCGGCGAGAGCTTCTACACGGTGCAGGTGCGCACGACCAAGAACGCCCTCGTCAGCAAGGCGGGCCAGAAGCTTCCGATCGGCACCGGCATGGTCGCCGACGTCAGCCTGCTCGGCGACAAGCGGACCATCCTCAACTACATCCTCAGCCCGATCACCAAGCTCAACCAGACCGCCTTCCGGGAGTAGTCATTCCCGTTGCAAAGAAAAATCGGTCTGCCGTCCCGCATTGGGCGATTGAGCCCATTGCGCCCCCGTAATTTTCCTGCCAAACATAGATCAACAGGGGGGGAAATCATCGATGTCTGAACCGTTCCTCGCGGAAATACGACTCATGTCGTTCAACTTCGCGCCGAAGGGCTGGGCGATGTGCAACGGCCAGATTCTGCCGATCAACCAGAACCAGCCCTTGTTCGCTCTGCTCGGCACGACGTTCGGCGGCGACGGACGAGTCAATTTCGCGCTTCCGGATTATCGCGGCCGGACTCCGATCCACGTCGGAAGCGGCCATACGGTCGGCGAGAAGGGCGGAGCCCAGGCGGTTACGCTGACGATCCAGAACCTGCCGGCGCATACCCATGTGGCCACCGCGTCGAACAATCCGGGGTCGACCAATCTCCCGGCCGGCAACCTGCTGGCGAACAGCGCGCCGAACAGCCTGTACGGACCGGTCCAAAATCTCGGGGCGATGATCCCGGCGACGGTCGGCAATGTCGGCGGCAGCCAGCCGCACCTCAACATGCAGCCGTACCTGGCGCTCAACTTCTGCATTGCCCTTCAGGGCATTTTCCCGTCGCCGAATTGAGGGGGTCGAACCATGGCACAGCCTTACGTCGGTGAAATCCGGATGTTCGCGGGCAATTTCCCGCCCGTGGGATGGTTGTTCTGCGAAGGGCAGCTTTTGCCCATCAGCGAGAACGAGACGCTCTTCCAGTTGATCGGCACGACCTATGGCGGCGACGGCGAGTCGACCTTCGGACTGCCGGACCTGCGCGGGCGGATTCCGATCCACCAGGGCAGTGAGACCCCGCTGGCGCAGCAGGGCGGCGTCGAAGCGGTCACTTTGACGACTCAGCAAATTCCGACTCATACGCATGCCCTGCTCGGGTCCAGCGATACGGCGAACTCGCCTAATCCGTCGCAGAATGTGCTCGCTCGATCCCCGCAGGTAAAAGCCTTCATCAACGGCAATCCCGGCGTTGCAATGTCCCCGCAGTTCCTCGGGCCGGTCGGCGGCAGCCAGCCGCACACCAATTTCCAGCCCTATCTCTGCGTCGACTTCATCATCTCGCTGTTCGGGATCTTCCCGAGCCCAACCTAAGGGAGCCCCCGGCATGGCCGATCCTTTCGTCGCCGAAATCCGCATCTTCCCGTTCAACTTCGCACCCAAGGGCTGGGCGTGGTGCAACGGGCAGCTCATGCCGATCTCGCAGAATACCGCGCTCTTCGCACTGCTCGGAACCACCTATGGCGGCGACGGCAAGTCGAACTTCGCTCTCCCGGACCTTCAGGGTCGGGCGCCGATGCACCCGGGCCAGGGGCCGGGGCTGAGCCTCCACGATCTCGGGGAGATTGGCGGCAGTGAGACGGTTACCCTGCTCCAGTCCGAAATTCCCGCCCACACTCACGGCGTGCTGGCCGGGCCGGCCATCGTCGCGGGCGACAGCAATATCCCGGCCGGCAATGCGTTCGCCAAGTCGGCGCAGGGCAATTCCTACGCGCCGGCTGGCAACGCGGTGCAAATGAGCATGAGCGCGGTCACTCCAACCGGTGCCGACCAGCCGCACAACAACATGCAGCCCTATCTTACCTGCTATTTCAACATCGCGCTTCAGGGCGTCTTCCCGTCGCGCCCATAGAGCGGAACAAGCCTGACTGAAAACGGGGCCTCGCGGCCCCGTTTCTTTTTGCGCGGACGTCTCTTGTTTCGGTCGCAAAAGGAAACGGTTGCGGACCGATTCTACTGGTAACGTAATGCTTAGCATGGCATGCTAGAGGCTTGGGAGCTGAGACGCGCGGGCGGGGATTCTTGCGCGACGCTCCAAATTACCCGGAGGGGATCACATGGCTGTCTCGTTTACGATCACGCGCAATACGACGCGATTCCACGACTCCAACGGCAACGGGGTCAAGGATGCGGGCGAGACCGATCTCGATACCGGCGAAGTGGGCGTCTACGATCCGGGCGACATCCTCTACACGCGGATCACGATCACCAACACCGGCGACCAGACGGCGACCGGAGTCACCGTCGCCGACAATTTCACCGGCTCGACCATGGTCAACGCCAGCGGCGTTGCGGGCACCTTCATCAACATCTCCCCAATCGCGTTCAACGACACGTTCCAGGCGATCGGAAACACGGTCCTGCGGGTCGGAACGGCGGGCACTCTCAACGGCGGTGAGTCGACGACCTTCGCCGGGAACCTGATCAGCAACGACATCGGCAGCCTCGCCGGCGACAGCATCCAGGGGTTCAAGATCGACGTCGTCGGAGACGGGACCTTCGCCGGCTCGGGAATCACCGCCAAGGGCGGCCATTACAACATCCTCGCGGACGGCTCGTTCAATTACGTCAACAGCGGCTCCGACGCGGACCTCACGGACGGGGACACCTTCAACTATACGATCCGCGACGCGGGCTTCGACGGCCTCTACAATACCGCCGACGACCTCACCAGCATCGGCAAGGTGACGATCACCTTCGCGGAGCAGTCGGCGGGCGTCTCGCACCGCGTCTGGTACGTGGACAGCGCTGCCGCTCCGGGCGGCGACGGCACCTCCGCCAACCCCTTCCAGACCCTGGCGTCGCTCAACGGCGCGGGGAACAACGGCGCCGTCACCGGCGATCTCGATCAGGCCGGCGAATATATTTATGTCGAGAATAGCGGCAACGCGCCCGCCGCGGCCGCCGGACCGATCACGCTCGAGAACGGGCAGCAGCTGATCGGCAAGGGCGCCGACCTCGTCGTCGCCGGATCGACGCTCGCCACCGCGGGCTCCAATTCGGCGATCACGGCCGCCTCGGGCACGATCGTCACCCTGGCCAGCGGCAACACCATCGCTGGACTCAACATCGGCAACGGCACCGGCACGGCCAACGGAATCGCGGGCACCGCCGTCGGCGCTCTGACCGTCAACAACGTTGCGGTCGACGCTGTCGGCTCGGCCCTGACCCTCGCCGCCGGAGCGATCGGCGGATCGGGCTTCACGACGGTCAATTCGGACGGCGGCACCAACAACGTCAGCTTCACCAACGTCACCGGCACGGTCAATCTCGGCGGCGGCGCGCTCACCGGCGCAAGCGGCGCGTCGCTCAACATGGTGAGCACGGGCGCCCCGAACGGCCTCAACGTCACCTATGCCGGAGGAATCGCGCAGGGCAACGCCGGAGCGCTGGTCAACGTCAACGGCGGGAGCAACGGCCATACCGGAACCCTGACCCTGACCGGAGCGCTCAGCGCCACCAGCGGCGCCGGCCTCGTCTTCAACAACGCCGACGGAATCTACAATATCGCCCACGACGGCACGGTTTCGGCCGGCTCCGCCACGCTGAACAACGTCGTCAACGGCGTCAGCATCACCAACGGTTCGATCGGCGCGTTCAAGTTCGGGACAAGCACCGCGCTGCAGACCGCGAGCGGCACGACGCTGGTCGTCGACGGCGGCAACGGCAACATCACTTTCGACGGCACGATCACGGACGATCAGGGCCAGCTCGTCAAGATCACGAACCGCAGCGGCGGCACGATCGACTTCAACGGCCTCCTTACCGACAATTCGGACGGCGACGGCGGCGTCAGCCTCGCCGAAGGCAGCATCCATCTCGGCGGCAACACGGCCGGCACCTTCCGCTTCGACGGCGGCATCAACCTCTCCACCGGCACCAACGACGCGCTCACCTCCGTGAACGGCGCCGGAAGCACCGCGACCCTCGTCATCACCGATCCGGCCGGCGCGACCGCCAACAAGATCACCACGACCAGCGGTCAGGCGATCGACATCCAGAACACGACCATCGGCAGCGGCGGGCTCGTGTTCGAGAGCGTCAACGTCAACGGCGCCGGAGTTGGAATCAACCTCAACACGACCGGCGGCACGGCGGGCCTCACGATCACCGGAACCGGCGCCGCCGGCTCGGGCGGAACGATCCAGAATACCGGCCAGGGCGCGACCTTCACGTCGACGAGCAACGTCTCGCTGACCAACATGAACTTCACCAACGCGAACGGAACCGAAGGCACGGTCAACAACGTCGACAATGCGACTTCGAACAGCGGCGCGACGGCCGCGATCAACATGAGCAGCGTCTCGACGGCGACGTTCACCGGCCTCGCCATCAACGGCAACGGCGGCACGGGCGGTCAGCAGCTCGCCATCAACGGCAACGTCGTCTCCAACTTCACGCTGGCGAGCAGCACGATCAGCGGCCACGGCGACGAGGCCGGCGAGGGCGGAATGAGGTTCTGGAACCTCACCGGCACGTCCAGCATCACCAACTCGACGTTCAGCTTCGCGGCCGCCGACGCCACGGCGGGCGAGAATCACATCGACATCCGCAACGGCTCCGGAACGCTCAACCTGGCCATGTCGGGGAACACGTTCAACACGACCCGCACCTCGGCGAGCGGCTCGGGCGGCCTCTCGCTGACCAGCGGCGGCACGGCCACCGTCACCGCCAACATCGTCAACAACGATTTCACCGGGATGAAGACGTCGGGCGTCGAGGTGTTCGCGCGCGACACCTCGACCCTCAACGTCAACATCACCAACGGCGGGACGGTCGGAAACCACAACGTGTTCGACCGCGCCAGCGGACTCAGCCGGGCCATCGGCCTCAACGCCGAGGATACGGCGAATTTGAACTTCAAGGTCACCGACAACGTGATCAGCGGCAGCGGCGGCCCGATCATCAACATGTTCTCGATCAACGACGCCCAGGTCATGGGCCGGATCAACAACAACACGATCACCGGCGGCGGCGCCGGAGCGGCGGGATCCGCCATCTTCGTGCATGCTGAAGACCACTCCAACGCGATCGTCGAGATCCTGAATAACGTAATTACCTCGAACGGACAGGATCCGGGGATTTCCGTCACGAGCGTGGGCGACGGTCCAGGACCCAGCTCCGACAATTCCACGCTGGACGTCGTCATCGCGAACAACTCGATCACGATGACCAACAATGAGGCCACCGGCGGGACGGTTGGGATCGACGTGCGCGCCGGCGCGAATACGGGCGAGGTCACGAAGACTGCCGCCTACGTCCACCACAATACGGTCACGACGGGCGGCGCCCAGGATTTCGCCTTCCTGACCCGCGAGGGCGCCAGCGGCTCACAGATTTACCTGCAGGGGAGCGTCGCCGGGGGCGACAATACTACGCGCGCCACCAACAACTGGAACGGCAATACCAACGTAGAGACCGGCCCGGGCGGCGTGGCTTTCGCGTTCGACGCCGGCGGAGCGCCCGCCTACACCAACCCGCCCGCAGGGGCGCCTTACTTCGGCGCCGTGCGCACGCCGACCAATTTGGCCGCCGAAGCGCCGCCGCCCGCGCCGCCTGAAATCACCGAGAATCCGGCCGGCGGCGGCGTGGCGCCTGTTGTCGACAATGGCGGCGGCGCACAGGTCCCGGTGCCGGTGCCGGCTCCGGCTCCGGCCCCCACCGGCCCGATCGTCGTCGACGACGGAGTCCTCAGCCAGGCCGAGCTCGACTTCCTGGTCGATGCGGCGATCCAGCGCTGGGCCGCCGCGGGTGCCACCGACGCTCAGGTCGCGGCGATGCGCGCCGTCGACGTCTCGGTGTCCGACCTCGCCGGCCTGACGCTCGGCCAGAGCGACGCCGGAACGATCGTCCTCGACAGCGACGCGGCCGGCTGGCGCTGGTTCGTCGATTCGACTCCGGGCGACGATAGCGAATATTCGGGATCGGGAAGCAGGCTGACGGCCGCCGATCCGTCCGGGCTGGCCGGGACCCGGATCGATCTCCTCACCGTCCTCACCCACGAGCTCGGCCACCAGATCGGGCTCTCCGACCTCGCCGCCGCGGGCTCGAGGGACGAGCTCATGTACGGGACGATCGCCGCCGGCGAGCGCCGGCTTCCGGGCTCGGACGACCTTGTCCACGCCGCCGCCGGGCCGGTGACCGGCGCCTTCGCCTTCGCGCCCATCACGATCGGGACCATCCCGGCCGGGCAGAAGGTGATCGTCGAGTTCCGCCACTCCATCAACACTCCGGCCGAGGACGGTTTCGCGGGGAACTGGACCGGCAAGGCGACCATCGACAGCGACCAGACCGACGCCCAGGATTCCAACTCGGAAACGGGCGCCATCGACGGGCTGGTGCTCGGCGACCTGGTGTTCAAGGACGTCAACAAGGACGGCAATTACGACGCCGGCACCGACACCGGGATCGTCGGGGTCGCGCTCGACCTCTATGCCGACTCCAACGGCAGCGGCGGCTGGGATTCGGGCGACACCTATCTCGCGACCACGACCAGCGTCGCGGGCGGCCTCTACAGCTTCTCGGGCCTTGCCCCAGGCGACTATATCGTCGTCGTCAAGCCGAGCAACTTCGCCGCCGGCGCGGCGCTCGCCGATCTGCTGATCACGCCCGGAACGGCGACCGATCCGGACGACAATGTCGACGGCGACAATAACGGGGCCGCCGCCACCGGCGGGGCCGTGGCCGCCAAGGCGATCAGGCTCGACTACAACCAGGAGGGCCCGACCTTCACGCCCGACCCCGGAGTGAACGGCGAGGACACCAACAACACGGTCGACTTCGGCTTCGTCGAGAATTCGCCGCCGGTCGCGGTCGACGATTCCGGACTCACCGCCGTCGAGGACACGCCGAAGCAATTTTCGACCCAGCTGACCGCCAATGACACCGATTCGGATGGGGACACCATCACCATCGTCTCGGCCGGCAACGCGACCAACGGCTCGGTCAGCGTCAACGCCGGGGTGGTCACCTTCACCCCGACCGCCAATTACAACGGCACCGCGACCTTCGAATATACGATCAGCGACGGCAAGGGGCACACCGACGTCGGCCTCGCCACCGTCACCGTCTCGGCGGTCAACGACGCTCCGGTCAATACGGTCGGCGGGACGGTCGCAATCAGCGAGGACTCCGGCGCCGTCGCGCTGAGCGGCATGTCTATCTCCGATCCGGACGCCAACCCGGCGACCGACCTGATTTACGTCAACTTCGAGGTCGCCAACGGCTTGCTCGCAATCCGCACCGACGTCGCGGGCGGAATCGACGGCGACGACATCATCGCCGAAGGCGCCGGCGTCTACACCATCCGGGGGACGCTCAACGAGATCAACGCGACCCTGGCGGCCAGCAACGGCCTGACCTACACGCCCGGGGCCAATTTCAACGGCACCGACTCCCTGAAAGTCTCCACCAACGACGCGGGCGCCAACGGCACCGACCCGGGTATCTCCGGGGACGGCACCAGCGAACAGGATGACGACAGCCGGACGATCACGGTCTCCGCGGTCAACGACGCGCCGGTCGTAAGCGGCGACGGCACCGTGGACGCCGCCCCGATCGTCGAGGACACGCCCGGCCCGGGCGAGACCGTCGACAGCCTGTTCGCCGGCCAATATTCCGACGCCGCCGACGCCCAGTCGGGCAATCCGGGGGGATCGTCCGCCGGCGCTTTCACCGGAGTGGCCGTCGTCGCCAACGGTTCCGGCGCCGCGACCGGCCAATGGCAATATTACAACGCCGACACCATGCTTTGGGTCGACATCGGGGCGCGCTCCACCGCCTCGGCGCTGCTGATCGCCAACACCACTCTCATCCGCTTCAACCCGGCGCCGGACTTCACCGGAGCGGCTCCGACCCTCACCGTGAATCTGATCGACAATCAGCTCGGCTTCGGAATCACCTACGGCCAGGTCGTCGATATCTCGGGAGCGGGCGCGACGGGCGGGACCACGCCTTATTCGGCCGGAACGGTGGTTCTCAGCCAGGCCGTGACCGTCGCGAACTTCGCGCCGACGCTGGACCTCGACGCCAGCGCCGCCGGAACCGGCTTCGCGAGCAGCTACACCGAGGGCGGAGCCCCCGCTTCGGTCGGAGACGTCGACGTCTCGATCACGGACTCGGATGTCGGCGACGGCATCGTCAGCGCGGTGATCGAGGTCGCCAACGCGGCCTCCGGCGACGTGCTGGCGATCGTCGGCACCCTGCCCCTGTCGATCACCGTCGACCCGAGCAGCACCGCAACCAAGCTGATCCTGACCGGAGCCGCCACCAAGGCGGATTATGAGGCGGCGATCGAGCAGGTGACCTTCTCGAACACCGGCGACAACCCGACGGCGGGCGGCACCAACCTGTCGCGGACGATCAACGTCACCGTCAACGACGGCGATGCTGCGAGCAACATAGCCGTCGCCACCGTCACAGTCGCCGACGTCAACGACTCGCCCGCCGGAACCAGCTCGACGATCACTGCGACCGAGGATTCCTTCCGACTGCTCGCCGAGGGCGATTTCGGAACGGTCGACCCTGACGGCAGCTTCGCCGCAGTCACCATCAGCGCGGTTTCGGGCGGGGCCATCTACACGGACTCCGACGGAAGCGCCGGGCCGGGGGGCTTCGTTCTCGCGACCCTGCCCGTCACGTACAGCAAGCAGGATCTGATCGACGGCAAGGTCGCCTTCAAGGCCGATTCCAACCTCAACGGGACCGGTGCCGCCACGATCACCTTCGCGGTGACGGACGACGACGGAGCCACCGATTCGAGCTCCAATACGCTCACCGTCAACGTCACCGCCGTCAACGACTCGCCGGTCGTGCCGGACTCGCCGGACGTCGCGGCGAGCGAAAGCTTCCCCGCGCCGCTGAACCTCGCCGCCGTGAGCGACGTCGATCTCGACGCGCGCAACGGCGGGGCAGGCGATTACGGCGGAGCGCAATTCGTCGCGAACCGCAGCGGCGGCGGCAACACGCAGGACCAGTTCATCCTCGACGACGGGCCCGGCTTCACCGTGACCGGAACCTTCCTGGGCGGAGGCGATATCCAGTCGAACGGCCTGACATTCGGCAACTGGTATTGGGACGGCACCACCGGCGTGGTGACGATCAACTTCACCAGTCAGCAGACGGCCGCGACCACGACCCTGGTCAATGCCGTCATCCATGCGCTCCAATATAATTTCACGGGGGACGTGCCGCCGGCCTCGGTGAATCTCGTCTACACCCTGAACGACGGCGCGCCGGGCGGAAACCAGGGCTCCGGGGCCGCCGCCACCGACAGCGGCACGGTCAAGGTGAACCTTACCGCGACCAACGACGGGCCGTGGCTGGACCTCACCCCGGCCGCCGGAACCGACGTCACGGTCAACTACACCGAGAATGACGGAGCCGTGATCCTCGCGCCTTCGGCGAGCGTCGACGATCCCGACCTGCTCGATTTCGACACCGGCAAGCTCACAGTGAACCTCAACTCGACCGGCGTGAACGCGGAGGACCGGCTCTCGATCGCTGCCCAGGGAATGGGCGCCGGCCAGATCGGAGTCACCGGCTCGAACGTCTATTATGGCGGAGTCCTGATCGGAACGTTCACCGGCGGGACCGACGGCTCCACTCCGCTGGTGGTGACCTTTAACGCCAATGCGGACCAGGACGCGGTCATCGCCGTCGTCCGGCGGATCGCCTATACCAACGTCTCAGACGCTCCGACGACAGCCGACCGGGTGATCGGCCTCGACCTCACCGATGGGGACGGCGGCCAGAGCAACCTGACCACCGCGACCGTTCACGTCGCCGCGGTCGCCGACGCGCCGATCGCCCAGCCGGATGAAATCGAGACTCCGGAGAATGCGATCGCGACCGGCAGCCTGTTCGACAATAACAATTTCGGCCCCGACAGCGATGCCGACGGCGATACGCTCACCGTCTCCCATGTGAACGGCAATCCGGTGGTCGACGGCCAGGAGATCCTTCTGGCCTCGGGCGCAAAGCTGATCGTCAATTCCGACGGCACCTACAGCTACAATCCCAACGGCAAGTTCAACCGCCTCACCGACAACACGTCCGGCGCGGTCAACACGTCGGCGGCCGACTCGTTCACCTACACCTTGACCGGCGGCAACACCGTCAACGTGAACGTGACGGTCGAAGGGGTCGCCGGACCGGGAGACTGGCTCGAGGGCGACGGCACTAACAACACGATCACCGGCACTCCGCAGGCCGACTTCTTCTTCGTCGTCCAGGGCGGCGACGACAACCTGTCCGGCCTGGGCGGCAACGACGTCTTCTTCTTCGGACCGGCAATGACCTCCGCGGACAAGGTGAACGGCGGCGAAGGCACCGACCAGATCGCTCTCCAGGGCGATTATTCGGCGGGGCTGACCTTCGGGCCGGACGTGGTCTCGGTCGAGAACCTCGCGATCCTGCCCGGCAACGACACCCGCTTCGGCGACCCGGGGACGAATTTCTACGACTACAACCTCACTTTGCTCGACGTGAACGTGGCCTCCGGGGTCCAGATGATCATCGACGCCAACCGGCTTCGAGTCGGCGAGGACTTTACGTTCAACGGCTCCGCCGAGACGAACGGAAGCTTCTTCATCTACGGCGGCGGAGGCACGGACAACCTCACCGGAGGCGCCAAGAACGACGTCTTCCTGTTCGGGGCCCAGGGCCAGTGGGGCTCGACCGACAGGCTCGACGGCGGCGGCGGGATCGACCAGCTCGCCCTTCGCGGCGACTATACGATCACGTTCGGGGCGACCCAGCTGGTCGGAATCGAGCAGATCGCTTTGGTCTCCGCCTACGACACCCGGTTCGGCGATCTCGGCGACA
>DASVSX010000006.1:0-4984 GCA_036387875.1 Allosphingosinicella sp. | reverse complement strand
CACGCCGAGGTGACGGGCCTGCTGGAGGCCGCCGGCCACGCGGTCCGGATCCATCCCGCGCCCAACGAGCTCGACCCGGCCGTCCCCTTCGCGCTCGACGAGGCTGCGCGCGCCTACGATCGCGACAGCGCCGGCCGCCTGCTCGAGGCGCTGGTGAGCGCCGACCGGGTCTTCCGCCGCTTCCGCTCGTCCTTCCTGGGCAAGGCGAGCCCGGTCCATTTCTTCTGGGGCAGCTTCGACCTCGCAGTCACCCGCTTCTCCGGCCGTCCCGCTCCCCTCCATCCCGGCGGAATCCCCAATCTCCCCGACGACGTCACCCGCGAGGCCTATAGCCACGAGGTCTCCAGCGCCGGCTTCTGGCCCGGCGGAGCGGCCGGCGGCGGCGATCCGTTCTTCTATTCCTACGCTTATCCCTCGCCGGACGGCTTCGGCGGGGCTCGGGTCGAGCCGGCGGCGGCGAGGTTCGACGAGGCGCTGGGCGAGTTCGTCCTGCCCTATGAGACGGTAAGGTCGGCGGAAGATCCCGACTCGGCGCTGCTCGCCTTCCTGCAAAGCACCTACCGCGCCGCCGCCGACATGGCACGATGGGACCGCGCCGCTTTGGAGTGCGAGCGGGGCGTCCCCGGGGTCCCGCGCCCCCTCTGACCCGTCATTGCGAGGAGCGAAGCGACGCGGCAATCCAGCGGGGCCTCTGCGCCCGCACTGGATTGCTTCGCTTCGCTCGCAATGACGGAACCGGAATCACCGCGGTCTAGTTCGCCTTGAGCCCCGCCGCCTCCAGCCCCGCAATCTGCTCCGACGCGCATTTCATCGCAGCGCTCATGAAGCCCGGGTCCGCGGCGATGATCTCCTCGGCCCGGCTCAGCTGCTCGTGAAAGGCCTGGAGCGGGTAGGCCCCCATATATTTCGCCATTGCCGCGCTGTCTTCGGCGCTCGGGGTCGCCTTGCCTTCCATCCGGGCGGCGAGCGCTCCGAAAGCGGCATAGTCGGGCCCGCCGTAGAAACTGATCAGCTTGCGCACCTTGGCGTCGCCGAGATTGCGGGCGACGGTTCGAAGCATCCGAAGGCTTCCCGCCGTGATCGCCGGGCCGGTGCAGTCGAGGTTCGCCTTGAGGACGGAGCGTACCTGCGCCTCCTTCCCCGGATTGAGCGCGGCCAGCCGGGCCAGCTCGCCCGGGTCGATCTCCTGATTTTCGGCGCTGAACGCATCGCGGTCGGGCAGCGCGGCGATGAAGCGCTCGACCAGCGCCTCGCTGGGCGCCGCCTCCGGAGCCTGGGCCAGCGCCGGTTGGGCCTGTAGCCCCAGCAGGGCGGCGGCGAAGGCGAGCAGCTTCATGACGTCACTTCCTCGAGCCGGGCGTTCCCCGGGGGGAGGACGCTGGAGGGGGCGATAATGTTGGAGCGGCAGGCCGTTGTCCACCTGTCGTAAGGAGAAGATTGTTTCACCCAAAGACACGAAGGCACAAAGGCGTCCGAGCAGATTGGCGCGCAGCGCCCTTCATTCCGTTTCGGCGCAAGAGTCGCTGCGGCTTCGCCGGCACAGTGTCTTTGTGTCTTTGTGTCTTTGTGTGAACCAAATGCAGCCGAAGCCGCGGCACTTCGCCCGAAGGCTCACCCCAGAAAAGGATAAGGCGAGATCGTCTTCTGGTCGACGTTCAAGGCCAGCGTGCGCCCCGCCGGGGCGGCGGCGCGCTGGGGGCAGCGCAGGCGCGGGCAGATCGAGCAGGCGGGGCCGATCGGAGTGACGTAGGGCTTCGCCAGGTCCTCGCCGTCGGCATAGAGGATTCGAGGCGCATATTTGACGTCGCAGCCGAGGCCGATCGCGAGCTGCGAGGATTCGCGCGGATCCAGCCGGACGGCGCGGTCGACGGTTCGGGCGATGGTGAAGAAGCGAAGCCCGTCGGGGGTCTCGACGATCTGGGTCGCGACCCGGCCCGGGGTCTGGAAGGCGGCGTGCAGGTTCCAGCGCGGGCAGGTGCCGCCGAAGCGCGAGAAGGGGAAGCTCTCGCCGGCGAAGCGCTTCGAGATGTTGCCCGCCGCGTCCACCCTCAGCATGAAGAAGGGCACGCCGCGGGCGCCGGTTCGGGCCAGCGTGGTGAGCCGGTGCGAGACCTGCTCGACGCTGGCGCCGAAATCGGCGCAGAGCCGGTCGACGTCGTAGCGGTGCTTCTCGGCCGCGGCGAGGAAGGCGGCATAGGGCATCATGATCGCGCCCGCGGCGTAATTGGCGAGGCTCATGTGCAGCAGCCGCCGGGTCGGAGCGTCGGGGGCGCCCGCGGTCTCGACCATCCGGTTCAGCATCGGCCCGAACTCGACCAGCGAGATCTGGTAGGCGGCTCCGAAGGTCCGGCTCTCCGGCCTCAGCATGGCGGAGAGCATCAGCCGCTTGCGGTGGAAGTCGTAGGCCTGGCTGGTCGGCTCCAGCAGCTCGGGCGCAACCACCCTGGTGGCGATCCCGAACCCCTCGCTGAGCCGCCGCCGGAGCGCCTCGAAGATCGCCGTGGGTTCGCCCAGCGCCCCGGCCAGGGTCTCCGCCGCCTCCTCGATATAAGGGAAATGGTTGCGCTGCGCCTGGATATGGTCGCGCACCCAGGCCTCGGGCGTGACCAGCGAGGTCTCGTCCGGGACCGCCCCCGCCGGATGCTGCCGGCGCTCGACCAGGGCCGCGTAAAGCCTGGCGATGGCGTCGGCGACCGACGGCGCGTTGTCCGCGACCTCGAGCAATTCGTAGCGGGGGATTGCGATGTCGGCGAACATCGGGTCGGCGAAGATCTCGCCGAGCTGGTCGATCCCGGTCCCGTCGGGGCCCTCGGCGGCGAAGGCCCGAAGGTCCACGTCATAGACTTCGGCGAGGCGGAGAAGCACCTGCGCGGTCAGCGGCCGCTGGTTGCGCTCGAGATGGTTGAGGTAGGAGGGCGAGACCCCGATCTCTCCCGCCATCGCGCTCTGGTTCAGCCCGAGCTCGCGCCGGAGCCGCCGGAGGCGGCCTCCCAGATACAGCTTTCGTTCGGGTGCCGGCATAACGAGAACATTGTCACGGTTTTACAAGAGTCGCAAGTCGCGCTGTGACACCGCGACCCTTTTCGGCGCGCCCGATCGCCCGATCCGGGCTTTCATGATGTGGCGTTTCCTCCACATTCGAGGCGAAAATGAGCGATTTCTCAACTATCGTAAACTCTCCGTCACAGCGTTTCACCGGCATCCGCCGCCCCTATTCGCCCGAGGAGGTGCTCCGGCTCCGGGGCTCTGTCCAGGTCGAGCACAGTCTCGCCCGCCGAGGCGCCAACCGGCTCTGGGAGCTCCTCCACACCGAGGATTACGTGAATGCGCTCGGCGCGGTCACCGGAAACCAGGCCATGCAGATGGTCCGCGCCGGCCTCAAGGCCATCTACCTCTCGGGCTGGCAGGTCGCCGCCGATTCCAACACGGCCGGCGCGATGTATCCCGACCAGTCGCTCTACCCCGCCAATGCCGGCCCCGAATTATGCCGTAGAATCAACAAGACGCTGCAGCGCGCCGACCAGATCGAGCATTCGGAAGGCGGTGCCGGCCGCGACTGGTTCGCGCCCATCGTCGCCGACGCCGAAGCCGGATTCGGCGGGCCGCTCAACTGCTTCGAGATCATGAAGGCCTATATCGAGGCCGGAGCCGCGGCGGTCCATTTCGAGGACCAGCTCGCCTCGGAAAAGAAGTGCGGCCATCTCGGCGGCAAGGTCCTTATCCCGACCCAGGCCCATATCCGGAACCTCGTCTCCGCCCGACTCGCCGCCGACGTCTGCGGAGTTCCCACTTTGGTCGTCGCCCGAACCGACGCCGAAAGCGCGAAGCTGATCACCTCCGACGTCGACGAACGCGACCGCGAATGGCTGACCGGCGAGCGCACCCCGGAGGGCTTCTTCCGCCTTCGCGAAGGCACCGGAGTCGACCATTGCATCAAGCGCGGCCTCGCCTTCGCCCCTTATGCCGACCTGCTCTGGTGGGAGACGAGCAACCCCAATCTCGACGACGCCCGGCGCTTCGCCGAGGCGATCCAGCGGGAATTTCCGGGCAAGATGATGGCCTATAATTGCTCGCCCTCGTTCAACTGGGAGTCGAAGCTCGACAAGGCCACGATCGCCCGGTTCCAGAAGGAGCTCGGGGCGATGGGCTACAAGTTCCAGTTCGTCACCCTGGCCGGCTTCCACAGCCTCAACCATTCGATGTTCGAACTCGCCGGAGCCTATCGCGACCGCGGAATGGCGGCCTATTCCGAACTCCAGCAGGCGGAATTCGCTTCCGAAGCCGCGGGCTATACCGCGACCCGGCACCAGCGCGAGGTCGGCACCGGTTATTTCGACCTGATCGCCCAGACCGTCGCCGGGGGCGAAGCCTCGACCACCGCGCTCGCCGAATCGACCGAGGCGGACCAGTTCATCACCGCCGTCGCGGCGGAATAAGGAGACCCTTTCATGACCAAAAGATTCTGGGTGATCGGGGGGGAATATGAAGGCCCGGACTTCCGCGCCCTGATCCCGGGCACCGAGACGATGGCCGGCCCCTTCGAGGACGAGCGGCGCGCCAAGACGGAATGGACTCGCCTCAGCTGCTGCCCGGAGAAGAGCGGCTGCGCGACCGTGCGCTACTCGATCGCGGCCGAGACTTTGCACTGACCCCCGTCAACCCGGCGAAAGCCGGGGCCTCGTGGGGTGAAAAGCTCGGCGCTCCTTCTCGCCGAGGTCCCGGCTTTCGCCGGGATGACGGGCAAAGGAAAGGCGCGGCAGGGTCTCCCCGCCGCGCCTTCCTTTATCTCAGCATCTGAAAAGCTCAGGCGGTCGCCTGGCTCTCCTGCGGAAGCGCCCCGCGAGCCTGGGCGATGATGCCCTTGAAGGCGTCGCCCTCGTGCATCGCGATGTCGGCCAGGACCTTGCGGTCGAGATCGACTCCGGCGAGCTTGAGGCCGTGCATGAACTGGCCGTAGGTCAGCCCTTCCTGGCGGACGGCGGCG
>DASVSX010000005.1:0-80990 GCA_036387875.1 Allosphingosinicella sp. | reverse complement strand
TTTGCGACAGCGCCTCGACAAAGCGGCACGCGGCCGTCATCGGCCCCATCGTGTGGGAGCTCGACGGGCCGACCCCGATCTTGAAGAGGTCGAAGACGCTGGTGACCAAGACGCTACCTCCTGACGCCCCGGCAGATGGGCCTCCGCCGCGCTTCTGGCAAGCGGGTGAGCCGTTCGTCCTGCTCGAGTTCGAAGGGCGCGCGCGACTCTACCGGGGGCCCGCGCAGGTGGTGGAAGCCCGTCGGCCCGGGGAGGTCCGCCCGGCGCTGGACCGGCTGCGCGGGAAGCATGCCGCCGGCTTCATCGCCTATGAGGCCGGCCACGCGCTGGAACCGAAGCTTGCGCCGCTGGCGAGCGGCTCCGCGGAAGACGGGCCGCCCTTGCTCTGGTTCGGGCTGTTCGAGAATTGGCAGCAGGTCGACCCGGACTCCTTCCTTCCGGATCCGGCCGGAGCCTTCGCGGCTCGGCCTCGGCCGCTGGTCGAGCGCGAGGCGCACGAGGCGGCGGTGGAGCGGGCTCTGGAGCATATCCTGGCCGGCGACATCTATCAGGCCAATCTCACTTTCCGGGCGGAGGTGGCGACGGCCGGCCATCCGCTCGCGCTTTACGCGGCGATCCGGCCCAGGGCCAAAGCGGGCTGGGGCGGAGTGGTGTTCACCGGCGAGCATTGGCTGCTCTCCTTCTCGCCCGAATTGTTCTTCACGCTCGAAGCCGGGCGGGTGACCGCCCGGCCGATGAAGGGGACGGCGCCCGCGGCAAGCGATCCGGAGGCGCTTCGGAGCGACCCCAAGCAGCGGGCCGAGAACCTGATGATCGTCGATCTTCTGCGCAACGACCTCTCGCGCCTGTCGAAGCCCGGGACGGTGAAGGTGCCGGCCCTGTTCGAGGTCGAGACCTATCCGACCGTGCTCCAGATGACCTCGACCGTGGTCGGCGAGCTCGAGGAGGGGCTCGGCGGAGTCGATCTGCTGGAGACCATCTTCCCCTGCGGATCGGTGACCGGAGCGCCCAAGATCCGGGCGATGGAGATCATCGATTCGCTGGAGGGGGAACGACGGGGCCCCTATACCGGTAGTATCGGCAGGCTTGCGCCGGACGGCGACGGGGAGTTCAATGTCGCGATCCGGAGCCTGGTCCTCAAGGGCGGCGGGACGGGCGCCCGGATCGGCCTCGGCTCGGGGATCGTCGCCGACAGCGCGGCGGCGGACGAATGGCTCGAATGCCTGGCGAAGGGAGAATTTGTGGCGACGTGCCGACGCTTCGACCTGATCGAGACGATGCGCTTCGACCCGCATGAGGGCCTGTTCGAGCTCGACCGCCATCTCGCCCGGATGAAGCGAAGCGCGGACTCCTTCGGCTTCGCCTTCGACCGCCACGATGCGCGCAACGAGCTCCAGGCGGCGACCTTCTTCCTGAGGGAACCACGCAAGCTGCGGCTGCTGTTGTCGAGCAGCGGGGCGCTGGCGATCGAATCGCGGCCGCTGCCGGAAGGGCCCGAGGGGCCGGTCGAGGTGGCGCTGGCGCCGCTTCCGGTCGAGCCCGAAGATTTCCGCCTCAGGCACAAGACCAGCGACCGGCGCTTCTACGACGAGGCTCGGGCGGCGGCGGGGACGTTCGAGGTGATCTTCGCGGACCGCGACGGCTTCCTTACGGAGGGGAGCTTAACCAGCCTGTTCGTCGAGCGCGGCGGACGGCTTCTGACTCCGCCGCTTGCGCGGGGGCTTCTGCCGGGGGTGTTGCGAGAGGTGTTGCTGGAGGAGGGACGGGCCGAGGAGGCGGATCTGAGGGCGGAGGATTTGGAGGGCGGGTTCCTCGTGGGGAATGCGGTTCGGGGATTGATGGCGGCTTCGCTGATTTAGCCGTCATTGCGAGCGTAGCGAAGCTACGCTCCTCGCAATGACGGAATGGGCCTACGCCGCCAGCGGAAACCTCAGAAGCCTGTCGGCCACCGGCACCAGCGCCTCCGCTTTCGGGCCTACCGCCCTTACGATCTCGGGATGGCCCGCGTCCAGCCCGCCGGTCAGTGAGCCGAAGGCGGGAAGGATGAGCTTCCTCTCCGTCGCGACGAAGCAGCGGCGCGAGACCTTGCGGCCGCGATGGTTGATCCTCAGCTTGGGATGGAAGTGGCCGGACAGTTCGGGCCGGGTTTCGCCCGGATCGGCCTCGTGGCGGAGGAGAAGGCCCTCGACCTCTGCCTCCTCGACGATCGCTCCGCCGCAATGATCCGCGATTCCGGGATCGTGATTGCCGGTGATCCAGGTCCAGCGAGTCGATCCGGTCAGCGCGACGAGCATCTCGCGGGCCCGGTCGGGAAGGCGGTCGCAGCCGTGGCGGTCGTGGAAGCTGTCGCCCAGGCACCATATCTCTTCGGCCCCGGTCGAGACGGAAAGCGCGGTCAGATCGGCGAGGGTGGCGATCGAATCGTAGGGCGGCAGCATCTGGCCGAGCCGGGCGAACCAGCTCGCTTTCTCGAGATGGAGGTCGGCGACCAGCAGAGCGCGCCGCGACGGCCAGAACAGGGCCCCCTGAGCGAGCGCCATCAATTCGCGGCCACAGAACGAAAAGCGAACCATGCTCTCGCTATAAACGCGGCGCCGCGGTGTTCAAGGGCTCAGCGCCCGGAGTTGGGGATAACCGACGAGTCGAGCGCGGCCGACGGGGCGGCCGGCCGGTGGACGAGGTCCGGAGTGGAGGTGGCGAACAGGACGGCGCCGACGAGAAAGCCTTCGGCGACGAGTACGAACGGGTTGGTGAGCTTCTTCAGGAGTTTCATTCGAAGGGCCTGCGCCTTCGCAGGTAAACGGGAGGTGAATTCGATCTCGTCCTCCCTGCCGCGAAGCGGAGGGGAGGGGGACCATGCGGAGCATGGTGGAGGGGTAATTGCACAGGCTTCCGCCAGCTACCCCTCCACCACCCTTCGGGTGGTCCCCCTCCCCATGCGCAGCATGGGGAGGATGAGATCAAGCGACCTCGGGCTCCTTCCTCGGCGCCTTCTCGACCTCAAGGGTTCGGGACTCGCCGCTTCCTATCTCGATCTTGCGCGGCTTCATCGCATCCGGGATTTCGCGCAGAAGCTCGATCGAGAGAAGGCCGTCCTTCATGTCGGCGGCCTCGACCCGGACGAAGTCGGCGAGTTCGAAGCGGCGCTCGAAGGCCCGGGTGGCGATCCCCATGTGAAGGAAATTGCCGTCCTTGCCTCGGTTCTCCGACTTGCGGCCGACCACCGCAAGCATGTTCTGGCGGGCGGTGATGTCGATGTCCGCGGAGCTGAAGCCGGCGACGGCCAGAGTGATCCGGTAGCGGTCGTCGCTCAGTTTCTCGATGTCGTAGGGCGGGTAATTGTCGGACTGCTCGGCGCGCGCGCTCTCGAGGAAGTCGAAGAGGCGGTCGAATCCGACGGTGTTGCGGCGATAGGGGGTGAAATCCGTGCTTCTCATGTCAATGTCCTCCGTTTGAGCAACATCGTGAGGAGCGGCGGCAAAGAGCGCATCGCCCCTCGCGGATACAGGCCGGACACCGCAAACTGGTCGTCCGACGGCGCGGATTTAGGTTGGGATTTTGGGGGTTCAAGAGGGTGAAATTCCTCCCCGAGATTTCTCGGGGAGGGGGACCTTTGCATAAGTCGCTGGGTGCTAGCCCCTCCCCTGAAGGGGAGGGGCTTTGTCTCCGAGCGCTTCGCAGGGGTTATGCAAAGGTCCCGCAAATGCAGGGGAGGGTTTAAGTCCCTACATTCTCCTCCACCGCGCTTGCCAGTTGGTCGAGGGTGAAGGGCTTGCGGAGAACCGGCACGTCGCCGCCCAGGGCCGATTCCAGCTGCTCGCTTTCGGCATAGCCGGTGACGAAGACGATCGGCAGCCCGGGATGGAGCTCGCGCGCCGCTCGGGCGGCCTCGGCGCCGTTCATTCCGGGCATCGCATAATCCATCAGGACGAGATCCGGCCGCCATCCCCGCATGGCTTCAAGCCCCTCCGTCCCCGAGGCCGCCGAGACCACGGTGCAGCCGAGGCCCTCGAGCGATTCGGCGAGGAAGCCGCGAACGTCGGAATCGTCGTCGACGACGAGCAGGGTCTTTCCGGCTGCCGCGCCCTGCGGCGCCGGGCCGGAACGGCCGGCAAGCTCCGCCTCCGCCTGCTCCGGAACCTCGGCCGCAGGGAGCAGGATGTGGACGAATGTCCCCTTCCCCTCCTCGCTGTCGATTCGAAGGGTTCCGCCCGCCTGCTGGGCGATCCCGTAGACCTGGGCCAAGCCGAGACCGGTCCCCTTGCCGAGCGGCTTGGTCGAATAGAAGGGCTCGGTGGCGCGAGCGAGCACGTCGGGGGGCATTCCCGAGCCGGTGTCGGCGACCGTGATCCGGACGAACTCGCCGGCGGGGTGGTCCGGCGCCTCGTCGAGCGATACCCGGTCCGTGCAGATGGTGAGGGCGCCTCCTTCGGGCATCGCATCGCGGGCGTTGATGGCGAGGTTGAGGATCGCGTTCTCGAGCTGATTGGCGTCGCAGATTCCGTGCCCGGCGCCCGGGTCCAGGCGGGTGTCGATCCTCACCTCTCCGCCGATCGTGTGGCGAAGCAGGCGCTGCATGGCCTCGATGACCGAGTTGACCGCAATCGGCGCCATGCTGATCCGCTGGATCCGCGAGAAAGCGAGGAGCTGGCCGGTCAGCTTCGCGCCGCGCCGGGTCGATTCGAGCGCGGTCTCGGCGATCCGCTTGAGCCTCGCGTCCTCGACCCGCGAGGCGATCATCTCGAGTCCGCCCATGATCGGGGTGAGGAGATTGTTGAAATCATGGGCGATCCCGCCGGTGAGCTGGCCCACCGCCTCCATCTTCTGGGCCTGGCGGAGCGCCTCCTCCGCCTTGAGCCGCTCGCCGACCTCCGACTGGAGCCGGTCGAGAGCGGCGCTGAGGTCGGCGGTGCGTTCCGAGACCCGCCGCTCCAGAGTCTCGTTGACCTCGCGAAGCGCCGATTCGGCCCGTTTCAGCTCGGTGATGTCGTGCGCCACTCCGATGAAGCCGCAATGCTCGCCCTGCGGGCCCCAGCGGGGCTGCGAGACGGATCGGATCCAGCGCCATTCCCCGCGGCTGCAATAGCGGGCGACGAGCTCGAACGTCTCGAACGAGGCCTCGCCTGCGATCGACTCGGCGACGACCCGGCTCGAATCGTCGGGGTGGATGACGGTGCGCCAGTCGAAGTCGACCGCCTCCTCGTAGCTGATTCCGAGGAACTCGACATAGGCGCGGTTGACGAAGCTTCGCTTGCGGTCGAGCTTGGTGACCCACATCGGCACCGGCGCCAGATCGGCGATGAGGCGGAAGCGTTCCTCGCTTTCCCTGAGCGCGGTCTCGGCGACGATCCGCTCGGTGACGTCGTAGCCGTCCGCGAAGATTCCGTTCACCGCGCCGCTCGAATCGAAGATCGGCTGGAACACGAAGTCGAGAAGCCGCTCCTCTCGCGGACCGCCGGGACTGCGCTGGAGCCGGACGGCCACCGACCGGCCGGAGAAAGGCTCGCCGCTCCGATAGACCTTGTCGAGCGCTTCGAAGAGGCCCTGGCCTTCGACCTCCGGAACCGCCTGCCGAACCGGCTTGCCGATCAGGTCCGTCCGTCCGACCAGGGTCTGGTAGGACGCATTGGCCATTTCGAAGACATGATCCGGCCCGCGCACCACCGCCATGAAGCCGGGCGCGTTGTCGAACAGCTGGCGGAGGCGCTCGGTCTCGCCCAGCCTTTCGCGCTCGGCGAGCACCGTCGCGGTAGTTTCCACGACGGTACAGAGTATTCCGCCGACGCCGCCCGCCTCGTTCCCCAGCGGGGTGTATGAGAAGGTGAACCAGGCATCCTCGACGAAGCCCCGGCGAGTCAGTGTCAGCCGGTGATTTTCGTAGAAACTGCCTTCACCGGCCATGGCCCGCTCGACGATGGGCTGGATTTGGTCCCAAACGTCGGCCCAAATGTCCTCGAAGGCGAAGCCGAGCGCGAACGGGTGCTTGTCGCCCAGTATCTCTACATAGGCGTCGTTGTAGAGGAAGCGCAGGTCCGGGCCCCAAACCAGGAACATCGGGAATTTGGTCGAGAGGACGATTCCTACCGCCGTCTTCAGCGGCTGCGGCCAGCTCTTCGGTGGCCCAAGCGGCGAGCACGACCAGTCGTAGCTGCGCATCCGCTCGCCCATCTCGCCGCCGTTGGCGAGGAAGGAGAGGGTTTCGGGACCGGCCGGGCTTCCGGGGGGTTCGCTGGACGCCATCGATACTCCACGCTCGCCCCCCGGTCCGCGCGGGGCGTAACTAGCCCCGGCGCACGGCTTGTGGAAGACCCCCGGCAGGGTCTATTTGAAAGGCGACGAGGAGAGAGCCGATGTTCACGGACATGAGGAACGGCACCGCCGAGGATTGGGCCCATATCGCCGCCGAGCACGGAAGGCACATCAAGAGCGTTGCCGCCCGGCAGATCATGGACTGCCTGGCCCGGCTGGAGTCGATCGAGGTCGGCTTCGCCGCCAACCAGCTCACCCACTCGCTGATGGCCGGGACGCTCGCCCGCCGCTCCGGGGCCGCCGACGAGGAGGTCGTCGCGGCCCTCTGCCACGATCTCGGCAAGCTCTTCTCGATCCCCAATCACGGGCCGATCGCGGCGGAGATGCTCAAGCCCTACGTTCGGGAGGACATCTACCACGCAATCTACTGGCACCAGGAATTCCAGGGCCGCTATTATTTCGAGCATCTCGGCAAGGATCCGGAGGGCCGCGAGCGATTCAAGGGGGAGAGCTGGTATTCCTTCGCCGAGAAGCTGGTCGACGACTGGGACGCTCCGGCCTTCGATCCGGGGTTCGACGTGGATCCGCTCGAGAGCTTCGAGCCGGAAGTGGGGCGGGTGTTCGGCAATCCGAAGGCGATGGTTTGACTTCCCGTCGCCCCAGCGAAGGCTGGGGCCCCGTGGGGTGAAGGGCTCGGGTGCATTTCACCCGCCGGGACCCCAGCCTTCGCTGGGGTGACGACTAAAGGGTGGCCGTCCGCGTTTTTTCCGTCGCGCCCCCCATCCCCCGGAACCGCCGCGCCTCCCCCCGGTTCACGCCGCCATGGCAATTCAACCCGTTCGATGGCCCGCTCTCAACACCTGGTGGCAGGTGCTCCTCCGGACCTGGAAGGAAGCGGGGGACGACAATGTCGGGCTGCTCGCCGCGGGAGTCGCCTTCTACGCCTTCCTGGCCTTCGTCCCGCTGCTTGCCGCGACGGTGCTGGTCTACGGCCTTGCGGCCGAGCCGCAGACCGTGGCGGAGCATATCCAGGCGCTGTTCGGAGTTCTTCCCCGGGACGCCGCCGCCTTGATCGGCGACCAGCTCAAGAGCCTGACCGATTCCCCGGACTCCGCGAAGGGATGGAGCCTCGTGGTGGCCATCGCGCTCGCCATCTACGGCGCGAGCAAGGGCTCGGGCGCGATCGTGACCGCGCTCAACATCGCCTATGAGGTGAAGGAGACCCGAGGCTTCGTCAAATCCACCTTGCTGTCGCTTGGGATGACGGTCGGAGCACTGATCGTCCTGGTGATCGCGGCCGCCGGGATCTCCATGCTGGGATGGGTCGAGGCCCTCTTCCCGGGCTTTCCGGGCTGGGCGCACACCCTGCTCCAGATCCTGTTCTGGGCGGTGGCCGTGGTGGCCGTGGGCTTCGGGCTCGCCGCGGTCTACCGCTACGCCCCCAACCGGCCGGACGCGCCCTGGGTGTGGATCAGCCCCGGATCGGCCGCGGCCACCTTTCTGTGGCTGGCCGGAAGCCTCGGATTCGGCCTCTACGTCTCGCAGTTCGGCAATTACAACGCCACCTACGGCTCATTGGGCGGTGTCGTGGTCTTCCTCACCTGGCTCTACCTCAGCGCCTATATCGTCCTGATGGGCGGCGAGATGAACTCGGAGCTGGAGCGCCAGCAGGCGAAAGAGGCGGGACTTCCGGCGGCGCCGGCGGCGGCGGCCGGGGGCGGTGCGGAGCCGGACGGGGCCTCCCCCGAGCCGCAAGCTGATCCGGACCGGATCAGCTGGCCGATGGCGGCGGTCGGGCTGGTCCTGGCCCGGGCGGGCGGAGGTTCACGCTCGGCCAACAAGTGACGTCATCCCGGCGAAAGCCGGGACCTCGGGCCGGAAAATCTCGGCGGGTCTCACCGAGATCCCGGCTTTCGCCGGGATGACGCCGGTGGCGCCGCATTGCTCCCTCCCGCCCTAATCCATCCGCATCGCGGTCGCCGCGAGGCTCTCCGCCTCGATCAGGAGCTGGTCGTCGACCGTCCCCTGCGGCATCCGCTCGCGGCCGATGATGGTGAGGACGGGCACCGCCATGGGCGAGACCCGGTCGAGATCGACGTGAAGCATGGTGCCCTGGGCCCGGTCGAGCAGGCGCGCCAGCCGGCCGACATCGGTCATCTTCTCGCGCGCGTCGGCCCAGGCCGCCTTCAAGAGCAGATGGTCGGGCTCGTAGCGCCTCAGAACGTCGTAGATGAGGTCGGTGGAGAAGGTGACCTGCTTGCCCGTCTTGCGCTTGCCCGGGTGGGCGCGCTCGACCAGCCCGCCGATCACGGCGACCTCGCGAAAGGCGCGCTTCAAAAGGTGGGAGCCTTCGACCCAGTCGACGAATTCCTTCTCGAGGATGTCGGCCGAGAAGAGCGCTCCGGGATCGGCTATCGGCTCCAGGCCGTAGCAGGCCAGCGCGTAATCGTTGGCGACGAAACCGAGCGGCCTGAGCCCGGAGCTCTCCATTCGCCGGGTGATCAGCATCCCGAGCGACTGGTTCGCGTTCCATCCCTCGAAGCTGTAGGCGGCCATGTAATGGACGCCTTCGTGCGGGAAGGTCTCGACGAGCAGCTGATCGGGCGCGGGAATCGCCGACCGGTAGTCCTGGACGCTCAGCCAGTCGCGGACGGGGTCGGGGAAGCGGGGCCACTGATCCCGGTCGAACAGGAAGGTCCGAACCCGGTCGGCGAGATTGGTGCTGATCGCGAGCCGGGCCCCCATATAGGTGGGAATTCGGGCGGATTTGGTCGTGGCTCGGACGATGAGGTCGATTCCGTCGATCCGCTCGACCTCCAGCACCAGGCCGGAGAAGAAAAAGGTATCGCCGGGGCACAAGGTCTCCGCGAAATTGTCCTCCACGGTGCCGAGCAATCGTCCGCCGCGGAAGCGGACGTAGTAAAGCGGGGTGTCGACGATGATCCCGGCATTCATTCGATGCTGCTGGATGAAACGGGGATGCGATACCCGCCAGACCCCGTCCGGACCCCTGACGATCCGGCGGTATCGGTCATAGGCCCGAAGCGAATAGCCGCCGCTCTCGATGAACGCCAAGACGGCCTTGAACGCTTCCTCCTTCAGCCCTGAATAAGGCGCCGCGGAGCGCACCTCCTCGAGCAGGGCCTCCTCGCGGAAGGGCCCCGCGCAGGCGACGGCCATGATGTGCTGGGCAAGGACGTCGAGGGCGCCGGGCCGGAAGATCTCGGAGTCGAGGGCGCCCTCCTCGACCGAGTCGAGCGCCGCCCGGGCTTCCAGATATTCGAACCGGTTTCCGGGCACGATGATCGCTTCGGACGGCTCGTCGAGGCGATGGTTGGCCCGGCCGATGCGCTGGGTCAGGAGTGAGCTGCCTTTGGGAGCGCCCATCTGGATGACGAGGTCGACGTCGCCCCAATCGACCCCCTGGTCGAGGCTCGCGGTGCAGACGAGAGCCCGCAGCCGCCCGTCGGCGACGGCATTCTCAACCTTCCGCCGAGCCTCCAGCGCGAGCGAGCCGTGGTGGATTCCGATCGGAAGATGGGTCTCGTTGACGGCCCAGAGGTCCTGGAAGATCAGCTCGGCCAAAGAGCGCGTGTTGCAGAAGATCAAAGTCGTCTTGTGCCGTTCGATCTCCCCCATCACCCTCTGCGCGGCCCAGCGGCCCGAATGGCCGGCCCAGGGGATCTTGTCTCCTTCCGGAAGCATGATCGAGAGCCGGGCGGGAGCGCCGGGATCCCCCTCGACCCGGTCGACCATCTCCGAGTCGGCGTGCGGAGCGAGCCATCCCTGGAAGGCCTCGGGGTCGGAAACGGTGGCGGACAGGCCGACCCGGCGAAGCTTCGGTGCGAGGACCTGAAGCCTTGCCAAGGCCAGCGACAGAAGGTCTCCGCGCTTGCCGGTGGCGAAAGCGTGGATCTCGTCGATGACGACGGTGCTCAGATTTTCGAAGAGCAGGGCGCTGTCTTCGTGGCTCAGAAGCAGGCTCAGCGATTCGGGCGTGGTCAGAAGCATCTGGGGCGGCCGTGCGCGCTGCCTCGCCTTGCGGTCCGAAGGCGTGTCCCCGGTTCGGGTCTCGACCCGGATGGGGAGACCCATTTCCTCGATCGGATTGAGCAGATTGCGCTGGACGTCCACGGCCAGCGCCTTGAGCGGCGAGATGTAGAGGGTGTGGAGGCCCTCGGTCGGCGACTCGACAAGCTCGACGATCGACGGGAGGAAGCCTGCGAGCGTCTTGCCCGCCCCGGTGGGGGCGACGAGCAGCGCGCTTCGGCCGACCCGGGCCGCGGCGAGCATCTCCAGCTGGTGGCGCCGCGGCGCCCAGCCCTTGGCCTCGAACCAGGAGGCGATGACCGGGGGGAGATTCTGTGTCGTCATTCCGGACTTGATCCGGAATCCATGAACACGGTCTTCGCCGAACTCTCAACCACCGTGTTCATGGATCCCGGCTTCCGCCGGGATGACGGGAAATCACGAAGTGCGGTCGTCCCCGCTGCGCCGTTTCTCTTCCTCCTCGCGGTAGACGTCGCGGGCGCCCTGCTCGGAGCGGTCCACGTCGCGCTTGCTGGTCTTGCGGTTGCGGAGCAGGACCCAGAGCAGGACGGCCGCGAGGAGGAGCGGCCCCACGATGTTGATGATTCCCCAACTGCCTCCGCCTGCGTCCATGAATAAGCTCCTTCGCTTGGGCTTCTATTCGGGCCCGCGCTTGGCGATGCCCGTCCTCGACTCCATATAGCTCCCGATGGCCCGTCTCGGTTCCTGGATCGAGCCTTTTCCCGAAGGCATCTACATCAAGCCGGCCGACGCCTGGGTCGATCCGAACGTCCCGAAGGCGCGAGTCCTCGTCACCCACGGCCATGCCGACCACGCCCGCGGCGGCCACGAAGAGGTGTTCGCGACCCCCGAGACCCTTGCGATCATGGAATGCCGCTACGGGCCCCAACCGGGCGGGCGAGCGACGGCTTACGGCGAGGTCGTCCGCCTCGGCGAGGTCGAGGCGAGCTTCGTTCCCGCCGGCCACGTCCTGGGCTCGGCCCAGATCGTTCTCGAATATAAAGGCGAGCGGGTCGTCGTCTCGGGCGACTACAAGCGCCGCCCCGACCCCACCTGCCCGCCCTTCCAGCCGGTGCCGTGCGATATCTTCATCACCGAGGCGACCTTCGGACTGCCCGTCTTCCGCCATCCGGACACCGGGAGCGAGATCGACCGCTTGCTCGCCCGGCTTCACGAGAATCCGGAGCGTTGCGTCCTTGTCGGCGCCTATGCGCTCGGCAAGGCGCAGCGGCTGATGATGGAAATAAGAGGCCGCGGATATCACGAGCCGATCTACATTCACGGGGCGCTCGAGCGGCTCTGCGCCCTCTACCGGGAGTGGGGCGTCGACCTCGGCGAGCTTCGGCCCGCGACGGGCGTCAAGAAGGACGAGCTGAAGGGCAGGATCGTCGTCGCTCCGCCCGGCTGCCTCAACGACCGCTGGTCCAGGCGTCTGCCCGATCCGATCACCGCGATGGCCTCGGGCTGGATGCGGGTCCGCCAGCGTGCCCGCCAGCGCAACGTCGAGCTCCCACTCATCGTCTCCGACCATGCCGACTGGGACGAGCTCACCGCGACCATCCAGGAGATCCAGCCCCGCGAAGTCTGGATCACCCACGGCCGCGAGGACGCATTGAAGCACTGGTGCATGACCCGCCAGATCAAGGCTCGGGAGCTGAACCTGGTCGGCCGGGAGGACGAGGACGATTGAATCCCCTCTCCTGCAGGGGAGAGGGGTTCAGCTCTGGAGATCGATGGCCGACAGGAGCACCGCGGCGGCCGCGGTCAGAATGGACCACCGTATACCCCGCTCCAGCTTGAAGCTCCCGGTCCGCGAGAGGATGATCGCGCTGGTCGGCATGATCAGGATGAACAGGCCGAGGGTGAGCACCGCCCCCGCCTTCCAGCCCAGCTCGAATCCGCCATAAATGGCGAGGGCGGTCCAGAGCACGCAGAAGAGGAGCGCCTCCGGGTAGAGCTTCGGCATCAGTGGGCGACCTGCTCGCCGCGCTCGAGGCCGGAGAGAGAGAGCTGCTCATCGATCTGCGCCATAAGGCGTTCGAGGCCGGCTTCGTCTTTCGCTTCGGCTCGGGCGACCAGGACATCCTGGGTGTTGGAGGCTCGAAGCAGCCACCAGCCGTCCGCCGTATTGACCCGGGCGCCGTCGGTTCGGTCGACGTCGGCGCCGCTCGATGCGAGCCGGTCGAGAATCTCATCGACGACGGGGAACTTGCGGCTCTCGTCGACCTGGAAGCGCATTTCCGGCGTGTTGATCATCGGCGGCATCGCCGAGCGAAGCGCCGTCAGCGAGCCGCCGAGCTGGGCGACGGCCCTGATCAGCCGGATGGCGGCGTAGATGGCGTCGTCGAAGCCGTACCATTCGTGCTTGAAGAAGATGTGGCCGCTCATCTCCCCGGCGAGGGGCGCGCCCGTTTCCTTCATCTTCGACTTGATCAGGCTGTGGCCGGTCTTCCACATCAAGGGCGTGCCGCCGAGCTCGGCGACCCGATCGAAGAGGGCCTGGCTCGCCTTGACGTCGGCGATGATGGTGGCGCCGGGCTCTTCGCGAAGCACCGGCTCGGCCAGGATCGAGAGGAGCTGGTCGCCCCAGACCACCCGGCCCTCGCCGTCCACCGCTCCGAGCCGGTCGGCGTCGCCGTCGAAGGCCACTCCAAAATCGAGGCCTTCCTCGCGTACCAGCCGCTTCAGGTCTTCCAGGTTGCTCTCGACGGTCGGGTCGGGATGATGGTTTGGGAAGCGTCCGTCGACCTCCGTGAAGAGGGTGAAATGCTCGCCGGGAAGGCGCTTCACCAGCCGTTCGACGACGGGCCCGGCCGCGCCGTTGCCGCAATCCCAGCCGATCCGGTACGGGCCGGCATCGAATCCCCTGAGGAGCCGCTCGACGTAGCGCTCCATCACGTCTTCCTCGCGAACGGAGCCCGAGCCGTCTTTCCAGTCTCCAGCCTCGGCCATCCGGCCCAGGCTCTGGATCTGCTCGCCAAAGAAGGCGCCGTGACGAAGCACCATCTTGAAGCCGTTGTAATTGCCCGGATTGTGGCTTCCGGTGATCATGATCCCGCCGTCCACCGGAAGCTCGGCCTCGGCGAAATAGAGCATCGGAGTGGGGCCGAGGCCGATCCGCACGACGTCGACTCCGCTCGCGGTCAGGCCGTCGATCAGCGCCGATTCGAGACTCGGGGAGCTGACCCGCCCGTCGCGGCCGACCGCCACGACCGAGCCGCCGTCGCGGCGCACCAGAGTGCCGAACGTGCGGCCGACTACTCGCGCATCCTCCTCGCCCAGAGTCTCCCCGTAGATTCCCCTGATGTCATATTCGCGCAGCGATGTCGGCGGCAGACGATGGCTCATTCGGGACTCCGGTCAGGGGGCAATGGGTTCAGGGGGCATTGGGGTCAGGGGAACGGCTTCAAGACGCGCGAGGCGGCTTGCGGTTCATTGTTTCGGCGAGCAGCGTGTCGCGGGCGGCGTTGACCCGGTGTGCGAGCTCGGCCGAGCCGCCGGTGTCGGGATGAACCCTGGCGATCAGCCGGCGGTGGGCGATTCGTATCTCTTCCAGGGTGGCGCCCTCGCCGACCCCGAGCAGGCGGCGGGCGTCCGCGACCGGCATCGGCCGGGTCGAAGGACGCTGGCGCCGCCAGGCCGCCCATAAGAGCGCGCCCCCCATCAATGCAGCTCCCGGAATGAGGAGGTGCTTGCTGAACAGGCTGACCCCCAGCAGGAAGAGCATCGCGGCGACGCCATCCTCATAAGTAAAGCCCTTCAGGCGGCCGGTGGCGAAGGCCCAGAGCAGGCCGCCGGCGGCGAGCAGGATGAGCGGGGCCATCCCGCTAGCCGGCCGCCGCGGCGGCCCGCGCTGCGGCAGGCTCGCCGGGCTGCGGCAAGGCGAAGCCCGAGATCATCTCGCGCAATTCCTGGCGGGCCGCGATATGGGCGATCGCGACCTCGCCGAGATGCGGCAGATCGAGCAGGGTCAGGCCCTTGGGAAAGAGCTCGCGGTAGATGACCCGCTCGCCGAGGCCCGGGATGACCCGGAAGCCGACCCGGCGGGAAAGCTCGCCCAGCGCCTCCCCGACCCGGCGCATGTTGCGGGCCTCGATATGCTGCATCCGGTTCCTGAGCACGACCCAGTCGACGCTCGCGCCGTGGGTCTTGGCGCGCTGGGTCCGGCTGTTCCAGACCAGCTCCGCGTAGAAGCTTGGCCGCCGGACCCGATAGGTCTCGGCGTCGACCTGGCCGATCAGGTCGAGGTCGACGAAGCTGTCGTTGATCGGAGTGACGAGGGTGTCGGCCCGGATCATGGCGGCGCGGGCATGGGGATCGTCCCGGCCCGGCGTGTCGACGACGACGATCTCCGCGTCGGCGGAGATCCGCTCCATCTGGGCTTCGATCGACTCGCCTTTGTCGGGGTCGAACGTCTCGTAGAGCGGAATGACGAGGTCGATCCCCAGCCGCTTCACCGTCTCGCCGCGATTGTCGAGATAGCGGCCGAGCGTTCGCTGGCGGGTATCGAGGTCCAGGGCGGCGACGCGCCGGCCGGCGGAGGCAAGCGCCACGGCGGCGTGCACGGCCGTGGTCGACTTTCCGGTGCCCCCCTTCTCGTTGGCGAATACGATGAAATGCGGCGACGCCATCTATACCCCTGAAATTTCTTGGCCTTGATTCTGCGGTCCGGCCCCCGCAAGGGCGTCGCCCAAGCTGATATCGGAGGCGGGAACGGGGTGCAAACGGTCCGTGACATCGAAACCCTGCGGGAGGCCGTGGCCGCCCTTCGGGCGGAGGGCGGAACGATAGCCTTCGTCCCGACCATGGGCGCCCTCCACGCGGGGCACATGGCGCTCGTCGCGGAGGGGCGGCGTCGGGCAAGCCACGTCGTCGCTTCGATTTTCGTCAACCCGACGCAGTTCGCGGCCCATGAGGATCTTTCGACCTACCCCCGGCGGGAAGCGACGGACGCCAAGATGCTTGAGGAGGAAGGCTGCGCCCTGCTCTGGTCGCCGGACTCCGGGACCATGTATCCGGACGGCCTGGCGACCGACGTGCGCGCCGGAAGCTTCGCCGAGGGCCTGGACGGCGCCGTCCGCCCCGGCCATTTCGACGGGGTGGCGACCGTGGTGTCCAGGCTGTTCGGGCAGGTCAGGCCCGACATCGCCCTGTTCGGCGAAAAGGATTACCAGCAGCTCGCCGTCATCCGGCAGATGGTCGTAGAGCTCGATATCGACGTCGAAATCGTCGGAGTGCCGACTCAGCGCGACGCCGACGGCCTCGCCCTCTCCTCGCGCAACGCCTACCTCACCGACGAGGAACGGCAGTCGGCGCGGGCGCTTCCCCGGGCGCTGGGCGAAGCTGCGGCGGTCATCCAGCGCGGCGGCGGCGTGGGAGAGGCTCTCGCGGCGGCGAAGGAGCGGCTGGCCAAAGCCGGCTTCGATCCGATCGACTATGTCGAGCTTTGCGACGCCGAGACTCTGGCGCCGGTGAAGTCGCTGGAGCGGCCTGCGCGGCTGCTGGCGGCGGCGAGGATCGGCCGGACGAGGCTGATCGACAATCTGGCGGTGGAGCCTTCCTAATCCTCCCCCGCATTTGCGGGGGAGCGGGCCGCGCGAAGCGGGCGGAGGGGCCTGCAGCCGAAGAACCCCTCCACCATGATTGGCATGGTCCCCCTCCCCGAGAAATCTCGGGGAGGATTCGAGGTAACTCCCGCGTTAACCATTTGTTGGTGATCGCCTGCGCAAACCTGTCCTCGACAAGCGATTAACAACAAGGGGCATGTCAAATGGGGAACAGCCTGAAATCCGCGACTTTCCTGATCGAAAGCCGACTCGCCGACGCCGCAATGGGCGACCCTGACGCACTGTACGAACTGGGCGTTGCCTACTCGACCGGGACCCACGGGCTCGACGTCGACCTGATCGAGGCCCATAAATGGTTCAACCTCGCCGCCCTCAACGGCAGCGAGCGGGGCCAGGAGTGCCGCGCCGAAATCTCCGAGGAAATGACTGCCCGCGAGATCGCCGAGGCCCAGCGCCAGGCGCGGGCGTGGCTTTCGGATACGGGGCTCGTGAGGCGGGCGGCCTAAGCTCCCTGCTCGTCATCCCGGCGAAAGCCCGGACCTCGGGGAGACCCGTCGTGACTCTTCCGGCCTGAGGTCCCGGCTTTCGCCGGGATGACGGCTACTTCGCCGGTGCGCCGTCCTTATACCTCTCGAACCAGGCCAATATCGCCGCGGCCTTGGCGCCCGCCTGCGACGGCCGGGCGGCGATCCCGCCGTGGCTTGCGCCGGGGACCTTGACCAGGGCGGTCGGAACGCCCCTCAGCTGAAGCGCGGTATAATATTGCTCCGCCTCGCTGACCGGAGTCCGGTAATCCTGGCTTCCGACCACGACCAGGGTCGGGGTCTTCACATTCCCGACCAGTGACAGAGGCGAGCGCGCCCAGAAAGCCTCGTGATCCTCCCAGGGATATTTTCCGAACCAGTAGCGCGAGAAGAAGGCCGGATTGTCGGCGGTGAGGGCGAAGCTCGCCCAGTCGATGACCGGCTTCTGGGTGGCGGCAGCCTTGAAGCGGTCGGTCTTGCCGACGATCCAGGCGGTGAGCACCCCTCCGCCCGAGCCGCCGGTGACGTAGAGATGCTCCGGATCGGCGAAGCCGCCCGCGATCGCAGCGTCGACCGAGGCCATCAGGTCGTCATAGTCGCGGCCCGGATAAGCGTGGTGGATCAGGTTGGCGAATTCCTCGCCGTAGGAGGTCGATCCGCGCGGATTGACCGACAGGACCGCATAGCCCGCGGCCGCATAGAGCTGGTTGTCGGTCGAGAAATGCGGGCCGTAAGCGGCGAAGGGGCCGCCGTGGATCTCCAGGATGAGGGGGACCCGGCGCCCTTCGGTCCAGCCCGGCGGAAGGGTCAGCCAGGAGTCGATCCTGCGATTGTCCGGGCCCGTCGCGCTGAGCTGGCGCACCTCTCCGAGCCGCTTGGAATCGAGCAGCTCGGCGTTGAGCCGGGTGAGCTGGCGCCTTGCGGCGCCGCGATAGAGCGCGACGTCCGGCGGGCGCTGGGCGCTTCCGCTCGGGGCGGCGACCGCGCCGTCGCGCGAGACGCTGAAGCCGCCGCCGGTATAGGGGCGGTCGAGCGCGGATCCGCTCAGTCCCTCGGCGACGGCGCGCACCGAGCCGTCGAGGCCGACCCGGGCGACCTTGCGGATGCCGCGATCGTCATAGGCGACGTAGACGGAGCGGCCGTCGGCGGCCCAGACCGGCGACTCGACGGTCCGGTCGAGCGACCCGGTCAAAAGGCGGGAGTCGCCGCCGTTCCGGTCCATCACGTAGAGGGCGGCGTTCTGGTAGCCGAGCCGTTTGTCGTCGAATCCGGTATACGCGATCAGACGGCCGTCGGGAGAGACGACCGGCTCGGCGTCGGGCCCGCGCCGGTCGGTCAGGGCCCGGATCGCGCCGCTGGCGACGTCGAGCGCGTAGATCTCGCTCTCGATCGGCTCGCTGGCCCAGTTGGCCGAGCGGTTGCTGCTGAAGACGATCGAGCGGCCGTCGCGCGCCCAGCTCAGCGGACCGCTGTCGTGGACCGAGCCGAAGCTCAGCTGGCGCGGCGCCCCGCCATCGGCCGCGACCAGGAAGATGTGGCTGAAACCGGGCTTGAGATAGCCTTCCTCGTCGGTGCGATACTGGACCTGGCTGTGGATTTCGAGGGGCGGCGCCCATTGCGCGCCCTCGGGCTTGGCGGGAAGGGCGCCGAGCTTCGCGCCTTCGCCGGGGACGAACATCGTATAGGCGATCTGGCGTCCGTCCGGGGACCAGGCGAGGCTGGTCGGCGAATCCGGCAGGCCGGTGATACGAACCGATTCGCCGCTCGCCAGCCAGCGGACGAACAATTGCGCGGCCCCGCCCTCGGCGGTCGAGATATAAGCGAGGCGCTGGCCGTCCGGGGACCAGCGCGGCTGGCTGTGCGCGCCGGGGCCGGCGGCGAGCGGCGCCTGGTCGCCGCTGGGCGTGTCGATGAGCCAGATCGAAGGCCGTATCCGGTCGGTCATGATGTCGCCGGAGCGGCGGACATAGGCGATCTTCGACCCGTCGGGGCTGATCTGCGGGTCGCTCGCCGCCTCCAGCGAGAAGAGGTCGCGTGCCTCGAAAGTGGGCGATGGGCCCTCCTGGGCGGCGAGTGGCGTGGACATCAGCAGCAGCACGGCGAAGGCTTTGCGGATCATCAGGGCCCTTTCAGTCGATTTCCTCCGCCATTGCGAGGAGCGAAGCGGCGAAGCAATCCAGCTGCGTCGGATTCAACACTGGATTGCTTCCCCCGGCTTTCGCCGGGGTCGCAATGACGATCATGCCTATCCCTTGCGGAACGGAGTCATTTCGGCAAGCGCCCCGATCTCGTCCGCCACCGCGCGCCGCTCCGCGGCGAGGAAATCGGCGACCGCGTCGCGGAAGTTCGAGTCAGGGATGTAATGGGCCGACCAGGTCGGGACCGGCGCATAGCCGCGGCTCAGCTTGTGGGGGCCCTGGGCGCCCGCCTCGACCCTGGAAAGGCCGCGCTCGATCGCCGCCTCGATCGCCTGATGGTAGCAGATCTCGAAATGGAGATGCGGGACTTCCTCGGTCGTTCCCCAATAGCGCCCGTAAAGGGCGTCGGCTCCGATCAGGTTGAGAGCCCCGGCGATCGGCCGGCCGTCCCTCAGCGCGAAGATCAGGAGGATCCGATCCGCAAGCCGCTCGCCGAGCAGCGAGAAGAAGCGCCGGGTGAGATAGGGCCTGCCCCATTTGCGCGAGCCGGTGTCCTGATAGAAGGCCCAGAAGGAGTCCCAATGGGCTTCGGTGATCGCGGCGCCGGAGAGGTGCTGGACCTCGAGCCCCTCCAGCGCCGACGCCCGTTCGCGGCGCACCGCCTTGCGCTTGCGCGATGCAAGGTCGCCGAGGAAATCATCGAAGCTTCCATAGCCGCGATTGTGCCAGTGGAACTGGCTGTCCACTCGGATCAACCAGCCAGCTCCCTCGAACAGCGCCACTTCCTCCTGCGCGATGAAGGTGGCATGGGCGGATGAGAGGCCGTGCTGGTTCACCACCGCCTCGGCGGCGGCGATCAGGCCTGCGGCGAAATCCGCCCGCTCGGTCAGCAGCCGCCGCCCGGGCACCGGGGTGAAGGGCACGGCGATCTGAAGCTTGGGATAATAATCACCCCCGGCGCGCTCCCAGGCCGAGGCCCAGCCGTGATCGAACACATATTCGCCCTGGCTGTGGCTTTTGACGTAAGCGGGCGCGACGGCCGCCGGGCGGCCGTCCTCGCCGTCGATGGCGATCGGAACCGGCTGCCAGCCGGTCCGAAGAGTGGCGCTGCCCGATTCCTCGAGCGCGGAGAGGAAGGCGTGGCTCAGGAAGGGGTCGGAAGCGCCGGCGCATCGGTCCCAATCGCCTGGATCGAACGAGGCGACGCCGCGACCCAGCCGGGCCAATATCTCGCTCATGCCGACGGGACTTCGAAGATGATCTGGTCGGCGTGGGCTGCCGCGCGTGCGCGGTCCGCCTCGCTCCGAACGGTCCAGGTATAGACCGGCCGGCCGCGCCGGCGCGCGGCTCCGGCGAAGCGCGAAGGGAGATCGCGAATGTCGTAGGCAAGGAAGTCCGCTCGCGACCGCCACAGGGCCAGCGGCCGCTCGATCCGCCCTCCCGGTCCGCGTCTGCCGCTCTCGGTGACGACAAGACCGCGAAGCACCCGAGCACAATGGCGGGCGAACCAGGCGCCGATCTCGGGGTTGAACGACATCGCCGCGACCGGACCCTCATAGCCCGTCAGCGCCCGCGCGACCGCCGCGCAGAGACGGGCCGCCTGCCAGTCGGGCGACTTGACCTCGATGAGCAGCGGTGCCCGTCCGCCGACGATCGACAGGGCTTGGGCCAGCCGAGGCATCGCCTCGCCGCAAAGGTTGAGTCGAACCGACTGCAATTCGGCGGCGGTGAGGGCCGCGACCGGTCCTCGCCCCGCCGTCAGCCGCTCGAGCTCGTAATCGTGGAAGACCATCGCCTCGCCGTCGCGGCTGAGCTGCACGTCGAGCTCCACTCCGAACCCCCGCTCGACCGCGGCGGCGATTGCGCCGCCGCTATTCTCGACCAGCACTCCGCCGTGCAGGCCCCGGTGAGCGAAGGGGACGGCTCCGAGCCGCTCGAGCTCAGCCCGCCTTGATGGCGACGACGGCATCGATCTCGACCGCGGCCCCCAGCGGAAGCACCGGAACCCCGACGGCGCTTCGTGCATGCCGGCCTGATTCCCCGAACACGTCCTGCATCAGCTCGGACGCGCCGTTGGCGACCTTGGGCTGGTCGGTGAAGCTCGCGGCGCTGTTCACGAACACGCCGAGCTTCACGATCCGCTCGACCCGGTCCAGCCCGACCGCCTTCTCGATCTGGGCGAGCAGCATCAGCCCGCAGGCGCGCGCGGCGCGGATCCCGAACTCGAGATCGCGATCCTCGCCCATGCGGCCGGCGAGAAGCCCGCCATTCTCGAACGAGACCTGGCCGGAAATATGAAGGAGATTTCCGGCGAGCACCGTGGGTACGTAGGCGGCGACGGGAGCGGCAGGCGCGGGAAGCTCGATTCCGAGCTCGGCGAGACGGGAGGCGATGTCGGTCATGGCGGCAGGCGTAAGCACCGGCGGAGCCCGCGGGTCAACCCGACAAGGGGATTCCGCTGGCGTGATCCCGGTCACGGCCAGCCGCCCCCGCCGCGTGGCAATTGTCCAGCTCGAACGCGCGGAGATTCGGAGCCGCGCCTAACAAGGGTGACTTATGAACGGGGAAACGGTTGCCGACATCGTCACCGGCGCGGACGACGCCACGGGGGCGAAGATCCTCACCGTCTATTCGAAGGTCCGCGAGACCTATGCCGTCTACCGGACCCGCGAACGGGTCGGCATCCAGTTCGCGGACTCCCCGGAACTCGGCGCTGACCAGAGGAAGGCGCTGGCCAAGCTCAATCCTTTGCGCGGGCAGATCAACGGCCTCATCGACGGCTGGAGAGCGGCGGGGGAAACCGGCCGCGGTTCGAACTGGAAGGTGTTGTTCTGGCGCTCGATCGACAGCCACGAGATCCGGGCGAAGGCGGCGATGTTCGACCGGCGAGTCGCCGATGCGCTCGCCATGGCACTCCAGGGCGACCCCGATCATGCCGAATCGCTCCTCGCGGATATCAAGGCCGACCTGATCGAGGAGCGCACGTCGATGGCGCGGATCGACTATATGGCGATCGCCTCGCTCACCGCGGCTCTGATCGTCATCATCGCCTGCATACTGACGCGCAAGCGCTCCCAGTGGATATATGAGTTCTCGCCCGTCGCCCTGACGCTTTGGCTGGCCTGCGGGGCCGGCGCGCTCGGCGCACTTTTTTCAACCGGAATGGCGATGCGGACCCGCGGGATCCTCACCGACCTCCAGCTGCGCGAGAACCGGACCGATGCGATCGTGCGCATCTTCATCGGAGCGATGGCCGGGGTTCTGCTCGTCGGAATGCTTGTCTCCGGTATCGTCACCTTCGGTCTCGGCGACGGCAACATCTCGCTGCCGACCGGCCACCTGCGATGGGTCGTGGTCGGTTTCGTCGCCTTCGTGGCGGGCTTTTCGGAGCGGCTCGTGCCGGGCCTGCTGGAACGTGCGACCGCGGCCGCGGCGAAACAGCGCAACCCACTCGTCGGCCCCACCGCGACCGTGCCGGGATCGAGCGGAAGCAGAACCGTCGCGAACGAAACCAACCCGCTCGGGCTCGCACGAACGGCGGACGCCAGTGTGCGGGACCCGGGTTCCGACCACACCGAAGAGCTGGCGGTTGCGGAGGAGCATCTCGACGGCTGCGTCGAGGACACCGAACTCGACGAGGCGGAAGCGACGCAGGACGTCGAGCTTCCAGCCGCGAGGGGCGGCGTCGAGCAGCCCGTCTCACCCCAATCTTGAGCGGAGGAGCTTGAACATGGCCTTTTCCCTTTCTTGGCTCCCGGAGGTTCTGGAGGGTGCCGGGCTCAAGGTGGCGGAGCAGCCGGGATGGCTTACCCGGGGGCGCGGCCCGATGGCGACGATCCGCGGGGTCGTTTGCCACCATACGGCGGGGCCGCGTACCGGCAACATGCCCAGCCTGGGCATCGTCACCAATGGGAGGAGCGGACTCCCCGGCCCACTCTCGCAGCTGTGCCTCGGCCGCGACGGCACCTACTTCGTCGTCGCGGCCGGGCGGGCCAACCACGCCGGGCCGGGCCGGTGGGAGGGCATCACGACGGGCAATTCGAGCTTCATCGGGATCGAGGCGGAGAATAGCGGCAGGATCGACGACGCCTGGCCGGAGGTGCAGATGGACGCCTATCGCCGCGGCGTGGCGGCGATCCTGCGGAAGATCGGAGCCGGTTCGCAAATGTGTTGCGGTCACAAGGAATATGCGCTCCCGCGCGGACGGAAACCCGACCCGCTGTTCGACATGGACGCGTTCCGATCCAGGGTCGCGGCGATCATGGCGGGCACCGCCCCGGTCCGCCCCCTCATTCCCGCCCTCGATTCGAAAGCGCGCCCGACATTGCGCCGCGGCGACCGAGGCGAAGCGGTGAAGAGGGTGCAGGAGAAAGTGGGCGTAGGGGCCGATGGGGTATTCGGCCCTAATACCGAAGCGGCCGTCCGCAGGTCCCAGGCCGCCCAAGGCCTCGTTCCGGACGGCATCGTCGGGCCCAAGACCTGGGAGGCGATCGACCCTGCCGAGCGCTAGCTCTCTCGAGCCACCTGGAAGCCGGCGAAGCTCTGGCTGACCGGCATCAGCTCCAGCGCGTTGATGTTGAGGTGGGGCGGGAGGGTTGCCACCCAGTGAATCGTCTCCGCGATGTCCTCGGCCGTCATCGGGTTGACCCCGCGGTAGAGATTGTCCGAGGCCGACTGGTCGCCGCCGGTCCGGACCAGGGTGAATTCGGTCTCCGCCATTCCGGGCTCGATCGAGGTGACCCGGACCCCGGTGCCGTGAAGGTCGCAGCGAAGGTCGAGGGAGAATTGGCGGACGAACGCCTTGGTGCCGCCATAGACCGCTCCGCCGCGATAGGGGTAGGTCGCCGCGACGGAGCTCAGATTGATGATCGCGCCCCTGCGTTCGATGAGGCCGGGAAGCAAAGCGCGGGTGAGAATGACGAGCCCCGTCACGTTGGTGTCGATGACCTGCAGCGAGGGTTCGAGCTGCGAGTCCTGAAGCGGTTCGAGCGGCGGTGCGAGGCCCGCATTGTTGACGAGCAGATCGACGGCCCTGAACGGCTCCGGCAGCGCCTCGACGGCGGCCTGAAGCGCTGCGGGGTCGCGCATGTCGAGTTGAAGCGGCAGGAAGCGGTCGCCCAGGTCCCGGGCAAGACTGTCGAGCCGCTCGCGGCGGCGCCCGGTGCCGACGGCCTTCCAGCCGGATTGGACGAAACGTCGGGCGCAAGCGGCTCCGAAGCCCGCGGTGGCACCGGTGATGAAGACGGTCTTGGTCATTCAGGCTCCGATTCTTTGTTCATTCCGCCGGAGGCGCTCGAGAATCCAGGGCACCGCCTCGTCCCAGGCATCGATCCGGGCATGGGCGTGAGGGGCGGGCGGCGTATGGGCGGCGAGGCGTGGCTCGGCGACCATATGCAGGCGCCATACCTGCGGGGCGTGGATCGAGACCGATTCGTGGTGGACTGCGAGATCGTCGACGAAGACCGTCGAGCTCGGCCCCATCGCCTCGATCAGCTCGAGCACCGGCCGCCCTTTGCCGCCCCGGTTGCAGAGCACCCGGTGGCGGATCTCGAACCGCTCGAGCTGCTCGACCCGCCCGGCCTCGAATTCGTCGCCGATATTGGTGAGGATGATGATGTCCGCATGATCTGCGATCGCCGCGAGGGCGTCGGCTGCGCCTGGGACGAGGTTCTGCCGGTGCATCTCGCTCGTGAAGAATCCGTCGAGCAGCGGCCAGACCCGCTCGGCCTCGACCGGCTCCCCATCCGGTCCGCGCAGCGCGTCGCGGAAGCCGGGGGCCGAAAGGTCGAAGCTGAGGTCGTGCGCTTCCGCCACCCAGTCGGCGAAATGCGAGACCATGTGGAGGAGGACCTCGTCGCAGTCGGTGACGAAAAGCGGCCGGCCGCTCATGCCTCCAGCCTCCGCCGGGCCTCGACGAGATCCGCCGGAGACACGCCCAGCGCCTCGGCCGCTCCCAGAAGATCGGGCTCGTGCGCCTCGAGAAAGGCGAGAACGAAGGCGAGCAAGGCGGGCTCGCCCAGCCGCTCGCGAAGAGACGCCGGATCGAGCCCGGTCAGGGCGAGCAACCGCTGCGCCCGGGCCTCGTCGCCCAGCGTCCAGCCGAGGGCGGAGAGGGCGAGGGCCTCGGGGTCGGTCGGGTTTGTGTCGTCGCGCCGCATCTTCTACAGGTGCGCCGGTGGGACAAAAAATCCTCATTGTCGAGGACAACGAACTCAATCTGAAGCTGTTTTGCGACCTGTTGCGGGCGCACGGCTACCAGGCGGAGCCGGTCCGCGACGGGCGCGAGGCCGTCGATCGGGCTCGCGCCTTCGCGCCCGATCTCATCGTGATGGACATTCAGATGCCCTATGTCAGCGGCCTCGAGCTGATCGAGCAGCTGAAGGGGGACCCGGAGCTCCGGCGAATGCCGATCATGGCCGTCACCGCTTATGCCGCCAAGGGCGACGAGGAGCGGATCCGCGAGGCCGGGGCGGAAGGCTATGTGTCCAAGCCCATTTCCGTGCTCCGGTTCGTCGAGGCGGTTCGGGCGCTGCTCGCCGCGCCGGCACCGGAGGAATCCGCCCCCGGCGGGGTGCGGGTGACCCGGCGCTTCTCCGCGTCGGCGGAGACCGTCTTCGACGCCTGGCTGCTCGAGCAGGGCGTGGGCGGGTGGCTGTTCGCGACTCCGGAGGGGGAAATGGTCCGGGCCGAGATCGAGCCGCATGTCGGCGGTCGGTTCGAGATCGTCGAGCGACGCGACGGCGAAGAGGTGCTCCACACCGGCAATTACGAGGAAATGGCGAGGCCGCTGAGATTGGCGTTCAGCCTGCAGGTCCCGAAATATTCGCCCAATCCGGAGAGGGTGGCGATCGAGATCGCGCCGGATTCGGACGGATGCGAGCTGACTTTGAGCCAAACCCTTTCGGCCGGGGCTCCGGCCACGGCGGAACAGGTCGAGCGCGGCTGGAGAGCGATCCTGGACGCGCTGGCGGAGGCGGTGGAGCGGAGCGGCCCTGGATCCTGAAACAAGTTGGGGACGACGGCGAGGGGGGTGGGTTCAAAGAGCGGAAAATTTTCTCTAGAGCCCAGGCCATGGCCGATCTCGAGCAACTCTCCGGCGAACTTCTCGCCCGCATCTCCACCGCGCCCGATCTCCCGGCGATCGAAGCGGAGCGGGTGTCGGCGCTCGGCAAGCAGGGGGCGATCACCCAGCTCCTCAAGACGCTTGGCGGAATGACTCCGGAGCAGAGGCAGATGGAGGGGCCTCGAATCCACGGCCTTCGCGAGGCGGTGGCCGAAGCGATCGCGGCGCGCAAATCGGCTCTGGAGGCGGAGGCGCTGGAGCGGAGGCTTGCGACCGAGGGGCTCGACATGACCCTTCCAGCCGTGGCGGCGGCGCAGGGCAGCATTCACCCGGTCAGCCAGGTGATGGACGAGCTTGCAGAGATCTTCGCCGACATGGGCTTCTCGGTCGCCACCGGTCCCGAGATCGAGGACGACTGGCACAATTTCACCGCTCTCAATTTCCCGCCCGACCATCCGGCGCGGGCGATGCACGACACTTTCTACCTGCGGCCGCAGGAGGGGGCCGACGAGCATATGCTTCTTCGGACCCACACCTCGCCGGTCCAGATCCGGGCGATGATGTCGAGCAAGCCGCCGCTCTACATCATCGCTCCGGGCCGGACCTACCGCTCCGACAACGATTCGACCCACACGCCGATGTTCCACCAGGTGGAGGGGCTGGTGATCGACCGCGGAATCCATCTCGGCCATCTCAAATGGACTCTGGAGACGTTCCTCAAGGCGTTTTTCGAGCGCGACGACATCGAGCTCAGGCTTCGCCCGTCCTATTTCCCGTTCACCGAGCCTTCGGCCGAGGTGGACGTCGGCTTCACCCGGGTGAAGGGGCGGCGCGTGCTCGGCGGAAGCGAAGGCTGGATGGAGCTGCTCGGCTCCGGGATGGTCCACCCCAGGGTGATCGCCAATTGCGGGCTCGATCCGGACGAATGGCAGGGCTTCGCCTTCGGGGCCGGGATCGACCGGCTTGCGATGCTGAAATACGGAATGGACGATTTGCGCGCCTTCTTCGACGGCGACCTGAGGTGGCTCAGGCATTACGGCTTCGCCGCGCTGGATGTGCCGACGTTGAGCGGTGGAGTGGGGGCATGAGCTATTCCGTCATCCCGGCGAAAGCCGGGACCCCAGGTCGAAAAGTCTCGGCGGGCCTCCCCGAGGTCCCGGCTTCCGCCGGGATGAGGGGGGCAGCACGATGAAACTCACTCTCAGCTGGCTCAAGGAGCATCTCGAGACGGAAGCCTCGCTCGAGCAGATCGTCGACACCCTCACCGCCATCGGCCTCGAGGTCGAGAGCGTCGAGAATGCGGCGGACAAGCTCGCGCCTTTCAAAGTCGCGAAGATCCTGACCGCTCAGCGGCACCCCCAGGCGGACAAGCTTCAGGTCCTCACCGTCGATTCGGGCGCCGGCGAGCCGGTCCAGGTCGTCTGCGGGGCGCCCAACGCCCGCGCCGGGATGCTGGGCGTGTTCGGGGCACCGGGCGCTTATGTTCCGGGCAGCGACCTGACCTTGAAGGTCGCGGCGATCCGCGGTGTGGAGAGCCGGGGAATGATGTGCTCTGTGCGCGAGCTCGAGCTCGGCGACGAGCATGACGGGATCATCGAGCTTCCCGCCGAGGCGCCGGTCGGGGCCTCCTACGCCGAGTGGGCCGGGCTCGACGACCCAGTGATTGAGGTCAACGTCACCCCCAACCGGCAGGATTGCATGGGCGTATACGGAATCGCCCGCGACCTCGCCGCGGCGGGCCTCGGAGCTCTGAAGCCGGTCGAGGCGACGGACGTCGCGGCGGCCTTCCCCTGCCCGGTCGAGATTCGAACGGACGATTCCGACGGCTGTCCCGCTTTCTTTGGCCGGGTGGTGCGCGGAGTCCGCAACGGGCCCTCGCCGGCCTGGCTTCAGCGGAGGCTGAAGTCGGTCGGCCAGCGGCCGATCAGCGCCCTGGTCGACATGACCAACTACGTCATGCTGAGCTACGGCCGGCCGCTCCACGTCTACGATCTGGCCAAGCTGACCGGCGCCGTCGTCGCCCGGCGGGCCCGGGAGGGCGAGGAAGTGCTCGCCCTCAACGGCAAGACCTACGCGCTCGACGGCGAGATGACGGTGATCGCCGACGACGTCATGGTGCACGATATCGGCGGCATCATGGGCGGCGAGCATTCCGGGGTCTCCGAGGCGACCACCGACATCCTGATCGAATGCGCCTATTTCGATCCCAAGCGCATCTCGCGGACCGGCCAGAGGCTGGCTCTGTCGTCCGACGCGCGAACCCGTTTCGAGCGGGGGGTCGACCCGGCCTTCGTCGAGACCGGCCTCGCGCTTGCGACCCAACTTGCGATCGAGCTGGCGGGCGGCGAAGCGTCCGAGATCGTCCGGGCAGGCGAACCGCCGAGTCTCGACAGGGTCGTGGACTACAGGCCCGCTCGTGCGAGGGAATTGGGCGGGGTCGACGTCCACGAAGCCCGGCAGGAGGAGATACTCCGGCGACTGGGCTTTGGAGTGCAAACCGCCGTCATCCCGGCGGAAGCCGGGACCTCGGGGAGACCCGCCGAGCCTTCTCGACCTGAGGTCCCGGCTTTCGCCGGGATGACGGCTAGCGGCGAGGTGTGGCAAATCGCCGTTCCGAGCTGGAGGCGCGATATCGACGGGGCGGCCGACATCGTCGAGGAGGTGGCCCGAATCGAGGGCTATGACAAGGTCCAGGCGACCGCGCTGCCCCGGGCTCCGGGAGTGGCGCGCCCGACGGCGACCCCGCAGCAGCTGGTCGAGCGCCGTGTGCGCCGGGCGGCCGCAGCGCGGGGGCTGAACGAGGCGGTCACCTGGAGCTTCGTGTCGGAAGAGGAAGCGGCGCCGTTCGGCGGTTCGGCCTGGATCCTCGACAATCCGATCAGCGAGGAGCTGAAGGCGATGCGGCCCTCGATGCTCCCCGGCCTGCTCTCGGCCGCGCGGCGCAACGCCGCCCGCGGCGCGGAGAGCGTGAGGCTGTTCGAGATCGGCCGGCGCTACCTCGCCGACGCTGAGCGGCCGACACTGGGCCTGGTCCTCGCCGGCTTGGCCGCGCCGCGCCACTGGCGGACCGGCAAGGCGCGGAGCTTCGACGCCTTCGACGCAAAGGCGGAAGCTTTAGCCTTGCTTGCAGCGGCGGGCGCGCCGGTCGACAATCTCCAGTCGCTGCCCGGCGCTTCCGGAGTCTATCATCCCGGCCGCTCGGGGCGGCTCGCGCTCGGACCGAAGAACGTCCTTGCCGAATATGGCGAGCTCCATCCGGCGACGCTGCGCGCCTTCGATCTGGACGGCCCTTCGGTCGCCGCGGAGATTTTCCTCGACTCGGTGCCTCAGAGAAGGGCCGGGCGAATGCGCGACGCCTATTCGCCGCCGGCGCTTCAGGCGGTCAAGCGCGACTTCGCCTTTCTCGTGCCTGCAGACTCGGCCGCCGACTCCCTTCTCCGGGCGGTGAGGAGCGCCGACCGGCAGGCGATCGCCGGCGTCTCTCTGTTCGACGTCTTCACCGGCGCCGGGGTTCCGGAGGGGCAGAAGTCGCTCGCGGTCGAGGTCGTCCTTCAACCGGGCGAGAAGAGCTTCACCGAAGAGGAATTGAAGGCGATCTCGGCCCGGATCGTCGCCGCCGCGGCCAAGGCCGGTGCCCGGCTCCGCGACTGAGGCCGCGGTCCGGGCCGCCTTCGCCCGACAGGCGGAATGGGCGGCGAAGCTCGATTCGCCATTCATGGAAATCCTGTGCCGGCTGCTCGGCGAGCGCCTCGACCGCTCGACGCAGGCCGGCCGGCGGGTGCTCGACTGGCCCGGAAACGCCGACGCCTTCAGCGACGCCTTGCCGCTACGGCTGACCGGAGGCCTTCACGCGCTCGTCCGCCGCGGCGGCGCTCCGGGGCTTGCCGCCTGCTATCCTCCCAATCCGCGCCCCGACGAGGAGGCCCTTTGGGCTGCGCTTCGGCCTGTGCTGGCGAATCCCGACCTCCTCCCCTGGCTCGACGGGGCGCCGCAGACCAACGAGGTCGGGCGCTCGGCGGTGCTGATGAGCGGTCTGCTGGTCGTCGCCGACCTTTTCCCGCAGCCGATGGAATTACTCGAGCTCGGCGCCAGTGCGGGGCTTAACCTGCTGCTGGACCGGTACGGCCACGATCTCGGCGGGGTGAGGGCCGGCGATCCGGAATCGTCGCTCCAGCTCAGGCCGGAGTGGAAGGGCGCCGCGCCTCCGGACGTCCCGGTCGAAGTGGTTCACCGGCGGGGAGTCGATCTTTACCCCCTGGACGCTCGTAGCGACGGCGACCGCCTGCTCGCTTATGTCTGGCCCGACCAGGCGCGGCGGCTGACCCAGCTCGAAGCGGCGCTGGCCATCGCCGCCGGGGACTCGCCGCAGGTTGAGCCGGGCGACGCCGCGGACTGGCTTGAGGCGCAGCTTGCGGATCGGGCGGCGCCCGGAATGACCTGGGTGGTCCTGCACTCGATCGCCTTTCAATATTTTCCGGAGGCGACCAAGGCGCGGATCGCGGCCGCGATGGACGAGGCGGGAGCGTCGGCGACCTTCGCCGCGCCGCTGGCCTGGCTGCGCTACGAGCATGACGGCGGCGGGCGGATCGAGCTCAGGTTGAAAGTTTGGCCGAGCGGCGAGGAAAGGCTTCTGGCTTATTGCCACCCGCACGGGCGAGAGGTGGAGTGGCTGGCTTAATTCCTTCCCCGGATTTCCGAGGGAGGGACCGCCGGCTGCGACCCCGCCCAGTAATTCGGTGTCAGACACCGAATTTTAAGTGGTTGGAATCATTCGAGCGCGTTGATCGCCGCGTGGACCCTTGCCTCGGCCTCCCTGCGCGGCAGGCCCGGCGGGATCGGCTCGCCGAAGCGCATCGTCACCACGCCCGGCCGCTTGACGAAGCTTCGGCGGGGCCAGATCCGCCCGCTGTCGAGGGCGACCGGAACGACGGGCAGGTTCAGGGCCCGGTAGAGGCCGGCGAAGCCCGGCTCGAGCGGCGGGCGCTCGCCGGGCGAGACCCGGGTTCCCTCGGGGAAGATGACGATCGGCCGGCCCTCGGCCACCGCCTCGCCGGCGGCTCGAAGCAGCCTTCGAAGAGCGCCGCCGCCGCCGTCGCGGTCGACCGGGATGATCCCGTAGGCGCGGGTCAGCCGGCCCCAGAGCGGGATCCGGCCGAGTTCGCTCTTCATCACCGTCGCGGGAGTGTCGAGGATGAGCTGGATCTCGGTGGTCTCGAACATCGACTGATGCTTGCTCGCGACGATGACGGCGCCTGTCGGGATCTCGCCTTCGATCCGGGTTCGGATTCCGAGCAGGAAGCAGGCGCAGAAGCGGTTGAAGGCCGTCCAGCCGTCGGCCACCCGTCGCACCGGGCCCTTGCCGAGCGGAAGCACCGCGATGCCGGAGAGCACGTAGAGGACGCTGCCTGGATAGAAGACCAGGGCGTAGAGCAGCGAGCGGACGAGGTTCATCAGATCCCGACGAACACCGCCGAGCGGCGGAGGAGATATTTGTTATATTCGGTGAACAGTTGGGCGAAGCTGGGATTGCTTTCGACCGCGTCGCCGAGCACTCCGATCCCTCCCCCGAGACGTCGGGAGAGTTCGAACCTGGCGCGCGGCATGTGCCAGTCGGTCGTGACCAGGCGCATCGACTTGAACTTGTGCTTGTCCATCCAGCGCGCGACCTCTTCCGCGTTCGAGCGTGTGTCGACCGACTCGCGGCCGAGGTCGACGCAGCATTGGAACAGCGAATCGTCCGCCCGATATTGCGCCGCCAGCTCCTCCTGCCGCACGGTTCGGGCCACTCCGGAAACCAGCATCCGCTTCGCCTTGTTCCGGGCCATCAGATCGAGGCCGCGCTCGATCCGCTTGGCGCCGCCGGTCAGGACGACGATGGCGTCGGTCGCCCGTTCGTCGGCGGGCCTCGGCAAAGCCACCGCGAACATCGCGTAGCCCAGCAGGTAGAGGAGCAGGATCGCGGAGACGGCCCGGCGGATCACAACATCCTCCCCAGCGCCCTGAGGATGGTGGCCCGGGCGACCAGCATCGCCAGGCCGACCCCGAGGACCGGAATGACGGCGAGCGCGAGCCAGCTCGTCGCCGGCAGGTTGGCGGAGCCGAGCAGGTCCGACCCGAGCGCTCCGATGCGCTGCCCGATCACGACCAAAGCGAGTGCCGCCGCTCCGAAGCCGACCAAGCCGCCGAACAGGGCGTCCAGCGCGATCCGGCGCTGGAACAGCCTTGCGACCTGGACGTCGGTCGCGCCCATCAGATGGAGCACCTCGATGGTTCCGCGATGGGTGTCGAGCGCGGCCCGTGCGGCGAGGACGACGGTCGCGCCGGTGGCTCCGATCATCAGTGCGACGAGGCCGAGGGCTAGCCATTTCAGGGCCGAGATCAGCCGGCCCAGTGGCGCCAGCCACTGGCCGTTGTCGTCGATCCGGGCCGACGGGGCCGCGGCGGTCACCGCCGGGCGCAAGGTGTCGGCGCGGGCGCCGGGGATGAGCTGGGCGTCGATCATCGCCGGTATCGGAAGGTCGCCCTCAAGCCCGCCCGAGCCGAGCCATGGCTCGAGAAGCTCGGCCATCTCGGCGGGCTCGAGGCGGCGGACGGTTTCGACTTCGGGCAACCCCTGGAGCCGGGCGACGGCGCGCGACGCCTCGGCCTCGCGCCGGTCGGGATTGGGCTCGAGGATCTGCACGGTGACCCGGTTGCCGAGTCCGGCTCCGAGGCTCGCCGCCGCTCCGCCGAGACCCAGGCCGGCGGCGGCGGCGAGGACGGTCAGGAACATCATGATCGCGATCACCCAGGGCATCGGCCCGGCGAGGCGGCCCTCGGGCAGGAGCCGGCGGTCGGCCGCCCCCATCGTCCGCGGCAAGGCGCTCATGCCTCGGCCCGCCGCGGCGGATGGCGAAGCGCTCCGGTCGGATCGAGCAGGGTGCCGCGGTCGAGCCGAAGCATCTCCGAACGGCCGATGCTGGAGATGAGGTGGAGATCGTGGGTGGCGACGACCACGGTTGTGCCCAGCTTGTTCAGCGAATCGAACAGGTGAAGGAGTCGCTTGGCCATCTCCGGATCGACGTTGCCGGTCGGCTCGTCGGCGACGAGAAGCTCGGGCCGGGCGATGACCGCCCGGGCGATGGCGACCCGCTGCTGCTCCCCGCCCGACAGCGTGGCCGGCCGGGCGCTTGCGCGGTGGCCGAGGCCGACCCAGGCCATCATCTCGCTGACCGGGCCCTGAAGGTCCTTCTCGTCCACTCCCGCAACCCTGAGTGGAAGCGCGACATTGTCGAAGGCCGAGAGGTGGGTGACGAGGCGGAAATCCTGGAAGACGACTCCGATCCGCCGCCGGAAGCCGGGCAGCCGCCTCCTTGGCATCGTGACGATGTCCTCGCCGAACAATTTGATCAGGCCCCGGCTGGGGCGCTGGGCGAGATAAAGCAGTTTGAGGAGGGAGGTTTTGCCCGCTCCCGACGGGCCGGTGAGGAAGTAGAAGCCGCCGTGCCGGAGCGAGAAGCTCAGGTCCGAAAGCGTCTCCGCCCCCGTTCCATAGCGCAGCCCGACATTGTCGAAGTGAACGATGGTGCCGCTAGTGTTCAGAACCCGCCTCCGCTCGGGGCCGCCCCCATCGCCTCAATGGCATGCGCCGCGCGGGGCCGTAAACCATTCAATCGGCCCGTCACGCCGAACTTGTCTCGGTCATGATCGATCGCGGCATGAGAAGGACCACTCACGGGATAAACGGGTTCAGCACGCCGGTTGAGGGCGCAATGGCTTGCATGGCGAGGCCCGCCGTGCTTGGATTCGGCGAACAACAGCCTTTTGGGGCCTCTCTTAAAGATGATCCTCAGCTGTCCCGCCTGTAAGACGCGCTACGTGGTTCCGGACAGCGCGGTCGGTCCGTCCGGCCGACAGGTGCGCTGCGCTTCGTGCCGCCACTCCTGGCTTCAGCCTCCGCCCTCGATCCGGGCTTCCACCGAACGGCAGGCGCCCGCCGCGGCTGCCCCGCCCCCGCCTCCCCCGCTTCGCGAACCGACGCCCGCTCGGCCCGCCGCCTCGGTGCTCGGACCCGCGCCTACGGCCGAGCCGGAAAATTACGACGCCTTCGCCCACGAGCCTCCCTTCCGGCCCCGCCGCAACCCGGCGCGGATGTGGACGATACTCGCCGTCGTCGGGGCGGCCCTCATGCTCGCGGCAATTGCGGCCATCTATTCGTTCGGGCTGCCCAAGCTGGGGGTCGACATCGCCTTGCCGGGCAGCGGTGCCACCCCGCTTCAGGTCAGCGAGGTCCGCGCCCGGAACGAAACGCTGGCGAGCGGCAACGCCTTGCTCAGCGTGAGCGGCCGGATCAGCAACCCCACCCGATCGGTCCAGCGCGTGCCGCAGCTTCGAGCCCAGGTGCGCGACGCTTCGGGAAAGACCGTCCACAGCTGGTCGATCTCGCCGCCCGTCTCGGAGCTCCAGCCGGGCCAGAGCGCGACCATCAACGGCGCCGAGATGGACGTGCCCAAGGGTGAAGGCTATCAACTTCACGTCGACTTCGCCTCCGCGAGGTGAGCAGGATTCGAATCGGCCTTCTGACCGGCGGCGGCGACGTCCCCGGCCTCAACCCCTGCATCCGCTCGATCACCCTTTCGGCCGACGCGCTCGGCTGGGCGGTGACCGGCTTCCGCCGCGGCTGGGAAGGTGTGCTTGCGATCGATCCGGCCGACCCGGCCAGCATAGCCGCAAACAGCCTTCCGCTGACCCGCGAGGGGGTCCGCGGAATCGACCGGATGGGCGGAACCATCCTCCACACCTCGCGCACCGACCCGCGAACGCTGGCCGAGGGCGACCAGACGAAACGGGTGATCGAAACGCTTTCCAGGCTGGGCATCGACGCCATGATCACCCTGGGGGGCGATGGCACCCTCCGATTCTCCACACACCTTGCGGCGCAGGGAATTCCAGTCGTGTCCGTCCCCAAGACGATGGACAACGACGTTTTCGGCACCGATTATTGCATCGGCTTCTCCACCGCCGTCAGCCGCTCCGTCGAAGCGATCAACGCGCTTCGGACCACGGTCGAGAGCCACGAGCGGATCGGAGTCGTCGAGCTGTTCGGCCGGCGCAGCGGCGAGACCGCCTTGCTCGCCGGCTTCCTCGCCCAGGTCGACCGGACGGTCATCGCCGAGGTCCCGGCGGACCTCGACATCCTGTTCCCCCTCCTCGCCGAGGACAAAGCGTCCAATCCGGCCGGCTACGCGATGTGCGTGATCTCCGAAGGCGCGTCGATCAAGGGCGAGGCCGACGGCGATTCCGATCTGTCCAAATCCGCGAGCGAGCGCGGCGAAGAAGGGGTCGGCCAGCGGCTCGGCCGGGCGATCAAGGCCCGGCTCGGCTTCGGAACGGTCATCCAGGAGCTCGCCTACCTGATGCGCGCCGGCGAGCCCGACGCGATGGACCGGATGGTCGGATTCGCCTTCGGGGGACTCGCCGTCCAGCTCCTCCAGCGCGGCGAGACGGCCCGGATGGTGACCCTCGCCGACGGCAATTACGGCCATGTGCCGATCGACACCCTGCTCCGGGGAAGCAAGTCGGTGGACGTCGACGGCCTCTACGATCCCTTGACCTATCGTGCGCGTTTGATGCGGATCGAGGGGATGCCGATGTTCCTCTATTGATTCTTTGCTACGCTCCCGCCCGGGTACGAACAGGGGGAGTTACCGATGCGAAAATTCTTGGCTTTGGCGTCCGGAGTCGCGCTAGCGACCGCCTCGCCCGCTTCGGCGGACACGGTCTGCGAATGGATCGACTATGCGCAGGCGGTCGGAACCGCTGCGGCGCCGCCGCCCGACGCACCTCGCACCGGCGAGCATGACCGCGCCCAGACCCAGGTGGCGATCGCAATGTTCGAGGCCCTGAACGCGATCGACCGGCGCTTCGAATCCTATCTCGGAATGGCCGCCGCGGAGCCCGGCGCCTCGAGCGACGCCGCTGCGGCGACGGCCGCCTACCAGGTGCTGCTTGCACATTATCCGGGCCAGAAAGCGGGCCTCGACGACAGCTACAACGTCACCCTGCTCGCAATTGCCGACTCAGCCGCCCGCGAGCGCGGCAAGGCGGTGGGCGAGGCAGCGGCCAAGCTGGCGCTGGCGGCCGGGGGCTTCGACCCGGCCCGCAAGGCAATTCCCTATCGGCCCCGCACCATGGCCGGGATGTGGACCGCCACCCAGCTCCCCGTCTTCCAGCCCTATCTGATGACGTTCAAGCCGTGGATCCTGCCAAGCTACGATTCGGTCCGGCCGGCGCCCCCGCCGGCTCTGACCAGCGAGCGCTGGGCGCGCGACTTCGAGGAGATCAAGCAGCTCGGAGGCAAGACGAGCACCGCTCGAACCTCGCAGCAGTCGCTGATGGCGCGCTACCGGATCACGCCCAACATGACTCCAAGCCTTCGGCTGATCGCCGACTCGAAGGGCCGGTCGGCGGTCGGGAATGCGCGCATGTTCGCGCTCGTCGCGATGGTCTCCGACGATGTCGGGATCGCAACCGGCGACGCCAAGCTTCACTACAATTTCTGGAGGCCGATCACCGCCGTCCGAAACGCTTCGGACGACGGCAACGACAAGACCACCGAGGATCCGGCCTGGGAGCCTTTGATCGCCACCCCCAACCACCCCGAATATCCCTGCGCTCATTGCAGCGGCACCGCGGCCATCGCCGAGGTCCTCAAGGCCGAGGTCGGAGCGGCGCCGCCCGGCGGGGTGCGGGTCAGCTCGCGCTCGATCCCCAACAGCATCGTCCAGGTTCTTCCGAGCTGGGACGATTGGGTGAAGGAAGTGTCGCTCTCGCGGACCTATGGCGGGGTCCATTACCGCTTCTCCAACGAGGCGGGGGAGGAAATGGGCCGAAAGGTCGCCCTTATGGCGCTCGCCAAGGTGATGCGGCCGCTCCCAGCCAAGGGGAAGCGCAAGGGGTAGGCCTTTAGTCCTCCCTGCCTTTGCAGGGAGGGGGACCATGCGAAGCATGGTGGAGGGGCCTTACGGACTCCGAAGAACCCCTCCACCGCGCTTCGCGCGGTCCCCCTCCCCGCGAAATCGCGGGGAGGGCTTGAAGGCAACGCGCCATTGCGTCCCCCCAAGCCCTTTGCTAGAGGCCCCGCTCCTACCGGCCCCGGAGCTATCCGGGGGCAATGACGTGCGGTCGTGGCGGAACTGGTAGACGCGCAGCGTTGAGGTCGCTGTGGCCGAAAGGCCGTGGAAGTTCGAGTCTTCTCGACCGCACCATATCACGCCTCTAGAGAAGCCGTCCGGGGGACGGCCTCGGCGGCGATATCCCCGATGAGGGGTCCCCGATGGTCGATTCTCCGCAGCTCCCCAAGCGCGCCTTCGGATTCTGGATCTGCCTCGCCCTCGTCATGGGCAACGTCATCGGGACGGGGATCTTCCTGCTGCCCGCCGCGCTCGCCCCGTACGGCGTCAACGCCGTCGCCGGGTGGCTGGTGACGATCGCCGGCTGCCTGTGCCTCGCCCAGGTCTTCGCCGCTTTGGCGCGCGCCCTGCCTGAGGCGAACGGGCCCTACGACTATATCCGGCCCGCCCTCGGCGCGCCCGCCGCCTTCTTCGTCATGTGGAGCTACTGGATCTCGACCTGGGTGACGAATGCGGCCGTGGCGATCGGGGCCGTCAGCTACCTCTCTTCGCTCGCGCCCGGCTTTTTCGAACCCTTCTATGCCGGGCCGCTGACCGCGGCCGCCTCCGTCATCCTCTTCACCTTTATCGCCAGCCGCGGTGCGAAGGCTTCGGGCGAGATCCAGGTGGCCACCACGATCCTGAAGCTCGTGCCGCTGATCGCCGTCGTGGCGCTCGCCGCGATCGTGTGGGGCGGCCACGGCGATGCGGCGGGCGGCCTCGCGCCGGCGCCGCTCCAGCCCTCCTCCGTCGCCGCCGCCGCGACCCTCACCTTATGGGCCATGCTCGGCCTCGAATCGGCGACCTTGCCTTCCGGGCGGGTCCGCGATCCGCAAAGGACGGTGCCGCGCGCGACCCTGGCGGGCACCTTCCTGGTCGGGATCCTCTATCTTCTGGTCACCTGGGCGGTGTTCCTTCTTCTTCCGACAGACGAGGCCGCCAGGTCCTCGGCGCCGCTCGCCGATCTGATCGGACGCTACTGGGGCTCCGGCTTCGCTCATCTCATCGCCTTGTTCGCCGCGATCAGCGCGCTGGGCGCCCTCAACGGCTGGGTGTTCATCCAGGCGGAAGTGCCGCTGACCCTCGCTCGCAGCGGAGTTTTCCCGGCCGCCTTCGCCAGGCTCAACCGCGCCGGCACTCCGATCGTCGGCCACGCTCTCGGCTGCGTTCTCAGCTGCGCTCTGATCGCAAGCAATCTGAGCCGGGGCATGGCGGGGCTGTTCGAGTTCATGATCCTGCTCGCGACGGCGGCGACCTTGGTCCTGTACCTGCTCGCCGCGCTGTCGGCCCTGGTGCTCCGCCGAAGGGGCGCCCTTGGAGGTCCCCTGGTGATAGCCACGGCGACCGGCGGCACCTTGTTCGCGCTGTGGACCTTCTACGGCGCCGGACTCGAAGCGACGGCCTGGGGCCTGGCGCTGCTCGCCAGCGGCCTTCCCGTCTATCTGGCGATGCGGCGAAACCTGTTGCGGGGCCGGACCGTTGAGGCGGCTTCATCGACAGTCGAGGAATGAAGCCGCGATGGCGGACGAGGCAAAGGATCGCCCTCAGGTGTCGGAGCGGCAGTGGCGCGAGCAGCTGAGCCCGGAGCAATATCGAGTGCTTCGAGAGGCCGGGACGGAGCCGGCGTTCAGCGGCCGCTACGTCGACAATCACGAAGAGGGCGAATATCGCTGTGCCGGCTGCGGCGAATTGCTGTTCGACAGCCAATCCAAATATGACAGCGGAAGCGGATGGCCGAGCTTCACGGAGCCCGCGGCGCCGACGGTGAGCGAGCATGCCGACATCAGCCACGGAATGCGCCGGGTCGAGGTTCGCTGCGCCAGGTGCGACGGCCATCTCGGCCACCTCTTCCCCGACGGGCCGGCGCCGACCGGGCTGCGCTATTGCATCAACAGCGCCTCGCTGGACTTCAAGGCGAGGAAATAGGGGGCGCCAGGCGGCGGCAAACCGTCGTCCCGGCGAAAGCCGGGACCTCGGGGAGACCCACCGAGACTTCTTGTCCTGGGGTCCCGGCTTTCGCCGGGATGACGGGGGCATTCCTCCATCGCTTCTCCCCGCCCTCTCCCTTGTCCCCCGACTCATCCGGCCCTAGGCTGCGCTCCCGATGGCCAGTGACGCTTCTTCTCCGCCGTCCCGCCTCCGCCGGACGCTGATCACCTTGTTCAAGATCGGGTTGTACGGCGGCCTGATCGCGCTCGTCGCCTTGGTGGTCGCGGTCGGAGTCGCGATGAGCTCGCTTCCCAGCTACCAGGAGCTGGTCCGGCGCGACGATCTCGGCCAGATGATCCGGATCCGGGCGGCCGACGGGTCGGAGCTGATCGCGCTCGGCCCGAGCTTCGGCGAGTGGCTGAGCTACGAGCAGATACCGGACATCATGAAGGACGCGATGGTCGCGGTGGAGGACAAGCGCTTCCGCTCGCATATCGGAGTCGACCCGATCGGCCTCGCCCGCGCCTTCAAGGTCCGCTTCACCAAGGGCCGATTCACGCAGGGCGGCTCGACCATCACCCAGCAGCTCGCCCGCAACATCTTTCTCACCAACAGCCGCACCTTCGGCCGCAAGGGCCGCGAAGCGGTGCTGGCTCTGGCGCTCGAGCGGCGATTCTCGAAGAACCAGGTCCTCGAACTCTATCTGAACCGAGTCTATTTCGGCGGCGGCGCCTACGGCATCGACGCCGCGTCGCGCCGCTTCTTCGGCCATTCGGCGAAGACGTTGAGCCTTTCGGAAGCGGCGATCATCGCCGGCCTGGTCAAGGCGCCGTCCAATTATTCTCCTACCGCCGACGTCGAGGCGGCTCGGGGCCGAGCCGAGGTCGTGATCCGGCTGATGCAGGAAAACGGCGACATCAGCCCGGCGGTGGCCGCCGCAGCGGAGCCGGCGGAAGTGCAGATGGTGCCGACGCCCAGGCAGAACAGCGTCCGCTATTTCACCGACTGGGTGCTACCCCAGCTCGACACCCTGATCGACGAGACGGTCGATCCGATCGACGTCTGGACGACCCTTGATCCCAACATGCAGAAGCTCGGCGACCAGGTGATCAACGCGAGCACCCCGGCGGGAGCGCAGGGCGCCCTGATCGCGCTGGACCGCGACGGATCGATCCGGGCGATGATCGGCGGCCGCGACTATGTCCGCTCGCTCTACAATCGCGGCACCCAGGCGACCCGGCAGCCCGGCTCCTCGTTCAAATTGTTCGTCTACCTCGCCGCCATCGAGGCCCACTACAAGCCCGACGACATGGTGGTGGACGCGCCGATCACCATCAACGGCTGGAGCCCCCGCAACAACAGCCGCGGTTTCGCCGGGCAGGTCACCGTCCGGCAGGCCTTCGCCCAGTCCATCAACACAGTCTCGGTGCGGCTCGCGCAGGAAGTGGGCTTCCGCACGGTCGCCGACATGGCGCAGCGCTTCGGGATCACCACCCCCGTCGTCACCCACCCCTCGATGGCGCTTGGAAGCTCGGAAGTCCGGCTGATCGACATGACCCGCGCCTTCGCCTCGGTCGCGGCGAAGGGGAATGCCGTCACTCCCTACGGGATCAGGCGGGTCACCACCGCCAGCGGGCAGATCCTCTACCAGCACCAGCCGGACGAGAACCGGGTCCTGGTCGCGCCCTGGGTCGCGGCCCAGATGACCGACCTGCTTCAGGCGGCGGTCCTGACCGGAACCGGCCGGGGCGCCCAGATCGGGCGTCCGGTGGCGGGCAAGACGGGGACGACCAGCTCCAACAAGGACGGCTGGTTCCTCGGCTTCTCGAGCGGGCTGACGACCGGGATCTGGATGGGACGCGACGACAACAAGGCCATTCCCGGCCTCCAGGGCGGGCGAGCGCCGGCCAAGGCGTTCCACGATTTCATGCAGCGCGCGGTCGCCAACCGGCCGGCGGAGAATTTCGAGATCGCCGTCCAGATGCCCGAGTGGGCGGTCGAAGAACCCGACAACGAGGCCTGGTTCGAAGCGCCGGACAACGGAGTGATGGTCAATCCCGACGGAAGCGGGCCCTCGGGCGGATTCCAGCCGCTTCCGCCTCGCCGGGAGGAGGCCGAACCCTCCCCCGACCGGGAGGAGCGGCTCGACCAGGACTTCATCGACCGGGCGATCGACCGAGATCGGGAGCGGGACCGCTTCGAGCGGCTGCGGGAGCGGGACAGGGAGCGCGAGCGCCGCGAAGAGCGGCGGCGGGACCCCGATCTGGCCCCGCCGGTCGACCGACGCTCAGACCGATCGGCCGACCCGATGGAGTGACGGGCCGTGGCTTCGAAGCCATAGCCGCGCCGGTTTCGGGTCCGCCCCGAGCAGCGTTTCGACCAGAGCGTGGAAATCGGGACCGTGGTTCATGTGGATCCGGTGCGCGACCTCGTGGGCGACCGTCGCCCGCCTCACCCAATCCGGCGCCAGGATGAGCCGCCAGCTGTAGCGGATCCCCCCGGTCGAGGAGCAGCTCCCCCAGCGGGACAGGGGGTCGCCGGTTCCGATCCGGGTGACCTTCACCCCGGCCTTGGCCGCGAACTCGGCGGTTTCCGCCGCAAGCGTGTCGAGAGCATGGCGCCGAAGCCAGCGCAGAAGCCGCGCCTCGAGGCCTTCCCTGGGCCCGCCCACGACCAGCCGCCCTTCCTCGAGCCTGGGCGTTCGCGGCCGGTCCGGGCTCCACTGGATCCGGTGCGGCCGGTCGTAGAGAGGGAGGTCCGTCCCCGGAGCGAGCGGCAAGGGCGCGGCGACCTCGGCGAGGCGCGCCTCGATCCAGTCGCGATGGCCGTCGGCCCAAGCCAAGGCCTTCCGGCGCGACGCCCGTTTGGGAATGGTCAGGACCACCTCGCCGGTGCGCCGGTCGACCCGGAGCCGCATCGCCCGCGCGGTCGGCGAGACGCTCAGCTTCAGCTCAAAGCTCACGCTCGACCAGATGATGCTCGAGATCGCCCGCTTCGTCCTCGGCGACCGTCCAGCCGCGGATCGACATTCCGGCGCGGTGCACCGCTTCGCGGTCGCCGCAGACCAGATAATGCCAGTCTGGAAGCGCCTTCCCCTCGGAGCGAAGGCGGTAGGCGCAGGTCGACGGGAGCCAGGCGAGCGCTCCGACCCCCGAGGAGGTCAGCCGGATGCAGTCCGGCACATAGGCCTTGCGCCCGCGGTAATTGGTGCAGCGGCCGCTGTGACGATCGAGCAGCCTGCAGGCGACGTTGGTCGGGTGGATCTCCCCGCTCTCCTCGTCCTCCAGCTTGTGAAGGCAGCATTTGCCGCAGCCGTCGCACAACGCCTCCCATTCCGCGCGGTCGAGCGACGCCAACGGTTTCTCCCAGAAATTCACTTCACCCACCGCTCGAACTCGGCGGCGAGCGCCTCCGCGCCCTTCTCATAGGGAAGGAGGGCGATCGGCTTGCCGTCCGGGCCGATCAGCTCGAGCAGGCGGCTGTGGTTGACGTTATAGCCGGCCCCCTCCGCGGGCTCCTTGGCTCCATAGGCCCCGTAGCGCTTGATCATGTCCGCGACCTGCTGCGGAGTCCCGGTGAGCCCGACCAGGCGGGGATGGAAGGCGGACACATATTCCTTCAGCACGGCGGGCGTGTCGCGCTCCGGATCGACGCTGACGAAAATCGGAGCCACCCTGGCGGCGCGCGCCGGATCGCCCTTCTCGAAGCGGCGAAGCGCCTGACCGACGACCGCGAGGTCGGTCGGGCAGACGTCGGGGCAGTGGGTGAATCCGAAATACATGATCCGATATTTTCCGGCGAAATCCCGCTCGGTCACTTGGCGGCCGTCCTGATTCGTCAAAATGAACGGTCCGCCGATTGCGGCGCCCTTGAGCGGCGGCTCCTCGGGCGGGCCCGAGCAGGCGGCCAGAGCGAGCGCAAGCGACAGGAAAAGGATCGGCCGGAGTCGGGGGGAGCGGGTTTCGTTCATGGCGGAAGCAGCCTTGTCTTGCTATAAGCGCTCCGACAAGTCGAGACGGGGAAGCAAGAGTGTTCAACAAGTTCGGCCGCGCACTGGCGGCGTCGATGGTCCTGGTGCTCGCGGCGCCGGCGTCCGGCCAGCAGAATTTTTCCGACGGCTTCACCTTCCTCAAGGCGGTCAGGGAGCGCGACGGCAACAAAGTGACCGACCTGGTGGCGGAGCCCGGTTCCGTCGTCATCAACACCCGCGACCGAAGCAACGGGGAGGCTGCGCTCCACATCGTTACGCGCGGCCGCGACCTCAACTGGCTTACTTTCCTCCTCGGCAAGGGAGCCCGGCCCGACATCCAGACCAATCGCGGCGATACGCCGCTGACTCTCGCGGCCCAGATCGGCTGGCTGGAAGGGGTCGAGCAGCTGCTCTCGAAGCGGGCCAGCGTGGATCTTCCCAACGGCCGCGGCGAGACGGCGCTCATCCTGGCCACTCAGCGCCGCGACATGCCGTTGGTCCGCCTGCTGCTCAGCCGAAACGCCAATCCCAAGCGCACCGACAATGTCGCGGGCATGTCGGCCCTCGATTATGCCAGGCAGGATCCCCGCGCCGCGACGGTGCTGAAGCTGCTCGAAGCCAAGGCCGCCCCGGCCAAGCCGGTAGCAGGGCCGGCGCGCTGACCGTCATCCCGGCGGAAGCCGGGACCTCGGGACGGAAAAGTCACGGCGGGTTCGCCCCGGTGAGCCCCGCTTCCGCCGGGATGACGGGGCTCAGGCGAATCCCGCCAAACCCGGATCCAGATCGCCCACAAGGCGCCTCGCCGCGCGCCGCGCGAATCGCAGCGTCTCGGCCTTGCGCCGGGCGGGCGCCAGCTTGCGCAGGGGCGCTTCGCGCACCACCGCCGCATCGTACCGGTCCGCGACGAGGAGGCCGCAAAGCTCGGGATGGAATACAGGCTCCTCGAACGGCGCGAGATCGAATTTGGCCGGGACCGCCCAGTAGAATCGGTCGCAATAGCCGAGATATTCGATCCATTTGCAATCGCCCATCAGGTCGGCGCGCGACACCTTGATCTCTACGATCGTGACCAGGCCGGACGAATCGATCGCCATCATGTCGGCGCGCCGGCCGTTGGGCAGCGGCACCTCGCACAAGGCGAACATGTCCCGGTTGAAGAAAAGCCGGGTCACGCCGCGCGCCACGTCTTGGGCGGCGAGCGGGGCGTCGGCGAAGCAAAGCTGCGGCTGGAGACTCGGACGGGAGGACATCCGTCCAGGTTAGAATGAATGGTGAACGCTGTGAAGCGCGCGACTCGGAGAAAAGCGGCCCGGCTCGAATCCGTTCGGGCTGAGCCTGTCGAAGCCTATCCTTTCCACCGCCGGGAAGGAAGAAGGCCCTTCGACAGGCTCAGGGCGAACGGTGCGGGCGACTTGGTCGGCGCCTAACGGTAGAAGATGTGATTCCCGACCGCGGCGACCCTGGTCAGGCGCCAGCGCGGCGAGACTCGCTTGGCGTGGAAGAACAGCGCCTTCGGCGCCGGGCTCTTGGCCAGGTCGCGGACCGCGATGTGGGCGATCGCGACCGCCCGCTTCCAGGCGAGCGAGGTCCGGGCGATCGCCGGGAAGCGTCCGCCGCGAATGAAGGAGAACTGGCCGCGCTGCTTGACGACTGCGCAGGCCGAGGCCGGGAATCGGCCAGAGCGGGCCCGATTGAGGATCACTTCGGCGACGCTGAGCTGGCCCTGCAGAGGCTCGCCCTTCGCCTCGAAATAGACGGCTCCGGCGAGGCATTCCTGTTGCGCGTCGGCGGTCTGGTGGCTGGCATGGTCGGCCACCAGCTCCGCGAGACTTCGCCGGGCCGGCCTTTCGGCCTCGACGGCGGGCTCGGGCTCGGCCGCGGCCACCGGCGGCGCGGAGGCGATGGGAGGCGGAGCGCCGATGCCGGGCTGCTCGGAAGTCCCGGCGGTGAGGGCGGTCCCGGTCAGCTCGAAGGCCGACGAAGGGGCGCCGAAGACGAAAACGAAAGAGGCGGCCACGAAGGACGCGGCGCGAAGAAAGCGGATCATTCAATCTCAAGTCAGTGCGGCGAGCGGTCCCAAGCCGGATGCATGAGGAAAGAAGCGCATCCCGGACCGCCTTCCGTCTCGCGTGGCCGCCCCCTCCCAATACCCCGGGTTCGTCGCGGCCCCCCGCTCTCGAAGGACAAAGCGAGGGCTAGGTTGTGCGCTGCAGCAGAGTCAATCGAGGGCGTTCATTTCAGCGGCGAACCGTTCGGCAGACGGGATATCCAGTTCAATTAACCATGAATCCGGGTCGAATCGCCTCAATCGAGCGATAAACGCCGGAACTTCGCTTGAGTTTTCAATACGTTGGCTTCCGCTCTCCTGCCAGGAATAGCGGCCGCCAGGCTGAAGCAGACGTTCGAACAGCCTGGGATTAACTCCTTTTTCCAGAAGGATGACCAGGATCGACCCGGCGGTGGCATCGCCCTTGGCGAGCACCGCTCCGAACCCGCCCTCGCCCTCTGCCTTCCGAATCAGGGCGCCCGCAAGAACCGAAGCGGCGACTCGCGGCTCCATCAGCCGGCGACGTAGCCGGGGAGGCCGCTCAGCGGGATATGGGAGCGCATGAAGGTGCCGGTGCCGCTCGCCGCGAGCAACCCTTCCGAATCGATCAGCCGAGCCTCGCCGACCAGCACCCTGCGCCTTCCGCTCGCCCAGCGTCCCTCGGCGGTTACCGGGCCGGCGCGCAAAGGGCGGGTGAAGATCAGGTTGAAGGCGGTGGTGAGCAGGAATCGGTCGGTGACCAGGCTGTTGCAGGCGTAGAAGGCCGCGTCGTCCATCATCTTGAAATAAAGGGTGCCGTGAGCGGCGGCGGCGGCGTGGAAGAGCTGGTCGCGCACCTCGAACCGGATTCGGGCGAACCCCTTCTCGACGATCTCCAGGCGCGATTCGAAGAGAGCGTTGACCGGCGCTCGGGCGTAGAGCGACTCGAGCGCCCGGTAATGGGCCGAGGCCCCGGCGTCCGCTTCAGGCGGCATTGCGGCTTTCGACCCCGGAAAGCAGAGCGAACAGGGCGTCCCGGGAGCGGGCTCCGCGAAGCTTCGCCACCGTGTTCCGGTCGCGAAGCACCCGGCTGACCGAGGCCAGCGCCTTGAGATGGTCGGCGCCGGCGTCGGGCGGCGACAGGATCAGGAAGACGAGGTCGACCGGCAGATTGTCCACCGACTGGAAATCGATCGGAGCGGTCAGGCGGGCGAAAAATCCGAACACCCTTTTCAGGCCCTCGATCCGGCCGTGCGGGATCGCGATTCCCCCGCCGAAGCCGGTGGAGCCGACCTTCTCGCGGTCGGCCAGAGCGGCGGCGATCGTCTTCGAATCGAGCCCCGTCCGCCGAGCCGCGGCGGCGCCGAGCAGCTGGAACAGGCCCTTCTTGTTCGGAACATTCATCCCGCCGTCGACGCAGTCGATCGTGAGGATGTCGGTTATGTCGTTCATCGGTTCACCGGATGCGGTCGCCCCCGGCCGCTCTTTCAAGATGTGGAGGAATGTTCGAAAATGTGGAGGAATTGCGAGTTTTGGGTGCCGCAGGGTTAGGCGACTTGAGGCCCGCCGCCCCTCGCCGCTAAGCGAAGCCTTCGGACTGAGCCAGCTGCCCGGTGTCCTCGGGATGATGATCCTTGAGCCGGCGGGTGTGGCGGCGAAGCTGCTTTTCGACCTTGTCGGCGGCCGAGTCGAAGGCCGCGGGCGCCGTCGCCGCTTTGTCGGCCGCCTTCAGGACCACCCCTTGGGGCGCGAAGGCGACGATCTCGCAGGTGAAGCCGTGATCGTGAGGTCCCTTGCCGAACGTCACCTGCGCGGAGATGAGCCGGGAGGCATATTTGTCGGCCACGGCGGCAAGGCGGGTGGTCGCCCGCTCCTGAAGGGCTTCGCCGGTGTCGAGCTGATGACCGGAGACGCGGATTTCCATGGCTTTCTCCAGCAAGGGGCCGCGCGGATTAGGCTCCGCAGCGGCCCGAGGTCAACCGCGTCCGTCCAGCCTGTGCCAGATGGGGTCCGAGAGGGTCGCAAGAAAGGCCGCGTGGGCCTGAAGCTCTTCTTCCGTCGGCGCGTGGGCGCGCGGCGGACGGACTTCGATGAGGATCGAGTCGGATCCGGCGATCCGGATATCCTGCGACTCGTCGACCCGCGCGGCGGCGATATCGGTGAGGGTGAGGCCGATCTGGCGGCCCCCGGTCAGCTCGACATAGCATTGCGCGAGCAGCTGGGCGTCGATCAGGGCGCCGTGCTTGACCCTGAGGCTCCGATCGACGCCGAAGCGGGTGCAGAGCGCGTCGAGGCTGTGCTTGGCGCCCGGATGCTTCGACCGGGCGAGCTGCAGCGTGCAGACCATCCGGGTGAGGCAGACCAAAGGGTGACCGCAATTGTTGAGCTCGTGGTTGAGGAATCCGAAATCGAAGCTCGCATTGTGAGCGACGAGGGGACAGTCGCCGAGAAATTCGAGGAGATCCCGGGCCACGTCGCGGAAGCGCGGCTTGTCGGCGAGGAAGGCGTCGGTGAGGCCGTGGACGGCCTCGGCGCCGCTCGGCATCGGCCGCTCGGGATTGAAATAGGCATGGAAGGTCCGGCCGGTCTCGACCCGGTTCCAGATCTCGACGCAGCCGATCTCGACGACCCGGTCGCCGGTCAGCGGGCTGAGGCCCGTGGTTTCGGTGTCGAAGACGATTTCCCGCATGGCTTCGACTATGAATCGGAGCCGCCGGTCAGGCAAGCGAGGATGCGCCGAACCGCTCGTCGCGTTTCCTCGAGGGAGCCGCCGGTGGGGATGACGAAGTCGGCCCGCGCGCGCTTCTCCCGGTCGGGAAGCTGGCGGGCGAGGATGTTCTCGAATTTCTCCGGGGTCATGCCCGGGCGAGCGAGGACCCGCTCGCGCTGCACTTGGGACGGCGCCGACACGACGGCGATCCTGTCGACCCGGGCGGAGCCGCCCGCTTCGAAGAGGAGCGGGATGTCGAGGACGACCAGCGGGGCCGCGGAGTTGGCGGACAGGAACGCCTCGCGCTGCCGGGCCACCGCCGGGTGGACGAGGGCCTCGAGCCGGCGCAGCGCCTCGGGCTCGCCGAGCACCCGTTCGGCCAGGGCGCCGCGATTCACCCCTTCGGGGCCGGTCGTGCCCGGGAAATGCGCTTCGATTATCCCGACCAGATCCCCTTCCGGCCCCTGCAGCCTGTGCACCGCCGAATCGGCGTCGAAGACGGGCACGCCCTCATCGGCGAACATGTTCGCGACGGTCGACTTGCCCATTCCGATCGATCCGGTGAGGCCGAGGACGATCATCGAAGCAGCAATTCCCGAAGCTCGTGATCGAGAGCGCGCGGAGGAGAGGCTTGAAAGAAGGCCTGGAAGGCGATCGCCGCTTGGCCGATCAACATCGCCAGCCCGTCGATCACCTGCAGCTCCCGCCGCAGCGCTTCGCGCAGGAGTGCGGTCTGGGGAGGAGAATAGACCATGTCGTAGACGATTCCGTCCTCGGCCATTCGATCCAGCGCGAAGGGAAAGGGCGGGAAGCCGCTCATCCCGAGCGGCGAGGCGTTCACGAGCAACCGTGCTTCGGGCAAGGGATCGCCAAAGGGCGCGGCGACCGCGCCGACATTTTCGAAATCGGCAGCCATCTTTGCGGCCTTGGCCGGATCGCGGGCGACGATCCAGGTGGGTGAATAGCCCAGGACCGGCATCATCCAGGCCGCCGCCGACGCCGCTCCGCCCGCGCCGATGATCACGGCCGCTCCTCTTGGACGCGCGATCTGCCCGCCGTGCATGGGCAGCAACGGCTCAATGAACCCGCTTTTATCCGAGTTGAGGCCTTCGATCCGGTTCCTGGCCTGATGGCGCACGGCGATGTTGACCGGCTCGACGGGAAAGGTCGGATCCCGATGGACGTGAACCTGTTCGAGCGCCGCATATTTATGCGGCATCGTTATGTTGCATCCGCGCCAGTCCGGATCCCCGCCCCGCTCCGCGAAATAGGCAGCCAGCCTCTCCGCCGAGACCCGGCAGGCTCGATAATCGCCTTCGGTACCAGTCTTCCCGAGCCAATATCTATGGATGAGCGGGGACTTGGAATGCGCGATCGGGTCGCCGATCACTTCGGCATAGGGGACGGCCATCAGGTTCGCCCCTTATTCCTCCCCGAGCTCGTCTCGGGGAGGGGGACCGCGCGAAGCGCGGTGGAGGGGGAATCGGAAGTCGGAATCACCCCTCCACCACGACGCTTCGCGCCGCGGTCCCCCTCCCCCAGGCAAGCTGGGGGAGGAATTGATATTGCCGGTCCGCCGGAAATCACGCAAAAGCGGTGAGACGTTGATATCTTATGTTCAAAAACACTGCCCCCAAGCCTCGTCCCGGCGCCGTCGGCCAGTCCCGACGTCTCCGCCGCCGGATGAGCCTTCCCGAGATTCTGCTTTGGCGCGAACTCCGTCAGCGCCCCTCCGGACTCAAATTTCGCCGTCAGCACCCGAGCGGTCCCTATACGCTCGACTTCTACTGCAACGACGCGAAGCTGGCGATCGAGGTCGACGGCGAAGCGCATGGGCGCGGGGACCGGCCCGAGAAGGATGCCGCCCGGGATGAATGGCTTGCCGGTGCGGGAATTGAAACGATGCGCATCCCCGCGGTCGAAGTCCTGCATGACGTCGAAGCGGCGGTTCGAGGCATAGTTGCCCTGGTCCTCGACCGGCTGCCCCTCAACCACCCGGCCAGGGCCGGCGGCCGGAGCTCGTCCTGAGTTCCTCCCCGAGCTCGCCTCGGGGAGGGGGACCGCGCGAAGCGCGGTGGAGGGGGAAATCGCAGTCAGAATCGCCCCTCCACCACGACGCTTCGCGGCGCGGTCCCCCTCCCCGAGCAAGCTCGGGGAGGAATTGAGGGGTTCGCTGCGGCCTTCATCGCAGCTCCTCCCCGAGCGAGCTCGGGGAGGAATTGAGCGGTGAGTGTGTCATGACGTCAGTAGGCCACGCTCGCGCAGATAGGCGAGCAAAGGCAGGAGCGGCATTCCGAGGATTGCGAAGTGGCTGCCTTCGATTCGCTCGAACAATTGCGCGCCCGGGCCCTCGATCCGGTAGCCGCCGACGCTCCAGCGGATCTGCTCATATTCGCGGTCGAGATAGTCTTCGATGAAGGAGTCGCTCAGCGAGCGCATGGTCAGCTCGACGCTTTCGCAGCCCCACCAAACGGCTTCTCCCCCTTCCGCGACGACGGCCGCGCTGTGGAGCCGGTGGGTTGCGCCGCTCAGCGAGATGAGCTGCCCCCGGGCCTCCTCGCGGGAGGCGGGCTTGCCGAGAAGGGTTCCGTCGCCCCGTTCCAGGGTCTGGTCGGAGCCCAGGACGAGGTCGCCCTGGCCGGCCGTCACGGAGAGCGCCTTGAGCTGGGCGAGCTCCTCGGCCACTCCGCGCGCGTCGAAGCCGGCGCCCCACAGCCCGGCCTTGGCCGCCGCTTCGTCGAGATCGGCCTCGACGGCCTCGAACGGCACGCCCGCGCCCTCGAGCATCTGCCGCCGGGCGGCGCTCCTCGATGCAAGAAGGAGCCTCATCCGCCCTCGGCGGCCGCGGCCGCCGAGTCCTGCCTCTCGTTGCAGAGCTTGACGATGGCGAAGGCGGTCTCCTCGATCGAGCGGCGGGTGACGTCTATCACCGGCCAGTCGTTGTCGGCGAAGAGCCGGCGGGCGAAGGCGAGCTCGGCATTGACGGCCTCGATGTCGACATAGTCGGTCTCCGGCGCCTGGTTGAGGGCGAGCAGCCGGTTGCGGCGGATCTGGACCAGCCGGTCGGGATTGGTGGTGAGGCCGACGACCAGCGGATGCTTAAGGGAGAAGAGCGAGGGCGGCGGCGGCGCTTCGGGGACGAGCGGGATGTTGGCGACCTTGTAGCCGCGATTGGCGAGATAGATGGAGGTCGGGGTCTTGGAGGTCCGCGAAACCCCGGCGAGGACGATGTCCGCCTCCTCCCAATTCTCCGAGCCGATTCCGTCGTCATGGGCGATGCTGAACTGGATCGCGTCCACCCGGGCGAAATAGGCGGCGTCGAGCGCGTGCTGGCGCCCGGGCCGGCCCGCCGCCTCACGGCCGAGAACGACCGACAAGGCATGGGCGACGGGATCGAGAGCCGCCACCGCGTGAATTCCGCGCCGGCGGGTCTTCTGTTCGAGCTCGCGCCTGAGGGTGTTGTTGACCAGCGTATAGAGGACGAGTCCGGGCCGCCGCTCGACGTCGTCGAGGACCCGGTCGAGATGGCCTTCCGAACGCACCATCGGCCAAAGGTGGCGGCGGACGTCGACGCCCTCGAACTGGGCGAGGCAGGCGGTGGCGATGACCTCGAGGGTCTCACCCGTCGAATCCGACAGGAGGTGGAGGTGGAGCAGGGTCACTAGGCCGCTCCTGCTCGATCCGTCATTGCGAGTGCCGTCGCCGCAGCGAAGGCTGGGGCCCCAGGGGGCGAAAACCGCCGGCGTCCTTCACCCGCTGGGATCCCAGCCTTCGCTGGGATGACGTTCCTCGCAATGACGATGGGATCATGAAGCTATCCGTCATTCGGCGCGCCTGTGGATAAGCATGTGGGAATCGCTAGCTTAAGCCTCGGGAGCGTTGCAAGCGAACGCTTTGCCCCCGCAATCCGCTTTTCCGTCCACAGAGTCGCAAAGGTTAACAACTTCTTACCGGCGGGCTGTGGAAAGCGGGGATGGACGGCGCGAATCCGCGGCCTTCCGCCAACCGTTCAGAGTCAAGCTGTTTGCAAAATCGGGCGAAGCCAATAAACCCCGCGACGCGCCTTCCTACAACCTACAACAGACTCTCTTATATAAGACTCTATAGAGAGTAGAGCGGAGCATTCCTGTGGTCACGGCCGTCGCCGACAAGCCTCTGCTCAGCGTCCTAAAGGGCGGAAAAGCCGGGAAAACTCCGCTTTGGCTGATGCGCCAGGCCGGCCGCTACCTGCCCGAATACCGGGCGCTGAGGGCCGAAAAAGGCGGCTTCCTCGACCTGGTCCAGGATCCGGATTCCGCCGCCGAGGTCACCCTCCAGCCGATCCGCCGCTTCGGGTTCGACGGAGCGATCCTGTTCTCCGACATCCTCATGGTGCCGTTCGCCCTTGGACAGGATCTCCGCTTCGAGGCCGGCGAGGGGCCGCGCCTGTCGCCGACCCTCGTCGACTCGGCGCTCGCCGATCTCGACTCGGCCCGGGACCGCCTCGACCCCGTCTACCGGACTGTGGAGAAAGTCGCCCAGTGTCTCCCGGAAGCAACGACTTTCCTGGGTTTCGCGGGCAGCCCCTGGACCGTCGCCACCTATATGGTGGCCGGCCAGGGCAGCAAGGACCAGGGGGAGGCGCGAAGGCTCGCTTATGGCGACCCAGAGGCCTTCCAGGCGATCGCAGAGGCCATATCGGGGCTCACCGTCGACTATCTCTCCCGCCAGGTGGAGAGCGGGGTCGAGGCCGTGCAATTGTTCGACAGCTGGGCCGGAAGCCTGTCGCCGGCGCAGTTCGAGCGCTGGGTGATCGCTCCGACCGCCTCGCTCGTCGCGGCCTTCAAGGCGAGGAACCCGGGAATCCCCGTGATCGGCTTTCCCAAGGGCGCCGGCGGCAAGCTCGCCGCTTATGCGCGGGAGACCGGAGTCGACGCGATCGGCCTCGACGAGACGGTGGACCCCGCCTGGGCGGACAAGGTTCTTCCGCCGGGCATGCCGGTCCAGGGCAATCTCGACCCGCTGGCGCTGATCGCCGGCGGCGAGGCGCTTGAAACGGCGGTGGCCCGTATCCTATCTAGCCTGGCGGGGCGACCGCATATCTTCAACCTGGGGCATGGCATCTTGCCGGACACGCCGATTTCGCACGTCGAGAAGCTCATCGAGCTGGTGCGCGCGTGATCGATGCCCTCGCGACGGCCATCCACTTGACCTACGCCTGGATCAAGGCAGGCCACGTCATCTTCGTGATCTTCTGGATCGCGGGGCTGTTCATGCTCCCTCGCTTCTACGTCTACCACCAGGAAGCGGCTCCGGGCTCGGCGGAAGAGGGGCGGTGGATCGAGCGGGAGCGCAAGCTGCGCAGGATCATCATCACTCCGGCGATGATCCTCGTGTGGATCTTCGGACTCTCTTTGGCCTGGACGACCCAGGCCTGGACGATGGGCTGGTTCCAGGCCAAGTTCATCCTCGTCGTGGCGCTCTCCGCTTATCATGGCTGGATGGTCGGCTACGGCCGCAAGCTCGCCCGGGGCGAGCGGGCGCTGAGCGGCCGCGGCCTGAGGATGATGAACGAGATCCCGGGAATCGCGGTGGTGCTGATCGTCGTTCTGGTGATCGTGAAGCCTTTTTGACGGCCCCCGCAGGCCGTCATCCCGGCGAAAGCCGGGATCTCGGGGAGACCCGCCGCGACTTCTCGTCCTGAGGTCCCGGCTTTCGCCGGGATGACGGGGCCGCCTGCTTCGTCTCGCTTGACTTGAAAAATCGCGGAGCCTAACGCGCTTACAGTCGTTCGCCTGCCGTCCGTGTAGGCAATCCCCAGCCGCCACCCTCCCGACCTTCGCGGCCTGTCGACAATCCCAAATTTTCGAGTAAATTCTCCATGCATCTCAAAGACTTGAAACAAAAATCCCCCGCCGATCTCGTCGCCATGGCCGAAGAGCTCGGGATCGAGGGCGCCTCGACTCTGCGCAAGCAGGAGCTGATGTTCTCGATCCTCAAGGTCCAGGCCGAGAATGGCGAGGAGATCATGGGCCAGGGCACGATCGAGGTGCTTCCGGACGGATTCGGCTTCCTCCGCTCGCCGGAGGCCAATTACCTCGCCGGCCCCGACGACATCTACATCGCGCCCAACCAGGTCCGCAAATTCGGGCTGAGGACCGGCGACACGGTCGAAGGCGAGATTCGCGGGCCCAAGGACGGCGAGCGCTATTTCGCGCTGGTTCGCCTGGTCTCGGTCAATTTCGACGATCCCGACGCGGTCCGCCACCGGGTCAATTTCGACAATCTGACTCCGCTCTACCCGGACGAGAAGCTTACCCTCGACAGCGCGGACCCGACGATCAAGGACAAGTCGGCTCGGGTGATCGACATCATCTCGCCGCAGGGCAAGGGGCAGCGCGCACTGATCGTGGCGCCGCCCAGGACCGGCAAGACCGTCCTCCTCCAGAACATCGCCCGGGCGATCACCGACAATCATCCCGAGGTCTTCCTGATCGTGCTTCTCATCGACGAGCGGCCCGAGGAGGTCACCGACATGCAGCGCTCGGTGAAGGGCGAGGTCGTCTCCTCCACCTTCGACGAGCCCGCCCAGCGCCACGTCCAGGTCGCCGAGATGGTGATCGAAAAGGCCAAGCGCCTGGTCGAGCACAAGAAGGACGTCGTCATCCTGCTCGATTCGATCACTCGCCTCGGCCGGGCCTACAACACGGTGGTGCCGTCGTCCGGCAAGGTTCTGACCGGCGGCGTCGACGCCAACGCGCTCCAGAGGCCCAAGCGCTTCTTCGGAGCGGCGCGCAACATCGAGGAGGGCGGATCGCTCTCGATCATCGCCACCGCTCTGATCGACACCGGGTCCAAGATGGACGAGGTCATCTTCGAGGAGTTCAAGGGCACCGGCAACTCGGAGATCGTGCTCGACCGCAAGGTTTCCGACAAGCGCATCTTCCCGTCGCTCGACGTCGGCAAGTCCGGAACCCGCAAGGAGGAGTTGCTGGTCGACCAGGCGACCCTCTCCAAGATGTGGGTGCTTCGCCGGATTCTCATGCAGATGGGCACGGTCGACGCGATGCAGTTCCTCCTCGACAAGATGAAGGACGCCAAGTCGAACGAGGATTTCTTCGCTTCGATGAACCAGTGACGGAACGAGGCGCCGCCTCGACCGCCACCCCGGCGGAGGCCGGGGTCCCAGCGAGACAAGCTGGGACTGATTGAGCTGGGATCCCGGCCTCCGCCGGGATGACGAAGGGTAACGATGCTCGACTTACTCATCAGCGTTCACGGCGCTGCCGCCGCTCCGCTCGGAATCGGCGGAATCTGGGACGCCATCGTCACCGATTTCTCGAAGCTCAACACGGCCGCGGCGTGGGTGGTCTTCGGCCAGGTGCTGATGATCGACATCATGCTGGCCGGGGACAACGCCATCGTGGTCGGTGCGCTCGCGGCGGGCCTTCCCGCCGATCAGCGGCGCAAGGTGATCCTGATCGGGATCATCGCCGCTCTGGTGCTTCGAATCGCCTTCGCGTTGGTCGTCACGCAATTGATGCAGATCGTCGGACTGACCTTCGCCGGCGGCCTCCTGCTGCTCTGGGTGGCCTGGAAGATGTGGCGCGAGCTCAAGCATTCCGGCCAGTCGCACGGCTCTCCCGAAGTCGAGGGCGACGAGGATAGCGGCCTCAAGCCCGCCAGGAGCTTCGCCGCCGCCGCCTGGGCCGTCGCCGTCGCCGACGTGTCGATGAGCCTCGACAACGTACTGGCGGTCGCCGGGGCGGCGCGCGAGCATCCGGGAATCCTGATCATCGGCCTTCTGCTGGCGGTTGCGCTGATGGGAGTCGCCGCCAACATCCTCGCCAAATATATCGAGCGCTATCGCTGGATCGCCTGGGTGGGGCTGCTGGTCATCGTCTACGTCGCCGGAAAGATGGTCTACGAAGGCTTCGTCGATCCCAATGTCGGGCTAGGAACGCTGTTTAGCTGACATTCCTCGTCGCCGGGACGACGGGTCAGGGAATCAGGACCGTCGAGCCCGTCGTCGCCCTCGCTTCGATCGCGCGGTGGGCGTCGGCGGCCTTGAGCAAGGGGAAAGTGGCGCCGATCCGGATCGTCACGGCGCCTTTCTCGACCATCTCGAACAGTCGCGTCGCCGAAGCCGCCATTTCCTCGGCGCTCCTGCAATAATCGGCCAAAGTCGGACGGGTGACGAAGATCGAGCCGGCGCCGAGCAGGTCGAGAGCGGTGAAGGCGGGCACCGGGCCCGACGCGTTGCCGTAGGTGACGAGCAGGCCGCGCCGGGCGACGGAGCCCAGCGACGCCTTCCAGCTCGCCTCCCCCACCCCGTCGAGAACCACCGGAACGCCCTGGCCGCCGGTCAGGGCCCGCACCTCCGCCGCGAGTCTATCCATCGGGCAGCACAAGGCATGGTCGGCGCCGAGCTCGGCCGCCAGGGCCGACTTGCGGCTGTCGCCGGCATGGGCGATCACCGTGGCTCCGAGGGCCTTGAGCCATTGCACGAGGATGGAGCCCATTCCGCCCGCCGCGGCGTGGACGAGGACCGTCTGCCCCGCCTCCACCCGCGCGCAGCGCTCGATCAGATATTCGGCGGTGCAGCCCTTGAGGATCGCCGCCGCCGCGGTCTCGAAGCTGATCGAATCGGGAAGCTTCACCAGCCTGTCGGCGGCGATCGTCCGGTGGGTGGCGTAGGATCCGAGCGGACCGGTGAAATAGCCGACCCGATGGCCTTCGCGGAGGCCGCTCACCCCCTCTCCGACGGCCTCGACCACCCCTGCCCCCTCGCCGCCCAGGCCCGACGGCAGAGGCAGCTTGTAGAGCCCGGAGCGATGGTAGGTGTCGATGAAGTTCAGCCCCACCGCCGCGTTTCGGACCAGCACCTCGCCCGGTCCAGGCCTGGGCAAGTCGATATGCTCGGCCTCGAGGACTTCCGGACCGCCGGTCCGGCGGAGGACGAAGGCGTAGGGATCGCTCATCGGGCCGCGGCCGCAAGCGCCGGCCAGGCGCGGTAAGTTCCAACCGCGTGGACGATGCCGTAGGCCAGCACGATCAGCGAGCTCCACAGCGCGAAGGAATCGACGAGGGCCGGTCGGAGCAGGACGAGCGGGACCAGGGCGAGGCCGCGCAGCAGATAGACCGCGGTGATCGCGACCAGGGCGGTTCGAATCAGGGGCAGCCGGGGAAGGAGCCCTGCGCCGGCGAAGGCGTAGGCGGACCAGATGGCGAGGATCGTGGCGATGGCGATCGTGATGAGGGCAGGGCGAAGGAGGCCCCGTTCCGCCATCTGGGCCATCTCCTCGCCGGCGCCGACGAAGCGGTACCAGTCCGGGCCCCCGGCGATGACGGCGAGGTGGAGGATCACAGCGAGGGCGCTGAGAATTCCGCCCGCGACCAGCCAGGAGTTGGGCGCCAGCGCCTGAACCGGCGCGACTTCATTCACGAGAGGTGCTGCGCGAAGAAGGCGGCGGTGCGGCCGTCGGCGAGCCGAGCCGCCTCTTCGCTGCGCCGCTTGCCCATCTCCGCGGCGAAGCCGTGATCTTCGCCGCGATAATCGTGGAGAGTCACCTTCGGATGGTCGTCCAGCGCCTCGTGCATGGCGCGCTGCGCCGACTCGTCGACGAAATGGTCGGCGCCGGCAATGTGGAGCATCAGCGGCCGGGCGATCGCGTTCTTCTCGTGGAGGATGTCGGGAAGGCCTACGGCATAATAGCCGACGCTTGCATCGGCGTCGGTGCGCGCCGCGGCCATGAAAGCGAGGCGGCCCCCGAGACAATAGCCGACGACTCCCACCATCGAGCCTTCGCCGAGGCGGGCCCGGGCGGCGCGGATCGTCGCTTCGATGTCAACCACCCCCTGGTCCTGGTCGAACCGCCCCATCAGGCCGAGCGCCTGTTTGAATTCATCGGGCACGTCGGGATCGAGCTCGACCCCCGGCTCGAGTCTCCAGAAGAGATCCGGCGCCAAAGTGAGATAACCCTGGTCCGCCCATGCATCGCATTTGCGCCTAATGCCTTCGTTGACCCCGAATATCTCCTGGATGACGACGATCGCCGCTCGCGGCCTCCCTTGCGGCTCCGCGACATAGGCGTCGAAGCTTTCACCCCCTTCGAGCGTGTCGATCCGGATCGTCCCCATGTCGGCTCCTCCTTGTCTCGGGAGGCGCTTCTATACACATAGCTTCCAGACCAGCGGAAGGACCGGCCATGAAGATCAGCGTCGACGTCGACTGCACCCCCGAGGAAGCCCGGCGATTCCTCGGGCTCCCCGATCTCACTCCCGTCCACGACGCCTATGTCCAGCGGATGACCAAGGTAGCCGGCGAGGGGCTCACCGCCGAATCGGCCGCGGACATGATGAAGGCCTGGGGGCCGATGAACGAGGCCGGCATGGCGATGTGGCGCTCGATGCTCGAGGGGATGAGCGGGAAGAAGGGTTGAATCTCCGTCATCCCGGCGCAAGCCGGGACCTCGGGGAGACCCGCAGAGACTTCTTGTCCTGAGGTCCCGGCTTCCGCCGGGATGACGGTCACCCGAATGGACGACGCATGAACGACACGATCTTCGCATTATCGTCCGGAAGCCCGCCTGCGGCCCTGGCGGTGGTGCGGATCAGCGGACCGCGCGCGCAAGCAGCGCTCGAGACCCTAGCCGGAAAGCTGCCGCCGCCTCGGCTGGCGACCCTGACGACTCTTCGCTGGCGCGGCGAGCCGCTCGACCGGGCCCTCGTCCTTCGATTTCCCGGGCCGCACAGCGCCACGGGAGAGGATGTGGCCGAACTCCACCTGCACGGCGGCCGGGCCGTGGTGGCGGCCGTCCTGGAGGCTCTGGCGGGCCAGCAAGGGCTCCGGGCCGCCGAGCCCGGCGAGTTCACCCGGCGCGCCTTCGAAAACGGCCGGATCGATCTCGCCGAGGCCGAGGGTCTCGCCGACCTGCTCAGCGCCGAAACCCAGTCCCAGCGCCGCTCGGCGCTTACCATGGCCGGAGGAGCGCTCAGCCGAAAGGTGGAGGCATGGCGTCAACGGGTCCTCGCGCTTGCGGCCGCTCTGGAAGCGGCGCTCGATTTCTCCGACGAAGGGGAGGTCGGCGAGTCCTGGCCGCCGGGATGGTCCGCGGATGTGGAGGCTCTCGCCGCCGAGATGGAGGACTTGCTCGAGCGCCCGCCGGCGGAGCGGCTCAGAGACGGTGTCCGGGTGGTGATCGCAGGCCCGCCAAACGCCGGAAAGTCCAGCCTCCTCAATGCCTTAGTCCAGAGGGAGGCGGCTATAACCTCCGCTGTCCCGGGAACGACCCGCGACCTGATCGAGGCGCCGGCTTCGATCGGCGGACTGCCCTATCTGCTGATCGATACGGCCGGGCTTCGGGACGCCGCCGAGGAGGTCGAGGCGATCGGAGTGGAGCGGGGGCGGGCAAGCCTCGCAGCGGCGGACCTCGTTCTCTGGCTGGGCGAGCCGGCGGATTCGCCCGACAGGAACCGGACGATCCTGGTTCAGTCGAAAGGCGATCTTTCAGCCGAAAGCCGCGACTGCGACGTCCGGGTGTCGGCCCTGACCGGAGAGGGCATCCAGGAGCTGATCGCGGCAATGGCGGCCCGGGCCCGGACGCTCCTCCCCGCCGAAGGCGACGTCGCCGCCAATGGCCGCCAAAGGGATTCCATCGGGCGCGCACTGGAGCATCTGCGCGGCGCCTGCGCTGCCGACATGATCATCGCCGCCGAGTCGCTTCGCCAGGCGCGCGTCGAGCTCGACGCGGTCACCGGCCGGGCCGGCGTGGAGGACATGCTCGACACGCTTTTCGGGCGCTTTTGCATCGGCAAGTAGGGCTTTCTCGGCCAGACCGGCGAGCGTGGAAGCAGATGGATTTCGCACAAAGAACACAAAGGGCACCAAGAATCCGCGAAGCGGCATGCTCGCTGCCAATCCGGAAAAGCCAAAGATTCGCCTCTACACCGCTTCTTGGTGCCCTTTGTGTTCTTTGTGCGAACCAATTAACGGCATTCGTAGCCATGCCACGATTCAGGCTTAGCACCGGTGAAGGGAAGAAGCGCTTCGACAAGCTCAGCGCGAACGGGTTTGGCGGCTGGCGTGCCCCTCGGGTCGATCGCTTTCGGAACGCGGAATGGGCGCGACATTGTTTCACGTGGAACATATAGCGGCGCTGTGGATCGGAGCTTCGACATCATCGTGGTCGGCGGCGGCCATGCCGGCTGTGAAGCGGCGGCGGCTGCGGCGCGCATGGGTGCGCGGGTGGTGCTGGTCAGCTTTGCGCGAGAGCAGATCGGAGCGATGTCGTGCAACCCGGCGATCGGTGGGCTCGGCAAGGGACATCTGGTCCGCGAGGTCGACGCCTGCGACGGGCTGATCGCACGAGCCGCCGACCAGGCGGGGATCCACTACCGGATGCTCAATGCCAGCAAGGGGGCAGCCGTGCGCGGGCCCCGGGTCCAGGCCGACCGCCGGCTCTACAAGGCAGCGATCCACCGGATGCTGGACTCGCAGGAAGGCCTCGAAATCGTCGAGGGGGAAGCCGCCGCGCTTCGCCTGAAAGGGCGCCGAGTCGCGGGACTCGACCTTGCCGACGGCCGAGCGCTCGAGTCGAAGGCGGTCATCCTGGCGACCGGTACCTTCCTCGGCGCCAAGCTGCATTTCGGCCGGACCAGCCGCGCCGGCGGCCGGATCGGCGAGCGCCCGGCTTCGGCTCTTGCAGTCCAGCTCCGCGAGTTCGGGCTTCCGATGGCGCGGCTCAAGACCGGCACTCCACCGCGGCTGGACGGCCGCACCATCGACTGGGCTCGGCTGGAACGCCAGGAATCGGACCTCGACGACTGGACTCTGTCGCCGGTGACGGGGCACCGTCCCGCCGCTCAACTCTTCTGCGCGATAACCCGGACGAATGAAGCCACTCATCGAATCATCCGCTCCAACCTCGATCGCTCGCCACTCTTCGCCGGGGACATCAGCGGAGTCGGCCCGCGTTACTGCCCGTCCATCGAGGACAAGGTCCACCGCTTCGCCGACCGCGACGGACACCAGATATTCCTCGAGCCCGAGGGGCTGGACGACGCCGCCGTCTATCCCAACGGCATTTCCACCTCGCTTCCCGAGGACGTGCAACTGGCGATGGTCCGGTCGATGGCCGGCCTCGAGCGGGCCAAGATCCTCCAGCCCGGCTATGCCGTCGAATATGACCATATCGATCCGCGAATCCTCGAACCGACGCTCGGGGTCCGAGAGGTGGAGGGCCTGTATCTGGCCGGCCAGATCAACGGAACCACGGGCTATGAGGAAGCCGCGGCCCAGGGCCTGGTCGCCGGAGCCAATGCCGCCGCCCGGGCCGGCGGGCGGCCGCCGGTCCTGTTCGAGCGAAGCGAAAGCTACATGGGGGTGATGGTCGACGACCTCACCTTGCAGGGAGTCACCGAACCCTATCGGATGCTGACGGCGCGCGCCGAATTCCGGCTTCGGCTTCGAGCCGACAATGCCGAAGCCCGGCTGACTCCCGTTGCGATCACGGCCGGCCTGGTCGGAGCAGAGCGAGGCGTCCATTTCGAAGCTCGCCAGATCCAGCGGCGCAGCGTCGAAAGGCATCTTGAAACCCCGCGGACGGGCAGCGAGCTCAGAGCTGCCGGCATAGAGGTTCGCGACGACGGTCTGCGCCGCGCGATATCAGAATGGCTTCGGTACCCTGAGCTGGACTCGACGGCTTTGCTGAGGCTGGTGCCGGCCTTGGCCGAATTCCCCCGCCCGCTGGTCGAAGAGGCGGTGGAGGACCATCGCTACGCGCCCTATGTGGAGCGCCAGCAGGCCGAAGTCGCCCGGCTCCGAAGCGACGAGAATGTTCGGATCCCGACCGGAATCGATTATTCGGCCATCGCCGGTCTCTCGCTCGAAATGGTCGAGCGTCTCGACACCGCCCGACCGCCCACCCTGGGTGCGGCGCGGCGGATACGTGGGATCACACCGGCAGCCCTTGCCGCCATCCTGGTCCACTCCCGGCGCAAGGCGGCTTGATGGACGAAGCTGAGGCCAAGCGGCGGCTGGATGTTCCACGTGAAACAATTGAAGCGCTCGAAGCCTTCGTGGGGCTTTTGCGCGCCGAGAACGAGCGCCAGAACCTTGTCTCCAAGGCCTCCCTGGACTCGGTCTGGGAGCGCCATGTCCTCGACTCCGCCCAGCTTGTCCGTTTCGCTCCCGGCGGCTCTCGCTCCTGGCTGGACTTGGGGACCGGTGCCGGGTTTCCCGGACTGATGGTGCCGCTTTTCCATTCGTCGGGAGCGGTTCTCGTCGAGTCGAGACGCTTGCGGGCAGAGTTTCTTCGAGCCGCGGCGTCGCTGCTCGGAATCGGGAATCGGGTTGAGATCCTTTGCTCCAGGATCGAAGCGGTGCCCACGCGGGCGTTCGACGTCATAAGCGCCCGGGCGTTCGCGCCTTTGCCCAAACTGTTGGCCGTCGCCGAACGTTTTTCCACGCCTGAAACGGTCTGGATTCTTCCGAAAGGCAGAAACGCAAAGTCGGAACTGGAAGCGGTGCAATGTTCGTGGCAGGGTGACTTCCGTCTCGAACCCAGCCTGACCGACGAAGAAGCGCAGATCGTCGTCGCGAGCCGGGTTCGCCGCAAGCCGAGGGGAAGATCTTGATCCGAATAGCGGTCGCCAACCAGAAAGGCGGAGTCGGCAAGACGACGACGGCGATCAATCTCGCCACCGCGCTCGCCGCGACCGGCTGGCGGGTTTTGCTCATCGATCTCGACCCTCAGGGCAACGCCTCGACCGGGCTCGGAATCGGCCACGCGCTCCGCGACCGCTCCAGCTACGACGTGCTCACCGGCGGAGCGACGATCGAGGAGGCGGTGGTTCCGACCAAGGTGCCGCGACTCGACCTGGTTCCGGCGACCGTGGACCTGTCGGGCGCCGAGATCGAGTTGGTGGCGCTCGAGGAGCGCACGCATCGGCTCGACAATGCGATGGATTCCTCGCCAAGCCGCTGGGACGTCTGCCTGATCGATTGCCCGCCGAGCCTTGGGCTTCTGACCATCAACGCCCTTGTCGCCGCCCAATCCATCCTGGTCCCGCTTCAGACGGAATTCTTTGCATTGGAAGGACTTAGCCAGCTCCTGCAGACGATCGAGCGGATCCGGGCGAGGTTCAATCCGGAGCTTTCAATCCTCGGAGTGGCGCTGACCATGTTCGATCGTCGAAACAATTTGTCCTCGCAGGTGGCCGACGACGTCCGGGCCTGCCTCGGCAAGGTGGTGTTCGAGACTGTGATCCCGCGCAACGTCCGACTCTCGGAGGCGCCGAGCCACGGCATACCCGCGCTCATCTACGACCATCGCTGCCCGGGATCGGAAGCCTATATCGCTTTGGCGCGCGAGCTGATCGGCCGGCTCCCCAAGACGGCGGCGGCGGCATGAGCGACGACACCGCCGCCCGCAAGCGCCCCTCCGGCCTCGGCCGCGGCCTTTCCTCGCTGCTCGGCGAGGTCGCTCAAGAGGCGCCCGTCGCCGGCGGCGTCGCGCCGGCCCGGGGTGGGATCCAGATGATGCCGGTTTCGTCGATCGAGCCCCATCTCGACCAGCCGCGCCGCCATTTCGACGAAGAAGCGCTCGAGGAATTGGCCGACTCGATCAGGCAGCGCGGCCTCATCCAGCCGATCGTGGTCCGACCGCACGGTCACAATTACCAGATCGTCGCGGGCGAGCGGCGCTGGCGGGCGGCGCAACGCGCCCGACTCCACGAAATTCCGGTCATCGTCCGCGACTTCGACGATGCGGAGACCCTCGAAGTCGCCTTGCTCGAGAATATCCAGCGCCGCGACCTGAATGCGCTCGAGGAGGCCGAGGGCTACAGGCGGCTGATCAACGAGTATGGACACACGCAGGAAGAGCTCGGCAAGCTCGTCAGCAAGAGCCGGAGCCATGTCGCCAATTTGATGCGGTTGCTCGATCTTCCCGAAAGGGTGAGGCATTTCGTCGAGGCCGGGCAGCTCAGCATGGGCCATGCCCGGGCGCTGCTCGGAGCGAGAGACCCGGAAGGGCTGGCCCGCGACGCGATCGAGCGTGGCCTGTCGGTTCGCCAGGTCGAGAAGCTCGCGCGCCTCGGCAAGCCCGGCCGGGAGCGGCAGGGCAAGCTCGGGATCAAGGAAGCCGGCGCCGACATCGAAGCGCTCGAGCGCCAGCTCGGCGACATGCTCGGCCTCAAGGTCAAGATCGCGCACAAGGCCGAAGGGGGCATGGTGGCGCTCTCTTACTCGACCCTCGACCAGCTCGACATGATTTGCCAGCGGCTCTCCGGCGAGAAGATCTGAGGGAGCCCCACCCTGGCCCGGCCTAACCCGCCGTCATTGCGAGCGAGGCGAAGCAACCCAGAAACTCGGCCGCCCGCAGCTGGATTGCTTCGTCGCTACGCTCCTCGCAATGACGGAGGCTTGGGGCCTCCGCCCATCGCGCCTACCTCAGGCGAGCCGCCTGGCGGCAAATGGCGAACAGCTCCTCGTCGACGGCCGCCGGTCCGAGCCCGCCGGGCGCCTTTACCTGCCGTTCCGCCTCCAGCAGTCGGCTGACGCTTCGGGCGAGGGCGTCCGACCGCCATCTCGAAAGTTGCTGACCGACCGAGTCCTTTTCCTTCCAGAACAATGACTTACCCTGTGACGCCATGACTGCGCCGGGGCTCGAGCCGCGCTCGACCTGGGCGCGGAGGCGGGACAGCAGGCTCATCCGCCGAAGCACCGCCCGGATCAGTGGAATTCCCTCTATGCCTTCGCTGGCGAGGCGGAGCAGCTCCGCCTGGAGCACCGCCGCATTGCCGCTGCCGACGCTGTCGACGAGGCGGCTGAGGTCCCCCTCCTCCGCCGCGGCGCCGACCGCGTCCAAAGCTTCGTGTTCGAGCGGCTTGGGCCGGTCGGGGGCCGAATCGAGGTACAAGGCAAGCTTCTGAAGCTCTAGCGCCAGGATGGCGCGGTTGCCGGCGCAGGCGTCGGCGAGGCGCCGGGCGACGTCCGGCCGGACGGTCAGCCCCTCGGCCCGGGCCATGTCGGTCACCAGCCGCTCGGCTTCCTGCCCCTCAGGAGCATAGCTGGCCAGGGCCAGAGCGGCCGGCTCGGCGAGGGCCAGCTTGAGGAGCTTGGAGGCGGGCTTGAGAGCGCCGGCGATCAGAAGGACCGGATTGCCGGCCGCCGGCGCCTGGAGCAAAGCCTCCACCGCGGCGAGGCATTCGTCTCCGGCGGGCTGGACGACGATGTAACGGGCTCCGCCGAACAGTGAGATGGATGCCGCCTCGTCGGCGAGCCGGGCCGGATCCGCCTTGAGCTCGGCCGCGGTCAGCTCGACCCGCTCCGCCCCGGCCCCCGCACCCGAGGCGGCGACCTTCACAAGCGAGTGCGATCCCGAATCGTCGGGGCCGTAGAGGAGGAAGAAGCGGTAAGGCGACGGGCCCTTCAGCGCCCGTTCCACCTCGGCGCGCTTCGCTTTCACGGGGCATTCCCGCTGCGCCGGGCATAAACGGCGACCCGGGTGACGATCTGGTCCGCAACCTCCTTCGATAGCCGCTCGAGCGCCGTCTGCTCGGCCGCGACCGTCGCATATTCGGAGCCGACCACGTCGATTCCGGCGTCGGAGCCGGCGGTGGCGTCGAGCAGGACGGTGCCCTTGGCCGAATCGACGAGCCGGTAGCGCGCCCGAAGCGTCCGCCGCTCGCGAGTGACGGCGTCGTCCCGGCGGATTCCGAAGCCGGTGATTTCATCGTCGAGCAGAACTTCGAGCCGGTAGGTCGCGGCGACGCCTTGCGGAGCTCCAAGCCGATCTTCCAGGGCGGTTCGGACCAGCCATCCCGCGCGTCCTTCGATCGGAGCGACGGTTACCGAGCGCAGAGTCTGGGCGACCGGACCCGAGGCGCCCCCGCCGTAGAGGGGCTTGAGGCCGCAGCCGGCCAGGAGGAGGCTGGCCGCGAGGACGGCTGCAACCGCAACAGACCGTTCGGGCTGAGCCTGTCGAAGCCCTTTCCTTCCTTTGGCACGAGGCTGAAAGAAGGAGGGCCCTTCGACAGGCTCAGGGCGAACGGGGGTGGGGGCGGAGCGGCCGTATTTCATGCGACCACGTTCACGAGACGGTCGGGGACGACGATCACCTTGCGCGGCCGCTTGCCGTCGAGCAGCCGGACGATCTTCTCGGAGGCGAGCGCCATTTCCTCGAGCGCTTCCCTGTCCGAGCCCTTGGGAACAATGAGGGTGTCGCGCAGCTTCCCGTTCACCTGCACCGCGATGGTGACCTCCTCCTCGACAAGCAAGGCCGGGTCGGCCTCCGGCCATTCCGCCTCGGCGATGAGGCCGTCGCGGCCCATTGCGGCCCAGGCCTCCTCGGCCAGATGCGGGACCATCGGCGAGGCCAGCCGCACCAGCGCCTCGATCGCGGCGCTTCGCGAGGGTGAAGGCGCCGCCTTCTCGATCGCGCTGGTCAGCTCGTAGAGGTTCGCCACCGCCTTGTTGAAGGCGAGCGCCTCGATATTGGCGCCGACGGCGGCGATGGACTGGTGCACCTTTCGGTCCAGCGCCTTGTCCTCGCCCTCGCCCAGCCAGGACGAGCCGCCGCGCTCCGCCTCTTCCGACGCGAGCCGCCAGAGCCGCTGGACGAAGCGCCAGCTGCCCTGGATCCCCGCCTCGCTCCATTCGAGGTCGCGCTCGGGCGGGCTGTCGGAGAGCATGAACCAGCGCAGCGAGTCGGCGCCATACTGATCGACGATCGGCTCGGGAGCGACCGTGTTGCGCTTCGACTTGGACATCTTCTCGACCCGGCCCCGGGTGACAGGTCCGCCGTGGCTTTCCGCTTCGTCGGGCGTCAGCCACTTTCCCTCCGAATCCTGGAAGGTGACGTGGGTGACCATGCCTTGGGTGAAGAGGCCCTGGAAGGGCTCCTCGACGTCGAGCCTGCCGATGCGCTGAAGCGCCCGGGTCCAGAAGCGGGCGTAGAGCAGGTGCAGGATCGCATGCTCCACGCCGCCGATATATTGATCGACCGGAAGCCAGCGTTCCGCCTCGGCAGGATCGAAGGGGGCGTCGGCCGGCTGGCTTGCGAAGCGGATGAAGTACCAGGAGGAATCGACGAAGGTGTCGAGCGTGTCGGTCTCCCGCCGCGCAGGGCCGCCGCAGTCCGGGCAGTCCACCTTCGACCAGGTCGGATGGCGGTCGAGCGGATTGCCCGGAGTCTCGAAGTCGATGTCTTCGGGCAGGACGACGGGCAGCTGATCGCGAGGCACAGCGACGGGACCGCAGGCCTCGCAATGAACGATCGGGATCGGAGTCCCCCAGTAACGCTGGCGCGAGACCCCCCAGTCGCGGAGCCGCCACACAATGGTGCCTTCACCCCAGCCCTCCGCTTCGGCTCGGGCGATCACTTCGCGGATCCCGTCCTGTGCGGTCATGCCGTCGAGGAAGCGGCTGTTCACCAGCCGGCCCGGTCCGGAATAGGCCTCGTCTCCGATCGGCTCCTCCGCCTCCTCGGGCGAGGGAGCGACGACCCGGGTCACCGGAAGCCCGTATTTGCGCGCGAAATCGAGGTCGCGCTGGTCGTGGGCGGGGCAGCCGAAGATGGCGCCGGTGCCGTAATCCATCAGAACGAAATTGGCGACGTACAGGGGCAGCGTCCAGTCGGGGTCCAGCGGGTGGATTACCCCGACCCCGGTGTCGAAACCCTTCTTCTCGGCCGTCTCAAGCTCGGCGGCCGTGGTCCCGCCCTGCTTGCACTCCGCGATGAAGGCGGCGAGCGCCTGGTTGCCCTCCGCCAAGGCGAGAGCGATTGGATGATCGGCTGCGATCGCCGCGAAGCTCGCGCCGAAGATGGTGTCCGGACGCGTCGTGAAGACGTCGAAGGACGAAGGAAGGGCTTCGACAGGCTCAGCCCGAACGGGTTCCGCGCCGGGTCCCTCGCCACCTTCGTCCGAGCCCCGCTCCGTTCGCCCTGAGCCTGTCGAGGGGGTTTCTTTCCCTTCCGACGTCGCCAGATCGAAGCGGAAGCGCATCCCCTGGCTCTTGCCGATCCAGTTCTCCTGCATCAGCCTGACCTTGTCGGGCCACTGGTCGAGCCTTCCGAGGCCCTCTAGAAGCTCGTCGGCGAAGTCGGTGATCCTGAGGAACCACTGGCTGAGCTTGCGGCGCTCGACGAGGGCGCCGGAGCGCCAGCCCCGGCCGTCGATCACCTGCTCGTTGGCAAGAACGGTCATGTCGACCGGATCCCAATTGACCTCGCTCTGCTTGCGATAGACCAGGCCCGCATCATAGAGGTCGAGGAACAGGGCTTGCTCGTGGCCGTAATAATCCGGCTCGCAGGTGGCGAACTCGCGGGTCCAGTCGATCGCGAAGCCGAGCAGCTTCAACTGCCCGCGCATCGTGTCGATGTTGGACCGGGTCCAGTCGCCGGGATGGACCTTCTTCTCCATCGCCGCATTCTCGGCCGGCATGCCGAAAGCGTCCCAGCCCATCGGGTGGAGCACGTCGAAGCCTTTCATCCGCTTGTAGCGGGCAAGCACATCGCCCATCACATAGTTGCGGACGTGCCCCACGTGGATACGCCCCGAGGGATAAGGGAACATCTCGAGGATGTAGGCGCGAGGGCGGGCGCCGTCGCCGGAAGCGTGGAAGGTGCCTTGCTCCTCCCAGACCTTCTGCCAGCGCGCGTCGGCCTCGAGCGGGTTGAAACGCGCCGCCATTGAAAAGCTGCTCCTTAGCTTGCGATGGCGTTCCGGCGCAGGTCGCGGGCGCGGGTGAGGATGATCTCCTCGAGCTTCTGAACGGTCGCCGCGGCGACCGGAGCGTCGACCCACTGGCCGGCGCTCAGCACCTGCCGCGAGGCGGCGATTCGAAGAGCGTCGGCTCGAAGGTCGCGGTCGAGGATGGTGGCTGTCACCTTGACCCGCTCGTTGGGCGAGCTCGGATTGCTGTACCAGTCGGTGACCATCACGCCGCCGTTCGAATCGACCTGCGCCATCGGCGCGAAGGAGAGCGTCTCGAGAGCCGCCCGCCACAGGTAGGAATTCACTCCGATCGTCGACACCTTGGACGCCGCGAGGTCCGCCTCGCGCACCCGGTTGCCGCTTCCGCCGCCAAGCGACTTGTTGATGTCGTCCCGAACGAAGTCGCAGGCGGAGAGGCCAAGGGCGCCGACGATCGTCAGGGCCAGAATATCAGCGCGTCGCATGAAGCTTGTGTCCTTGGAAACTACAGGGGGTCGAGCGCCGTTATAGAACGCGCCACGCAGGCGGCAAGCCGTCTCTAAACGGCGAGGGAGCCAAGTGCACGGATGAGCGTATTGCTGCCACGTCGATGCGGGTTGTGGAAAAGATGCAACATGCCGGAACGATTCGTGCCCGACCTGCCCGCTTCGCTGGTTTGAGCGTTACGGACGTACTACATCCGCTGCGATACGGGAGTCGCGTGACGTGATTGTGAAGCTCGGCAGTATCGGTGCAGGAGGAAGCGCAGCGCTTGTCGCGCTGTCGCTGGTGCTCACGCCTGCCCTCGCCGCGAGCAGCCAGCCGGCCAGGAAGGCGAGGCCCGCGGCCTCGCTCAGGTCCGGCACCTTCACACCCGCCGTCGCCGATCCCCGACTCGCAGCGGAGCTCGCCCGCCGCGGAATCCAGGCCAACAGCTTCCGATTCACGCCCGCTCCGACCTCGGTCAACCGAAGCCAGTCGATCCGGGTCGCGATCCGCGCCCGCGCCGCGACTCCGGCCGGAGCCGCCCGCCGCGCCGCCGACGTGTCGGCCACCCCGGTCACCGCGATCACGCCCACCGTCTACAATCTCGGCGCCTCGGTCGGCTGGAAGCGCTTCGCGCTTTCCGGCGATGTCGATTCGGTCAAGGGCGGAACCCTTCCCGGCGGGCGCAAGGCCGCGGAAGTCGGAGTCAGCTATTCCGGCAGCCGATTCACCGCCCGGGCCGAGGCCGGCGTGGCCAAGGTCGATCCAGCCACTCCGCGCATCATTGCCGAGGACGAGACCTATACGGTCGGGGTGGGAGGGTCCTACCGGATCGCCCGCAACCTCGATGTCACCGGCGGGGTCCGCTACAAGATCCAGCGCGACCGGCTCGAGGCGCTGGCCGACCCGCGCCGCGACAGCCAGGCCGTCTACGTCGGAACCGCCTTCAGGTTCTAATCTCTTAATCCTCCCTGCGAGCGAAGCTCGTGGGGAGGGGGACCACACGAAGCGTGGTGGAGAGGTAAAGGCGCGGACGAAGCGGATCGCTCCCAATCGACAACGGCACGGCAGTTACCCCTCCACCATGCTTCGCATAGTCCCCCTCCCCGTCTCACGATGGGGAGGATAGCCAAGCGTCTATCCCCGCCCAGCCGTAGATATGAGGCAGCCGCCGGGCCTTTCGAGCGTCCATTCCGCCGAGCGCGATGACGGGGACCCGCGCATGCCTCGCGATCAGTCCGAATCGCGCCGGTCCCAGAGCCCGCGCGCCAAGATGCGATCGGGTCGGGAACGCCGGCGAGAGGAAGACCAGCTTCGCGCCCGACCGCTCCGCGGCCTTGAGCTCCTGAAGGCCGTGCGCCGAAGCGCTGAACCCGCCGTGGCGACCGCCATGTGCTCCGTCGCCACGCAGCCCGCTGCCGCCGGCAAGGAGGAGCAGCCGCCGTCGCCTGGCCACCCGCCGCACCCGGCCGAACAGCCTTCGTCGCTCGGCCGGCGCAAGGCCGTAATGCCGGAAGACGACTCCCGATCCCTTGGGCAGCCGCTCGAGCGAGTCCCACAGGCCTTCGCCCTGGCGCTCGTCGGTCATCAGCCAGAGGCGCGGCAGAGGCTGGCGGCGGGGCATGCCGCTTCCTATAGCAGCCGCCATGACCGGCGTATCGCCCGCACAGCGGCTCCAGGACGTGAGGGACTCGATCGAGCGCTCGGCCCGGCTCGCCGCCCGCCCGGCCGCCGCCGTGACCCTGATCGCGGTCTCGAAAACCCACGGCCCGGCTTCGATCCGGCCCCTGATCGAAGCCGGCCAGCGCGAGTTCGGCGAGAATCGGGTCCAGGAGGCCCAGGGCAAGTGGCCGGCGCTCAAGGCGGAGACGCCGGGCCTCCGACTCCACCTGATCGGCCGGCTTCAGTCGAACAAGGCGGCCGAGGCGGCCGACCTGTTCGACTCGATCCATTCGGTCGACCGGCCCTCCCTGGTCGCGGCACTTGCCGAGGCGATGGCGAAGGGCGGCCGACGCCCGGATTGCTTCCTTCAGGTCAATATCGGCGACGAGCCTCAAAAAGGCGGCTGCGCGGTCGCCGACCTCCCCGCTTTGGCCGAGGCCAGCCGCGAGGCGGGCCTTCCGGTCGGTGGGCTGATGTGCATTCCGCCCGCGGACGTCGAGCCGGCGCCCTATTTCGCGCTGCTCGCCAAGCTGGCGCGGCGGCACGGCCTCGACGGCCTCAGCATGGGCATGTCGGCCGATTACGGGACCGCGGTCGCGATCGGCGCGACCCATGTCAGGGTCGGAACCGCCTTGTTCGGAGAGCGGCCCTGAGATTCGGCGCGCTGATCTTCGATTTCGACGGGGTCATCGTCGACAGCGAGATACTGTCCAACAATATCCTCGCCGAAGCGCTGACCCGACTCGGCCACCCCACCTCGCTGGAGCAGGCCATCGAGCGCTATATCGGCCTCAACTGGCGCGACATGTGCGTGGTCATCGAGGCGGAGATCGGCCGGCCGCTTCCGACCGACTTCAGGGCGCGTTCGAAGGAGGCCTTCCGGCTCCGGCTGGAAGAAGTGACGGCCGTCGCCGGGGTCGAGGCCTTCCTCGCCGCGCTCGCGCCGGTCCCCAAGGCCGTCGCCTCGTCCAGCCCGACCGAATGGCTGCGCGGCTCGCTCGAGCGGTTCGGGCTTGCCGACCATTTCGGCGACCGCCTGTTCAGCGCCGCCGAGCATGTCCGAAGGGGCAAGCCCCATCCCGACATCTACCTTCACGCGGCGCGGGAGCTCGGGGTCCGGCCGGCGGAGGTGCTCGTCCTCGAGGATACTCCGACCGGAGTGAAGGCCGGCCGGGCGGCGGGAATGACCGTGGTGGGCCTATGCGCGGGGCTGCATTGCGGGCCGGGCCATGGCGAGCGGCTTCGTGCGGCGGGGGCCGATCATATCGCGGCAAGCTACGAGGAAGTGCTCGACCTCGTCATGACCGGCTGATCGGGCAGCCATGACCGCAGCGTGCCCGTTTTATGAGGGCGGTTTTCATGGGTTCCGGCCTTCGCCGGAATGACGAGCGCGGCGTCATGGCGTCAGAGCGTGTGGCCGCTCCGGTCGCGCTTCGTCGCGAGATAGGCCTCGTTGTGACGGGTACGGCCCGTCCTGAGCGGCCGGATCTCGACGACGTCGATTCCGGCGGCCTGGAGCGCTTGCGCCTTTGACGGATTGTTGGTCAGAAGCCGCACCCGGGCGACATCGAGCTGCTTGAGCATGTTGGCGGCGATGAGATAATCGCGCTCGTCTTCCCCGAAGCCGATGTGGCGATTCGCGTCGAGCGTATCGAGGCCGCGGTTCTGAAGGGCATAGGCCCGGATCTTGTTCACCAGGCCGATCCGCCGGCCTTCTTCGCGCAAATAGATGAGGAAGCCGCCTTCCCGAGCGATGAGCTGCTTGGAATCGTCGAGCTGGGCGCCGCAATCGCACTTCTGCGAAAAGAAGACGTCGCCCGTCAGGCATTCGGAGTGGAGCCTGACCAGGGGAATATCATCCGCCCCAGTCCGGCCGAGCTGGAGCGCCAGATGGTGCATGTTGCCCACATATTCGCGGAAGACGAAGATCCGCGCGCTCTCGTCCACGTCCACCGGCAGAGGCGCGGTCGCGATCAGCTGGAGATCGTCCGGCGGCGAATAGCCCGCCACCTCCTCCACGTCCAAGGCGGGGCCTTCTTCGGGCCGTGCGTACCGATACAGCAGGGCGGGGAGAAGCTCGGCCTTCTTCGCCAAGCCCATCGCGCAGCTCGCGATGATCTCGCGGGTCGGCGCCCGCACCCGCGAGGGCCGCACCGCCGAATAGCTGTCGAGGAGCGGATTGGCCAGGATCCGGGCCTGGTCGAGGGTGACCCCCTCGAGCTCCAGAACGACCGTATCCTCCCCCTCTACGTCGCCGCCGCCCAGGCCGAGGACCCGGGCCCGCTCCGCGCTCACCAGCAGCCTTAGCGGCTCGCCGCCGGCGAAGGCGTCGACCGTTGCCCGGCTCGCGAATTCGACCGAAAGGAAGGCCACGGTCAAATCGTCGTTTCGGAGCCTGATCACGTCGCCGCGGCGAAGCTTCGCCAGAGCCGCTGCGATCCGCGCATTGGCGGCGCTGCCGCTCAAATCGCGAACTCCGTGACCAATGGAACGTGGTCCGAGGGCCGGTTCCAGTTGCGGCAGGGCTCGTGGACGACATGGGCCACCGCCTGGCGAGCGACGTCGGCGGTCGCCCACATATGGTCGAGTCGGCGGCCGCGGTCGTTCTTCGTCCAGTCCGGCGATCGGTAGCTCCACCAGGTGTGGAGCCGCTTGGGCGCCGGGTGGAAATGGCGGCCGAGGTCGACCCAGTCGTTGCTCTGCTGGAGCCTGGCCAGCGCCTCGACCTCGATCGGAGTATGGCTGACCACGTTGAGCAACTGTTTGTGGCTCCACACGTCGCATTCCAGGGGCGCGACGTTGAAGTCTCCGACGACGATCGTGGGACAGGCGCAGGCCTCGGACCAGCGGGTCATCCGCTCAAGGAAGTCGAGCTTCTGCCCGAACTTGGGATTCACCTCGCGATCCGGGGTGTCGCCGCCCGCGGGCACGTAGACGTTCTCGAGACGGATGCCGCATTCGAGCCGCACTCCGATATGGCGGGCCTCGCCGTTCGCCTGCCAGTCGCGCCGCTCCTCCTCCCGCGCCGGAAGGCGGCTCAGGATCGCGACTCCATGGTGCATCCGCTGGCCGCACAGGATCTGGTGGACGTAGCCGAGGCCGTGGAACATTGCGGCCGGGAAGTCGGGGTCGCAGACCTTGGTCTCCTGCAAACACAGGATGTCCGGGCCTTCGTCGCGCAGGAACTTCTCGACGATCTCGAGCCGGGCGCGGACGGAATTGATGTTCCAGGAAGCGATCTTGAGAGTGGAGGACATGGCTCGAGGCTCTAGCCGGGACGGCCTTTCCTGTCGATGACGAGGGGCACCCCGAACAGTAAAGCTGCCCGCTCCGCGAAGCCTGGCCGAACAGTAAAGGCCCCCGCTCCGGGGGCGTGGAGCGAGGGCCAACCAAGCGTGGTCTACGCGAGGCTCGATTACGGCGGAACCGCCGGGCAACAGGGGGAAAACCCGACAGCGACCACCCGCAATCGCAGGATTTGTATTACTATCTCATTCCTGTCGCGCCGATGAATGGGTTAACCTTTTCGGCCCTTTACTGGCCGCTGGAAGGTGAAGGCGCTGTCCGCCACCGGAACGTTGAAGCGCTGGCCGGAAAGCTTGACGGTCGTGCGGTTGTTCTGGGCGTCGACCACCGTCCAGCCCTGGAGCAGGAGACCCGACGGAGCGCCCCCGACCTTGGCGAAGCCGAGCGTGATCGTCCCGAATTCCGGCTTCCTTGGATCGCGCGCCTGGACGAGCATGGTCTGTGCGTCGTTGCGAACCACCTTGGCGATCCGGCTGAGATCGGGATTCGGGTTGAGGAGGATCCCGAGCGGCGAGTTGCCGATCGGCCAGCCGTCGACGCGGCCGGTCTCATAGTCGATCATGTTGAGCTTTCGCCCGTCCGCCACGATCAGCATCGGGACGCCCTTCTGATACTGGAAGCGCAGCTTGCCCGGCCGCTTCAGGGTCATCGTCCCGGTCAGGGCCCGGCCCTTGCGGTCGGTCTGCCGGAAGCTCGCGGTCATCGTGTTGACCGCCTTGAGGTGCGCCGTGACCTGGGTCAGCGGCGAGGCCGCCTGAGCGGCGACCGGCGCCTGCGGCGCCAGCATGGCGACGGCCGCGGCCGACCCGGCGGCAAGGGCGAGCGTCTTCAAACGCATCATCATCAAGTCTCCATCGGATGGAATTTGAGGCGGGCTCTGCCGTTGCGAGCTTGAATGCCCTCTGAACCCCGCGGTTCCCCGCTTCAACCGAAGCTCAGGCTACAGCGGCCGGTCCGCTCCGTCGAGAAGTCACACCGATCGAGCACGTCCATTCCGATGAGAGCATTGAACTCGAAACTATTGGTCAGTTCGATCCCGACCACTTCGTCGAACACGAAGGGGAAGCTCGGAGCTCGGCCGGCGCCCTCGGCCGCGAGGCCGACGCGGAAGGCGTAACGCTCGACTTGTCCCAGCCCTTGTGCCGACTTCAGAGGAAGCTTGCCCAGCCTGTGGAGGCCAAGCTTCTCCGCCAATGAAAGGGCGACTCCGCTGATCGACGATCCGGTATCGAGGAGCGCCGTCGCTTCGACACCCGTGAGAACAGAGACTGGAAAAGGGGGGAGGATCTGGACCGGCAACAGAATACGGTGGCGCTCGCGTCGCCATTCAAGAACCGACATGCGACCAGATGCCCAGATCGAGAGGCTCGTCGGTCACCTCTTGGATTGAGAAAATTCCGTCCGGAAACTGTTTCGAAGCGGCGACGAGCAGTTCTCGCGGCGTAGTGAAGTATCCGACGATCTTGCCGTCCCTCATGAGGGCGAGCTCGTCACGGTGCTCGGCCAGGATCGAACCCAGCATGCCCATGAACGCGTCGTAATTGCGGTCGACCTCTCGCTGCTGCCGTTGCGACGTCATCTCGGGCCTCCAGATGATACGCAGAATCGCACAATTCCATGCCGAGACAACAGGAAATCAGGGACTCACGAATTTAGGATGCGCAAGCGATTTCCCGAATCCGCGCTAGTGAAGCGGCCGGCCCTCGGGATCGACCAGGACCTCGCGGCGGCCGACATGGTCGGGGACGCTGACTATTCCGTCCTTCTCCATACGCTCGATCAGGCGGGCCGCGTTGTTGTAGCCGACCCGGAGTTGGCGCTGGAGGTAGGAGGTGGAGGCTTTCTGGCTTTCCGCCACCGTCTGGACCGCCTTGCGGTAGAGCTGGGCCTCGGGATCGTCCTCGCCCGTCGGCTGTCCCTCGAACATGTAGCCGCCGTCCTCCGGCTCCTCGGTGACGGCCTGGACGTAGCTGGGCTGGCCCTGGGCGCGCCAGTGCTCGGCGACGGCGCGGACCTCCTCGTCGGAGACGAAGGGGCCGTGGACCCGGGCGATCTGCTTGCCGCCCGGCATGTAGAGCATGTCGCCCTTGCCGAGCAGCTGCTCGGCGCCCTGCTCGCCCAAAATGGTGCGCGAATCGATCTTCGAGGTGACCGCGAACGAGATTCGAGTCGGAAGGTTGGCCTTGATGACCCCGGTGATGACGTCGACCGAGGGGCGCTGAGTGGCCATGATCAGGTGGATTCCGGCGGCGCGCGCCTTCTGGGCGAGGCGCTGGATCAGGAATTCGACCTCCTTGCCCGCGGTCATCATCAGGTCGGCGAGCTCGTCGACGATGACGACGATCTGCGGAAGCACCTCGTAGTCCAGCTCCTCCATCTCATATTTGGGCTGGCCGGTCTCCGGGTCGTAGCCGGTCTGCACCCGCCGCCCCATCGACTGCCCCTTGGACTTCGATTCGCGGACCTTGGCGTTGAAGCTGCTGAGCTGCCGGACCCCGACCGAGGCCATCATCCGGTAGCGCTCCTCCATCTGCTCGACCGTCCACTTCAGGGCCCGGATCGCCTTGGCCGGCTCGGTGACGACGGGCGCGAGCAGATGCGGGATGTCGTCGTAGCTGCTCAGCTCCAGCATCTTCGGGTCGATCATGATCATTTTGCACTGCTCGGGAGTCAGCCGGTAGAGCAGCGACAGGATCATGCAGTTGAGGCCTACCGACTTGCCGGAGCCGGTGGTTCCGGCGACGAGCAGGTGAGGCATGGGCGCGAGATCGGCGACGACGGGATCGCCGGAGATGTTCTTGCCGAGCACGATCGGCAGCTGGGCGACCTGGTCCTCGAAGGCGTGGCTCGCGATCAGCTCGGAGAGAACCACCATCTCGCGCTTGGGGTTGGGGAGCTCGATCCCGATCACGCTCCGGCCCGGAATCGTCGCCACCCGGGCGGACAAAGCGGACATGTTTCGGGCGATGTCGTCGGCGAGCTGGATGACCCGGCTCGCCTTGATCCCGCTGGCGGGCTCCAGCTCGTACATGGTGACTACCGGGCCCGGCCGGACCTCGACGATCTCGCCCTTCACCGAGAAGTCGTCGAGCACCGACTCGAGCAGCCGGGCGTTGCGCTCCAGGCTCGCTTTGTCGAGCGCTCCGCCGACCGGCGGCGGGGCCGGCGAGAGCAGCTCGAGGCCGGGCAGCTGGTAGCTGTCACCGAGCGCAAGCGACGCCTGGCGCTCGCGAAGCGGCCGCTTCGCCTGTGCGGGAGTGCGGACCCGGTCGTTGATGACGGTTCGCGGCGGCTCGGCCGGGGCGACGACCGGAGCGCGCGCCGGCCGGTCGGCAGGCTCCGGCAACCCGTCGCGCTCGCCGGCGAAGGCGCGCTCGCGGCGCGGCAGCCGGCGCGATGCGATCCAGGCCCGCTCGTCGGAGCGAAGGCCGAGCCCGAACCAGCAGGAAGCGAGGCCGAGCGCTCCGAACAGTCCGACCGCGACGATCTTGAAAGGCTCGACGATTCCGGGCTCGCCGATCGCTCCGAGGCCGAGCTCGACGAGCTTGGCGAGCGACAGGCCGGCGCCGCCCCCCCAGCTCGCCGGAAGGCCGTTGACCGCCTGGCCGACGAGCAGCGAGGCGGCGCCGCCGATCAGGACCAGCCCGAGCAGGGTGAGGCCGAGCGAGCGCAGCCAGCTGGCGGAGGGAGCGCCGGTCGCAATCCGCACTCCGAGCAGCAGGAGGAGGGGCAGGAGCAGCGCCACCGGAGGCCCGAACAGGCTGAGCAGCAGGTCGGCCATCCAGGCGCCCGGAGCCCCTGCCCAGTTGCTGACCGGGCCCGCGGCGGCGGTGTTGAGGGAAGGGTCGGTCGGCTCGTAGCTGACCAGCGCCAGAAGCATGAGCAGGGCCGCGGCGCCGATCGCTCCGCCGATCAGCAGCGCCCAGCTCCGGCGCATGCCGTTCTTCACTCCGGTCCGCCATTGCGCCAGTCTCAGCTGACGGGCGCTCTGCGCTGCTGAAGCCGCCATATCCCGTGCCCCAAATGTTCTGAGTGCGACAATGCGCCCGCCTTGAGTCCCCGGTCAAGCGCTTGGCGTTGCAGCTTTGCATCGGTAGGGCGGTAAAATCGTTGGAAGGCACGGATATGGATCGCGCGGACGTCATCATTCTGGGCGGCGGGCTCATCGGCCTCACCCTCGCCGTCGCGCTCGACCGCCACGGCCTCTCGACGATCGTCATCGATCCCGCCGATCCGGAGAAGAACCTCGCCCCCGCCTTCGACGGCCGGGCGACCGCGATCGCCAGCGCCTCCTGGCGGATGCTGGAGGCGATCGGGGTCGCCGAGCGGCTCGACGGGGAGGGTTGCCCGATCCGCTCGATCCGAGTCAGCGACGGGCTTCAGCCCGGCGGGATCGTCTTCGACTCGCCCGAAGCGGACGACCCCCTCGGAATCATGGTGGAGAACCGGCGGCTCCGGCAGGTGCTTCGCGAAGCCGCGCTCGACACCGGCAGGGTGAAGCTGCTGATGCCGGCGCAGGCCGCCGAGGTGGTCCTTGATTCGGCGGGCGTCCGGGTCGCGCTGGAGGACGGCCGGGCCGTCGCCGGCGCACTGCTGGTCGGCGCCGAAGGACGCAACTCCCCGACCCGGGAGGCCGCCAACATCCCGCTGGCCCGCTGGAGCTACGACCATTCGGCCGTGGTCCTAACCGTCGAGCATGAACGGCACCATGAGAACGCGGCCTACGAGATCTTCTATCCGACCGGCCCGTTCGCCATCCTTCCGCTCCTTCCGGGCACGAGGTCGGCGATCGTCTGGTCGGTGCCGGCGGCCGATTCGGCGGCGGTGATCGATCTTCCCGACCGGGCCATGGCCCATGAAATCTCAAAGAGGATGGGCGGCTTTCTCGGCGACGTGCGGCTGGCCGGCCCGCGCTGGAACTATCCGCTCGGTTTCCACCACGCCGCGACGATGACGGCGCAGCGGCTGGCGCTCGCCGGCGACGCCGCGCACGGAATCCACCCGATCGCCGGCCAAGGCCTCAATCTCGGCTTCCGCGACGTCGCCGCCCTCACCCAGGTCCTGGTCGAAGGCGCCCGCTTGGGCCTCGACCCGGGCGATGCCCAGCTGCTGTCGCGTTACGAACGCTGGCGAAGCCTCGACACCCTCACCGTCGCCGCAGCCACCGACGGGCTTACGCGGATCTACGGAGTTCCCGGCCGCACCGCCTCCGCGATCCGCCGCTTCGGAATGGGCATCGTCCAGCGGGTGGGGCCGCTCAAGAGCCAGTTCATGGCCGAGGCCCGCGGCGAGAGCGGGGAATTGCCGCTGCTGCTCAGGGGCCTGACGATCTGAGGGGAATTCCTCCCCTGCATTTGCAGGGGAGGGGGACCATGCGAACATGGTGGAGGGGCTCTTTCCGAGTCCGAAGAACCCCTCCACCGCGCTACGCGCGGTCCCCCTCCCCAGGAAATCCTCGGGAGGAATTGAGAATCCGAGCTTCTTCGACCAGCATCACCGGCACCCCGTCGCGCACCGGATAGGCCAGCCCCGCCGCCTCGGACACCAGCTCCTGCCGCTCCTCGTCCCACCGGAGCGGGGTCCGGGTTACCGGGCAGACGAGAAGCGCGAGCAGCTCCTCGCTCACTGCAATGTCTCCGGGCCTTCCGCCCCGCCCGGCACCATCTGCTGGAACTGCATGAACTGGACGAGCAGGTCGCAGCGCTCGGCGATGTCCGGCGCCTCGAGCAACGCCTGCTTGGAGCCGACGTCGAACGGCGCCACCTGGGCGATGGCGTTGACCAGCATCTCGTCGTCGAGGCGGGTGACGGCCTCCCAGTCGACCGAATAGCCGAGCGCGTCGGCGTAGCGGCGGGCCTCGCGCTCCAGCTCGGCCCGCTGGGCGAGGCCGAGGGGCTCGGGCTCGGCCAAATCGTCGAAGCCGCGGCGCTCGGCGTCGACCTGGCGGTAAAGCGTGTCGACGCCGGCCTCGCGGACGATCCGGAATCGGCCGAGGCCTTCGAGGACGATGTTGAACCGGCCGTCCTCCAGCTCCTCGGCGGCCTCGATCCGGCCGAGACAGCCGACGTCGAACAGCTCGGGCGGCTCGCCCGAGCCGCGCGGCTGGATCATCCCGATCAGCCGGTCGCCGGCGATCGAGTCGCGGACCATCGCCCGGTAGCGCGGCTCGAAAATGTGCAGCGGCAGCTGCGCCCGCGGGAAAAGCAGCGCCCCGGCGAGCGGGAAGACGGGGATTCGGAGCGGCTTGTCCCCGGCCATCAGGTGAAGAGGATCGCCGAGAGCCGGCGGCGCTGGGCCCCCGCCCAGGGATCTTCCAGCCCGACGACCTCCATCAGCTGGAGAAGCCTCTTCCTCGCCGCCCCTTCGTTCCACTCGCGGTCGCGGGCAATGCTTTCAAGCAGCTGGTCGGCGGCCCCGTCGCGGTCGCCGGCCGCCATCAGCGCCCCGGCGAGCTCGAAGCGGGCTTCGTGGTCGTCGGGGTCCGCCGCGATCCGGCGCTCGAACTGGGCCGTGTCGACGCCTGGCGGCGCCACCTGGGCCAGTTCGAGCGCGGCCCGGGCCCGCGCGATCGCCGGATCCTTGGCCGCATTCTCCGGCGCGGCGTCCAGCAAGGCGCGCGCCTCGTCCGGCCGGCCCGCCGCGATCAACGCCCGGGCGAGGCCGCCGATCACTCCGGCGTGGTCCGGCGCCATTTCCAGTATCTGGGCGAAGATATTTTCCGCCCGCTCCGGATCTCCCCCGGCGAGCACCTCCTCGGCCATGGCGATCAGCGGCTCGATCTCCGCCTCGATCTGCTGGGCCTCGCCCTCGACTGGCAATTGCTCCAAAATCTGGTCGAGGAATCGGGTCAGCTGGCCCTCTGTCCGGGCTGGGGTCAGGTCGGCGACGAGCTGGCCCTGGAAGATGGCGTAGACGGTCGGGATCGACTGGACCCGAAACTGCGCCGCGATCACCTTGTTCTGGTCGACGTCGATCTTGGCGAGCCTCACGCCCTTCGCCGCATAATCGGCCGCGACCTTTTCGAGGATCGGAGTCAGCTGCTTGCAGGGGCCGCACCATTCCGCCCAGAAATCGACGATGACGAGCGACGTCATCGACGGCTCGATGACGTCGCGCCGGAAGCTCTCGAGCGCTTCCTTCTCCGCCGCGCTCATGCCCAGTGTCGCCAAGTTCCGCCTTTCCCGATCCGATCGCCAATCACGCCTATGTGGGATGTTGCGGGTGTCTGCCAAGCCTGAGCGTACGATCGCCACGTCCGTGATCCCGGCGAAGGCAGGGATCCATGAACACGGCCCCTTTCAGGCCGGCACGGACTGAGTTCATGGATTCCGGCCTTCGCCGGACCTTTGCATAAGTCGCTGGGTGCTAGCCCCTCCCCTTCAGGGGAGGGGTTGGGGTGGGGGTTGTCTGCTCGCCTCACCGGCGTCAGCGAACATTCTCCCCCACATTCCCCACCCCAACCCCTCCCCTGAAGGGGAGGG
>DASVSX010000004.1:0-57089 GCA_036387875.1 Allosphingosinicella sp. | reverse complement strand
GACCGAGCCACTCGCTCCCGCAAATCGTTCGAATAAGGCCTGACCATCGCTGCTGGCCTCCATCCCAGCCAGCAGCTTGAATCACACCTCAGCCCCGTTGGGAATCCCATTCCGATTCAGAAAAGACAGGATCGACTCTAGCACCTGGCTTGCTTGCGAAGGCGGTTCTGAAATTGAGGACGGTGGCCAGAAGGTCTCTTCCGCCCGGAAGCAACAGGACGACGGTTCCGAACGCCGCATAGGAGAGCAGCATTGTCGGCACGACCCGCCATCCCAGAACCATCGGAGACAGAGTCAGCAGCAGCCCCGCTGTTGCCGCGCCGGCCAGCAGAAGCGGCGTGACGGCCCCGGCTATATCTCGAACGCTGAATCCTCCAACTCGGGTACAGCCCCAAACCATGATCGGCGTCTGCACAAATATGAAGGCCATGGCCGAGAGGATTGCGACACCGATCACGCCCCACGTAACGCCAATTCCAAACGCTGCAACGCTAATAAGTGCGGTTACGATCGAATAGTTGAGCAACTTGTCCGTCCGGCCTTGAGCGGTGTATACCCATCCCGTGGTCGTGAACATCGGCGTTACGACGCCCCCAACGCAGATCCACCGGAAAATCGGAGCCGCTGCTTCCCATTTCTCCCCCAGCAGGAGGAGGATGACTTGATCTGCAAAAACCACGCAGGCGATCATTGGCGGCATCGTCAGCGTGAGCGACAGCTTCAGCATTGTTAGATACGTGCGACGGAAGAGCGGAGGGTCCTCGGTGAGCCGCGACAGGAGTGGGACGGCGACGCGCGTGATCGGCAGAAGAAGTTCGTTCAACGGTTGCACGACCAGTGAATAGCTACGGTCGTACAGGCCCAATGCGACCTTCCCGACAACGCCGCCTATGATCATATTATCTGCAGTCATGCTGAAGTAGGTCGCGAGATTTACCCCGGTCAGGTTGGCGCCGAAGCGGACGAGCGCTCCCACACCCTCCGCTCGGCCCGGGCGAGACGGGAACCATCGGGTCGCAGCGAAAAGCAAGGTGAGAGACGCAAGGGCGGAGGCGATCTGGCCGAGGACCAAAGACCAGTAGCTGTATCCGCGCCAGGCCGCCGCAATGGCGATCACCGTGCCGAGCGCGACGCAGAAGAGGTCGATGGAGACCTGGACGCCAAACCTCATCCGCCGCGCCAGCAATGCATTGGGCACCATGCTCAGGCCGCTCACGACGATCAGAACGGTCATTGCACGTAGAACGTCACCCGCGGACGGTTCTCCATAAATCCAGACGATCAGCGGCGACATGGCCATCAAGGCCCCGGCCAAGATCGTGCTCACCATCGCGTTGATCCAGAACAGCGCCGAGAGCTGGGACGGACTGATATCGCGTCGCTGCACCACGGCTTGGCCGAAGCCGAGGTCGTTCAGAGTCGCGATGAAGGCCAGGAACGGAGCGACCATCGCGACGATTCCGAACTCCCCAGGGGTGAGGAGCCGCGCCATCACGACGATCGATGCAAATCGCAGAACGAACTTGGCTGCCTGCGCAGCGAGAGTCGCGGCAGCGCCGTGCAGGGAGCGGCGCTTCAGGTCCTCTTTGTCGAAAGCGACGTCTAGGTGGCTGGTGTCCGTTTCGTCCATTCCGACTGCCGATGGTGCTGACCACAACCGCCGCGCCGATAGAGGGCCGGCCTTGAGGTGAATGGCTTGAGACTTGCGAAGTAGCGGCATCGCCGCTCGGGCGGTTCCAGCTGCGCAGTTCAGCCGCTAAGCAGCGTCACTCGGAACATGGCAGCACCACGTCCCGTATAGCATCGAGGTAGGCCGAGCCATAGCGCGCGTCCGGTTCGACATAATTACCTTCCGCCCATTCGTTCCAGGCCTTCAGGAACACGATCCGTTTTTGAGGCGCATGGTCGCGCACCCTTTCGACCGCCTTCTCGAGATACTGCTTGAAAAGCTCCGGGGTTGCGCCCTCGCAGACGACGCCGCGAGTGCCGGAGCGGGGGGTGTTGTCCCAATTTGGAAGCACCGAGGGCAGGTAACGCTCGCCCGGCGGCATGTCTTCCAGCGCGTGGTCGACTACGTCCGCGAAGTCGATGCGCAGGGGGCGCTTCCAGCTTTCAGGTAGGAGCCTGTTGAAGCGCCCGAAATTGCGTTCGCGCAGCCGCCCGCCCAATTTGACCCGGTTCGCGCGGCCGACGGTCTCGAGATACTCCTGCGGCACGAGCGGAGTCACCGCATCGAAGGGATCGAGGATGGGGTCGCGGTACCGGTCGATCCCGGGTGCATATGAGTTGGATATGGCCACAAAATAGAGGCCTGGAAGTCCAGCCTTTTCCGCAAGCTCCCGCCAGTGACCGATAAAGGATTCTGTGGATGGCAAATCATGCGGCGCGAAGATGACGAAGATCGGTTTCCCGTCGACGCGGCTGTAGCGCGCATCCTCGAACGCGCGCAGCGCCCACCTGAAATGCGCCTCCTCGTCTGCTTTTCCCGGATATTCCTGCTTCATCAGCGTGCGGCCGGGATTGCCGTGCCAGATCCCCGTCCAGGACTGGTTCGCCCACGCCAGGCAGAAAGGGAAATTCGGCTTCCCGCTCGCCAGAACTTCCTCGAAAGGGCGCTCGATGATGCGCCGCCCGTGCCCGAACCAATAATGCCAGTAGCAGAAGGACTCGATTCCGGCCTGACGAGCGAGCTCCGCCTGGAGTTCGCGCGTTTCCGGGACCCTCAAGTCGTAAAAACCGAGGTCCGCCGGAAGCTGCGGTTGCCGGTGTCCTCGAAACAGCGGCTTCGCCTTGGCCACGTTCGTCCACTCGGTGAAGCCGGCGCCCCACCATTCGTCATTTTCCGGGATCGGGTGGAATTGAGGCAGGTAAAGCGCCAAAATCCTCGCAATCGGTTCGGTCGTCGCCACGGGTTCATCCTCACGAGGGTCAAATCTGCGGTCTCCGTTCGGGGCCCGAACGTCTACCAGCGCTTCATTCGATTGAGCGCGTTGAACGCGCGCAGCTTTGGCACGCCCCAGCGGTTGGCGGGAAGGCGGTCCAGTCGGAGTTGTTCAATCTTTCGAGCATATTCCTCGCCGAACAGGACTGGGTGGTAAAGCCGCGGCTCGCTCGATGTGGGTGCGAAACGGGCGCCGTCGATCGGCCGCTCGTACGAAAAGTCGTCTCCGTAGAATGTGCGGCCGAAGCTGTTGATGTCGGCGCAGCGCAAGCCTGCGTGAGTCAGGGTGGTGGCGCTGAACGCCTCGTCGTTGGGCCAGAGCGCTCGGCGCTGCGGCCAGCGTGAATGCTGCCGTCGCTTCTCGAGCAGCGTCTCGATCGCGCGGCGCGAAATGCGGAGCATCGGGAAGAGGCAGCGATAGGGGACCGCGTCCCGAGAATAGGTGCGCGAAGACCAGAACCAGCTTTTTTCCGCAGGCCGGAAGTCGATCGCCAGCAGGTCCTCCCGCTTATCCCGAAAGAACTCGAAAAAGGCCGCGGCGTTTCCGCCAATTCGGACATCATATTCGATGAGCCAGATCGGGTCGGCTTCCGGGAACGCCTGATGGGAAAGGTATAGGCCATAGTCTCCACAGCGCCAGGCGAAGTCGTCAGGGCAGTAGAGGCCAAGCCCCTCGCAACCCGCCCTCGTGAGCGGAACAGTTGGGCGAGATGTGTCGACCGTCACTGGATGCCGGGCGTCATGGAGGAATGCTACGGGCAGCCGGCTGGCAGCCGCGAGTTCCTCCGCGAGGTGCGCTACGCGAGGGCTCACAAAAGTAGTACGGATCAGGATCAAATGATGAGACTCGGGAGGGCCGGCACATTCTAAGGCGGCCGCGGCAACGGTTAATGCCTGGGCATGGCGCAAATCATAGCGGCCTGTCGCGGGGGTCGCAACACCTCAGTCTCGCCGCTTCCACCGCCGTGAACCCGAAAAGGCGAGCCTTGTGAACATCCTTGACGCTCGCCAAGCCGCTTGCGCTAAGCCCAACGAGCTTCCCGTCCTCGCGGCCCCCAAAGCCCGGCCGCCCTATTTCAAATCATCGGAGGTGCTGTTAAGAGGCCGCGCCGCGTTGGGGCGGCTCCCTGGGTTGACCGATGAGCGAGCCGCTGATTGACGTGATCCTTCCGGCCTACAATGCCGCCGGCACCCTGAGGGATTCCGTCATTTCCCTGCAGGCGCAGACGGAGCGCCGGTTCAGGATCATCATCGTCGACGACGGATCGACCGATCGAACGGGCGAGGTGATCGAGGCGCTGGCGGCTGATGATCCGCGCATTCTGGTCATCACGACCGAGAATTGCGGAATCGTCGATGCGCTGAACACGGCCCTGGGCGCAGTCGCGGCGCCATTCGTCGCTCGACTCGATGCGGACGACATTTGCTTCCCGAACCGGTTTCAGAAACAGCTGGCCTATCTTGCGGACCACCCGGACTGCGCCGCCGTCGGCTGCAACGTCTGGCACATCGACGAAATTGGCGAGCGCACGGGGGGCAGGTCGACCTTTTTGGAGCAAGTGACGTCGGATCCTTATTGGGCACCCTGTGTAGAGCCCTATTTGATGCATCCCTTCCTGATGGCTCGAACGAAGGCGATCCGCGACATCGGCGGCTATCGCTACGCCTTCCATGCGGAGGATACCGATCTCTACTGGCGACTGGCGGGCATGGGGCGGCTGCACAATTTGCCGGACCTGCTCGGCGAGTACCGGATGCACACCAAAAGCATCTCGGGCGCCTCGATAATCAATGGCCGGATCTCGGCGATCAATTCCCAGCTCTCCGCGATTTCGGAGCGGCGGCGCCGTGCAGGTGAGCCGGATATAATTTTCCCGAGGGAAGCGTTGCGGCAGTACGAAGACGCGACAGAGACGGAAGCGATGGTCGATCTCGCTTCCCGCCAGCTGACGAAGCCCGAGCGCGGATATTTAGAGGTGGCCACGGCGGCGAAGCTGCTGCAGCTTTCGTCGTTTCGGCCTTACTCGCTCAATAAGGCCGACCGACGCTTCATAAAGGCCGCGATAGCTCGAAATCATCGTCTCCTGCGCAGAGAGAACAAGATAAAGCTCCTGCTCAGGCACATCGCGGCCCACCGTCTGAAACGCCGAAAGTTCGGCGAGCTGATGGAGCTTACGTCGCCGAAGCTGCTGCTCTCGGCTGCGCTTGATCTGCCCGGATTTTTGTTCGGGATGGCACGTTCGACGCGTTAGTCCCTGGAGTTCGTCATTACGCGGGTCAATTCGAAGCGGCGCCGATGCCCACCTTCAGTTCCCAAGCCCGTCCTCGTACCTGCCGTCGATGAGGACGAAGGCGATCCTCGCGTTGGCGCTCGATCGGTTGGCCCAGGCGTGGCTGGTGCCGCGCTGGACGACGACGTCGCCGGCGCGGACTTTCGTCTCGCTCTCGTCCAGGACCAGGACCAGCTCGCCCTCGAGGACGATCGCGTAATCCACCGTCTCGGTGCGGTGCATCAGCGGGTGGGGCGGATTCTCGGCCAGTGCATGGCCTGCGCCGATCGCCTCGAACAGCGCCCGGACCGCTTCGCGCGGCAGAGCGGCAACCGCCCCGTCGTCGGGCGGAATGTCGAGGATGCGGATCCTGGTGCCTCCCGCCGGCGGCAGGAGCGAGATTCCGGGCTCCGCAGGCTCGCCCGAGGCGCGGTCGATCGGGGCCGGGGTCGAGCGCGTGTTCCACACCTCCTGGAAAGTCGTGCCGCTGTCGCCGCCAAGGGTCACGATCCGGGCCGGGGCGCCGTCCTCCTGGACGATCGAGCGCCCCTGCGAGTCGTGGCCGGTGACGATTCGTCGGACGGGCCCTGCCATAAGTCTCTCCCGGGTGGCTCGGGTCATGGCTGGTGCGGGAAAGCGACCGCCGTTGCAAGCGGGCGGGGAGGGGCCTATCTGCTGCGTCGTGCCGGCACCCCGCCGCTCAGGTGGAGACAGACGATGAAGATGTATCATGCCGCGGCGGTGCTCGCGGCCGCCTTTCCCGCCGCGGCTTATGCCGAGGCCGCGCCGGATCAAGCTCCCAAGGCCGAGAAGCCCTGTTGCTGCGAGAAGATGGATCGCAAGATGGCTTGCTGCGAAGAGCATATGAAGGACCATCAGGATCGGGCGGGGTCGGACGCTCACGAGGGTCACGACAGCCACTGAGCAAGCGGAGGGTGACGGCTCGACTCGCCGTCCTCGGGCTCCGGAGCACATGACAATGAAAGTAAAGCTTGCCGCCGGCGCGCTCGCTTTGGCACTCGCGGGGTCGCCGGCGCTCGCCCAGCACGAAGGCCATGGTTCAACCCAGGCTCCCTCGCCGCCACCGCCCGGCTCGCCCGATGCGGGTCACGACATGCCGATGCCGGCCGGCCCTTCCGGTTCCCACGAAGGCCATGGAATGACCGGCGCGCTCGGCGCCCACCCGCTGAGCCGGGAAGCTTCGGGCACCGCCTGGCAGCCCGATTTCTCGCCGCACGCCGGGGTCCATCTGAAATCGGGCGAATGGACCTTGATGGGCCACGCCGCCCTTCACGGCGTCTTCGACCGGCAAGGCGGCCCGCGCGGCGGCGAGAAGGCCTTCGTCTCCGGAATGGTGATGGGCATGGCCCGGCGGCCGGTCGGCCCGGGCACGGTGCAGCTTCGAGCCAGCCTCAGCCCCGATCCGCTGATGGGTCGCCGGGGCTATCCTCTCCTGCTCGCCGCGGGCGAGACCGCAAATGGGATCGATCCGCTGGTCGACCGCCAGCATCCGCACGATCTCTTCATGGAGCTCTCGGCGAGCTACAGCCTGCGCCTGTCGGACAAGGCCGGCCTGTTCCTCTACGGCGGCCTTCCGGGAGAGCCCGCCTTCGGCCCGCCGACCTTCATGCACCGGGTGGCGGCGATGGATTCGCCGCAGGCGCCGATCAGCCACCATTGGCTGGATTCGACGCATATCGTCTTCGGGGTGGTCACCGCCGGTCTGGTGCTTGACGACCTCAAGCTCGAGGCTTCGCGATTCAACGGTCGGGAGCCGGACCAGCGGCGCTTCGACATCGAGAACGGGCCGCTCGACTCGACGGCCCTTCGCCTCTCCTGGAATCCGGTGCGGTCGCTGTCGCTTCAGGCGAGCTGGGGCCGCCTGATCGGCCCCGAGCAGCTCGAGCCGGACGAGAACGAGACGAGGTGGTCGGCGAGCGCCATCCATACCCGTCCCCTGGGAGATAAAGGCTGGTGGTCGACCACCCTGGCCTGGGGCCGCCGAACCAAGGGGCATGAGGATCTCGACGCCCTGGTGCTGGAAAGCGCGGTCGGGCTCGACGGCTGGACCCTCTTCGGCCGGGCCGAGCGGATCGAGACGGACGAGCTGACCCGGGTCGCAGGTCATCACGGGCCGGTCTACGGGGTCGGCAAGGCCTCGCTCGGGGCCATCCGCGACTTCCCGGTCGCCCTGCGCGTCAAGCTGGGCCTGGGCGGACTCCTCGCCTTCAGCTTCGTGCCCGGTCGCCTCGAACCCGCTTACGCGGGCGATCCGAAAGGCGGGATGCTGTTCCTTCGCCTCAAGGTAGACTGAGCGGATGAGCTTCCAGCGCCGCCTGGTTCGAACCGTCTTCACTTTCCTCCACGGCTTTCGCCTCGCACTGCGGAAGGTGACGGGTCCGGGCCGGGCGGGAGTCCATGCCGTGCCGCTGACCGAAAGCGGCAAGGTGGTGCTCGTCCGTCTGACCTACGCGCCCGGCTGGCGGGTGCCGGGCGGCGGCCTCAAGCGAGGGGAAGGCGCGGAGCAGGGGATGCTTCGCGAGCTTCGCGAAGAGATCGGGCTTCTCTTCCACGGAGCGATCGAGCCGCTGGACGACGAGCGCCCCGGCTCTGGAGAGGCGAAACACCCATCCGCCTTCTTCGTCGTCAGGGACGTCGTCTATCGCCCGAGGCGGAGCCTGGAGGTGGAGGAAGTGCGGGCGTTCGATCCGGCCCGCCTCCCCGACGACACCACCCGCTGGACCGCCCATCTGGTCGGCCTGTGCAGTCTCTAATCCTCCCCTGCAAATGCGGGACTTTGCATAACCCTTGCGAAGCGCTCGGAGATAAAGCCCCTCCCCTTCAGGGGAGGGGTTGGGGTGGGGAATGTGGGGGAGAATGTTCGCTGACGCCGGTGAGGCGAGCAGACAACCCCCACCCCAACCCCTCCCCTGAAGGGGAGGGGCTAGCACCCGGCGACTTATGCAAAGGTTCCGCATTTGCAGGGGAGGGGGACCATGCGAAGCGATGGAGGGGCTCTTCAAACTCTAAGACCCCTCCACCGCGCTTCGCCGAAGGCGCAGTTTATCCTGAGCGACGCCGCAGGCGGCGTCGAAGGGCGCGGTCCCCCTCCCCGCGAATCGCGGGGAGGACTTGTCGCCTAAGCCGCAGGCTGCCGGGTGAGGCAGTCGATCAGGCATCGGAACGGGAGCGGGCGTTCGAACGAGATTCCGGCGCGTCCGTCGCGGCACCACAGGATCCGGCCTGCCACCGGCGGAATCCCGGGCACGATCACGCTCGCCTCCTCGCCGACATGGCCGGGCAGGGCGAGCTCGACCTTGATCCCGCCTTCCGAGACGTCCCGGGCCCGGGCGGTGAGGCAGGTTTCGCCGAGCCGGAGGAGGACCTCGGCCGCCAGCTCCAGGCGCGGCGCCCGGTAGGGGTGGGCGCGGTCGCGTCCCGCCAGAGTCGCACGGACATGCTCGCGATCTTCGAACTCCAGGCCGGCCACGGTCTCGGAAGACCATTCGACCCGAACCGCGAACCGGTGATGCGAGTTGACCTCGATCGTCAGCCGGGCGCCCTCCTCCAGGCTTTCGCCGGTCCGGACGATGGCCCCGCTCTCGGCGAGGGCGAGTATCTCGACCGGCTTCTGATCGCCGTCGCCGAGCAAGGTCCCCAGCCGGAAGAAGAACAGGTGGCGCGGCTCGGCCCAGATCGGGGCTTGGGGAGGAACTTCGCCGTCTTGCTCTTCACCCGCCTCCGGCACTTCGACCAACGCGTCCATCCTCGCCTCCGCTGCTAGGCCCGCTGCGATGCGGCCCCGGCTGCTGCCGGACGATGAAGAGGTGAGGCTAAGGCCGCGGTAACTATCCCGGGTCGGCCGGAAATTCAGTCGCTCACCCGCTCCGGCTTGCCCTTGCGCTTGGTCGAGGCGAGCTCCTCAAGCTGCTTCTCGCTCATCGACGACGCCATCTGCTTCGAGGCGCCCTGGAGCTTGCTCTTGGGCGTGTCGCCGCGCTTCGCCGACAAAGCGGCGCCTGCGGCTTTCTGCTGCGCTTTCGATTTGGCAGGCATTGTTTGTCTCCCTAAGGCAGGTCGGGGCTGGAACGGGTCCTGCTGGCGAGGGTTCCTCGCCGCTCACCGCCGCAATGAAAGAGACATGAGAGAATGGACGTTGACGAGATCGAATGGTGGGAGTTCGACACCGCCAAGGAGATGGCGAAGCAGGCCGCGGGGGATATCGGTTTCGTCATCGAAAGCGCGATCGAGGCGCATAAGGGCGCCCGAATCGCCCTGCCCGGGGGCTCGACCTCGGACCTCATCTTCGCCCAGCTCGCCAAATCCAAGGCGATCGACTGGTCGAAGGTGACGATCATGCCGACCGACGACCGGCTGGTCGCGCTCGGCGACCCGCTCAGCAACTATCGCAAGCTCGAAGGCTGTTTCGCCGCTCGGGGCGCGCAGTTGGTCTCGCTCGTCGACGAGGCCGCGCTCGGCGACCGCCAGGAGGCGGGCCGCCTGGCCGACGCGCGGCTGTCGCTGCTCGGCTGGCCGCTCGACCTGGCCTGCCTCGGAATGGGCGCTGAGGGGCACACCGCCGGGATCTTCGCGGGCCCCGACCTCGAACGCGCCGTCGCAGGCCCGCGCGAGCGCCGAGCCGTCGGAGTCCGGCCCGATCCGATGCCGGAGACCGCGCCGGTCGACCGGGTCACGCTGACCGCGCCGGCTTTGACGTCGGCCCGCGCGATCATGGTCGTCATCGCCGGAGCCGAGAAGCGGGCGACGCTCGAGCAGGCGATCAAGGAAGGCCCGCTCTCGGCGACTCCCATCGGCCGACTCCTCGCCGCGATCGACTCGCCCATCGACATCTTCTGGAGCGCGGAAGGGTAGGGCGAGAAAAGGGGAGGGCAGGCCAGAAACCGTCATCCCGGCGAAAGCCGGGACCCCAGGCAGGATAAAGCGCCCTTTCCGCCACGAGGTCCCGGCTTTCGCCGGGATGACGGATTAGAGCAACTCCTCCAGCCCCAGCGTCCCCAGCAGCGCCGCCCTGGCACCCTCCATCCGCGTCCACAGCGGCGGGTCGAGCAAATCCTCCGGCTCGATCCGCTCGGGCCACTCGGCGTCGATCACCGCGGCGAGGCGGTCGAGCTTGGCCTCGTCGACCATGAACCGCGGATCCACCGCCTCGGGCTCGGCCACCACCCGAAGCCTCAGGCAGGCGGGGCCGCCGCCATTGGCCATGGACTGGCGGACGTCGACGACGAACAATTCGCGGATCGGTCCGTTGCCGGCGATCATGGCCTGGAGCCAGGCCCAGACCGACGGCGTCTCGCGCGCTTCCTCGGGAAGGATGAGCCCCATTCCTCCCGAAGGCAGTGTGACCAATTGGGCGTTGAACAGGTAGCTTCGGATCGCGTCCTCGAGACTGACCGCGGCGGCCGGAACCTCCACGATTTCGACCTCCGGCAGCAGGCGCTTCAGTTCCGCGTAGAAGCTCGGCCTCGCCTCGAAGGCCTGCTCGTGAGCGAACAGGACGTTTTCGTTGGCGACGGCGACGACGTCGTTGTGGAAGGCGCCGGCGGCGATCGCCTCCTCCGACTGGGCGACGAACAGGGTGCGCTCGGGGTCGAGGCCGTGAAGCCGGGCGATGGCCCGGCTCGCCTCGTCATGCTGGCGGACCGGGAACGCCCCGCCGCGGATCCCGTAGACGAAGACCTCCACCCCCGGCTCGCCGTGGCCGGCGCACAGGCGCATGTGGTTGGCCGCGCCTTCGTCGCCGAACGTGGCGGGAACCGGCGCGTGTACCGCGAACCGCGCCTCGTCGGCGAAGGCGAAGCGGAGCTGGGCGAGGGTCTCTGGCCATTCGTGGCTTCGATGGGCCATGGTTCGCAGGTTGGCGACGGTGAGGTGGCAGCGGCCGTCGGCCGTGTCCGGGGCCGGCGAGGCGGTGGCGGCGTTGGCGGCCCACATCGCCGAGGCCGAGAAAGCGGCGGGGCGGAGCGATGCCGGCACCTCCTCGACCCGGGTGCCGAGCTCGGCCAGCCAGGCGCGGTCGGGCCGCCGGTGCGGGAGGAGCAGGCCCTGGGGCAGGCCGAGGCGGAGATTGTGCCGCATCTTCCCGAGCCCCTGAAGCGCCGCGGCCCGGGGATGGGAGATCAGGCCCTTGTTGGTCGCCGAGGCGATATTGCCGAGGCTGAGGCCCGAATAATTGTGGCTCGGACCGATGATCCCATCGAAGTTGATTTCGGCGAGCGGCATCTATCGGCCCATTGCGAGGAACCCGTCGCCGGGCCGGATTCCGAGCAGCGCAGCGGTGTCTCGGCCGACGGTTGCGCCTTCCTCAGGGGAGATGGCGACGTCTCCGCAGCACGTCACGAATTCCTGGAGCCGGCCCCTGGCAAGCATCATGTTCGTGCCTTCGACCTTATCCTCCACGGCCTCCAGCACCAGCTCGCGCGATTCGCGGACGGTCCGGACCTGGTCGGTCGGAGCGGTCATGGTCGGTCCGCCGTCGAAGATGTCGACGTAGCAGTCGAAGTTGAAGCCCTCCCGCTCGAGCATCTTCATCGCGGCTCGCCCGGACGGGTGCGGGACCCCCATCACCGAGCGCGCGGTTTCGGGAAGCATCGCGGTGTAGATGGGAGTCTTGGGCATCAGATCGGCGATGAACTGGGTTCCGTGGGCGCCGTTGAACTCGTCGGCTTCCTGGAAGGTCATCCCGAAGAAGCGCCCCGCGATCGCGTCCCAGAACGGGGAGCCGCCTTTCTCGTCGATGACTCCTCGAAGCTCGGCGATGACCCGTTTGGCGAAGCGCTCGCGGTGGAGCTTGATGAACAGGTAGCGGCTTCGGGCGAGAAGCATTCCGAGCCCGCCGGCGCGCTCGCCGGGATGGAGGAAGAGGCCGCCCACCTCCGACGAGCCTTCGAGATCGGTGGTGAGAGTGACCATCTCGTTGCGGAAGGTCTGGTTGAGCGCCCTCGACGTCTGGGTAAGGGTGCTGATCCGATAGCTGTAGAAGGGGGCGTCCCGGCCCACCATGCCGAAAATCTGACAGGTGCCGCGGATTTGCCCCGTCTCCACATTCTCCAGCATGAAGACGTAGAGCTCGTCGCCGGGCTCGACGATTTCGGCAGCGAAGCCCCGTTCCGACCGGATCAGCTTCTCGACGAGGGCGCCGCGGTCCGCGGGGAGGTTGGTGAAGCCGCCGCCGGTCAGCTTGGCCATCTCGTACAGAGCCTGGAAATCGTCGCTTCGCGCGGGCCGGATCCGGAAGCTCACAGGCCCTTCCCCTGCGCCAGCCTCAGGATCGTCAGCGCCGACAGGCGCGCCCGTTCCGCCAGGCTCTCGACGATCAGATATTCGCAGTCCGAATGGATGGCGCCGCCGCGGACCCCCATCGTGTCGACCACGGGCACTCCGCAGGCGGCGATGTTGTTGCCGTCGCACACTCCGCCCGAATCGCACCACCCCACGTCTTGGCCGAGGTCGGCGCCGCAGCTCGCGACCAGAGCGAACAGTTTCCCGGCCGCCGGGTCGAGCGGCTTGGGCGGGCGGCCCCAGCCGCCGTGCATAATTATGCGCACTTCGCGCCTGCCCGCGACGTCCGCGACGGCCTCGTCGAGGGCGGCCTGGGCCCGGGCCTGATCTGCAAGGCTGCGCGGACGCATATTTATGCGCAGGATTGCATGATCGGGAACCACGTTGTTCGGCCCGCCGCCGTCGATCTTCGCGGCGTTGACGCTCAAGCCCTCGGCCCTGGCTCCGTCCAGCCGCAAGGCCAGTTCGGCCGCGGCGAGCACCGCGTTTCGGCCTTCTTCAGGGTTGCGGCCGGCATGGGCGCTCCGGCCCGTCACGATCAGCGAGAAATTGCCGCTTCCGGGACGGGCGCCGGCCAGGGTTCCGTCGGGAAGCGCGGACGGCTCGTAGGTGAGCGCCGCCTTCTTGCCGCGCGCGGCCTGCGCGATGAGCGCCGCGGAGCCGGGCGATCCAACCTCCTCGTCCGAATTGATCACCACTTCATAACCAAAAGTGGCGAAAAATGGCGATTCCTCCACTGCCTTCAGCGCCGCGAGCAGGACCGCGAGCCCCCCCTTCATGTCCGCGACCCCGGGCCCGCCGAGCACCCCTTCGTCGCGCCAGAAGACGTCCTGGAAGGGATGATCGGCGGCGAACACCGTATCCATGTGGCCGGTGAAGAGCAGCTGCACCGGCGCCTGCGGGCGGACCGCGAGGTGGAGGTTCCGGCCGTGCTGGACCGGCAGGCGCTCGCCCGAGGGAGTCACCGAGTCGACCCGCGCGGGCTCTCGAAGGACCGGCTCCGCCGGAAGCGCCGCGAAGGCGTCGGCGAGCAGGGAGGCGACCTGACCGAGGCCGATGAGATTGTGCGACCCGCTGTTCACCGCCGCCCAGGCCTCGACCTGGGCAAGCATCGGCTCGCCCGCCGAACGCTCCACCGCCTCCGCTTCGTCGCTGTTAAGGCCCCGCATCGGGGCTGCTCTAGCGGCAGAAAGACGTACCGCCAACACCGTCATCCCGGCGAAAGCCGGGATCTCGTTGGAGGCCCGCCGAGACCTTTCGTCCTGAGATCCCGGCTTTCGCCGGGATGACGGGACCGCTCACAGCCGGTTCCTGAACGCCTCCAGCACGTCTTCGTACAGCTTCTTCTTGAAGGGGACGATCATGGCCGGCAGGTCGGCCGGGTCGGCCCATTTCCAGGCCCTGAACTCGGGCTCCGCAGTGGCGATGTCGACGTCGGAGTCGGTGCCGAGGAAGCGGGCGAGGAACCAGGTCTGGCGCTGGCCTCTCCAGCGGCCCTTCCACAGCTTGCCGACAAGCTCGGGGGGAAGGTCGTAGGTGAGCTCCTCGCCGTGGCGGGCGACGATCGCCACCTTGTCGCGGCCGATCCCGGTCTCCTCCTCCAGCTCCCGCAAGGCGCCCTCCGCCGCTTCCTCGCCCTCGTCGAGACCGCCCTGCGGCATCTGCCAGGCCTCCAGCGTGCTATCCAGCCGCTGGCCCACCCAGACCTTGCCCTCGGCGTTGACCAGCATCATTCCGACGGCCGGACGGTAGGGGAGGTCGTTCATCGCGCTTGTACCTCCTTCAGGATCAATTTCAGCGCCTCGACTCCCGCGGAGATGTCGCCGGCCGAGGAGGGGATCGCCTTGCGCAGGTTGATATAGCCGTGGATGTTGCCTTCGGCTTCCCGGAAGACGACCGGAACCCCGGCCTCGGCGCAGGCGGCGGCATAGGCTCGGCCCTGGTCCCGGATGGGATCGAGGCCCGCCGTCTGGACGAGCGTCGGCGGCATACCCGCCTGGCTCTTGAGTAAAGGCGAATAGCGCCAGTCGGCCTTGTCGGGCCGGTAGCAGCCGTCGAACCAGCGCATTCCCTCATGGCTGAGGAAATAGCCTTCGCCGAAATCGTCGTAGGACGGATAGGAGTTGCCGGGGTCGGCGGCCGGATAGATCGGCCATTGCGCGATCACCGGCACCGCCGCCGGCTCGTCCCTCAGCGCCAGGCCGACGACTATGGTGAAATTGCCTCCCGCGCTGTCGCCCGCGGTGACGAGGCCGGTCACCTTTCGGCCGAGCTCGGCGGGACCGGCAGCCGCCCATCGCGCCGCCGCGATGCAATCCTCGGCGCCCGCCGGGAAGGGATGTTCGGGCGCGAGCCGATAGTCGACCGCGAGCAGCGGCAGATCCAGCTGCCGCGCCGCTTCGGCGCAGAAGGGCTCGTGCGTGTCGAGATCGCCGAACACGAAGCCGCCGCCATGGAAGAAGAGGAGCAGCGGGCCGGGGCCGCGAGACTCGCGCGAGTCGTAGAGTCGAAGCCGGATCTCGCCGCCCGGCCCGGGACAGGCGAGATCCCGGATCACCGCCAGCTCGCCCACCTCGGCGTCGGCGACATGCCGAGACGCCAGCATCATCGCCCGCGCCCGGTTCGCACCGACCTCGTGGGCGCGGGGCCCCGGAAGCTTGTTGTAATAGTCGAGGAAGAGGCGGACGTCCGGCCGCACATGGCGTAAGCTCATCGTTTCTCCGATGTTGGGCGACCCCCCTTATTGCCCCCGCGGCCATCCGCCAACCGGACTACAGAAATTGCTCGAATCGTGGCTAAGCGTTTACGAGGATTGACTTTCTTGTCTTCGTCCGGTATCTGGACCGCATACCGAACGGAGTAAAAAATGCGGATTATCAACGTTCTGACGGCCGTCGCTGCCATCTCGCTGGCCGGTGGCATCGCCGTCGCCAAGGACAAGCCGGGGACGCCGAAGGAAAAGAAGGTTTGCCAGATCGTGGAGCCTGCCGTCGGCCGCATCCCGGCACGGCGGATTTGCACGGTCAAGACCGAAAGTTCCACGGTCGCGGCGAAGGCCAAGACTGCCGACGTCGAGGGCGGCACCGCTTCTGGTGGCCGCGACTAAGCGTTCTCGATCGCGGAACGCGGCGCGGACCGGCGCTGAAGCGCCGGTTCCGGTCGGTCGTTCGGGTTCGGACTTGGCAAGACTCGCCGGAGGGGAGAGGGCGTTGCGCAAGGGTGCTTTTCTGGTCGCGTTCGGCGCGGCCCTGGTAGCGGGTCCGGCCCTGGCCAAGGAGAAGCCGGGCCAGGTCAAGGAAAAGAAGGTTTGTCGCACGGTGCAGATGTCCGGGCGAATCACCCCCCAGAAGATCTGCCGCAAGGTCGAGCTGCGGGCGGCGGAACAGGAGAGCCAGCGGCCTCCTCGCCAGCCCGGCGAATCCGGCAACCGCGCCAACTGATCCGGCAAGGCTCTTGGCCGGTGGCCGTGTCGCCTTGACCCAGCCCCGATCCGATCCGGCTGTCCAGAACGAACCTCGAGGGCTGGCCACCCGTTGTGAGAGCGCCCCCGCGCCGCTAGGGTTGTCCCGCAAGGCGCGATGAAGGAAGCGAGATTGGCGACGGCCACCCATTTTTTGACTCCCGAGGAAGCGCGGGCCGACACGCCCTGCGAGGCCGTGGTCGTTCGCTTCGCCGGAGACAGCGGCGACGGAATGCAGCTGACCGGGGGGCAGTTCACCTTGTCGACCGCGCTCGCTGGCAACGACCTCGCCACCTTTCCCGACTTCCCCGCCGAGATCCGGGCGCCCCAGGGGACGACCTTCGGGGTCTCCGCCTTCCAAATCAATTTCGGCTCGGCGGCGATCGAGACGGCCGGCGACTCGCCCGACGTGCTGATCGCAATGAACCCGGCGGCGCTCAAGACCAATGTCGGCGACCTGAAGCCCGGCGGCCTGATCATCGCCGACGAGGGCGAGTTCGGAGCCCGCAACCTCGCCAAGGCCGGCTACGGGTCGAACCCGCTCGACGACGGAAGCCTCGGCAAGTGGCAGGTGATCCGCCTCAACATCTCGCAGCTCACCCTCGACGCGGTGAAGCCGTTCGGCCTCGGCAACAAGGAGGCGCTGCGCTGCAAGAACATGTGGACGCTGGGTCTGGCGCTCTGGATGTTCGACCGCGACCGTGAGCCTATCGTCGAGTGGCTTCGTTCCAAGTTCGCCAAGGCCGCCGAGCTGGCCGAGGCCAATATCGCCGCGCTCAACGCCGGCCACGCTTATGGCGAGACCGCCGAGATCGGCGGCCAGATCCCGCAGCGCCACATCGATCCGGCGCCGGCCGAGCCGGGCCTCTACCGGACCGTCACCGGGGCCGAGGCGGTTTCGATCGGCCTCGTCGCGGGCGCCCAGCTGGCCGGCCTGCCAATGTTCTTCGGCGGCTATCCGATCACTCCCGCGTCGGCGATCCTCCACCATCTCTCGCGCCTCAAGGAATATGGGGTGACGACCTTCCAGGCGGAGGACGAGATCGCGGCTATCGGATCGGCGATCGGTGCGGCCTATGCCGGAAGCCTCGGAGTCACCTCCTCCTCCGGGCCGGGAATCGCCCTCAAGATGGAGGCGATGGGGCTCGCCATCATGACCGAGCTTCCGCTCGTCATCATCAACTCGCAGCGCGGCGGGCCCTCGACCGGCCTTCCAACCAAGACCGAGCAGTCGGACCTCTACCAGGCGGTCTACGGCCGAAATGGCGACGCTCCGCTTCCCGTCGTCGCCGCCCGCTCGCCGGCCGACGCCTTCGACTGCGCGATCGAGGCGTGCCGGATCGCGGTTCAGTACATGACTCCGGTCATGCTCCTCACCGACGGCTATATCGCCAATGCCGCCGAGCCGTGGCGGGTGCCGGACATGGCGACCTTCGAGCCCTTCCCGGTCGCCTTCCATACCGAGCCGCCGGAGGAAGGGCAGGGGGTCAATCCCTATGCGCGGGACTCCAAGCTCGCCCGGGTCTGGATCCGGCCCGGAAGCCCGGGCCTCACCCATCGGATCGGCGGGATCGAGAAGAATGTCGGAACCGGCCATATCGACTATGCGCCCGCCAACCACCAGGCGATGACCGACATCCGCGCCGACAAGGTGCTGGGCGTGGCGGATTCCATCCCCGAGCAGGAGGTCTGCCTCGGCTCGGCCGGAGCGAAGCTGGCGGTCGTGGGCTGGGGCTCGACTTTCGGCCCGATACACCAGGCCGTGCGCCGGGCGCGGGGCCGGGGCCTCGACGTCGCCCATATCCACATCCGCCACATCTGGCCGCTTCCGAAGAATCTGGGCGAATTGCTAAGGTCTTACGACCGGATCATCGTTCCGGAAATGAACAAGGGCCAATTGAAGACCCTTCTGCGCGACCAGTATCTGGTCGACGCCCGTCCGGTGAACAAGGTCTCCGGCCAGCCCTTCAAGATCGCCGAGATCGAAGCGGCGATCGAGGAGGCTTTGGCGTGAAGGCGCGGCGAATGAGGCCCCCACCGTTCGTGCAGAGGGGCGAGACCCACACCGTTCGCCCTGAGCCTGTCGAAGGGCCTTCCTTCTTCCGCCGCAAGGCAAGGAAAGGGCTTCGACAAGCTCAGCCCGAACGGTTTTTCCTGAGCGCCTTTCGGATCCACGCCCCACCCCGTTTCGAGGCCCGATCATGAACGAACTGACCAAGCTCACAGCCAAGGATTTCGCCACTGACCAGGAGGTGCGCTGGTGCCCGGGCTGCGGCGACTATGCCGTTCTCAAGGCGGTTCAGCGCACCATGCCGGAGCTCGGAGTCAGGCCGGAAAATACCGTGTTCGTCTCGGGGATCGGCTGCTCGAGCCGATTCCCTTATTATATGGAGACCTACGGCTTCCACACCATCCACGGCCGCGCGCCGAGCTTCGCGACCGGGATCAAGCTGGCTCGGCCCGAGCTCGACGTGTGGATCATCACCGGTGACGGCGACGCCTTGTCGATCGGCGGCAACCACACGATGCACGTGCTCCGCCGCAACCTCGACTGCCAGATATTGCTTTTCAACAACGAGATATACGGCCTTACGAAAGGCCAATATTCGCCGACCAGCCGGGCCGGGACGCGCTCGCCCTCGACCCCGTTCGGGTCGGTCGACCGGCCGGTCAGCCCCTGCGCCTTCGCGCTCGGCTCGGGCGCGCGCTTCATCGCGCGCGCCATCGACGTCCACAAGAACCTGCCCGAGGTGCTCAAGGCCGCCCACGCCCACAAGGGCGCGAGCTTCGTCGAGATCTACCAGAATTGCATCGTCTACAATGACGACGTCTTCGCCCCCTTCACCGCCAAGGAGAATAGCGGCAACCAGCTCTGGCTGAAGACGGGCGAGCCGATGCTGTTCGCGAACGGCGCCCGCGGCATCGCGCTCGATCGCGAGGCGCTGGCCCTCAAGGTCGTCGACGTCGAGGGCGGCGACTGGCGGTCGGCCGGGGTGCTCGTCCACGATCCGAGGAATCGCTCGGTCGCGCACATGCTGGTCGAGATGCCGTCGGGCGCCTTCCCGACCGCCTTGGGAGTCCTCTACGAGGATCCCGCCCCGACCTTCGAGAGCGCCGTGGTCCGCCAGAACGAGGAGGCGGCCGCGGGCAAGAAGGCGGACCTCCAGGCCCTGGTCTCGAAGGGCCAGAGCTGGATGGTGACCAAGGAACCGCACGTCATCTGACGCGAAGCGTCATCCCGGCGAAAGCCGGGATCTCGGGAGACCCGCCGAGACTTCCTGTTCCGAGGTCCCGGCTTTCGCCGGGATGACGGCTGGATTATTCGACCTTCGAAGCGGCCTTGCGGTCGTTGCTTCGAGCCAGCAGGTAGAGGACGGGCGAGAGGCCGAGCACGACTCCCATCACCATTCCCATCGTCTGGCCGATCGTTCGGCCCGCATCCGCGTGCGCGTTCGGCGAAGTCGCGGCCATGTTCGCGAGATAATACCAGAGGCCAGCGAGGATCAGCTCGAGCAGCACAAGCGCAAGGATCGTCCGTTTCACGCGAGTCATTCGATTTCCCCCTGTTCCCCGGGGAGGATAACAGGGCCGAAACGATCCGTCATCCCGGCGAAAGCCGGGACCTCATGCCGAGAAGTCCCGGTGGGTCTCGCCGAGGTCCGGCTTTCGCCGGGATGACGCTTGCGCTGTCCGCGCAACCCCGCCACCAAGCGCGCCATGAATCAGCAGCACCGCGGGCGCCACCTCGTCGCCGCCGACCGCCGTTTCGCCACCGGCGGCGGGCGGCTCGCGCATCTGCTTTCGGGAAGCTTCGCGAGGATCCTCGGCCGGATCGACCGGGGACTGGAGCAGGGCGCGATCGAAGCGATCCTGCCCGACGGATCGAAGCGGATCCTCGGCGGCCGCCTGCCCGGTCCGAGGCCGATCGTCCACCTGCACAGCTGGCGGGCGCTTGCCCGGCTGATCAGCTCCGGCTCGGTCGGCTGGTACAAGGCCTGGGAGCAGGGCGAATGGTCGTCGCCCGATCCGGTGCCCTTGTTCGAGCTGTTCATGCTCAACGCGACAAGCCTCGGCGCCACCGCCCGGGCCAAGGGGCTGTTCCGGCTGGTCAACAGAGTCGCCCACCGCTTCCGCTCCAACGACAAGAAGGGCGCCCGCGAGAATATCTCCCACCATTACGACCTGGGCAACGATTTCTATCGGGCCTGGCTGGATCCGGGCATGACCTATTCGAGCGCGGTGTTCGCCGAGCCGATCTCCGACCGGGAGCCGCTCGAGGCGGCCCAGGCGCGCAAGCTCCGGCTGCTGCTCGACCGCCTCGACCTGAGGCCCGGCCAGCGGCTTCTCGACATCGGCTGCGGCTGGGGCTCGCTCGCCGAGATCGCGGCGCGCGATTATCGGGTGGAGGTCAACGGCCTCACCTTGTCCGCGGAGCAGAAGGCGCTGGCCGAGCGCCGGCTCGAGACCGCCTGCCTCGGCCGGCAATGCGCGATCGAGCTCACCGACTATCGCGACGCGCAAGGCCAGTATGACGCCGTCGCAAGCGTCGAGATGGTCGAGGCGGTGGGCCGGGATTACTGGCCGGCCTATCTGGAGAGCCTCGCCCGGGTCCTGAAACCGGGCGGCCGCGCCGCGCTCCAGTTCATCTCGATCCGGGAGCCGCTGTTCGACGATTATGCGGCCAGCGCCGACTTCATCCAGACCTATATCTTCCCCGGCGGCATGCTGGTCAGCGAGCCGAGGCTCGAGGCGCTGGCGCTGGAGGCGGGCCTCGAATGGCGGGACCGCAAGGGCTTCGGCCTCCACTATGCCGAAACCCTGAAGCGCTGGCGCGCCCGCTATGACGAGGCGGTGGCCGAGGGACGGCTGCCGGCGGGCTTCGACGAGCCGTTCCACCGGCTGTGGCGCTACTACCTCATGTATTGCGAAGGTGGCTTTCGAGGCGGCGGGATAGACGTGGCGCAGGTGACCTTGGTGAAGGGGTAGGGAGGGGAGAAAAGGGGACTTCGACAGGCTCAGCCCGAACGGACGGGGAAGGCCGCCGCATACGATCTTCCAATTCCGTTCGGGCTGAGCTTGTCGAAGCTTTTCTTTTTTGCTTTCAAAAGCGATGGGTTTCTGGGCCTACATGCTCCATTGCGCTGATCGCAGCTTCTATGTCGGTCACACCGAGGACCTCGACGTCCGCATCGCGACGCACATGTCAGGCGAATTCGGCGGCTACACCTCAACGCGTTTGCCGGTAAAGCTGGTCTGGTGCGACGAGTATCCCTCCCGATACGAAGCGCTGTCGGCCGAGCGGCAGATCAAAGGCTGGAGCCGGGCGAAGAAGCTGGCGTTGATACGCGGCGATTGGGGGCTGATCGGTCAGCTCGCGCGCAACCGGGAGCAAGGAGAGAAGGAGAGGGCTTCGACAGGCTCAGCCCGAACGGATTTGGTCCAACGTCCGAACCCCACCCGTTCGGGCTGAGCCTGTCGAAGCCCTCCCTTTTGTCTATCCCCGTACCTCCAGCCTTTCGCCGGTCTCAAACCCGCGCCTGACAAGCTCCACCACCGCGTCCGCGACCGCGCCAGGCGGCTTCAAAGTGGCCGGGTCTTCGCCCGGAAAGGCCCGGGCGCGCATCGTCGTCGCGGTGGAGCCCGGATCGATTATCGCGACCTTCACCGCGGAGACGTTCCGGACCTCCTCGGCATAGGCGAGGGCCAGCGTCTCCAGCGCGGCTTTCGAAGCCCCGTAGGCGCCCCAATAGGCTCGAGGATGGCGGCCGACGCTGGAGGTGACGGCCAGCAGCCGCCCCGCTTCGCTCTTGCGGAGCAAGGGATCGAACCCGGCGATCAGCGCCTGGGCGGCGAGCAGGTTCAGGGTGAGGACCCGGCTGAACTCCCTGCCGTCGATCTGGGCGACCGGAGTCAGCGAGCCCAGGGTCGCGGCGTTGAGAAGGAGGACGTCGAGCTTGCCCCAGCGTTCGGCCACCGCCGCCGCCAGCTTCGCGATGCTGTCGCTCTCGATCAGGTCGAGCGGCGCGATGGTCGCGGTCCCGCCAGCCTGGTGGATCCTGTCTTCGGCCGCTTCCAGGTCGCCGGCGGTCCGGGCTGTGAGGATGACGTGGGCCCCGGCCGCGGCCAGTGACTCGGCGGTGGCGGCGCCGATGCCTCGGCTCGCGCCGGTGACGAGGGCGACTTGGCCGGTGAGGAATTTGTCAGACATGCGGAGGGCTCTAGGGGGAAGGAGAGGGCTTCGACAAGCTCAGCCCGAGCGGATGGCAGTTGCAGCGGCAGGCCGAACCCGTTCGGGCTGAGCTTGTCGAAGCCCCTTCCTCCTTCCTACCTAAGCGTATCTCTCCGCCAGCAAAGCCAACTGGTCCGGAGCCTCGACATCCTCCTGGTCGGTCAGCCGGGTCGGATAGGCGCCGGTGAAGCAGGCGTCGCAATATTGCGGCTGGGCGTCGTCGCGCAAATCCTCGCCCAGCGCCCGGTAGAGGCCGTCGATCGAGATGAAGGCGAGGCTGTCCGCCTTGATATAGTCGTTCATCTGGGGAACGCTCATCTGAGCGGCGAGCAATTTGGCGCGGTCGGGCGTGTTCACTCCGTAGAAGCAGCTGTGCCGGGTCGGAGGCGATGCGATGCGCATATGGACCTCGCGCGCTCCGGCCTCGCGAAGCATCTGGACGATCTTGAGCGACGTCGTGCCCCGGACGATGGAATCGTCGATCAGGACCAGCCTTTTGCCCTGGATGAGGGCGCTGTTGGCGTTGTGCTTGAGCTTCACGCCGAGGTGGCGGACCGAGTCGCTCGGCTGGATGAAGGTGCGCCCGACATAATGCGAGCGGATGATCCCGAGCTCGAACGGGATCCCGCTTTCCTGGGCATAGCCGATCGCGGCGGGGACTCCGCTGTCCGGCACGGGCACGACATAATCGGCCTCGACCGGGTTCTCGCGGGCGAGCTGGGCTCCGATCGCCTTCCTCACCTGGTAGACCGAGGCTCCGTCGAGGACGCTGTCGGGCCTCGAGAAATAGATGTGCTCGAAGATGCACGGCCTCGGCCGGACGTCGGCGAAGGGCCGGTGCGAGCGCAGCCCCTGCGCCGAGACGATGACGATCTCGCCGGGCTCGACGCTCCGGATGTACGTCGCTCCGACGACGTCGAGAGCGACCGTCTCCGAAGCGAAGATGTAGGAATCGCCGAGCCGGCCCATGACCAGCGGACGGACCCCGAGCGGGTCGCGGCAGGCGATCATTCCTTCGGTCGTCAGGCAGATCAGCGAATAGGCGCCCTCGACCTGCTTGCAGGCGTCGATCAGCCGGTCGAGCAGGGTCCGGTAGGTCGAGGTCGCGACGAGGTGGATGAGGACCTCGGTGTCGGAGGTCGACTGGAAGATCGAGCCGCGCCGGTTCAGGTCCCGCCTGACCCGGATGGCGTTCGAGATATTGCCGTTATGGGCGACCGCGAAGCCGCCCGAGGCGAGCTCGGCGAAGAGCGGCTGGACGTTGCGCAGAGCGGTCTCGCCGGTGGTCGAATAGCGGACATGGCCGATCGCGGCCGGCCCGGCGAGCCGCCGGATCACGTCCGCCGTGTCGAAATTGCCGGCGACATGGCCCATCGCTCGGTGGGAATGGAAGTTGCGGCCGTCGAAGCTGGTGATCCCGGCTGCTTCCTGGCCTCGATGCTGGAGCGCGTGGAGGCCGAGCGCGACCACCGCGGAGGCGCTGTCCGAGCCCCATATGCCGAAGACCCCGCATTCCTCGCGGAGTTTATCCCCATCTAAACCGGTGTCGAAAGGATGCGTGGTCAGCATGTGAGAAACGCCCGCTCGCTCGTTCTGATTTGCCCCGGCTTCATATAGGAAGGGGATGCGCCTTTGTCCCCCCGCGTGCAGGAATTTGATGTGGATTATGGAACGGCTCGCCCCGTCGGGATTCTTGCCCTGAGACGGTCATGAAGAAAATTCTCCTTATCCTGCTGTTTCTGGCCGCCTGCGGGCGCGACGACTCACCGGCCGGCAACCAGGCCGCGCCCGATTCGGGCGGGCCCGCCGCTTCGAGGTCGGGGCGCGCCTCCTCCTCCCCGGCCGCCGAGGCTCGGCTGACCGGCCTCTACGAGGGCGGCTCGGGCGCCCAGAAGAACCAGATGTGCATCGTCGAAAAGGGCGGCGACGCCCAGTTCGGTGTGCTCGTTTGGGGCGGCAACATGCACAGCTGCTCGGGCGCGGGGAGGGCGGTCCGCAAGGGCGACCGGCTCACCCTGACCATGGCCGGCGACGAGACCTGCGCGATCGACGCGACCCTGAGGGACGGGGTGGTGACATTTCCCTCGAAGCTTCCGCTCGGCTGCGCTTATTATTGCGGCGCGCGCGCGAGCTTCACCGGAGCGACCTTCACCCGTGCCGGCCCGGACGTGAAGAAGGCGACGGACATAGCGGGCGATCCGCTCTGCGATTGACCGCCAGGCAGTGACCGTCATCCCGGCGAACGCCGGGACCTCGGGGAGACCCGCCGAGACTTTTCGACCCGAGGTCCCGGCTTCACCGGGACGACGTTATGCCCCGGGCCCGCTTCCAAATCCTTGACGTTGACGTGAACGTAAACTACCGAACCGACATGCCCCACGCCCTTCATTCGGACTTCGCCGCGCCCGAATCCGGCGGCAAATCCTACACCATCACCGACCTGTGCGAGGAGTTCTCGGTCACTCCGAGGGCGCTTCGATTCTACGAGGACGAGGGTCTGATCTCGCCCCGGCGCCAGGGCCTGTCGCGGGTCTATGGCTGGCGCGACCGGGCCCGGCTCGCCTGGATCCTTCGCGGCAAGAGAGTCGGCTTCAGCCTCGCCGAGATCCGAGAGATGATCGATCTCTACGACCTCGGCGACGGCCGGGCCTCGCAGCGCCGGGTGACTCTCGAGAAATGCCGCGCCCGGATCCATCACCTGACCAAGCAGCGCGCCGACATCGACGCCACGGTTGCCGAACTCGACAAGTTCATCGCCAGGGTCGAGGCGGCGGACTCGAACGGGCATTAGATTGAATAACGTTTTCCGTTCGGGCTGAGCCTGTCGAAGCCCTTCTTTTTCGCGGGCCCGAAAAACAACTGGGCTTCGACAAGCTCAGCCCGAACGGGTTCTTTCATCGAGGTACAATCCAAGAGGATTCCCATGCCCACCTACACCGCCCCCGTCCGCGAGACCCGCTACGTGCTCGAAGAGGTGCTCGGCCTCGAACGCTACTCCAACCTGCCCGGCTTCGAGAATGCGACGCCCGACATGATCGAGGCCATCCTCACCGAGGGCGGCCGCTTCGCCTCCGAGGTGCTGGCGCCCTTGAATCGGATCGGCGACGAGAAAGGCTGCACCCGCCACGAGGACGGGAGCGTCTCCACCCCGCCGGGCTTCAAGGACGCGTGGGACCAGTTCACCGCCGGCGGCTGGACGACGCTCTCGGCGCCGGAGGAATATGGCGGCCAGGGTCTTCCCCAGACCGTCGGAACCGCGGTCACCGAATATCTGCTCTCCGCCAACCAGGCGTTCGAAATGTATCACGGCCTGACCGCCGGAGCCGTCGCGTCGATCCTGACCAAGGGCTCGGACGAGCAGAAGTTGAAATATCTTCCCAACATGGTCGCCGGCAAATGGACCGGGACGATGAACCTCACCGAGCCGCATTGCGGAACCGATCTCGGCCTGCTTCGCAGCAAGGCCGAGCCGCAGCCGGACGGAAGCTATCTGATCAGCGGCACCAAGATCTTCATCTCGTCGGGCGAGCACGATTTGTCCGAGAACATCATCCACCTGGTCCTCGCCAAGATCGCGGGCGCTCCGGACAACGTCAAAGGAATCTCGCTCTTCATCGTCCCCAAGTTCCTGGTCAATGACGACGGATCGCTCGGGGAGCGCAACGGAGTCGAGTGCGGCTCGATCGAGGAGAAGATGGGAATCCACGGCAATTCGACCTGCCTTCTCAATTACGACAATGCCGTCGGCTACCTCGTCGGCGAGGCCGAGAAGGGGCTCGCCGCGATGTTCATCATGATGAACGCGGCCCGGCTCGGGGTTGGCCTCCAGGGCCTGGCCCAGGGTGAGGTCGCCTACCAGAACGCCGTCGCCTATGCGAAGGACCGCCGTCAGGGCCGGGCCCTGGTTCCCGACGCCCGCGACCCGGAGGCCAAGGCGGATCCGATCATCGTCCATCCCGACGTCCGCCGGATGCTGATGGAGATGAAGGCCTTCAACGAAGGCTCCAGAGCGCTCGTCCTTTGGGGCGCTCTGCAGGTCGACATCTCCCGCCGGGCCCAGACCGAGGAGGAGCGCGAGGCGGCCTCCGACCTGCTCGGGCTGCTCACCCCGGTCATCAAGGGCTATATGACCGACCAGGGCTTCAAGGTCGCGGTCGATGCCCAGCAGATCCACGGCGGCCACGGCTATATCCGCGAATGGGGAATGGAGCAGTTCGTCCGCGACGCCCGCATCGCCCAGATCTACGAGGGCACCAACGGTATCCAGGCCCTCGACCTCGTCGGAAGGAAGCTCGGCGCCAACGGCGGGCGGGCGATCCAGGCCTTTTTGAAGCTGCTCGCCGAGGAGATCGCCGAGGCCAAAAGCGGCGAAGGCGAGGCGGCCGAAGTCGCCGCTGCGCTCGAGAAGGGGGTCGCCGACCTCCAGGCCGCGACCATGTGGCTGATGCAGAACGGCCTGACAAACCCCAACCACGCCGGCGCCGCCGCTTATCCGTACATGACCCTCACCGGAATCGTCTGCCTCGGCCTGATGTGGCTGCGCATGGCGAAGGCAAGCGGCGCCGCGCTCGCCAGCGGCGCCGGAGACAAGGCCTTCCACGAAGCCAAGCTGGTCACCGCCCGCTTCTTCGCCCAGCGCATGATGCCGGAGACCGGGGCGCTGAGGCGTCAGATCGAGGCGGGCTCGGACACCCTGATGGCGCTCCCGGCGGAGGCGTTCTAACCTCCGTCATTGCGAGGAGCGAAGCGACGAAGCAATCCAGTCGTGCGGCCGCGACTGACGCTGCGCTGGATTGCTTCGCTTCGCTCGCAATGACGCGACCATGGGACCGTTCCGCTCGGCCGGGCTCGGCTACTCCTACGGCATTGCCTTCGGAACCCTTTTAGAAAGGCTCGCCCAATTGGCGGAACCGGATCGTGCGCTTCCGGTTAGCGGTGCTCCAGCCTGCGAGGAGCCCGACGTGAGCGAAGATCCCAAGCCTCCCTTTCCCGACCAGCCGCAGCCGATGCCGGGCCTGACCCAACGCATGGAGCCGGTGCCGGACCATGGCGAAGAAAGCTATCGCGGTTCCCGGCGCCTGGAGGGGAAGAAGGCGATCGTGACCGGCGGGGACAGCGGCATCGGGCGAGCCGTCGCCGTTGCTTTCGCGCGGGAGGGGGCGGACCTGCTCATATCCTATCTCCCGGAAGAGGAGGAGGACGCCCAGGCAGTCAAGGCGCTGGTCGAGGCGGCTGGGCGGACCTGCATCCTCTTTGCGGGAGACATATCGAGCGCCGACCATTGCCGGGCGCTGGTGGCTCGGGCGGCGGAGGAATTCGGGCGGATCGACGTCCTCGTCAACAACGCGGCGCACCAGGACACCTTCTCCGACATCGAGGAAATAGACGAGAAGGAGTGGGACTATACGTTCGCGGTCAACATCCACGCCATGTTCTATCTGACCAAGGCGGCGGTGGCCCACATGAAGCCGGGCGCGTCGATCATCAACACGACGTCCGTCCAAGCCGACGATCCGAGCCAGGAGCTGCTCGCTTACGCCTCGACCAAGGGCGCAATCCAGAACTTCACCGGCGGACTTGCCCAGATGCTGGCGGAGCGCGGAATCCGCGCCAATTGCGTGGCTCCGGGGCCCATCTGGACTCCGCTCATCCCGGCGACGATGCCGAGCGAGAAGGTGAAGAGCTTCGGCGAGCAGGTGCCGATGAAGCGGCCGGGGCAGCCGCGCGAGTTGGCGCCCGTCTACGTCATGCTTGCGAGCGACGAGGCCAGTTACATATCGGGCGCGACGATCGCAGTGACCGGCGGCAAGCCGATCCTCTGACCGCCGCGGAGTCCAGGTCCACGCCGCTCGCAGGCCGTCCGATCTGCCGCTCGATCTTTCCAATTCGGTCCCGCGAACTCTCGCCCGTGAAGGTCGGTCGGGGCGTCGTAGAGGAAGAGATAGAGCAGGCGGTGGTCGGGAACGTGTCTTCGCGGTCTGTGTCGATCTGTGTCGATCTGTGGCGATCTGTGGCGATCTGTAGCGATCTGTAGCGATCTCCAGCCGATTATTCTCTGACCGATTGCTACTTATAATCAATGGCTTAACTAATAATTGGGGGGCATATGTTCACTAAACGTTCCACGTGAAACATGCGTTGAGCATTTTTGCGGCTTATTCGGGAAATTCCTCCACCTCGCCGAAGCGGCAACCCCTTAGCCGGACTGCTTGCGCGCCTTCCCTGCCTCGGGGTCCCGGTCCATCACCACGCCCTCGAAATTGGCGATAGGACCGGGCCGGCTGATCCAATAGCCCTGGACCTGGTCGCAGCCTTCCGAGCGCAGGGCTTCGAGCTGCTCGGGCGTCTCGACGCCTTCCGCCACGACCGGCATTCCCAGACCCCGGCCGAGCCCGATCACCGAGCGGATGATCGCCCTTGCCTGAGGATTTTCGATCATGTCGCGGATGAAGCTCTGGTCGATCTTGACCTTGTCGAAGGGAAACATCCGGAAATAGCTGAGCGACGAATAGCCGGTCCCGAAATCGTCCATCGAGATCTGGACTCCGAGCGCCTTCAGCCGTTCGAGTATGGCGATCGCCTTTTCGGCGTCCTTGATCAGGAGCCCCTCGGTGACTTCGAGCTCCAGCCGGTCCGGGTCGAGGCCGGTCTCGGCGAGGATCGCCTCGACCTCGGCGGCCAGGTCGCCCTGGGTGAACTGGATGGGGGAGAGGTTGACCGAGAGCTTGAGCGCCGGAGTCCAGCGCGCCGCCTCGCTGCACGCTTCGCGAAGCACCCATTGGCCGAGCTTGACGATGAAGCCGCTTTCCTCGGCGAGCGGGATGAAGGCGGCGGGGCCGATGGCGCCCAGTTGCGAGTGATTCCAGCGCAGGAGGGCCTCGAAGCCGAGGATGGAGCCGCTCTCCAGGTCGGCGAGCGGCTGGTAGTGGAGGCTGAGCTCACCCCGGCCGATGGCCTGCCTCAAGTCCGCCTCGAGCTGACGCCGGCGGCGAAGCGCCTCGTCCATCGCCGCCTCGTAGAAGCGGGCGGTGCCTCGGCCTTCGGCCTTGGCGCGATAGAGCGCCATGTCGGCATTCTTGACCAGGCTTTCCGGATCGGCGGCGTCGTCCGGGAAGAGTGCGACTCCGACGCTCGCGCTGACCCTGACCGTGTCCTGGTTGATCGCGAACGGTTCGGCCATCGCGTCGACGACCCGCTGCGCGAGCAGTCCGGCATGGCCGGGCTGGTCGCCGCCGGCCTGGACGACCGCGAACTCGTCGCCGCCGAGGCGGGCGACCAGCTCATGGCCGCGCACGCAGGCCCTGAGCCGCTGGGCGGCGGCGATCAGCAGGGCGTCGCCGGCCGGGTGGCCGTAAATGTCGTTGACCGCCTTGAAGCCGTCCAGGTCGACGCACAGGATCGCGACAGGGTCGGCGCTCTCGTCGGCTTTGGCGACGGTTCGGGCGAGATGGTCGGCGAAGACGGCCCGGTTGGGCAGCCCGGTCAGTGCGTCGTGGAAGGCGAGATGGGCGATCCGCTCGGCCGCCTCCTTGCGCTCGGAAATGTCGCGCACGGCGAGGATCCGAAGATCGGCGCCGCGCCACGCGAGCGGCCGGAGCAGAAGCTCGACCTCGCGGCTCTCGCCGTCCGCTCGAAGCAGCCGGCACTCCACCGCGGGCGCGTCCGGAGCCATCGAAAGGGCCGCTAGATTGACCTCGATGAGAAGATCGGAGAGGCGTTCGGGCGCGTCGCCGAGGCTTTGGAAGCCGGCGAGGCCGAGGAAGCTCCGATTGGCGTCGACGAGGCGTTCGCCGTCGATCACCACCAGGCCCTCGACCGCCGCGTCGGCGAAGGTTCGGAGCCGGCGAGCCTCCTCGATCGCGTTGCGGGCGAGCTTCCGGTCGAACAGCACCATGAGGAAGCCGATCGCGAGGATGAGCAGGGCCATCGCGACCACCGCGAGCGCGAGCACGTCCGAATCCATCGCCTCCGCCGGCACTTCGAGGCGCGAATCCGGGTAGACCGATGCAGCCGTCATGGCGGTGAAGTGAAGTCCGCAAATCGCAAGCGTGAACAGCAAGGCGGGACGCCAGGGAAGCAGCTGGGGCCTTCGCCGGTGCTCGGCCAAAGCCGCGGCGCTCAGGGCGATTCCCAGGGCCACGGAGGCGAGGACCATCGTCCAGTCCCAGTCGATCCGTCCCGGCAGCTTGACCGCCGCCATTCCGGCGTAGTGCATGGCGGCGATCCCGGCTCCGATCGCCGTTCCCGCCAGCAAAGTGCCGAGGCGGCCGCCGCGCAAGGCCAGGGTCCAGCCGGCGCCCGTGATCACGACCGCTGCGGCGATCGAGAGCAGGGTCAACGGAAGATCGTAGCCGATCGGCAGGTTGGGCCGGTAGGCGATCATCGCGACGAAGTGGGTGGCCCAGATGCCGGTGCCGGCGACGAAGCCGGCCAGCGCGGTCCAGGCCCAGGCCCGCGGCCCGGCGCGCCGCGCCTGCTCGAAAATGGAGAAAGCGGTGAAGGCGGCGAGCAGGCAGATCGTGCCGGCGACCAGCACCAGCCGGAAATCATGCTCGCCCGTGATACAGGCATAGACCCGCAGCATTCTTGCACCCGCTTTTGGAGGGGGCGTTATGCGGCGCAGAGGGTGAAGAAGGCGTTAAGCATGTGTGGCAGCAGTTGGGGCCACCCGCGCCTCAACCCGCTCGGCCTGAGCTTGTCGAAGGCCTGGCCCTCGCTTCCGGCGCCGTTCGAAAAGAGGCTTCGACAAGCTCAGCCCGAACGGTTTCGGCGGCCTGCCGGCCCTCCAATGCGCCTCAGATCGCCGTCTCGAGCTGGGTGAAGCGAACGGGAAGCACCTCGCGCACCGCCAGACTCCCGTCCCGGGCCTTGGTCACGACGCTCAATTGCTGCACATCCTTGCCTCCGAGCGGGACGACCATCAGGCCTCCCGGCGCCAGCTGATCGGCCAAAGCGGGGGGCGGGGCAGGGGCGGCGGCGGTGACCAGGATCCGATCGAACGGGGCGTGCTCGGGCCAGCCGCGCGATCCGTCTCCCACTCTGATCTCGACGTCATAATCCGCCGAGGCGAGGCGCAGGCGAGCATCTTCCGCGAACTCCTCGACGATCTCTACGCTCCAGACCAGAGCGCCCAAATCGGTCATCACCGCCGACTGCCAGCCGAGTCCGGTTCCCACTTCGAGCACATGCTGGCCGGGGGACAAATCGAGCAGATCGAGCATCAGAGCGCCGATGAACGGCTGCGAGACGGTCTTGTCGAACCCGATCGGAAGCGGCGTGTCCTGATAGGCGGCGACGGCGAGCTGGTGCGGCACGAACTGATGCCGGGGCACGCGCAGAAGCGCTTCACGGAGCCCGGGATCGATCGCCGCCCTGCCGAGCTCGTCGCTCGCAAGGTCGAAATGCATGTCGACGATCTCGACCATGTGGCGTCTCAACAGGGCCAGATGCCGCTCGCCCACAGGCTTCATTGCTTCGGAGTCTCCTTGCTTCGGACAAGGCTCAGAATGCGCCGCGCACTGCAAGGGTCCGAAGAGCCCGTCATCCCGGCGAAAGCCGGGACCTCGGGGAGACCCATCGTGCCTTTCCGGCCTGGGGTCCCGGCTTTCGCCGGGATGACGGGATCACCCCAGGCTCCGGCCCGATCCGAGGCTGAAGAGAAGCTGCAGGCCGGCCCCGACCAGGGCGGCGATGACGAGAAGCCGCGGATAATGCGGCTCCTCCTTCTCCAGCGTCGCCGCCGCGGTGGATTCGGGAGACCGCCGAACCTGGATCATATCCCGGCTCCACGAGGCGAAGGGGGGCCGCACCGCGGGCAGGTTCGCATCGCGGTGGAGGACGGGGAGGACCCCGGCGAAGCTCGGCTCGACCGAATGCTGGTGCCTGCCGCTCCTCCAGACGACCCGGTGTCCGCTCGGCACCATCTGCCAGGCGGCGCCGCTGCGGATCATGTCGCGCTCGCAGCGCCGGCAGCGGGCGAAATAATAGCCGCCATTATAGACCTCGCCACTCCCCGCCTCGTGGCCACCCAGCGCGCATAACAGGCTCATCGTTCTACCTCCTCAGCTTGAAATGTCGAAAAGTCGTCGCCGAGCCGGTATTCGGCGAGGTAGCGAAGCTCCGCGTCGCCCCCGGCCATGGCCAGGGACGGATCCCAGATCTCGAAATGGCTTCCGGCGCCGACGAACAGGATCCTGCTGCCGAGGCCGCCGCGGCGCCTGGCCAGCGGGGGGAGGGTCAGCCGGCCGGCTTCGTCGTAGCTCGCTTCCTCGACCAGTCCGAACGTCCGTCGGGCCCGGGCATGATGATCGTCCGCCGGACGCCCCACCGCTTCGTCGCGCAGCCGGCGGCGCTCCAGCTCGGCCTCGAGCCGAGGGAGAAGGACCGAGCCGAAGCCGGTCAGGCACGGATCGCTTTCATGGACTCCAAGCAGAACCCGTCGACCGCCGTCGTGCTGCGCCATTTCGCGAAGGACGAAAGGTGGGAGACGAACCCGGCCCTGCTCGTCGAGCACGCCAAGCGCGTTTCCGCTGAAGATGTGCCCGGTTTCCACGGCTCCGTTCGTCCCCCGCGACGCCAACCCGCATCGGCCGATCGCCGGTGCCGGGTGGAGTTTAATGGTTAACGGACGCGGAGCTCAGATCGGACTTGTACACCGGTAATGATACTATGATTCGCTATGGACTCTACGGTGCAAGGGCCTCGCAAGACCTTCCCGGAATCTAATCTGTATTATGTCGGTCCGGACCTATTTCCACCTCTTCGCTCTTCTAAAAAAGGTCCACAATGCCAGATACTTGCCGCGATCCGGTCATCCACGGTTCACCGTAATTCCCCTAGGTTGTCTATTAACCAGTCGACTCAGAAAGTTGACTGTGCGTGGCCGTGTATTTTTGGGCCTTTGGGGGAGCGGGCTTATGTCGCACCAACGCACCGTGTACGTGGTGGACAACGACCTCGAGACGAGGAGGTCGTTGACGATCAATCTGGCGTCGATCGGCGCCGAGGCCTGGCCGTTCGGCGGCGGGAGCGAGTTTCTCGAGATACTCGGCCATTTGATGCCGGGCTGCATCCTGCTCGACATGGATTGCGAGGACGGGCTCGACGTCCTTGCAGCGCTCGTCCGCCGGGAGACGGGTTGGCCGATCCTTTCCATGAGCGGCACGCCCAAGGTCGAGGTCGCAGTCCAGGCGATGAAGCTGGGAGCGCTCGATTTCCTCGAGAAACCGGTCGACTCCGCCAAGCTCGCCGCCGCCTTGCTTCCGGCCTGGAACGCCCTCGAAGCCTCGCTCGAGCAGGGCGAAGCCCGGCGGATCGCCCAGGAACGCCTGGCCCGTCTCACCGCGCGCGAGCTCGACATCTCGTTGGCCTTGTTCGGAGGGCGGTCGAACAAGACGGTCGCTCACGAGCTCGGAATCAGCGTTCGAACGGTCGAGATGCACCGGGCGCACGCCATGGCCAAGCTCGGGGTGAAGAGCATCGCCGAGGCGGCGGTCATGGCCACCCATGCCGGCCTCGCCATCGCCCAGCGCCGGCCAATCGCCTCGCTCGCGCCTTCGGGCCTGGGCCGGGCGGCCTCCCCCTTCGAGGGACGCCGGATGGCGCGCACCGCCTATTGAGCTTCGGAACCTCGCGTGCCGCGGCTCATTCAGGCCGATGAGAGGAAAGTGGCATGGCCGAGGACGACAAGCACAACGGACGGCAGGGCGGCGGCGATTCCGGCGGCGGCGCCTACCCCAACCCGCACAGCGGCAAGGAGGGCGGCGGCAAGGAGGGATTCATGGGCGCCGGCGGCCAGACCGAAATGCCGTATCACGGGCCCGGGCAACTCGGCGAGGACGACGTCGACGGCGGCGACAATACCAACGCACCGGCGAAGGACTGAACTCATCACCCGTCATCCCGGCGAAAGCCGGGATCTCGACAAGAAGTCGCGGCGGGTCTTCCCGAGGTCCCGGTTTTCGCCGGGATGATGAGACCAAGAGGTAAGGGGCCGGCTGCCTTTCGGCGGCCGGCCCCTCCCTCGTTACGCGACTCGAGGGGTCGATCCGCGGACCGACCGGATGCTTATGCGTTGATTCGGTTTAGGAATTGCTGAATGCGCCTGACAGCCGCCATTCAGCCGCCTTGGCCTCAATTCGCCTTGTTGCCGTCCCCGTCCGTCTTCACCTGGATCTCGTCCGGCACCTTGAGCTCGATCTTGTCCGGCATGTCGACGTTGGGCATCTCGACCTTCGGAGTCTCGACGTTGACATTGACTCCGACATTGTCCGCCGCGCGGTTGAAGCTTCCGCTGAAGACGAAATAGAGGACGGCGAGAAGCGCCAGGATCAGGACGACGGCGAGGATCACGCCTCCGCCGCCGCGATCGCGGCCGCCGCCCGTCTGGATGATGGTCGTGCGCTCGGTGTCGCGCACGGTCTCGCGCGGGATTTCGCGCTCGCGGTCGGGATCGGTCATTTCACTCTCCATTGGTAATCGGCGGAAGGCCCGACCGCGCCTTCCGCGACTGGACCGTTGGTTATCAGCTGCTTTTCGCCGGCGCGGTCACGTCGACCTTGACGTCGGTGGTCCTGTCGGCGCCGCCGAGAAGCTGGCCGCCGAACAGATAGAAGAGAAGGGCGAGGATCGCGATCAGAAGGACGACGGCGATGATCGTCCCGCCGCCTCCGCCGCCGTCGGTCGTGACGACGGTCGTCTCGCGCTCGCGAACTGGCTCGGTCATGATGATGTCTCCACTTTGTTTCGGAGCCTCAACGCTGCGCCGGTAGGGGGGTTCCTCGCCGCGGCCGGTCACTGACGGCCGAGGGCGAGCCGAAGGCCGAAGAAGATGAGCACTGCGCCGGTCGCCCGATCCAGACCGCGGACCAAGGCCGGCCTTCGAAGCGCTCTCGCCAGCGGCCGAGTGGCGGCGATCAGCAAGGCGAACCACAGCAGCCCTAGCGCGGCATGTACGCTTGCAAGGAGCAGCGTCGTCCAGGCCACGCTCGCCCCCGACGGAATGAATTGGGGAAGGAAGGAGACGTAGAAAGCTCCGACCTTCGGGTTGAGAAGGTTGGTCAGAAAGCCACGCATAAGCCAGTTGGCCCGGGGCGCCGCATCCTCTCGCCCGGAGCTGGCCTCTTCGCGTGGCGCGAAGATCATTCGGGCGCCGAGATAGAGCAAATACAGGGCGCCCATCCATTTCAGCGCGAGATAGGCGAGCTCGGAGACCTGGAGCAGCATGCCGAGGCCGATCGCGACCAAGCCTCCCCAGGCGAGGCAACCGAGGCAAATGCCGAGCGAGGCGGCAAAGCCGCGCCGGGCGCCTTCGGCGGCGGCGGTTCGAAGCACCAGAGCGGTGTCGAGGCCCGGGGTGACCGTGAGCAGGGCCGCGGCGAGCGTGAAGGCGATCAGCGACGGCCCGAGCGGCGACATGGTGGACGCATAGCATGGCCGCGTCTTATGGACGAGCCATGGAGACCGTGTCGCTGACGCCGATGGACCGGGGACTGCTCCGGCTGATGCAGATACGCGGCGCGGTGGCCGGCGGCTTCCTGCTGGCCGCGGCGGCGGTGGGCGAGGCCTTCATTGGCCGGCTGGCTCCCGTGCCGAACGGCCTGCTGCTCGGGGCGGCGCTTCTGATCCTGCTCTATCTGGCGCTGCTGGCGCCGCCGCGCCGTTATCGCGCCTGGGGTTATGGAATGGACGGAGAGGAGCTGCAGGTCCGGCGCGGAGTCTGGACCCGGGTCCACACCGTGGTTCCGCTCGACCATGTCCAGCATATCGACGTCAGTCAGGGTCCGCTCGAGCGCGCCTTCGGGATATGCAGCCTCGTCCTCCACACCGCCGGAACCCTGCACAGCCAGATCGTTCTCCCCGGCCTCACCCGAATCACCGCCGAGCGGATTCGAGACGAGATAAGGGGCCGGATCCGCGAGGAGCCGGAATGAGCGGCGGCGCCGACCGCCGTCTCCATCCCGGCACCATCTTCCTGCGCTTCATCAAGGAGGCGCCTCAGACCATGGTGGCGCTTCCTGCCGCCCTGGCATTCTCTTCGAAGACGGGCCTGAACGGCGCCCTGTACGGGGCCGCGGCGCTGGGAGCGGCGCTGCTCGCCGTGAAGTGGCTGATCTGGCGGCGCTTCAGGTACGGCCTCGGCGCGACCGAGATCGTCATCGAGAGCGGAGTGCTTCACCGCAACCGGCGAAGCATTCCCTTCGACCGGGTCCAGGACGTCGACATCGAGAGGACCTTCCTCGCCCGCCTGTTCGGCCTCGCCAAGGTGCGGATCGAGACCGGCGCGGGCGGCAAGGACGAAGGGCTTCTCGACAGCGTGTCGCTGGCCGAGGCCAACCGCCTTCGCGAAGCGGTGCGCGCGGGCCGGTCCGGAGCCGTTCCTTCGGCGAGCGTGCAGGAAGCGGAAGCGCCGGCCCAGCAGAGGCTCTTCGCGATGGATCCGCCGCGGCTGGTCCTGTTCGGCCTCTTCAACTTCTCGCTGGTGTACATTGCCGGTCTGTTCGCGATCCTCCAGACCTTCGACCGATTCCTCCCTTTCGACATTTACGATCCGGCCCGCTGGGTGGGGCTGGTCGACGAATATCTGCCCGCGCGCTGGACTTTGGGAGCGATCGCCGCGGTCCTGCTGGTCGCGGTCGCGCTTGGAGCGGCGGCGGGCGTGGTTCGAACCGTCGCCCGGGACTTCGGCTTCCGCCTCTCGCTGGAAGGCGAGCGGCTTCGCCGCGAGCAGGGCCTGTTCACCCGCAAGGAGGCGGTGATCTCGCGCCGCCGGGTCCAGCTCGCCCAGGTCAGCGGAGGCCCGGTGCGGGGTCTGTTCGGATGGGCGGGCCTGTCTTTCCAGACCCTGGGCGCCGGAACGGACCGGAGCGGCTATCAGAGCGCCGCGCCCTTCGCGACCCGAAGCGAGATCGAGGCGGTGCTCGCCGAGGTGCCGCCGCTCCGGCTGCCGCCGCCGCCGGAGATGACCCGGGTGTCGAGGCGTCACATCCTGCGCAGCGCAGCGGGCACTTTGCTCCCGGCCCTCGCCGGGGTCGCGGCCGCGTCCTACTGGCTGCCCTACGCTCCGGCGCTTCTGGCGGCCCTGCCGCTGCTGGTCGGAGCCGCGGCGCTGGAGCGGCGCTACCACCGCTACGGCCTCGCGGGCGACCTGCTGTTCGTCAGCCGCGGCGTCTGGCGCCGGCGGCTCTGGCTCATCCCGCTGAGGAACGTCCAGTCGCTGAGCCTCAGCCGCGGCCCGATCCAACGCCGGCTCGGCCTCGCCACGCTGGCGATCGACACTGCCGGAGCGTCCATGATCAACGCGCCGCGGATCGTCGATCTGCGGAGCGAGGCGGCGGAGGCGCTTGCGGCGGAGATATTCAGGCGGCGCTCGAGCTCCCGAGCCGATCTGACCTCAACCGGAACCGTTCGGGCTGAGCTTGTCGAAGCCCCGTCCTTCCCTTTGCCGGAAGCCGTACAGGAAGGGCCTTCGACAGGCTCGGCCCGAACGGAGAAGGGCTCAGGCCGAACGGAGGAGGACGAGGCCGGCGGTCAAGCCTCGGGCAAAAAGTCGGGCACCGAGAGGTAGCGCTCGCCGGTGTCGTAATTGAAGGCGAGCACCCGCTTGCCGGGGCCGATCTCGTCGAGCTTCTGGCGGACCGCGGCGAGGCTGGCTCCCGAGCTGATCCCGACCAGGACGCCTTCCTCGCGCGCCGAGCGCCGCGCCATCTCCTTGGCGTCGGCGGGATCGACCTGGATTACTCCGTCGATGACGTCGGTATGGAGGTTGGCCGGAATGAAGCCTGCGCCGATGCCCTGGATGGGGTGCGGGCCGGGCTGGCCGCCGGAGATCACCGGCGACAAGGTCGGCTCGACCGCGAACACCTGAAGCTTCGGCCATTCCTTCTTCAGCACCTGAGCGCAGGCGGTGATGTGGCCGCCGGTGCCGACGCCCGTGATCAGCACGTCGATCGGCGAATCGCGGAAATCCTCGAGTATCTCCTGCGCGGTGGTCCGGACGTGGACGTCGATATTGGCGGGATTTTCGAACTGCTGCGGCATCCAGCTGTCCTCGATCTCGGCGAGCAGTTCCTTGCCCCGCTCGATCGCGCCCTTCATCCCCTTCTCGCGCGGGGTGAGGTCGAAGCTCGCGCCGTAGGCGAGCATGAGACGGCGGCGCTCCAGGCTCATGCTCTCCGGCATGACGAGGATGAGCTTGTAGCCCTTGACCGCGGCGACCATGGCGAGGCCGATCCCGGTATTGCCCGAGGTCGGCTCGACGATGGTCCCGCCGGGCTTGAGGTCGCCGGAGCGCTCGGCTTCCTCGATCATCGCAAGCGCGATCCGGTCCTTGATCGAGCCACCGGGATTGGCGCGTTCCGACTTCACCCAGACCTCTGCATCGCCGAACAGGCGCCTGACCCGGATATGGGGGGTCCGGCCGATCGTCTCGAGGATGCTGCCCGCTCTCATTATTGCTCTCCCTGGTGACGCTTACTCAAATTGGGTTATTCTCAACTTGCTTCAACTCCCGCTACCGATTCTCTTTGCTCCGCGCCAGCGCGAGCTGCGGCGGCACCGTCGTCCCAGCGAAGGCTGGGACCCCAGCGAGTGAAAGGCCCGGCACTCTTCACCCCCTGGGCCCCCCAGCCTTCGCTGGGGCGACGGTCAGCCGGTGGTCGCCCCGTCTTTCGCCAGATCGTCCGGCGGGTCGAAGGTTCGGGCGCGGCGAAGCTCCGGGAACCAGCGCGCCCACAGCAAGGTCACCGCGATCGCCCCGATGCCGCCCCCGACCACCGCGACGACCGGGCCGATCAGAGCCGCGAGGAAGCCCGATTCCGCTTCGCCCAGCTCGTTCGAGGCGGAGATGAACAGGGTCGAGGCGGCTCCGACCCGGCCGCGCATCGCGTCCGGGGTGTAGAGCTGGATCAGCGACTGGCGGACGTAGACGGAGACCATGTCGGCCGAGCCCAGCAGGGCGAGGCAGGCCACCGACAGGATCATGTTGCGCGAGAGGCCGAAGGCGACGGTCGCCGCTCCGAAGACCGCGACGGCGGCGAGCATCTTGGTGCCGACATTGTCCTTCATCGGCCGCCAGGAGAACCAGAGGGCGGTCAGGGTCGCGCCTACCGCAGGGGCCGCTCGCAAATGGCCCAGCGCCGTCGAGTCGGAATGCAGGATGTCGCGCGCGAAGACCGGGAGCATCGCCGTCGCTCCGCCCAGCAGCACGGCGAACAGGTCGAGCGAGATTGCGCCGAGAACCAGCCGGTTGCGGCGGACGTAATGGAGCCCGTCGATCATCTGCCGCCAGGGATTGCGCGACCCCTCGATCTCGCTCCGGACGATCGGCCGGATCATGAACATGCAAAACAGCGACAAAGCGAACAGGCCCGAGCTCACCGCATAGGGCATGTGCGGGCTCCAGGCGTAAAGGTAGCCGCCGACCGCCGGGCCGGCGATCGCTCCCGACTGCCAGGCCATGGAGCTGAGCGCGATCGCCCGAGGCAGGGATTTACGGGGCACCAGGTTCGGCGCGAGCGCTCCGAGCGCCGGCCCGGCGAAGGCCCGGGCGACTCCGAGCAAGGCGGCCACGGTGAACAGCCACGCAAGGCTGACCGCGCCCGTATAGGTCAGCATCGCCAGGATCAGGGCGCACAGCAGTTCGAGAGCGATCGAGGCCCGGGCGATGATCCGTCGGTCGACCCGGTCGGCGACCCAGCCGGTCACCAGGGTGAGAGCGAACAGCGGAACGAACTGGACGAGGCCGATGAAGCCGAGCTGGAGCGCCGCTTTCTCGAGGCTCATCGTCGCTCGGGCGATGTCGTAGACCTGCCAGCCGATGACGATGATCATCGACATCTGGGCGACGGTCGAGGCGAGGCGTGCGGTCCAGTAGAATCGGAAGTCGCGGATCCGGAAAGGGTGGGGCGCGGCGGAGGAGGCCATTGCCGGCGCTTAGGGGCGGCGCGACAAGCGCGCAACAACGCGTCTTGCCCTCACCCCGGCGTAAGCCGGGGCCTCGTGGAGACCGCATCGACCTTCCGGCCCGAGGTCCCGGCTTTCGCCGGGATGACGGGTGGACTATCGGTTTGCAGCAACCCGGGAGTCGCCGATGTCCAGAATCGCCCTAGCCGCCATATCCGCCGCCGCACTGATGGTCGCAGGCTGCGCCTCCACCGGCAGCGGCAAGGGTGCGACTTCCGCGCAGCCCTCCGCCTGGTCGGCATTCTCCCAGCGCTTCATCGACGGCTATTTCAGGGTCAGCCCCGCCTTCGCGGTGGGCCAGGGCCGGCACGAATATGACGGGCAGCTGCCCGACTGGAGCGAGACCGGCCTCGCCAACACGGCCGAGTTCCTGCGTTCGTCGATCTCGGCCGCGCAGGCCTTCGATCCGAAGGGGCTTTCGAAGACCGAGCGGTTCGAGCGCGACTATCTGGTCGCTCGGGCCCGAGGCGACCTGTTCTGGATCGAGACGGCGGACCAGCCGCATCTCAACCCCGCTTATTACATGGGCAACGGACTCGACCCTTCCGTCTACGTGACCCGCCCCTATGCGCCGCCCGAGACGAGACTGAGGGCCTTCATCGCCTATCTGAAGGCGGTTCCCCGCGCGGCCGGGCAGATTCGCGCCAACCTCAGGACTCCGTTGCCGATGAGCTTCATCGATTACGGCAAGGCCGGGTTCGGCGGCTTCGCCGAATATTATCCGACCGACGGCAAGGCCGCCTTCGCCTCGGTCCGAGACCCGGCGCTCCAGTCCGAGCTCGACTCCGCCGCCCGCGACGCCGCCCGGGCGATGAAAGGTCTTGCCGACTGGCTCGAGGCGCAGCGGCCGAACGCCACCCAGGATTTCGCGCTCGGCGCCGAGAAATTCGCCCGGATGGTTCGCGACACCGAGATGGTGGACGTGCCGCTCGCCGAGCTCGAGGCGATCGGCCGGGCCGACCTCAAGCGCAACCAGGAGGCGCTCCGCTCCGCCTGCGCCCGCTACGCGCCCGGAGCCACCTTGCAGGCGTGCATGGACAAGATGGGGGCGAACAAGCCCGAGGGCGGAGTCGTCCAGGCGGCGCGGGCGCAGCTGACCGGGCTCAAGGCCTTCATCGCGGCCAAGGACCTCGTCTCCATCCCCGGCACCGAGGAGGCGAAGGTCGAGGAATCGCCGCCCTACAACCGGCAGAATTTCGCCTATATCGACATTCCGGGGCCCTACGAGACCGGGCTCCCCTCGGTCTATTATATCGCTCCGCCCGATCCCTCCTGGTCCCCGGAGGTGCAGGCGGGCTTCGTCCCCGGCAAGGCGGACCTGCTCTTCACCTCGGTTCACGAGGTCTGGCCCGGCCACTTCCTCAACTTCCTCCACTCCAACCGCTCGCCCTTCACCTTCGGACGGGTGTTCGTCGGCTACGCCTTCGCCGAAGGCTGGGCCCATTATTCCGAAGAGATGATGTGGGACGCGGGGCTCGGCGACGGCGACCTAGAGACCCATATCGGCCAGATCTCCAACGCCCTGCTTCGCGACTGCCGCTACCTCTCGGCGATCGGAATGCACACGGGGCGCATGACGATGGAGCAGTCGCGCCGCCTGTTCCTCGACCAATGCTACCAGGACGAGGGCAATGCCCGGCAGCAGAGCGCGCGCGGGACCTACGATCCGGCCTATCTAAACTACACGATGGGCAAGCTGATGATCCGCCGGTTGCGCGAAGACTGGACGAGGACGAGGGGCGGGCGCCGGGCGTGGAAGCAGTTCCACGACAAGTTCCTGAGCTACGGCGGCCCGCCGGTGCCGCTGGTGCGGGCGCAGATGATGGGGGGAGGCGCGAAGGCGGTTTTCTGAGGCGAAGTCGAGCCGTTCGGAGATCGACGGCGGTTCGGGCAGCCGATTGCCGGCAGGGACTTCGCGCTCCCGCCCGGATCGTCGAACTCCCTGGAGCCGAGGCTTCGAATGACTTCGAAGGCGCTCAAACTTCTCATTATGGGACAGGCCGATTTAGGCCGCCTTGACTGAAAGTCGCATCAACTTAGGCTTCGAAGTCCTGGGGGGACGCCGGCGATGCGCGACAAAACAATCTTTTTTTCATTTGTTTCGGCCGCAACTCTAATCGGTCTCCTGAGTGCTTCGCCCAGCCTTGGGCAGACTTTGACGGTCGATAGCTCTATGACCGTCAATCATGATCTTACCGTCAAAGGTTCGCTGATCCTTCCAAGCACGGCCGCCAATCGCAACGAGACTTGCCGGCCCGGTCAAATCGGGCTGGTCGCCGGCGACCCGGCCAATCGAGGCGGCGAACTGCTCGTCTGTCAATCTTCCGGCAATTGGCAAAGCTACTCGAGCAATTCAGTCGCGAGCGCGCAGGACGACAGCGATCGCCAGGAGATCGCCAGGCTTCGCGAAGAGGTCGGGCAATTGCGAAGCCTCGTGTGCGAAAGCCGGCGGAACCGATCCTTCTGCGCGCCGCGCTGAGAGCCGGAGGAGGATGACGATGCGCAACGGAATCGCCGCGTCGGCCCTTGCCCTGCTGGCGGGCCTCTGGGCCGCGCCCGGGCTGGCCGAGCCCGAGGTCCTGCAGCCCAGCATCGTGATCGGGACGGACCAGCGCTACCCCAGCGAGGAGCGCGCGGTAGGGCGGATCGTGACGGTCGGCTGTACCGGCTGGCTCACCTCCTTCGGTGCGGTCCTGACCGCCGGGCACTGCAACCACAACGGGCCCTTCAAGATACAGTTCAACGTTCCGCCGTCGAAATCCGACGGGACAATCAACCCGCCTTCGAGCCCGGACGATATCTACACCCTCGTCTTCTTCGCTTCGGCCTTGGTGGCCGGCCAGGAGGATTGGGCCGTCGCGGCGGCAAGCCCGGTCAACGGAATGACCGCCGCGGTGCGCCAGAAGGCCGTCTTCCGGGTGTCCTCGCTCCCCCTTCCAAGCGGCTCCGCCGCAATCAGGGTGACCGGCTTCGGCGTGGACGGCCCGCCTCCGAATTACGGCGCCAACGGAGGCCCGAAGAACCGGTTCAACAAGACCAATCAGACCGCGACGGGTGCCTATATCGGGCCCGGCTCCCGGGCGCATCGCCTCTGCTACGTCGCCGATACCAATCCCGCGGACTCCGGCGCGCCGGCGATCGTGAACGGAAGCCGGATCGCCGTCGGGATCCACATCGCCGGCAGCCGCGCCGCCGGGGATTGCGGCCGGTCCGCCAATATAGCGACCGCCCTCGATCAGCCCAATCTGGTCGCTGCAATGCAGCGGTTTCCGGGAAGCGGCTACGGCATTCCCGGAGACCGGACCTTCTTCGTCGACGAGGAGAGCCCCTCGGCGGTCGTCGACGGAACGGTGCTCTCGCCTTTCACCCAGTTGAGCGCCGCGGCGGCCAAGGCCAACTCGACCGACGCTGAGGCTCTCATCACGATCGCGCCGGGCAGCTACGTCGATCAGCCGTTCACGATCTCCGCCGGCCACAACATCACCATTTCTTTGCCGGCTGGAGATGCGAAGCTGTATCTTCATGGCGACTGATTTTATCGTGCGCGTGTTTTGAATATTCAGCAAAAAAGGTCAGGGTAAAAGATGGATTTACCAGCTCAAGATGTGGCCGCCTCGTCGATCTCAATCGGCGGATGGCTGATTTCGTCGGACGGCAGCGGCAACCTCAACTTCACCTCTCCGCAAGGTTCGGTGTTTCAGATGTCGCAAGGCGGCAGTCTGACGCTGGCCGGAAACATCGGCGGAGTCCAATCCATCGCCGCCGCCAGCGTCAGCGCCGGAACGGTGACTGCAACCGGAGCCGTGACCGGAGGGAGCCTCACCGCCCCTTACGCCACGGTAAGCGGAAACCCGGTCGTAACCGCAGGAATGTCCATCTACCTCCTGAAGCCGATCGACGGCACCGTGTTGAACGCGAGCACCTATGGCGGCGCGTTCGGCAAAGGCTGGAAATCGACGCCCTATTGGAGGCAGCCGAAGGTGGATGAAGATTCGCACTTGCAGATCGGGGTCTACGTCAAGGGCCAGTGGCCCTTCGCCCCGAGCTAGGTCTAGAACGGGCGGGGCCGCGCTTCGTTCGAGGGCCCGGTCCGCAGGTCAGGCGAGATCGACGAAGCTATCGAGCACGCGCTTGCGCCCGGCATGCTCGAAGTCGATTTCGAGCTTGTTGCCTTCGATCTCCGCCACCTTGCCGTAGCCGAACTTGGCGTGGAAGACGCGCTGGCCGATGGCGACCTCGCCTCGGCCGGGGTTGCCGAGGCTGATCGCGGAGGCGCGGGCTTCCATAACGCGGGGCGGGGTGCGTTCGAAGCCGCCTTGCACCGCACGGCGCCAGCCGGGGCCTCGGGTCTGGCCTCTGGCGACGTCCGCGAACGGGTCGGCCCGCTCCGACCAGTTCGCCCGCCAGAGGCTCTCGCCGCCCGACATCGTCTGCTCCTGCTCGATATGGGCGTCGGGGAGCTCGGCGATGAAGCGCGAGGGGATGCTGCTCGTCCACTGGCCGTAGATTCGGCGGTTGGCGGCGTGGAAGATGAAGGCTTTTCGCCGCGCGCGGGTGATGGCGACGTAGGCGAGGCGGCGTTCCTCCTCGAGGCTGGCCTGGCCGCCTTCGTCCAGGGCGCGCTGCGAGGGGAAGACGGCTTCTTCCCAGCCGGCGAGGAAGACGGTCTCGAACTCCAGGCCCTTGGCGGCGTGGATGGTCATGATCGTGACCTTTTCCGTGTCGCGCTCGGCGTCGTTCTCCATCACCAATGAGACGTGCTCGAGGAAGCCGCCGAGGGTCTCATATTCCTCCATCGCGCGGGTCAGCTCGGCGAGGTTCTCGAGTCGGCCGGCGCTTTCGGCGGAGCGATCGGCCTGGAGCATCGCGGTGTAGCCGCTTTCGTCGAGGACCAGCCGGGCCAGCTCGGGATGGGGAAGCTCGTTCAGGCGCGCGCGCCAGCGGGCGAAGTCGCCGACGAGGTTGCCGAGCTGGCGGCGGGCCTGGGGGGTGAGCTCGTCGGTGTCGAGGATGACCGCGGCCGCCATCAGCAGGGGCACGCCCTCGGCCCGCGCCAGAGAATGGATCTTGGCGACCGCCTTGTCGCCGAGGCCACGCTTGGGGGTGTTCACGATCCGCTCGAAGGCGAGGTCGTCGGAGGGCTGGGCGATGATTCGAAGGTAGGCGAGGGCGTCGCGGATCTCGGCGCGCTCGTAGAATCGAAAACCCCCGACGATCCGGTAGGGGAGGCCGATCGCGATGAAGCGGTCCTCGAACTCGCGGGTCTGGAACTGGGCCCGGACGAGGATCGCGACCTGGTCGATCCGGCCGCCACGGCGCTGGACCGTCTCGATCTCCTCGCCGATCCGCCGGGCCTCCTCGGGCCCGTCCCAGACCCCGACCACCTGGACCTTGTCGCCCTCGCCCGCCTCCGTCCATAAGGTCTTGCCGAGCCGGCCGCCGTTATGGGCGATGAGGCCCGAGGCGGCGGCGAGGATGTGCGGCGTCGAGCGGTAATTCTGCTCGAGGCGGACGATCCTGGCGCCCGGGAAATCCTTCTCGAACCTCAGGATGTTGGCGACCTCGGCGCCGCGCCAGGAATAGATGCTCTGGTCGTCGTCCCCGACGCAGCAGATGTTCTTGCGCTCCTGGGCGAGCAGCCGGAGCCACAGATATTGGCTCTGGTTGGTGTCCTGATATTCGTCCACCAGGATATATTTGAAGCGCTGCTGGTAGTGGGCGAGCACATCGCGATGCTCCTTGAGGATCACCAGCATGTGGAGCAGGAGATCGCCGAAATCGCAGGCGTTCAGGGCCTTCAGCCTTGCCTGGTAGAGGGCGTAGAGCTCGGCGCCCTTGCCGTTGGCATAGGCCTCGCTCTCGGCGGCGTCGATCTGCTTCGGGGTCCAGCCGCGGTTCTTCCAGCGGTCGATGAGGCCGCCGAGCATCCGCGCGGGCCAGCGTTTCTCGTCTATGTCGTTGGCGGAGATGAGCTGCTTGAGGAGGCGGAGCTGGTCGTCCGTGTCGAGGATGGTGAAGTTGGACTGGAGGCCGACCAGCTCGGCGTGCCGGCGGAGCATCTTGGCGGCGACCGAGTGGAAGGTGCCGAGCCAGGGCATGCCCTCGACCGCATCGCCGAGCTGTCTTCCGACCCGCTCCTTCATCTCGCGCGCCGCCTTGTTGGTGAAGGTGACGGCGAGGATCTCCGACGGCCAGGCGAGCCGGGTGTAGACGAGATGGGCGAGGCGCGCGGTCAGGGCCGCGGTCTTGCCGGTACCCGCCCCGGCCAGCACCAGAACCGGTCCGTCGGTCGTCAGCACCGCCTCGCGCTGGGGCGCGTTGAGCCCGCGCAGATAAGGCGGCTCCGAAGTCTGGGGCTGGGGGAGAGACACTCTCGAACAAGTAGGCAACGCGGGGCCCCGGGGCAAGCAATGTCGGGCCCGAAAGCCGCAGGAGCGGGCCCGTCCCGTCATCCTGAATTTGTTTCAGGATCCAGGGCCGAGCCGCCTCGCGGTCTGCCGCTCTTGCATCCTGCGATTTTCCTCTGCGGCCGGCAGAGCCTGGATTTTTTGAGAGAAGGCGCCAAGGCGCCGGGTTTCGCGCTCAGGCGTGGAGCGGATCGGCTGGATGGCGGGGGCGCACGAGCTGCCCGCGTTCGAGCGCTATCCCGGCTCAGGGTTCACCGCGCCGGCTTTCGGCACCAGAATCTGTGCATCGAGCGGAACAGGAAGGGCTGCTCCCGCTCGAGCGCGGCCCAGGCGTCGAGGTCGCGCATCGCCGGGTCTCCGGGATGGTCCCAGCGGTAGCGGGCGCGCAAGGCGGGGGAGGGGAGGTCGAAGGCGAGCAGATCCAGGCCCAGAGCGCCGAGCGCCCGGCCGATTCGAGGAACGTCGAAGCTGTCCTCTTGCGGGTGGAGAAGCAGGTCGTAGAGGCCCTGCAACGTATAGAAATCCAGCGCACCTTCGAGCGTCGCCGGGGCGGCGGATAGCAGGCGGCGGCGGGCTTCGCGGAGCAAGTCGCCATCGGGGGGGCGGCCGCGCAGGTCCGCGAGGAGGGCCTGCGCCGCCCGGACAGGGGCGCGCGCTCGCTCGCTGTACAGCATCACCCGCATCACGCCGCCCGGCTCCAGCACTCCGGCCAGCGCCGCCCAGCCCGCCTCCGGATCCGGGAGGTGGTGGAGAACGCCGCTGCAGGCGATGAAGTGGAAACGCCTTCCCAGCTCGGCGACCCGGTTGAGGTCCATGGCTCGAAAGTCGATCCCGGCCGGCGGGCCTTCCCGGCACTTGCCGGCGGCATAGGCGACCGAAGTTTCCGAGATGTCGATCGCGGTGATCCTGGCGTCCGGATAACGGAAGGCGGCGATCGCCGCCTCGCGTCCGGTGCCGCAGCCGGCAACGAGCATTTCGGCCTCGACCGGCAATCCGGACGGTCGGCCCGGATCGACGGCCGCGACCTCCGCCGGTATCGTGGTAGCGGGCGGGACGGTGACTCGGGTCCAGGGCGGATAGGGCCAGCGCCGATATTGGTCGGCGACGGCCTCGACCACCGGATCGGCAAAAGATTCCCCCGCCGTCTCGACGACGGGCGGCCGATAGGCGGCGGCGATGGCGGCGCCGGGCTTTGCATCGATCTCCCGCCGCTCGTCCGCCTCGAACAGCCAGGCGCCGCCATTATGCTCCGCCTGCGCCGCCAGCGCCGCGACGAGGCGAGGAAAATCCGGCCATGCCCCCGAAAGCAGCAGCCATCGCCGGAGCCCGGTGAGAATGTGCTCGGCGTCGAGCCGAGTGACATAGGCCTGGTCGAGCAGAGCGAGTGCGAAATCGTCGGCCTCGATCGAGCGGGCCAGCGCGGCGCCGTTCCCGGCATGAGCGCTGAGGCTCCCTCCCGGCGCGAGCAGCAGGTGCCAGCCCGCGGGAGCCACCATCATCGGATCGATGGCGGGATCGACCAGGAGGCGGGCGATATCGTCCCGCCATGCCAATCCTGCGGTTGCCGGGAAGCGGCCGAGCAGCCGCGCCGCGAGCCGCTTCGAATCGGCATCACCGGGGGCTTGCCGCAAGGCGAGCCGCGCCGCCTCGAGGGCTTCGGCATGGCGCCCCGCCGCGTTGAGCTCGCGAGCGGTCCGGAGCAGGGTGGCCGGCGCGTTCGCCATTTCCGGCGTCAGGGGACGGTTCGGCGGAGGAGCAGCACGTGAGCCTTGCCGAAGCGGCGTTCCACCTCGATCGCCAGGCCCTCGGGCAGTTGCAGAGGCTCCGGACCCTTCTCGACGCTGATCCAGCCGCCGATCCCGACCCAGGAATCCCGGGCCATCCGGTCGAGCGCCGCCTGCGCCAGCCCCTGTCCGTACGGCGGGTCCATGAAGGCGAGATGGAAGGGGTCGCGCGGCGCCGCCGCGCGCTCGACCGCCCCGGCCCGGACCTCGCTCCGGTCGCCCGCGCCGAGCTTCGCGATATTGCGCTCGATCGTGGCGAGCGCCGCCCGGTCGCGCTCGACGAAGGTACAATGCGCCGCGCCTCGCGACAGCGCCTCCAGCCCCAGGGCGCCGGTGCCGGCGAACAGGTCCGCGACCCGCAGTCCCTCGAAGCTCCCGAGCCGGCTGGCGAGCATCGAGAACAGGCCTTCACGGGCTCGGTCGGAGGTGGGGCGGGTGGAGTCGCCGGGTGGAGCGAGCAGTGGGCGGCCGCGCCACTGGCCGGCGATGATTCTCACCGGGAGGGCCCCTTACCCGCTCGGGCTGAGCCTGTCGAAGCCCCTTTCCTGTGTTGTGGCTTCGAACGGAAGGAAGAAGGCCCTTCGACAGGCTCAGGGCGAACGGCGTTTCCGGCGCGTCCGCCCTTCAGCCCCTTCCGGAATGCCACGAGATCGTGCTGCCTGACCTCGTCAACCGCGCCTGTCGGCAAATCGGCGAGCGGGAAGGGGCCGTAAGCGGTGCGCAGCAGCCGGGAGACCTGCAGGCCGAGATGCTCGAGCACCCGGCGCACCTCGCGATTCTTGCCCTCGGTGAGCTTCAGCTCGATCCAGGCGTTGCGCCCGGTCCGCCGCTCGAGATTGGCGTCGATCGAGCCGTAACGAATGCCTTCGATCTCGACGCCCTGGATGAGATCCTCCAGCCGCTCCTGGCTGATGTCGCCGAAGACCCGTGCCCGGTAGGTGCGCTCGACCCCTGAGGAAGGGAGCTCCAGCTGGCGCTTGAGCTCACCATCGGTGGTGAGGAGGAGGAGCCCCTCGGTGTTGAGGTCGAGGCGGCCGACGGGCATCACCCGCGGCAGGCCCGCGGGGAGCCGGTCGTAGATGGTGGGACGGCCCTTCGGGTCGCGCTCCGTGGTGAGGAGCCCGGCCGGCTTGTGGTAGCGGAAAAGACGCGCGGGGGCCGGCGCCTGCACCGGCTTGCCGTCGACGGTGACTCCGTGAAGACTAGTCAGAAGGGTCGCTGGAGTCTCGACGACCTTGCCGCCGATCGCGATCCGCCCCTCGGCGATCATCCGCTCGATCTCGCGGCGCGAGGCGATTCCTGCGCGGGCGAGCAGCTTGGCTATCCTTTGAGCATCGCGCTCCGCGCTTGGGCGCTGCGAGTCCCTGGGGCTCTCCTTGGGTCGGGCGGGCGGGGGCAGCGTGTTTCTCCTCGAGGAAGCCGGACGGGCGGAAATATGCGCTCAGTCGATCCAACCTGTATGGCACCGTTGCTCGGCGCGCTCGTTACGCAAGAGAACCGATCCCGGTGGGCGAGGGCTTGCATTAGATGTTGTTCGGCAAACGCGAAAGGGCGATCCGCCGGATCCTCATCGTCGAGGACGAGCCTCTCGTCGCCTTCGATACCGAGCATCTGCTTCGCGAATGCGGCTACGAGGTGGTCGCTACCGTCGACACGCTCGCCGACGCGGTGCGGGTGCTGGGCGAGGAGGAGGTCGATCTCGTCCTCAGCGACATCCAGCTGAACGGCGACGGCGACGGGATGGACGTCGCCCGGGCCGCGGGGGCAAGGCAGGTGCCGGTCCTGTTCGTCACCGGCAATTGCCCGCTCGAGGCAAGGGGGCTGGGCATCGGCTGCCTCGCCAAGCCCTATACCGACAAGGTGCTGAAGGGCGCCCTGGACGCTCTGGACCGCAAGCTCTCGGGGAAAAAGGTTAAGAGGCTGCCGGCGGGGTTGAGCTTATACGAGGAGGCCTGAACCGTCACCCCGGCGAAAGCCGGGGCTTCGGCGAGTGAAGGGCTCGGCGCCTTTTCCGGGTGGAGGCCCCGGCTTGCGCCGGGGTGCCGGGTTAAGCCAATGCCGCCGCCACCTGATCGTGGAAGTGCCGGATTCCGGTCTCTAGCGTGCCCAGAGTCAGCTCCTTCACCACGCCCGTCGCAAGACCCTCCTGGCCCAGTGCGGCGGCGCGATAATCCTCGCCGCCGAACACGCCCTCGTCTAGCAGCGCCCAGCTGCGGGACCAATGGGCCTCCTCTTCGGGCGTGGACGGCGGCTCCGGGATCAGCATGAAATCCTCGACCAGGGTCCGGCCGACGCTTTGGGGCATCAGCACCATCAGGTTCACATAGTCCGGGCTCATGATCATGATCGTCGCCGGGAAGAGCTGGTAGGCGAAGGTGATCACGGCTCGGAGCGCCGCCCAATCCCGATGGTCGATGTCGGCGAGATGGTCGATCCGGCCCACCGCCGAGCGCTGGTGCCGGCCGAGCATTTCGGCGGCCGTCACTCCGTCCGTGAAGAATTTGGCGATGGTCGGGGCGTGGAGCCGCTGGACGTGGTAGCTTTCCAGGAAGGCGTCCATGATCAGCTTCCAGTTGGAGGCGACGTCGTGGATCCGGCGGCGGTAGAGGTGATGCGACGCCAGCCCGAAGGCGTCGAACTCGGGCGCCAGCGACTTCGAGTCGGCGAAATCCGCTTCCTCGCGGGCGAACCAGATCAGCCCGCCCGCCTCGAAGGAGGGAAGCTCGGCAAGCCCGTACCGGCTCCGGTCGAGCCCGGGGAAGGTATCGGGCCGAGGCATTCCGGCGAGCGCTCCGTCGAGCGAATAGGACCAGGCGTGATAGGGGCAGACGATCCGCGGGCTGCACAAAGCCTCGCCGCCCTCGATCAGGCGAGTGCCGCGGTGGCGGCAGACATTGTAGAAGACCCGCGTCTTGCCGGCCTTGTCGCGGGCGAGGAGCAGGGGCAGGCCGAAGCCGTCGTGCGGAACCGCCATGTTGCCGCGCGGGAGCAGCGCCGACGGAGCGATGACCTGCGGCAGCCGCCCGAACAGCCGGTCCCGCTCGAGCTCGAAATTGCCGGGATCGGTGTAGGCGGAGGCCGGTACGGTGGTGATCGCCTCGCCATGGCTGCTCTCGCCGCGAGCGACGACCGCCGCGAGCGCGAGCTGCCCCTCGGTCGGGCGCAGGCTGCTGGGCATGTCCATGGGGAAGGAAACTGCGTCCGTGCGGATTGGAAGGCAAGCCTCATCTAAGGTCTGGCCCGACGGCCGGGACGCGTTACAAAGGGCCATGAGCACCAAGTCAGATGCTGCGGCGGCCAAGCCGGGATTTCTCGCAACCATAGCGCCCTATGTCCGCAAGCGACCACTCGCGGCGCTGCTGCTCGGGATTTCGAGCGGTTTCCCGCTGTCGCTTCTGCTCGGGACTATGGCGTTCTGGCTGACCAAGGTCGGGATCGACAAGAAGACGATCGGCTTCGCGGTCGGCCTGACCACGCCCTACACCCTCAAATTCCTTTGGGCGCCATTCATCGACACGGTCAAGCTGCCTGTCCTGACCGGCCTGTTCGGGCAACGGCGGGCTTGGCTGTTCTTCGTCATGGCGCTGCTCTTCGGCGCCGTCTGGATGTTGGGCTTCAGCGATCCGGCGAACAATCTCGGCCGCTTCGCCTTCTGGGCGATCGTCGTCGCCTTCCTGGGCGCGACCCAGGACATCGTCATCGACGCCTACCGGATCGAGATCCTGCCGGACGATGAGCTCCCTCACGGCACCGCCAACAACCAGTTCGGCTACCGCCTCGGAGCGTTCTTCGCCGGCGTGGGCACAATCGCCCTGGCCTCGAAGGAGGGCTTCGGGCTGGGCTGGGAGAGGGCCTACGGGCTGACGGCATTGTGCGTCATTCCGGGCATCATCGCCGCCATGTGGGCGGGGCCCGGGCTTCACGACAAAGTCCTCGCCAAGGAAAGGATCGAAAGCTTCGGCAAGTGGCTTCAGACGACCATCGTCGGGCCGTTCCGCGAGTTCCTCCGGCGCCGGGGGGCCATCCTGATCCTGCTGTTCGTGCTGGTCTACAAGCTGGGCGATGCGATGGGCCAGATCATGCTCAACCCGATGATCGTCGAGCTTGGCTTCAGCGACACCGAGTTCGTCGTGATCAACAAGGGCGTGGGATTCTGGGGCCTGATCGTCGGAGTCGCGCTGGCGCCGCCGTTCATGGCGTGGCTGGGCATGGGCCGGGCGCTGTTCCTGTCGGGGGTGCTGATGATGGTCAGCAACGCAATGTTCGCGATCCTGGCACTGCAGGGCCATTCGACCTTGTGGCTCACCATCGCGGTGATAACCGAGCAAGTGACCAGCGGAATGGGCCTTACCGTCTTCGTCACCTATCTTTCCGGTCTCTCCAACCTCGCCTACACGGCCACCCAGTTCGCCTTGCTGTCCTCGTTCGCTGCGGTCGGGCGAACCTGGCTGTCGTCCCCGGCAGGGATCGCCGCCGAGCAGCTCGGCTGGCCGGGCTTCTGGCTGATGACGATGGCGGTCGGAGTGCCCGGGCTGGTGCTGCTCTGGATCCTGTGGCGGCGCGGCTTCGTCGTCGACACGGTACGCCAGCCCAGGAGCGAGGACGACGAGACCGAGGCCGGGGCCGGCAAGCCCCGGCCCGCGGCGGGCTGATTCATGCTCTTTTTCGTCGGAACCATCCTCGTGCAGATATTGTGCGTGGTTCACCTGATCCGGAACCACCGCAACAATTTGTGGCTCTGGGCCATCATCCTTCTGCCGATCGCCGGTTCGGCGGCCTATCTGGTGGTCGAGATACTGCCCGGCCTGTTCCAGCGGCGGGAGGTTCGCGCGGCCCAGGCGGCCGCGGTCAGGAGGCTCGATCCGGAGCGTGAGCTTCGGGCCGCCCGGGAGGCGGTCGACGTCGCCGATACCGCGGCAACCCGGACCGCGCTCGCCGACGCTCTCGCCGAGGCGGGCAATTGGGGCGAAGCGGTCCGCCATTATCGGGAGGCGGTCGCCAAGACGCCCGGCAAGGACCGGACCGCGCGCCTCAGGCTCGCCAGGGCGTGTCTCGAATCGGGCAGCTCCGCCGAGGCCAGGCGCCTGCTGGAGGAGCTTCCGGAATCCGCCTCGCCGTCGGAGAACGACCGTGCGGCCCTTCTGCTTGCCCGAAGCCTGGAAGAGCTCGGGGAGACGGACCGGGCAATCGCCCTCTACGGCGAACTGGGGGAGCGGATGCCCGGCGCCGAGGCGCAATGCCGCCACGCCGCCTTGCTGATCGGCCGCGGCCGGGGCGGGGACGCCGTCCGGCTGCTTGAAGAGGCCGAGCGCCGCGCACGCCGGCTCGACAAGATGGAGCGGCGCAGGGATTCGCAGATGTACGACTGGGCGGCGAGGACGCTGGCGCAGCTGAGGGGGTAAGTCTCGTCGCCCCGGCGGAGGCTGGGGCCCCAGGGAGTGAAGGGCGCCGAAGCCTCTCACCCCCTGGGATCCCATCCTTCGCTGGGATGACGCTACGTCGGAGCCTGCCCGTTCACCTTCAGCACTTCGCCGGCGAGATAGAGCGAGCCCAGGATCAGGACGATCGGCGGCCGCTCCCGGTCCGAGTGGCGGGCGATCCAGCCGAGCGCGGACTCGACGCCCGAGGCGGCCAGCGCCGTGAGGCCGGCGCCGCGCGCTCCCGCGGCGAGATCGGCGGGAGCGTGGTGCGCGTGGCCCGGGACGGGCACGGCGTGGAGGGTCGCCGCCCGGTTGGCGAAGGGCTTCAGGACCCCGGCCATATCCTTGTTGGCGAGCAGGCCGAGGACGATATGGAACGGCCGGTCGCTCGGCACATGGCCCCGGAAGAAGTCGGCGACGGCCCGGGCGGCGGCGGGGTTGTGGCCGCCGTCGACCCACAGCTCGGATCCCTTCGGAAGGACCCCGGCAAGCGCGCCGGGAGCGAGGCGCTGAAGCCGGCCGGGCCAGTCCGCCCAGCCGATCGCCGCGCGCAGGGCCGGTTCGCGCACCGTCAGGGTCGACTGGGTCCGGAGCATGGCCACGGCGAGCGCCGCGTTCATCGCCTGGTGAGCGCCCTGCAGCCGTGGAAGCGGGAGCTGCAGCTTGCCGCGCTCGTCGCGATAATGGAGCTTCTGGCGGTAGACGATCGCGTCCCAGCGATCGCCGCGCGGCATCCAGATCGCGCCCGCCGCCGCCGCTGCCTCGGAGATCCGTTCGGCCAGCCGTAGGGGATAATGCTGGGTGACGAGGGGAACCCGCTCCTTGGCGATTCCGGCTTTCTCGCCGGCGATGTCCTCGATCCGGTGACCCAGGAATTGCTGGTGGTCGAGTCCGAGCTGGGCGATTCCGCAGGCCGCCGGCGCCGGGATGACGTTGGTCGCGTCGAGGCGGCCGCCGAGGCCGACCTCGACGATGCACGCGTCTGCCGGCTGCCTCGAGAAGGCGAGGAAGGCGGCCGCCGTGGTCGCCTCGAAGAAGCTGATCTCCATATCGGCCGCGGCGTCGAGCGTCTCCTCGAGCAGGGCCGCGAGCGGATCGTCGTCGATCAGTTGCCCGGCCAGCCGGATGCGCTCGTTGAACCGGACGAGATGGGGGCTGGTGTAGACGTGGGCGGTGAGCCCTGCGGCCTCGATGGCGGCTCGGAGGAACGCGCAGGTCGAGCCCTTGCCGTTGGTTCCGGCGACGTGGAAGACCGGCGGCAGGCGCTCTTCCGGATTGCCGAGGCGGCCGAGGAGGGCGGATATCCGCTCCAGGCCGAGGATGTCGGCGCCGGGGGACAATGAGGCGAGCCGGTCGAGCTGGCGCTGCACTGCCGGATGGTCGGACACGGCGTGGTCGATGATTGCCTCCCTACGCCGAAGGCGTGGGGAGGGGGACCACCCGAAGGGTGGGGGTGGGGTAATAGACTCGGCCTGCCCGGCTACCCCTCCACCATGCTTCGCATGGTCCCCCTCCCCATCGCGAGGCGATGGGGAGGCAAATCACGCCGCCGCCTTCTGCTCGGGCGCGAGATACCCGATCAGTCGCGCCAGGGTCTCGCGCAGGTCCTTGCGGTGAACGACCATGTCGACCATCCCGTGGGCGAGCAGATATTCGGCGCGCTGGAAGCCTTCCGGGAGCTTCTCCCGGATGGTCGATTCGATGACCCGCTGGCCCGCGAAGCCGATCAGGGCACCGGGCTCGGCGATCTGGACGTCGCCGAGCATCGCGTAGGAGGCCGTCACTCCGCCGGTCGTCGGATCGGTCAGGACGACGATGTAGGGAAGTCCCGCCTCCTTCAGCTCGGCGATCGCCACAGTCGTCTTGGGCATCTGCATCAGCGACAAGATGCCCTCCTGCATCCGCGCGCCGCCCGCGGCAGTGAAGATGACGTAGGGGCAATGGTCTGCGATCGCCGCCCGGGCGCCGTCGAGGAAGGCCGCTCCGACCGCCATTCCCATCGATCCGCCCATGAACGCGAAATCCTGGACTCCGACCACTGCCCGGTGCCCCTCGATGGTCCCCCGGACGTTGATCAGGGCGTCGCCTTCGCCGGTCGCCGTCCGGGCGGCCCGGAGCCGGTCGCTGTAGCGCTTGGAATCGCGGAACTTGAGCGGGTCCTCTCGCACCTGGGGCTGGGGGAGCATCGAATAGCCCGGGTCGAACAGGCTCTCGAAGCGGGCGCGCGGGCCGATCCGGCCGTGATGCTCGCAGCGGGGGCAGACCGACTGGTTCTCCTCCCATTCCTTGGTGAAGATCATCGCGTTGCACTGCCGGCACTTGTGCCAGAGATTGTCCGGGGTCTCCCTTTTGGGAAGGAAGGGAATGGAGTTGCGGACGCGGTTCAGCCAGCTCATCGGGGTCTCCTGAGGGGCGCGAGATAGGAGGGTGGGGGAGGGGTGTCCAGCGGCGGGAGAGGGAGGGGGTAACGGCGGCAGCCCGTCATCCCGGCGAAAGCCGGGACCTCGTGGCAAGAAGTCTCGGTGGGTCTCCCCGAGGTCCCGGCTTCCGACGGGATGACGACTAAAGAGTCGCCTCGATCGCCCTTGCCGCCTGGTCCGGATCCTCCGCCTGGGTGATCGGCCGTCCCACGACGAGGATCGACGCCCCCGCGTCCAGCGCCTTCCTTGGAGTCATCACCCTTTTCTGGTCGCCCGCCGGGCCTTCTTCCAGCCGGACTCCGGGCACCACGAAGAAGCCGCCCGGCCATAATTTCTTCGCGGCCGAGACCTCGTTGCCGGAGCAGACCACTCCGTCGAGGCCGGCCTCCCGGGCCAGGGTGGTCAGCCTTTCGACCTGGGCGCCGGGATCGTCGGCGACTCCGATCGAGCCGAGATCGCTCCCGTCGAGACTGGTCAGGACCGTCACCGCGACCACCTTGGTGCCCGTGGGCGCCGCGGCCTTGGCGTCCTCCATCATCGCCCGGCCGCCGGCGGCGTGGACGGTGAGGATCGCCGGATCGAGCCCGTGCAGCGCCTGAATCGCCTTGCCGACGGTGTTCGGAATGTCGTGGAGCTTGAGGTCGAGAAAGATCGGCAGGCCGATCTCCGCCATCTCGCGCACGCCGTGGCGGCCGTTGGCGCAGAAGAATTCGAGGCCGAGCTTGATCCCGCCGACGTGGTTCCTGACCCGCGTCGCGATAATACGGGCGCGTTCGAGGTCGGGCGTATCGAGCGCGACGAAGACCGGGCTCCTCACGGCCACAATTTCTGGTCGGTGGCGAGGCGGTCCCCGGCCGCCGGCTCGGCAGCCGGCGCGGTCTCCGCCCTTGGCGCGGGC
>DASVSX010000003.1:0-31088 GCA_036387875.1 Allosphingosinicella sp. | reverse complement strand
TAGAGCGCCCCTTTTTCTACGTCGCGCCTTTGCGCCTTCTCTCAAAAAATTCCAGGGCCTGCCGGCGGTCGAAGGAATACACTCGACGCGAAGGCGGCAGGCCGGAGAGCGGCTCGACGCTGGATGCTGAAACGAGTTCAGCATGATGCTCCCGCGTCTCACGGAAGCCAGCTATATTCCCAGCGCCAGGGAAGGCCGGTGTCGCCGAGGATCAGTTCGGCCAGCGCCGGAAAGGCGGCTTCGGCCCTGACGTCGTTGGCGAGCAGGACGACGCAGCGGCGGCGGCGCTCGAGGCAGGCCCACATGTTGCCGGTGCTGTCGTTATGCCCGCCCTTGAAGAAGCCCCTGCCCTGCGGCCCGTCGAAGGCGGCGATCCCGAGGCCCGCGGCCAGCCCTTTCCAGCGTTTTTGGGGAGGGGCCTGCGGCGCCATGCTCGGAAACTGGGCGGCGGACGTGATCGGCAATTGGGCTCGGAGCATCTCGGCCCGCGAGCGCGCCTTGAGCCCCTCCCCCCGCATGAAAGCGGCGGCGAAGAGGGCGAAGTCGGCGATGGTCGTGTCCATCGAACCGGCGGCGCGGACCCGGCTTCGCTCGTCGTGCGGCTCGATAGCGCCGTCCGACTTCCAGCCGTCGGCGAGGTTGCGGGCGAAGTCCGGCCGCCACGTCATGCCGGTGTTCTTCATGCCCAGACGGTCGAACACCCGCCGTTGCATCTCGGCGCCGAGATCGAGGCCGAGGCCTTTTTCCAGAACGAACTGGAGCAGGATGATCCCCTCGCCCGAATAAGCGTAGCGGGCGCCCGGATCGAAGTTTATTCGAAGCTTCCCGTCGGGCTCGTCCCAGGAGAAATTGCGGAAACCGGAGCTGTGGGTGAGGAGGTGGCGGGCGGTGAGCTTGCGCCAGCGCGCGTCGCCCGCGAGATCGGCCCAATTGCCATAGGCGTCGAGATTGCCATATTCGGGAAGCGGGCGCGGCAGATATTCGCCGATCGGCCGGTCGAGGTCGAGTCGCTTTTCCTCGACCAGCTGCATCACGGTGTAGGCGAAGACCGCCTTGGTCAGCGACGCGCCGTACATGATCGTGTCCGTCCGAAGCGGATCGCCGGCGGCGTTGCGATCGCCCCAGGCGCGGACGAAGACGGGCTTGCCGTCCTCGACCACCGCCATCGCCAGGCCGCGGGCGCCGGTGCGCTTCATGGCCGCCCGAGCGGCGGCTTCGATCTTTTCGGCCGGCGGGCGGGCTTGCGCGGGAAGCGCAAGGGCCGCTGCCGTCAGTGCCAGCCCAAGCGCCAAGGCTTTCGGTCCGATCATGCTACAAGCGTAGCGGGCATGGCCCGGCCTGTCACCCCGAACTTGTTTCAGGGGCCGGTTTCGAGCATCGGGTCCTTCGATTCGGGCCTTCGCCAGGCTCAGTCCCTACTCAGGATGAACGGGGTGGTGCTTTGCCGCCCATCCTGAGTAGCCGGCGAGCCTGGCGAACCGGCGTATCGAAGGACCATCGAAGCAGATGCCGAAACAAGTTCGGCATGACGACGGGCGGAGTATGTAAAAGACCATGGGTTTTCGTTGCGGTATCGTCGGCCTGCCCAATGTCGGCAAATCGACCCTGTTCAATGCTCTCACCGAGACGGCGGCGGCGCAGGCGGCCAATTATCCCTTCTGCACGATCGAGCCGAACGTCGGGCGGGTGGCGGTCCCCGACCCGCGCCTGGACGAGATCGCGCGAGTCGCGAAGTCGGCCCAGGAGATCGGGACCCAGCTCGAGTTCGTCGACATCGCCGGCCTGGTGCGAGGCGCCTCCAAGGGCGAGGGGCTCGGCAACCAGTTCCTCGGCAACATCCGCGAGGTCGACGCGATCGTCCATGTGCTTCGCTGCTTCGAGGGCGGCGACGTCACCCATGTCGAGGGGCGGGTCGATCCGGTGGCGGATGCGGACACGGTCGAGACAGAGCTGATGCTGGCCGATCTGGAGAGCCTGGAGAAGCGAGTCCCCGCCCTCGCCAAGAAGGCGCAGCAGGGCGACAAGGAGGCCAAGGTGCAGGCCTCCGTGCTCGGCCAGGCGCTCGATCTGCTTCGCGACTCGAAGCCGGCGCGACTCACCCAGCCCAGAGACGACGAGGAGAAGCTGGCGCTCGACCGGGCGCAACTGCTCACCGCCAAGCCGGTTCTCTACGTCTGCAACGTCGACGAAGGCGACGCGGCGGCCGGCAACGCCCACAGCGCGAGGGTGTCCGAGAAAGCGGCCTCCGAAGGCGCCGGCGCGGTCGTCATCTCCGCCGCGATCGAAGCTGAGATCGCGACCATGGACCCGGCCGACCGGCCCGAATTCCTCAAGGACCTGGGGCTGGAGGAAACCGGCCTCGCCCGGGTGATCCGGGCAGGCTACGATCTCCTCCACCTCATCACCTTCTTCACCGCCGGCCCCAAGGAGTCGCGGGCCTGGACGGTGGAGAAAGGCTCGAAGGCGCCCCAGGCGGCGGGAGTGATCCACACCGATTTCGAGCGCGGCTTCATCCGCGCCGAGACCATCGCCTATGAGGATTTCGTGAAGTTCGGCGGCGAGGCGGGCGCCAAGGAAGCCGGCAGGATGCGCTCCGAAGGCAAGGAATATGTCGTCCAGGACGGGGACATCATGCTGTTCCGGTTCAACGTGTGAGGATGGAGCGGCGCCTGCTCCAGGCGGCGGTGGCGCTGGGCTGCGTGGTGCCGCTGCTCGCCGGCGGCTCTGGGATGATCGAGGGACCCGGCTTTTTGAGCGGGATCGGCAGCGAAGTGCCGGCAGACCTGGACAGCCACTTCCGCTATCTCTCCGGGCTTCTCTTCGCGATCGGGCTCGCCTTCGCAAGCTGCATCCCCGGGATCGAGCGCAAGACGGCGCGCTTCCGGCTGCTTGCGCTTCTTGTGTTCGTCGGCGGGCTCGGGCGGCTCCTCGGCCTGATCTCGGTCGGCGTGCCGGGAACGGGACATGTCTTCGGACTGGCGATGGAGCTCGGCACGGTGCCGCTGCTCGTCCTCTGGCAGGGACGCGTGGCTGCGCGGGGGACGAAGGCAAGGGCCTGATCGCTTAACCCAGCGCCTTTTTCAGAAGCTCGTTGACCACGCCCGGATTGGCCTTGCCCTGCATCGCCTTCATCACCTGGCCGACGAAGAAGCCGAACAGCTTGTCCTTGCCGCCGCGATATTCGGCGAGCTTGTCGGGGTTGGCGGCGAGCACTCCGGCGATTGCGGAATCGATCGCTCCGGTGTCGCTGGTCTGCTTGAGGCCGCGCGCCTCGACGATGGCCGCGGGGTCCTCGCCGGTTTCCAGCATGATCTCGAAAACCTGCTTGGCGAGGGTTCCCGAGAGGGTGCCGTCGGCGGTGAGGCGGAGCAGCTCGGCCGCCTGAGCGGGGGTGACGGGGCTTTCCTCGATGGTCCTGCCAAGGCGGTTCAGGGCTCCGAACAGGTCGGAGGTGACCCAGTTGCCGGCGCGCTGGGCATGCTCCTCGCCGAGCGTTTCGAGCAGCGACTCGAACCAGAGCGCCGTCGTGACGTCGGCGGTGAGCACGCTGGCATTGTAGGCGGAGAGGCCGAGCCCCTGCTCGTAGCGGCGGCGCTTGGAGTCGGGAAGCTCGGGAAGCGAGGCTCGGCATTCCCGGAGGAAATCCTCGCCGAGCTCGACCGGGAGCAGGTCGGGATCGGGGAAGTAGCGATAGTCGTGGGCCTCCTCCTTGGAGCGAAGGCTTCGGGTCTCGGCCTTGTCGGGATCCCAAAGGCGGGTCTCCTGGACGATGCTTCCGCCCCCCTCCAGAACGTCGACCTGGCGGTTCGCCTCATGCTCGATCGCCGCCATGATGAAGCGGACCGAATTGACGTTCTTCGTCTCGGTGCGGGTGCCGAGTTCGCCGCCCGGCCGGCGCACGCTGACGTTGACGTCGGCGCGCATGCTTCCCTGCTCCATATTGCCGTCGCAGCTTCCGACGTAGCGCAGGATCGCCCTCAGCTTCCGGATGTAAGCCCCTGCTTCGTCTGGACTTCTCATGTCGGGTTTGGAGACGATCTCCATCAGGGCGACCCCCGATCGGTTGAGATCGACATAGGAGAAGCTGGGATGCTGGTCGTGCATCAGCTTGCCAGCGTCCTGCTCGAGATGGATTCGCTCGACGCCAATGCGCTTGGCCGAGCCCTGGTCCTTGTCGTCGAGCAGGATCTCGATCTCGCCCTCGCCGACGATCGGGTGGTAGAGCTGGCTGATCTGATAGCCCTGGGGCAGATCGGCGTAGAAGTAGTTCTTGCGGTCGAAACGCGACCAGGGGTTGATCTGCGCCTCCAGAGCCATTCCGGTGCGGACGGCCTGGCGGATGCATTCGGCATTCGGCACCGGCAGCATTCCCGGCATGGCGGCGTCGACCAGGCTGACCTGGCTGTTGGGCTCGGCCCCGAACTCGGTCGAGGCGCCGGAGAAGAGCTTGGCGTTCGAGGTCACCTGGGCGTGAACCTCGAGCCCGATCACCACCTCCCATTCGCCCGTGGCGCCTTGGATTCGGTAATCAGACATGAGCGACCTTCCTCGTCCTCCCCGTGCGTGAAGCGCATGGGGAGGGGGACCATGCGAAGCATGGTGGAGGGGCCAACAGCGCCCCCCGCCCCTCCACCGCACTTCGTGCGGTCCCCCTCCCCATTGCTTCGCAACGGGGAGGACTGGAAAAGTTAGCGCTCACCACCAAGCCCCCGGCCGCGCGGTGAAGCCCGCGCGTTCCTCCAGGGCCAGAGCGGCGTTCAGCACGCCCTGCTCGTCCAGCGCCCTGCCGACCAGCTGGAGGCCGAGCGGGAGGCCCTGGTCGTCCAGGCCGGCGGGCACCGAGATGGCCGGGAGGCCGGCGAGGCTGGCTGGCACGGCGAAGACGTCGTTCAGGTACATGGCTATCGGGTCATTCGACTTTTCGCCCAGAGCGAAGGCGGCGGACGGCGCGGTGGGCGTCAGGATCAGGTCGCACTGGTCCCAGACCCGCTCGAAATCGCGGGCGATCAGAGCCCTCACCTTCTGGGCGCGGTTGAAATAGGCGTCGTAGAAGCCGGCGGAGAGGACGTAGGTGCCGATCATGATCCGGCGCTTGACCTCGGCGCCGAAGCCGGCGGCGCGGGTCGCCTCGTACATGTCGGTGAGGTTGCCGTTCTGCGGCACCTCACGAAGGCCGTAGCGGACCCCGTCGTAGCGCGCGAGGTTGGACGAGGCTTCGGCCGGGGCGATGATGTAGTAGGTGGGAAGCGCGTATCTGGTGTGGGGAAGCGAAACCTCGACGATCTCGGCGCCGGCGTCGCGCATCAGGGCGATGCCCTTCTCCCACACCCGGTCGATCTCGGCGGGGACCCCGTCGATACGATATTCCTTCGGTATTCCGATCCTTTTGCCGCGGACGTCGCTGCTCAGCGCCGCTTCCCAGTCGGGGACCGGCAGGTCGAGGGAGGTCGAATCCTTCGGGTCGAAGCCGGCCATGGCTTCGAGCAGGATGGTGCAGTCGCGAACGTCGCGGGCCATCGGCCCGGCCTGGTCGAGGCTGGAGGCGAAGGCGACGACTCCCCAGCGCGAGCAGCGGCCGTAGGTCGGCTTGATCCCGGTGATCCCGACGAAAGCGGCGGGCTGGCGGATCGAGCCGCCGGTGTCGGTCCCGGTCACTCCCGGAGCCAGGCGGGCGGCCACCGCCGCCGCCGAGCCGCCCGAGCTTCCTCCGGGGGTGAGCGCCGCATTTCCGCCGTCGCTCCTTCGCCAGGGAGAGAGAACCGGCCCCCAGGCGCTGGTCTCGTTGGACGAGCCCATCGCGAACTCGTCCATGTTGAGCTTGCCGAGCATTCCGGCGCCGGCGGCGAAGAGGTTGGCGCTCACCGTCGATTCGTAGCGCGGCTCGAAGCCTTCGAGGATCCGGCTTCCGGCTGTCGTGGCGACGCCCTGGGTCGCGAACAGGTCCTTGATCCCGAGCGGCACTCCGGAGAGCGGCTTCAAATCGCCCGAGGCGCGGGCGGAGTCGGCGGCGGCGGCGGCGGCGAGGGCGTGGTCGGGGGTCTCGACGGTAAAGGCATTGAGCGGCCTGCCCTTCTCCACGGCGGCGCTGAACGCGCCGGCGACCTCGCGCGCGGAAAAGGCACCCTCGCGTACCCCGTCGCGGATCGCGGCGATTCCGAGATTGGTGAGGTCGGTCATTCGATCACCTTGGGCACGGCGAAGAAGCCGTGCTCGGCGGCCGGCGCATTGGCCAGGACGTCGTCGCGCTTGCCGCCGTCGGTGACCTCGTCGGCGCGGAGCCGGAGCGTGTTCGGGATGACGGCGGTCATCGGCTCGACGCCCTCGACGTCCACCTCCTGGAGCTGCTCGACCCAGCCGAGGATGTTGTTGAGCTCGGGCGCGAGCGATTCGACCTCGGCGTCGGTGACGGCGATCCGGGCGAGCTTCGCGATATGGCGGACGGTTGCGGCGTCGACGGACATGAAGGGGCCGCTAGCATCCACGCTGCAACGCGGCAAGGAGACGCTATTCGAACTCGCTTCCGATGGGCTCGCCGCCGACATAGACCTGTCGGCGCGTGACCTCCCGCACCTCGATCTGCCCACGGCGGAGCGCCTCGCGCCGCTGCTTTTGCACGACCGCTTCCTGTGCGGGCGTGATGCGGGGCTGGATATCCTCGTCGACCAGATCCTGCGCCGGCGGCCACCGCCCGTCCTTCGCGCTGATGACGGTCCGGGTGAGATTGCAGCCGTAGAGACTCTTTTCGACGTCCTTGCCCCCGGGGCAGGGATCCTTGATCGCAACCGCAATCCCTTCCCCTGGCCGCCAGTAGAGGGTGCATTCGCCTTTGCCGGTGCAGGCCCCGGGACGGCCCGGGCGCCCAAGCACCGCCTCCCTGAGATCCGCCGGGACGGCGATGCCCGCGGGGAAGACGCGCATCTGCCGCGGCGAGTCGACATAGGCCTCGACCCGAAGGCGGGCGTCCCAACGGCTCTTGGCGGACAGCGCCGCGTGCGCATTGTCGCGGATGGCCGGATTCGCGCTTCGGGCCAAACGCTCGACGGCCTTTCGCCCCGAAGGACCGAAATCGTAGCGGAGCGCCGCCCAGTCGAATTTGTCGGGGGCGGTACGGCCGGATCGAAGCCGGCTGAGCTGGTCGCGCGTCGAGATGGCTCCGAAGTTGACGATCGGCAGCGCCAGGAACAGGGCCAGCAGGCAGATGCCGACGGCGAGGCCCAGGTTGAGCCTGCGCAGCAGCGCCGGCCAGCCCGAGCGACCGCGAACCAGAGCGTAGAGATAGGCGGCCGCTCCGACCACCGTGATCGCGACGAAAACTGCAGCCCACAGCCGGTCGGGCGTGAAACCGTGCTGGGCGATCCTCTTCCCGGTCGAGACGGCGGCGACGATGGCCAGCGGCAGCGCCACCGCGGCGAGGGCCGCCGCCGCCCAGCGGACGATCCGAGATCCCGATTCCTCCTCCGAGTCGCTTCCGATCGCGGAGTTGACGAGAATCACCGCTCCGACGATGCAGCCGAGCAGGATTGGAGTGGTCGCCCGAGTCTGTTCCCACAGGGGCTCGAGGCCCGTGAACGGCAGCGCCAGGACGAAGATGACGAGGCCCGCCGCCAACAGCGGAGCGAGAACGGACAGGATCGCCGTCGCGACCCGCCGGAGCAGTCCGAGAATCCGGTCGCGGTCGCGCAGAAGGCCAATAGCCGCCCCCAGGGAGCCGCCCATCAGCACCCAGCCGAACCAATCCTTGAGCAGGAGATCGCGAAGCAGGTTGATCCCGATCAGCTGGAACAGCTCGGAAAGGAGATTGACCATCAGATAGACGAGGAGGACGAACCCCCACGCCACGAACCACAAGACGACGTTGGTCCAGGCATGAGCGTGGATCGCCCGGTAGTCGCCGCTCAGGCGGCCGGCATCGCGAGTCGCCTGGAAGAGCGGCACGGCGATGGCGATGGCGAGGAGGGCGGAAGTGAGCTGCCAGCTTTCGCCCGCGCCCCAGCTTTCCGGCTGGCCGTTCCAATAGGTGACGAATCCGACGACGAGCCCGGCGGCGATCGCGAAGACGGCCGACGAGGGCCAGCGCTTCCGCTCGAGCGAGAATCCGAAGACGATGCCCCCCGCTCCAAGCGCCGCGGCGCCGCCGAGCCTCAGCGGATCTTCCGTCCATTTCCAGACTTCGGGCCCGCGGATGAGGAAGTAGACGGCCAGCGCCAAGGCGGCACCGAGGACGAGCAGCAGCAGCGCCCGCAACGGCCAGGGCTCGTGCTCGACCGGTGGCGCTTCGTTCATCTCATTCCTCCACCGAAACGTTGCTTCTAGAGCTTGCATTCGAATCTACCATCCGCTTGTGCAGCGGCGATGCAGGCGGGGAGGATTTGATGCTGGCGCGGCGGTTCCTGTGGGTGGTGGCCGGGCTGACCATGCTCGTCATCGCCGCAGCGCTCGTCTACCGGCTGTTCGGCGCCGAGCTGATGCGGTTCGCGATGGTTCCTTCGGCGGCCTTCGAGGGCGGACCGCCTCCTGCTCCCAAGGCCTATGCCGACAAGAGGCTGTGGATCGCCCGGCCGGACCTTCCGAACAGCCCCGGCCTGTGGATGCCGTCGGGACTGAAGCTCGAAGGCACGCCCGTGGCGTCCGCCTTCTTCATCCACCCCACCTCCTATCTGCAGACGTCGCACTGGAACGCGCCTCTCGCCGATCCGGAATCGCAGTGGCGGGCGAAGCTGTTCGTCCAGAGCCAGTCGAGCGTCTTCAACGCAGTCGCCGACATCTGGGCGCCCAAATACAGGCAGGCCACGTTCGGCGCCTTCCTCACCAACCAGGCGGAAGCGCGAAAGGCGCTCGATTTCGCCTATCGCGACGTCGCCGCAGCCTTCGACCAGTTCCTCCAGGAGACGCCCAAGGACCGGCCGATCATCCTCGCCGGCCACAGCCAGGGCAGCCTCCATCTGATGCGACTGCTCGCCGAGCGGATTGCCGGAAAGCCCGAGGCGAAGAGGATCGTTGCAGCCTATGTGATCGGTTGGCCGGTTTCGATCCCGGCCGACCTGCCCTCGCTCGGGCTTCCCGCCTGCGAGAGGCGGGAGCAGTCGGGCTGCGTGGTGAGCTGGCAGAGCTTCGCCGAGCCCGCCGATCCCAAGCAGGTGACCGACGTCTACGACAAGTCCGCCGGCCCGACGGGTATCTCCCGCGCCGGATCCCCGATGCTGTGCACCAACCCGCTGACGGGGGCGCCCGGCGGCGAGGCGCCGGCGACGGCCAATGCCGGAACACTCGTCCCCAACGAGGCCCTGACCCAGGGGGAGCTCAAGGCGCCGGGCGTTCCCGCCCGCTGCGACGTGCGGGGCTTCCTCCTGATCGGCGAGGATGCTCCGGAGCTCGGCCCCTACGTTCTGCCCGGCAACAATTACCACGTCTACGATTACGCCCTCTTCTGGTCCAACCTGCGCGCCGACGCGGCGGCGCGGGTGAAGGCGTTCGGGATTGGAAAGTGATCACCACCTCCGCTGCCGACTATCGGGGCGCCCTTCCGGAGGGCGGTCGTCTCCTCGGCCTCGACGTCGGTACCAAGACGATCGGTCTCGCCCTGTGCGACGCCGACTGGACGATCGCGACGCCCACCCAGCTGCTCGAGCGCGGCAAGTTTGGAAAGGACCTGGAGAAGCTTCGGGCGCTGTGCGAGGTGCAGCGGGTCACCGGCCTCGTCGTCGGGCTTCCGCTCAACCTCGACGGAAGCGATTCGCCGCGCACCCAGTCGGTGCGCGCCTTCGCACGAAACCTCGAGCCGCTGGGGCTTCCGGTCCTGCTGTGGGACGAGCGCTGGTCGACCCAGGCGGTAACCCGGACCCTGCTCGACGCGGACGCAAGCCGGACCCGCCGAGCCGAGCTCGTCGACAAGATGGCCGCCGCCTACATCCTCCAAGGGGCGATCGACGCTCTGACGATGGGTTGAGGGCCGGCTCCCCGGCACGCCAAGCTGCAACTTCCGAAACGGAGCTTTCTGAAGGATATCGGGGCTTTATGTTTCGGTATTGTTCTTCCTGCCGGGTCGCGGACTCGGCGGGGCTCTTTGAAATTGTGAGACGAAATCGAAAACGGGCGCCCGGCTGTTCCGTTCGATCGGCTCCCTTCCTGCGATGCCAGAGGAAGGACAGCCCTCGACGGGTTCAGTCAGGACGGGGTCGTTCGCCGCCGTGAAGCCAAAAAGCGGCGCCCTTCAATGTTCAACGCGAAGACGCGAAGACGCGAAGAGTCAGCGGAGGGTAAAGTCGCTCGAGCGCGTTCCCCGGCGCTGAATTCGCCCGCCCCGCGCAGCAGGAGGCGATCGAACGGAATCCGGGACCGGCGCGGCGTCTTTGCGTCTTTGCGTTGAAAAAATGAGCGGCCTGCGCCGGCGAGGATCGGCTCCGGAAGCTCGTGCATCCGCTAGCCGCCGACTTGGCGGAGCGCCTCGCGCATCGCGGCCCGGAATTCCGGGCGGTCGTAAATGTCGTTGTGGCCCGCACCGGGGATCGTTTCGTCGAAGACGAGGCGGCCGACGGACCGGCGCAGGCCGTCGGTTCGCTCGGCCGGGATCAGGGTGTCGCGTTCGGCTGCGATTACCGCGGTCGGCACCTTGGAGCCGCGAAGCCAGTCGGCGGCCTGGAATTCGTGCCTGAACAGCCAGCGAACGGGAAGCCAGGGATAGTGGCCCGCCGCGACCTTCGTCATCGAGTCGAACGGGGTGACCAGGATCAGGCCGTCAAGAGGCTTGCGCGATGCCAGTCCGGCGGCGACTCCGCTTCCGACGCTCAGGCCGACCGCGACCGTCCGGGCGGGACGGACCTTGCCCACCGCGAGATCGTAGACGAGCGGCGCGTCCTCGATCAGCGCTCGGGCGCTCGGCGAGCCGGTGGAAGGCCGGTAGCCGCGATAATGGAAAGCGACGACGTCCGCTTCGGGGAAGAGTGCGTGAAGGTAGAGCGCCGCCGTCTCGGCGTTCCAGCCATTGCCGCCGAAGCCGAGGATCAGAGTCCCGGAAGAGGCGCCCGAGGGACCGAGATGGACTCCGTGGATCCGGTTGGAGTCGAAGGTGTCGAGGCGAAGGCGCTCGGCACCGGGGGGAACCGGCCCCGCTCGGCCGACGGCTCCGGCGGGAAAGAGCATCCGCCCCTGAAAGGCGAAGATGAGGAGGAGGAGTGCGGCGTAGAGGAAGATGGGTATGAGGACGAGCTTCCACATGACGGCGCCTTCAGCCTCCGCACGCCTCCGTCAGCGCCGGCTCGATCGCGTCCAGGGTGAAAGGCTTGGAAAGGACGGGGACTCTCGCATGCTGCGGCGGTGGCGGCTCGATGTGGCCGCCGGTGGCGAGGACGTAGGGCACGCCCTGGGCGGCCAGGCGATCCGCGACGGGCCAGACCTGCTCGCCGTTCAAATTGACGTCGATGATGGCGACGTCGAACCCGCCCTGCACGACCCGGGCGAGCGCCTCGGCGACGGTGTCGCAGGTCGCGGCGACGGTGTGGCCGAGCGAATCGAGGAAATCCTCGAGCATCATCGCGATCAGGGGTTCGTCTTCGACGATGAGGATGGAGCGCGCGGTCACGGGCGTTCGCTTAAGGCGTAACAAAGTGTGGGGAAACAATTATTTTGACGCTTTGCGAAGCTCGAAGCGTCACCCCGGCGAAGGCCGGGGTCTCGGGTAGCCCCGTCGTGACTTTCCGGCCCGAGGTCCCGGCTTTCGCCGGGATGACGGGTTGGGCGATCCTCACCTCTTTTTTCATTTCATCACCAGAGCGTCCCTCGTCGCCTCGGCCAGCTTCTGGACCGAGAAGGGCTTGGCGAGAAAGGCGACGCGGTCGAGGTCGATCGACTGGCGCAATTGCTCCTCGGCATAGCCGGAGATGAAGAGGATCGGCAGATCGGGCTGGCGGATGCGAGCCTCTCGGGCCGTCGTCGGGCCGTCCATGGTCGGCATGACCACGTCCGAGATCATCAGATCCACCCTTTTCTCGCGGTCGAGAATCTCGATGGCGGCCTCGCCGTTTTCCGCGAGGAGGACGGTGTAGCCGTGCCGGGTGAGCGCCCGCTCGGCGACGGCTCGGACGGTCGCCTCGTCCTCGACGAGGAGGATCGTGCCGGTGCCCCAGAGCTCGCCGGCGGGCTCCCTGGCCTTCCGCGCCGGTTTCGCGACCGCCTCGGCGCGGTGGACCGGCAGGTAGATGACGAAGCTCGTCCCCTTGCCGGGCTCGCTCTCGGCGAAGATGAAGCCGCCCGACTGCTTGACGATGCCGTAGACGGTGGAGAGGCCGAGACCGGTCCCCTTCCCCACTTCCTTGGTGGTGAAGAAGGGCTCGAAGATCTTGGGCAGGAGATGGGGCGGGATCCCGGTGCCGGTGTCGGAGACGCGCAGCGCGGTGTAATCGGCGATGGGCAGGATCTCGCTGCCCATCCGGCGGACGTCGTCGGCGGTGACGGAGTAGGTGTGGAGCGTGAGCAGGCCGACGCTGTTGTCGTCCTTGGCGAGCATGGCGTCGCGGGCATTGACCGCCAGGTTGACGATGACCTGCTCCAATTGCCCGGGATCGGCCCGGACCGCGCCGAGGCCGCGGCCGTGCTTGACCTGGAGCTTGACCCGCTCGCCGAGCAGCCTCTTCAGGAGGGTCGACACTTCGGCGATGACGTCGGGGAGCTGGAGGACCTGGGGGCGAAGGGTCTGCTGGCGCGAAAAGGCCAGGAGCTGGCGGGTCAGGCTCGCCGCCCGGTTCGAGTTGGAGCGGATCTGCTGGATGTCGTCATAGTCGCTGTCGCCGGGCGCGTGGCGCATCAGCATCAGGTCGCAATGACCGATGATCGCCGTGAGGATGTTGTTGAAATCGTGCGCGACCCCGCCGGCGAGCTGCCCGACCGCCTGCATCTTGGTCGCCTGGGCGACCTGGCGCTTCAGTCGGTCCTCCTCGCTATTGTCCTTGAGCGAGAGGAGGACGGCGGCGTCGCCGAGACCCCTGGCGCCGGCGACGGTCAGAGCCACCGGTTCCTCGGCATTGGCCTTGAGGCGAACCGCGACGTCGCCGGACAGTGAAGCGCCGCGGGCGAAGCGGCGAATGGAATCGGCGACCGCAGCCTTGTCCTCGTCGACGACGAGGTCGCTGGGCCAGGTCGGCATTTCGGCCTTGGGCAGCCCGGCGGCGCGGCGGAAGGCGGCGTTGAGGTAGACGAAGCGCCCGTCCCGGTCGGCAAGCGCGAGGCCGAGCGGAAGGATCTCGAGCAGGGCATTGATGTTGTGCGCCGCGTCGGTTCCAACCCCGCCCAGCTCGTCGAGTAGGAGGAACAGGCTCGGCCCGCCTTCCTCCTCGGCGAGCGGCACCTGCAGGATCCGAAGCGCGCCGCCCGCTTTGCCCTCGCGGGCGAACTGGAACTGGTGCTGCTCGCTCATCACCAGCAGATCGACGAGCGGAGTGCCGGGCGCGACCTCGGCCTCGCCGCCGGCTCGGGCGTGGAAGGCTTCGTTCGCTTCGAGCAGTCGGCCGTCGGCGGCGGTGAGCGCCGCCATCAGCCCGGTCTGGGTCAGGCGGCGTCCGATCTCGCCGCCGAGCAGTGCGCGCGCCTCGGCCGCGGCATCCTTCTCCCCGGTTCGAGCGAAACGCCAGAGAAGAGCGCCCTCGCCCTGCCCGGCGGCCCGAACGTCCGCGGTGAGGCGGAGATCGCCGGACTCCAGGCCCTCGGCGTGCGCCTGTCCGTCACGGGTCGCGGCGGCGAGAGCGGCGCCGAGGGCCTCACCAAACGGAAGCTGGAGCGGCGGCCGGATTCCGAACCAGCTTTCGTAGCGCGAATTGGCGGCGGCCAGGGCGCCCACGGAGTCGCTGATCGCGAGAGCGTCGGGCGAAGCTTCCAGGGCGGCTCGGACGAGCGCCAGGTCGGTTCCCCTCTCCACCGCCTGGGGCGCGGCCTCGGTACCGCGGCCGACGAACAGCAAAGGCAGGCCGAGGGCGAGGATTCCGGCGAAGAAAGCGGCCGCGAAGACGGCATTGTCCAGAGCCCACAGCAGGAGGCCGGCCGAGGCCGCAGCCGCGGCCAGCACTGCGATCACGCCCAGGCCGAGGCCGGACCGAGCCGCAGGGGCTGTCGCCGCGCTCGCCATGGCTACCAGATTCGAACGCGCTGCGCCGGAGCGACGTAGAGCGCCTGGCCGGGCTTGACCGAGAAGGCCTGGTACCAGGGATCGAGGTTTCGAACGACGGCGACCCGCTGCTCGGACGGGCTGTGCGGATCGGTGAGCAGCCGCTGCCTGAGATTCGCCTCGCGGTAATTGCGCCGCCAGACCTGGGCCCAGCCGAGGTAGAAACGCTGGTCGCCGGTGAAGCCGTCGATGACCCGCGGTTCGGCCCCGCCCAGCGAAGCCCGATAGGCGTCGTAGGCGACGGTGAGGCCGGCGAGGTCGGCGACGTTCTCGCCCATCGTGAGCTTGCCCTGGACGTGCATTCCAGGGAGCGGCTCGTAGGCGTCATATTGGGAGCCCAGCGACGCGAGGCGGGACTCGAAGTTGCTCACGTCCTGCGGGGTCCACCAGTCGACCAGCCGGCCCTCGCGGTTGTACTTCGCGCCCTGATCGTCGAAATGGTGGCTGAGCTCGTGCCCGATGACGGCGCCGATCCCGCCGTAATTGACCGCGTCGTCGGCCTTGGGATCGAAGAAGGGCGGCTGGAGGATCGCCGCCGGGAAGACGATCTCGACCATCCCGAAATTGGCGTAGGCATTGATCTCCATCGGAGTCATGCCCCACTCCCAGCGATAAATGGGCCTGCCAAGCTTGCCGACTCCATATTCGTGCTCGAAATTGGCCGAGCGGAGCGCGTTGCCCAGCGGGTCGTCGCGGCGGATCTCGAGCCCGGAGAAGTCGCGCCAGCGGTCTGGATAGCCGATCTTGGGCGTGAAGGCGGCGAGCTTGGCGTGGGCGGCAGTCTTGGTCGCGGGCGCCATCCACTCGAGCTGGTCGATCCGCCGGTCCATCGCCGCGATGACGTTTCGGACGAGCTTGTCGGCGGCCGCCTTGGTCTCCGGCGGGAAGTGGCGCTGGACGTAGATCTGGCTGACCTCGTCGCTGAGCGCGTTGGTCACGAACGTCACCCCGCGCTTCCACCTCGGCTCCTGCTCGGGCGTTCCGGAGAGGACGGTGCCGTAGAAAGCGAAGGATTCCTTGTCGAACTTCGCCGGGAGATATTCCGAATAATTGTCCAGGGAGCGGACGATCAGCTGGTCCTTGAGCACCTGCAGCGGCGCCCGCCCGATGGCTGCGGCGATGCCTTTCACGGCGCTGGGCTGGTTGACGATGAGGTCGCTGACATTCGCTCCGACTCCGCGCGCATAAGCCGGGAAATCGAAGCCCGGAGCGCTCTTCGCGAGCGCCGCCAGGCTCATCTTGTTGTAGGTCTTGGTGGCGTCGCGGCTCTCGACCCGGGTCCAGTGCGCTTTGGCGATTTCAGTCTCGAAAGCGAGGATCGCCTTTGCCCGTGCCGCCGCATCGGGCTCGCCGGCGAGCGTCAGGACATTGGTGAGGTGGGTCAAATAGGCCGCGCGGGTCTGGGCGAGCTTCGGATCCTGGCTGAGATAATAATCGCGGTCGGGCATTCCGAGCCCGGCCTGGAACAGGGTGTAGGCGTAGGTCTCCGGATCCTTGTCGTCCTGGCCGACATAGCCGCCCACGGGGCCCGGCACGCCGTTGCGGTCGGCCGCCGCCGCGAGGGCCGAATAACCGCTCTTGGACTTGAGGCCGCGGATCTGGCCGAGCCAGGGCTCGATCGGCGCCAGGCCCCTCGATTCGATCGCCGATTCGTCGAGATAGGCGGAATAGGCATTGCCGATCTTGCTGCCCGGATCGTCCTTGACCTCGTCGAGGATCTCGCGGGTGCGCTGGCGCGACAGGTCGTCGAGAAGGGTGAACATGCCGTAATTGGACCGGTCCGACGGGATCGGCGTGTTCTTCGCCCAGGTACCGTTGGCGAAGCGGTAGAAATTCTCGCCGGGTGCGACTCCTCGCTCCATCCCGGCCTCGTCGAACCCGAAGGTCCCGATCTGCGGCCGCTCCGCCTCGGGCGGGGCCGCCGGGGCCTCGGCGGCGACGGCGCTCGGGGTCCCCGCGCTCAATTTCGCGGACGAAGCTCCATTGGAAGCGCAGGCGGCAAGGGCGGTCGAGGCAGCGAGGAGTGGAAGGAATTTACGCATGATGTGGAGGTCCCGTTTCGGCGGAGGGGGAGGCGCCGACGCAATAGCAGCGGCGGCCGGTCATTCAAACATCCAGGAGCTCGCGCCGGGTCCTGCGCCGCCACTTTCGCGCGGTCCACCAGCGCCAGACGAGGATCGAGGCGAAATAGCCGACCACGGCGCTCAGGGTGGCGATGACGAAAAGCCCGCTCACGGTCGCCAGGGCGGCGTCGGAGAAAAGCCATTCGAACCACTGGCTGATGGTGGCCTCTCGTCCCGGAACGCCGTGCTGCCCGCCCACGCCCAGCGAGTCGCCGACGAAATAGGAAGCGGTGAGGATGAAGGGCGTGGTGAAGGGATTGGACAGGAACGTCATCAGAGCGGCAACCGGGATGTTTCCCCGGACCGGGACGCAGAGCAAGGCCGCACCGATGATCTGAAGCCCGGGGATCATCACGAAGATCCCGATGAGCAGCCCGACCGCGACCCCGCGCGGCACGGAGCGGCGGGTGAAGCGCCAGAATTCGGAGTGGAGGATGCGCTGGCCGAACGGCTTCATCCACGGGCTTCGGGCGAGATCCTCCCGCCTCGGCATGTTGCGCTTGGCCCAGCGGGCGAAGCGTCCGGCGCGATCAGCCACGGTCGCGCAACAGCCGGCCCTGCTCCCGCTTCCAGTCCTTCTCCTTCTGATATTCGCGCTTGTCGGGCGCCTTTCGGCCCCTCGCCAACGCCAGCTCCACTTTCGCCCGGCCGCGGCTGTTGAAATAGATGGAGAGCGGGACGAGGGTCATTCCCTGGCGCGCGACGGCGCTATGAAGCTTGGCGATCTCGCGCTCGTGGAGGAGCAATTTGCGCGGCCGCTTGGGCTCGTGATTGTGGCGGTTGCCGTGACTGAACTCCGGGATGTTGGCGTTGATCAGCCAGGCCTGGTCCTCCCTGACCTCCGCATAGCTCTCCGCGATCGAGCCCTCTCCGAACCGAAGCGACTTCACCTCGGTTCCGGTCAGGGCGATCCCGGCCTCGTAGGTCGATTCGACCGCATAATCGAAGCGCGCGCGCCGGTTCTCGGCGACGACCTTCTGCTTGTCGAACGTGGCTGGACGGGGACGGACCATGATCAGCAGATAGGGACGAGATGGCCGGAAAGGAAACCATTCATCCCCCCCGAACACCCGTTCGGGCTGAGCTTGTCGAAGCCCTTTCCTTCTTCCGCGGTAGAAAGGAAGAAAAGGCCTTCGACAAGCTCAGGCCGAACGGTGCGGAAGGAGGTCCTCATGCCAATCCCGCATGCACGAGCGCGGCATCCACCGCCTTGCGGCTCGCTTCGGAAGGCGCAGTCATCGGCAGGCGCAGCTCGGCCGGGGTGCCCGGGCGAACCCGCGACAGCGCATGTTTGACCGGGCCCGGCGAGGCGTCGGTGAACAGCGCGGCGTGGAGCGGATAGAGCTTGTCCTGAAGTCTCAAAGCTCCCTGCCAGTCTCCTGATAAACAAGCATTCTGGAATTCGGCGCAAAGCCTCGGCGCGACGTTGGCGGTGACCGAGATGCAGCCCGTTCCGCCCATCGCCGAGAAGCCCAGGGCCATGTCGTCATTGCCGGAAAGCTGGACGAAATCCTCTCCGCAGGCGGCGCGCTGGGCGGAGACCCGGGCGAGGTTGCCGGTGGCGTCCTTGACCGCGACGACGTTGGCGATCTTCGCGAGCCGGCCCATTGTCTCGACCGAAATGTCCGTCACCGTCCGGGCCGGCACGTTGTAGAGGACGACCGGGATATCCACAGTCTCGGCGATCGCAGCGAAATGCGCGTAGATGCCTTCCTGGTTGGGCCGGTTGTAGTAAGGGGGCACGTGCAAGGCCGCGTCCGCACCGGCTTCCTTCGCCGAGCGGGTCAGCTCGATGGCGTGAGCCGTGTCGTTGGACCCGCAGCCCGCAATCACCTTCACTCGCCCGTCCGCGCCTTCGACGGCGAGCTCGATCACCCGGCGGTGCTCGGCGGATGTGAGGGTGGCCGATTCGCCGGTCGTCCCGCACGCCACCAGCGAATGGCTTCCTTCCTCCACCTGCCAGCGAACGAAGTCGAGAAAAGCGTGCTCGTCCAACGCTTCGTCCCGGAAAATCGTCACCAGAGCCGGGATCGACCCGCGGAACATCAATCGACTCCTTCCCGTGAGGCTGCAGGCCGACGATAAGGACGTTATCGGGGTCGGCCGTTCAGGGCCTGATAAGGAGGGGGTTGGCATTCTGTCCAGCATGCAGAAAAAAGCGTTGGCTCTGAGCCTCTTGGGCGTCTCCGCCATGTCCGTCGCAGCCGTCGCGACGGGGGTGAGGCCGGCGCACGTCGCAAAAATCCTGCCCGCGGCGGTGCAGAGCACGGTCGTTCCCGCTCCCCAGCAGCCCGAGACCCGGCCGGCGCCCGTTTATTCGCCGGTGCCCGCCTCGGTCGCGGCCGATCTCGCCCGGTGGAACAGCCTGAGGCAGACGGACAGCCTTCCTTTCTCCTCCTACGCCTCCTTCCTGATGAGCCATCGCGGCTGGCCGGGTGAGAGCGCGATGCGCCGGACGGCGGAAAAGGCCAATTCAGACGGCGGCGCCGCCTTCGAGGTGATCGGATTCTTCAGCGCCTTCCCGCCTCTCACCCCGGCCGGGCATGCCCGCCACGCTTTCGCGCTGCAGGCGTCGGGCCGAGGCAATGAGGCGCTCGAGGCGGCTCGCAGGGCCTGGACCGGCGGAGTGCTTCCGGCGACCGACGAGGCGCGGATCCTCGGCCAGTTCGGCGGCCGGCTGACCAGCGCCGACCATGATGCGCGCCTGGAGGCGCTGCTCGGCAACGGCGACACCCAGAGCGCGATCCGGCAGCTGCCTTTGGCTTCGCCTCAGCGGCAGGCCCTCTACTCCACGAGGATCGCGCTTCAGACCCGCGCCGGCGACGCCGCAAGCCGCCTCTCCGCTGTGGGAGGCGTCGAAGGCGATCCGGGCCTTCTGATGGACCGCGCCAACTGGCTTCGGGCGAGCGGCCAGAGCCTGGCCGCGCGCCAGCTGATGGCTCAGCCCCACCGATTGTCGAGGCCGCCCGCCAATGCGGAGAAATGGTTCGAGACGATGATGACCCTGGCCAAGGGCGCGGCGAACGACGCCCAATGGTCCACCGCCTATGGAATCGCCTCGCAGGTCGACGACGCCTACCCGGCCGGAACGGACGTCAGCTCCAGATCCTATGGCGAGCGGGACGAATATACCAACCTCGCCTGGCTGGCCGGCACCGCGGCGGGGAAGCTCGGCCGCCACGCCGACGCGTCCCGGATGTTCGACCGGTACGGACGAGCCGCGAAATCCTCGCAGACCCGGACCAAGGGCTTCTACTGGGCGGCGCGCTCGGCGTTCAATGCGGGTCAGCAGGCCCAGTCCAACTCTTATCTCGAGCAGGCGGCGGCGAGCCCGGACCAGTTTTACGGCCAGCTTGCGCTGGAGCGGCTGGGGCGCCGGGTGACTCCTCCCTCCCCTTCCTCGGCGGCACCGAGCCAGGCGCAGCGCTCGGCCTTCGCCTCCCGGCCGCTCGTCCAAGCGACGAAGGCGCTCGGCGACATGGGCCGGTGGAGCGACCAGTCCCTGTTCGTCCGGGCCCTGGCCGAGCAGTCGGAGACGGAGAGCGACCGGATCCTCGCCGCCCAGTTCGGGCGGACGATCGGCCGCCAGGACCTCGGAGTCTGGGTGGCGCGCGAGGCCCGGAACAAGGGCCAGAGCTTCTACGATCCGGCGGGTTTCCCGGAAGTGACCCTGCCCTCCGCCTATTCTACCCATTGGGCGCTTGCCCACGGCATCACCCGGCAGGAAAGCTCGTTCGACCGGGCCGCGACCAGCCCGGTCGGCGCCCGAGGCCTCATGCAGCTCATGCCGGGCACGGCGCGCGAGCAGGCCGGCAAGATCGGCCTGCCCTACGATTTCGGCCGGCTGACCGCGGACCCCGCCTACAACGTCATGCTCGGCTCGAGCTATTTCGAGCGGCTGCTCAACCAATGGGGGGGGCAGGCGGCGCTCGCGGTGGCGAGCTACAATGCCGGGGCCGGCAACGTGAACAAATGGGTGCGCGCCAATGGCGACCCGCGCGGCGGGACCGACATCGTCACCTGGATCGAGGCCATTCCTTATTCCGAGACCCGAAATTACGTTCAGCGCGTGCTCGAAAATGCGGTGGTCTACGACGCCATCCGAGCCCAGCGCGGCGGCGGCCGGCCCAACCGGCTGTCTTATTATCTCGGCAAGAGCGGGCCGGGCTGAGTGATCCTCCCCATCGCAGATGGGGAGGGGGACCATGCGAAGCATGGTGGAGGGGTATCGCACAGGCTTCTGCCATTTACCTCTCCACTACACTTCGTGTGGTCCCCCTCCCCATGCTACGCATGGGGAGGATGAAGAGCCCCAACTATATCACCCCTGACGGCTACCGCCGCCTGCGCGAAGAGTATGAGGCTTTGTTCGCGGTCGAGCGCCCGAAGCTTGTCGAGACGATCAGCTGGGCCGCCGGCAATGGCGACCGGTCGGAGAACGGCGACTACATCTACGGCCGAAAGCGGCTTCGCGAGATCGACCGGCGGCTCGGCTGGCTGTCGCGGCGGATGAAGGACGCGAAGGTGGTCGATGCGGCCGCGCAGCCGGAGCGGGGCAAGGTCTATTTCGGGGCCACCGTCGAATTGGCCGACGAGGACGACAACCGGCGGATCGTCACTCTCGTCGGCGAGGACGAGACCGACGCCGCGAACGGCCGGATCGCCTGGACCTCGCCGATCGGGCGCGCCATCCGCGGCGCGGGGGTCGGCGATTTGCGCCGGGTGACGCTGCCGGGGGGCGAGCGGGAGCTGGAGATCGTGGCGATCGAGTATCCGCCGAGCCGATGACTCAGGTTGCTCCCCGCTAACCGAGCGCCTCGCGGGCCAGCTTCGCCACCTCCGGGTCCGCCTCGGGCGGCTTCACCGGGCACGCCGCCTCCAGCGCCTCCGCCACCGCCGTCAGCGCCGCGATCCGGGCCGCCTTCTTGTTGTTGCCGTCGATCACCGTCCACGGGCCCCAGCGCGTGTTCGTGCACTCGAACATGTCCGCCGCCGCCGCGAGATAGCCCTCCCTGCGCGAGCGGTTGCGGAAATCCTCGGCGGTCACCTTCCAGCGCTTCCAGGGATGGTCGAGCCGCGCCCTCAGCCGCTCGTCCTGGGTGTCCTGGGTTATGTGGAAGAAAAGCTTCACGATCGTCGTCCCGTCATAGCTTTGCTGGGCTTCGAACTCGTTGATCTCGTCATAGGCCCGGCGCCATTCGGCATCGGACGCGAAGCCCTCGACCCGTTCGACGAGGACCCGGCCGTACCAGCTGCGGTCGAACACCCCGATCTCGCCGGCGCCGGGGAGCTTGTTCCAGAAGCGCCACAGGAAATGGCGGGCTTTCTCCTCCTGCGTGGGCGCCTTGATCGGCCAGACCTGGAAGGCGCGCGGGTCCCAGCCCGAGGTCAGGCGCTGGATCGCCCCGCCCTTGCCGGCGGCGTCCCAGCCCTCGAAGACGATCAGGCTCCGCCGCTTGTGGACGATGTGGGCGACGAGGATCCGTCCGAGCCGCTCCTGCAACGCGGCGAGGTCGTCGGAATAATTGCCGCGATAGCGGGCGCCGGATTCATAGTCGGAGAGGTCGATGGTCATGGAACAGCCGTAGCCCGCTCGTCATCCGGGCGAAAGCCGGGACGTCGGGTCGAGAAGTCTCGGCGGGTCTCCCCGAGGTCCCGGCTTTCGCCGGGATGACGGGGTGTCCCCTTTCTCCGCTTATTCCGGAGCGACCGCCTTGGCCGGATCCTTCTTCGCGGCGCCCGCCGGCTCGACGATCCGGATATTCAGCTCTCTCAGCTGCTTCGCGCTCACCACGCCAGGAGCGCCCATCATCAGGTCCTCGGCGCGCTGGTTCATCGGGAAGAGGACGACCTCGCGGATGTTGGGCTCTCCGGCGAGAAGCATGACGATCCGGTCGATCCCGGGCGCCGATCCGCCGTGGGGCGGCGCTCCGAACTTGAAGGCGTTGATCATTCCCGAGAAATTGAGGTCGACGTCTTCCTTCGAATAGCCGGCGATCTCGAACGCCTTGTACATGATGTCCGGCCGGTGGTTGCGGATCGCCCCCGAGCTCAGCTCCACTCCGTTGCAGACGATGTCGTACTGGAAGGCGAGGATGTCGAGCGGGTCCTTGGTCTCCAGCGCCTCCAGCTCGCCCTGCGGCATGGAGAAGGGATTGTGGCTGAAGTCGACCTTTTTGGCCTCCTCATCATATTCGAACATCGGGAAGTCGACGATCCAGCAGAAGCGGAACTCGTCCTCGCCGATCAGCCCGAGCTGCTCGGCCACCCGGGTGCGCGCCAGGCCGGCGAGCTTGGCCGCCTGCGCTTCCTTGCCGGCGGCGAAGAAGATGCCGTCGTCGGGGCCGAGGCCGAGCTCGGCGATGAGCTTGCGCATGCCTTCGTCGCCGTGATTCTTGGCGATCGGGCCGCCCAGCTCGCCGCCTTTCTGGGTGACGTAGCCCAAGCCGGCATGGCCTTCGGAGCGCGCCCAGTCGTTCATGTCGTCGAAGAATTTGCGGCTCATGCCGGCCGTCGCCGGCGCCGGGACGGCACGGACGGTGCCGCCGCCCTCGACGATCCGGGCGAAGAGGCCGAATCCGGAGCCCTGGAAGTGGCTCGATACGTCCGAGATGAGGATCGGGTTGCGGAGATCGGGCTTGTCGGAGCCGTATTTCAGCATCGCCTCCTTGTAGGGAATGCGCGGGAACTCGCCGGCCGGGGTCACCTTCTTTCCGTTCGCGAACTCCTCGAAGACTCCGGCGAGGATCGGCTCCAGGGCCTGGAAGACGTCCTCCTGGGTGACGTAGCTCATCTCGAAATCGAGCTGGTAGAACTCGCCCGGCGAGCGGTCGGCGCGCCCGTCCTCGTCGCGGAAGCAGGGGGCGATCTGGAAATAGCGGTCGAAGCCCGCGACCATGATCAGCTGCTTGAACATCTGCGGCGCCTGCGGGAGCGCGTAGAATTTGCCGGGGTGGACGCGGCTGGGGACGAGATAGTCGCGCGCGCCCTCGGGGCTCGAGGCGGTGAGGATCGGTGTCTGGAACTCGGTGAAGCCGGCCTCGACCATCCGGCGGCGGATCGAGGAGATGACCTGGCTTCGAAGGACGATGTTGCGGTGAAGCCGCTCGCGCCGAAGGTCGAGGAAGCGATAGCGGAGGCGGATCTCCTCCGGATAATCCGCCTCGCCCGCGACCGGCAGCGGAAGCTCCTCCGCCACGGACTGGACGACGACTTCCTCGGCCGAAACCTCGATCTCGCCGGTCGGAAGGTTCGGGTTCGCGGCGTCCGCGCCGCGCGACACGACCTCCCCGACGATGGTCACCACGGACTCGGCGCGAAGATGCTCGAGCGCCCGGAGCGGCTCGCTGTTCGCCTTGGCGACGATCTGGGTGAGCCCGTAATGGTCGCGCAGGTCGACGAACAGCACCCCGCCATGGTCGCGTTTCCTGTGGATCCAGCCGGAAAGCTTCACCCGCTCCCCGACGTGGGAGGCGCGGAGTTCGCCGCAATGATGGGTCCTGTACGCGTGCATTCTGGTCATCCTCCTTCGTCATCCCGGGAGGACCCCATCGAAGTAGTGCTTCGATGGGACCCCGAAGCCGGGATCCACCTGCCTTTTTGAAGCATTGAGCAAGAGAAGGTGGATTCCGGCTTTCGCCGGAATGACGGTTCCGTTGCGCGGCGCTTCGCCATCGCAACCTGCCTTTGTCAAGCCGGGAGGCCGCCGCTATGGCCCTCGCGATGCACATTCACCCACTGATCACCGATTCCGATTCGCTGAAGTCCCTGTGCGAACGTCTGGCCAGGCAGCCGTTCGTCGCGGTCGACACCGAATTCATGCGCGAGAACACTTATTGGCCCGATCTGTGCCTCATCCAGATCGGCGACGTCGACGAGGCGGCGGCGGTCGACCCGAAGGCGGAAGGGCTCGACATGAAGCCCCTGCTCGACCTGCTGGTCAACAACGAGGACGTGCTCAAAGTCTTCCACGCGGGAAGCCAGGACGTCGAGATCATCTACAAACTCACCGGCAAGACTCCGCACCCGATCTTCGACACCCAGATAGCGGCCATGGCGCTCGGGCTGGGCGAGCAGGTCGGTTATTCCAACCTGGTCGAGAGCCTGGTCGGCAAGAGCCTCGACAAGGGCGCGCGCTTCACCGACTGGGCCCGGCGGCCGCTCGACCGCCGTCAGATCGATTATGCGATCGGCGACGTCACGCATCTTGCCACTCTTTTCCCGAAGATGCTCGAGCGGCTTCGGCGGACGGGGCGCGGGGAATGGCTGGACGAGGAGATGGAGAAGCTCGCCGATCCGGCCAATTACGAGAACGATCCGGCCTTGTCGTGGAAGCGTATCCGGATCTCGAGCCGCAAGCCCGAGGTGCTCGGGCGCCTGAAGGCGCTTGCGGCGTGGCGCGAGCAGGAGGCCCGGGGCAAGAACCTGCCGCGGGGGCGGATCATGAAGGACGAGACGATTGCCGACGTCGCCGCCCATCCGCCCGCGAGCCAGGACGCTCTGGCGCGGGTCCGGGGGCTGTCCCCAGCCTGGGCCGGCAACGAGATCGGGGCGCGCCTGATGTCGGCGCTCGCCAATGCGATGCCGATGCCGGTGGACGAGCTTCCTGCGCGGGAGGATCGTGGTCCCGGCCTCGGCAAGGAAGGGGCGCTGGTCGCCGACCTTTTGAAGCTCCTCCTCAAGATCCGGTCCCGGGAGAGCAACGTCGCCGCCCGGCTGATCGCCCGCACCGAGGAGCTCGAGCTGCTCGCAGCGGGCCGTCGCGACGGGCTCGCGATCCTCGAAGGCTGGCGGTTCGACCAGTTCGGCCGCGACGCCCTCGACCTGGTCGAGGGGCGGCTGGCATTCGCCGTGCGCGGCGGCAAGCTGGTCATGACCCTGACGGCTGACGGCGGGTAGGCGTCATCCCGGCGAAAGCCGTGACCTCGGCGAGGAAAAGGCTCTGCCGCATGACCCGAGATCCCGGCTTTCGCCGGGATGACGGACTCTCCTGCCCGCCGCTCTATTCCGCTACCATCTCCGCTTTGCATCCCAGCGCCGAGGCGAGCTTCCTCAGACGCCGGTCGACGGTTTCGCCGTAAAGGGCCTCTTCCCCCTTCGCCAGGGTCAGGCGGATGACGTCGCCCTTCCTCGACAGCGCGCTTCGCTCCAGGCTCGACGCGAGCCCGCCGCTGAGGCGTTGACCTAGCCGCATCGCCAGGCCCCAGCGCGAGGCGCAGCCGAGCTCCGAGCCGCTGCACAAGGCGGAGATGCGCTTGTCGGGAAAGTCGCGGCCGCCGAAGTTGGAGAAGAGGGCCTGAGCGACCATGACCCGACCGCAGACGTCTATCCCCACCCAATTGCCGTGGAGCGCCATCTCCACTCCCCGCTCGGCCCGGAAATCGGGATGCGCCTGCCAGGCGACGTCGGCGAGCAGGCAGGCGGCGAGGCGGAGCCTGGCATTGGCCGGCGAGTCGGAGAAGATCGGCGAGATCCAGCGGTCGAGCAAGTCGCCATGCTCGCCGAACCGGCTGAGCCCGCGCCCGGCGTCCCGCGCCGCCTCGATCAACGGATCCTTGACACGCTCGCGGCTCGGGAGCTCGTGATAGAGCAGCCCCTCCCGGATTCCGAAGCTGGAGACGACCAGCTCGCTCGGCTCCAGCGCGTCGACCAGCGCCGAGAGGATGAGCTTCGCGTTGGGCAGGGTTGGAATCCGCGACGCGGTGAGCATCGGCATGCTCTTGGGGTCGCTTCGGCTCAGCGAGGCGATCAGCTTCCTCAGTTCCGCCGGGCGCTCCGGCGGCATCCGGTAATTATGGGTGATCGGGAGGGGGTAATCGCGCGAGATGATGTCGAGCCGGGCCAGAGCGCGCCACGATCCGCCGACCATGTAGAAGGGCCGGCCCTGAGCGCGGGCGCCGAGGCCCGATTGTTCGAGCGCTTCGGCCAGGCTCTGGCGAAGCTTTCTCTCGGCCCGGGCGTCGGGGTCGCCGAGGCGAAGCACCCCGAAAGGCAGTGAGATGCTGGAACGAACTTCCCCTCCGCCGACATCGGCGAGCTCGAGGCTTCCGCCGCCGAGATCCCCGACGAGCCCGTCGGCGTCGGGGAATCCCGACAGGACCCCCTCCCCCGCGAGCCGTCCCTCCTCTTCGCCGGAGATCACCTGAGGCTGGAATCCGATCGCCCTCACCTCGTCCAAAAACAGATCGCCGTTGCTCGCGTCGCGAACTGCCGCGGTGGCCAGAACCCGGACGTCGCGCACCTCCATCTGGTCGACGAGCAGCCGGAAGCGGCGCAGGGCGGCGAGCGCCCTCGTCCTCGGCCCTTCGCCGAGCATGCCCGTCTCGCCAAGCCCCTGGCCGAGGCCGGCGAGCACCTTTTCGTTGAAGATGATTGACGGAGCCCGGGGCGCTCCGGAATAGACGACCAGGCGCACCGAGTTGGAGCCGATGTCGACGATCGCCATCGGCTCGGCGTGAAGCAATGCCCCTCCCCTCACGGCACGCGTCGCAGTCGCAGCTTGGGCACCGACCCGCTTTCCTTGAGGGCAGCGCCGCGGCCGGAGAGGGAGGGATTGGTCATGAAATAATGATGGAGGTTGAACGTGCGCTCGTCCTCCGGTCCGAGCCGTTCGTAGCTTCCGTCGGAATGGAGGCGCCAGCTCTGCTCGTTGTCGATCAGGCTTGCGACCATGACCTGGTCGAGCACCTGGGCGTGGACGGTGACGTTCTCGAGCGGGAGCATATATTCGACCCGGCGGTCGAAATTGCGCGGCATCCAGTCCGCGGAGCTGATGTAGACCTTGGCCTTGCGATTGGGCAGCTCTCCGCCATTGCCGAAGCACCAGATCCGGCTGTGCTCGAGGAACCGGCCGACGATCGACTTGACCCGGATATTCTCCGACAGGCCGGGGACTCCAGGCCTGAGGCAGCAGATTCCGCGGACGATGAGCTCGACCTCGACCCCGGCCCGGCTGGCCTCGTAGAGCTTGTCGATGATCGGCGGGTCGACCAGCGCGTTCATCTTGGCCCAGATCACGCCAGGGCGGCCGGCGCGGGCGTGCTCGATCTCGGTTTCGATCAAGGCGAGGAGCGAGTCGCGCATCTGATGCGGCGAAGTCGAAAGCAGCTCGAGGTTGCGCGGCTCGACATAGCCGGTGATGTAGTTGAACAGCTGCGCGACGTCGCGTCCGACACGGGGATCGGCGGTGAAGAAGCTGAGGTCCGTGTAGATCCGGGCGGTGACCGGATGGTAGTTGCCGGTACCGAGGTGGCAGTAGGTGCGGTAGCCGCGCTCTTCGCGGCGAACCACCATCGAGACCTTGGCGTGGGTCTTCCAGTCGATGAAACCGTAGACGACCTGGACCCCGGCCCGCTCCAGGGCGGAGGCCCAGAGCAGGTTCTGCTCCTCGTCGAACCGGGCCTTCAGCTCGACGACCGCCGTCACCGACTTGCCGGCCTCGGCGGCGTCGATCAGCGCCCGGATCACGGCGGACTGCTTGCCGGCGCGATAGAGGGTCTGCTTGATCGCGATGACGTCGGGATCGGCGGCGGCCTGCTTCAGGAACTCGACCACCACCTCGAAGCTCTCATAGGGGTGGTGGACGATGATGTCCTTGGTCTGGATGGCGGCGAAGCAGTCGCCGCCATGCTCGCGGATCCGCTCGGGGAAGCGCGGAGCGAAAGGCGCGAACTTCAGGTCCGGCCGATCCTCGTCGTAAAGCGCGTCGAGATCGGCGGTGCCGAGGAAACCGGTCGACTCGGTGACGATCGCCTCCGCGGCGCCGACGCCCTCGCGAACCATGTTGACGAGCGCGTCAGGCATCTCGGCGGACAGCTTCAGCCGGATGACGCTTCCGCGGCGGCGGCGCTTGATGGCGCTTCGGAAGTAACGGACGAGATCCTCGGCTTCCTCCTCGACTTCGATGTCGCTGTCGCGAAGGATCCTGAAGGCGCCGCCGCCGACCAGCTCGTGGTCGGGAAACATGGCGGCGATGTTGCGCTGGATGAGCGTCTCGACGGCGATATAGCGCGCTTCCGCTCCCGGAAGGCGGATGAACCGGGGCAAGGTCGCCGGCACCATCAACAATTCGCGGATCGGCTCGCCGGTCGCCCGGTGGCGAAGGTCGAAGATCAGCGAGAAGCCGCGATTGGGGATGAACGGGAAGGGATGGGCCGGATCGATCGCCTGGGGCGTGAGGACCGGGAAGATCTGCTCGCGAAAATGGCGCTCGAGCCATTCCGCCGATTCGGAGTCGATCGCGCCGCTTCCGATCACCGCGACGCCTGAATCGGCGAGGGCCCGGCGGAGCTCGGTCCAGACCTGCTGCTGGCTCCGGGTCAGCTCGTCGGCCTCCGCCGCGACGGCGGCGAGCTGCTGGGCCGGCGTCAGGCCGTCGGTCGAAGCCTCCTCGACCCCGAGCAGCCGGTGCGCCTTGAGGCCGGCGACCCGGACCATGAAGAATTCGTCGAGATTGCTTCCCGAGATCGAAAGGAAGCGGAGCCGCTCGAGCAGCGGATGGGCAGTGTTGCACGCCTCTTCGAGCACGCGCCGGTTGAACGCGAGCCAGCTCAGCTCGCGGTTGAAGTAGCGGTCCCGCGCCGCCAGCGGCGGCTCGGGCGAGGACGATTGGGCGGTCTCGTTCATTCGGGTTGGCTTCTCGCCCTCTTGATCATGCCGTCTTCCGAAAGCGCGCGCTTCACCATTGCCACCGTTATGCGACGATGATGTGACAAAGCGGCCCGGTCGAGCGCCGCGACGGCCTGTAGAACCGCCACATAGGAACGTTCGATCCGGGGCACGATGAAAGCGGGGACTTCCGGTGGGACCGCGATCCCGCGGTCCCCCAGCAGTTTGACGATGAGATCGCCGATCAGGCTATCGTCGGGTCCGTCTATCGCGACCTGCGGAGTCGCAGCCAGGCGCGAACGCAGGTCCGGCAGCGCCACCCGCCACGAAGGCGGCGGCGAATCGGCGACGATCAAAAGCGGCCGGCGCGAGAGCTGAGCCTCGTTCCAGGCGTGAAAGATCTCCTCCTCGTCATGATCCTCGGCATTGTCGAACAGCCGGCCGCCGGTCTTTCGGACGAAGACTCGGCCCATCAGGCTTCGGCCGGACTTGCGAGGTCCGGTGACGAGGGTCGCCATGACCGGCCAGAGCGACCAGCGTTTCAGATGCTCGAAGGCGGCGCGGTTCGACTCGGAGATGAGGAAATCCTCATCGCGGTCCGCTACCGGCCAGTCGAGCGGCAGCGCGATCTGAGGCACCTCAGTCGCCGCCCCGCGACAGGCGCAGGCTGTTGCCCGAGCCGGAGACCCGCCAGCCCTGCGACTCGAGGGCCGCAGCGAGAGCGCCGGCCTCGCCCATATAGCTCACCCGCATCGCCGAGGTGCCGCCGACCGACGGATTCGTCGTGAAGGCGGAGGTCACTCCGGGAACCCGGCTCACCGCCAGCTCCGCCCGGCCGATCGCGGCCTGGTCCGGAGTATCGACCTCGATTCGAACGACGGTCACGGCGCCGGATGGAGAGGTGCCGGGCGGAGGCAGCGGCCGCCGCGATTCCTCGACCACGGTCTCGACCGATTCCCCGTCGTCCGCCTCGATCTCCTCCACCAGCGGCGGCTCGGGAACGATCAGCGAGGGGTCGGGGACGAGCTGACCGGCGGCCAGGGCCCGGCTGTAGAGCAGGTCGAGGCCGCGCACGCCCTCGTCGAGCAAGCGAGGGATGAGAGCGCTGGTTTCCACTCGAAGGGTGAACTGGCCGAGAACCCTGTTGTCCGGGCCGTGCCGCGCGGTGAACACCCCGATCGCGGGCCCGCCGGGATAGAGGCGCTTGAGTTGAACTTCGGGAGTGATGACGTCGGCGGCGCCATATTGGTCCAGAAGCATCCGCCACCAGGCGCGGCCCGGACGGCGGCTCTGGGTGACGTTGAGGAGCAGCGGGTCGATCCCGGAGCCCGTCGGCCGGACATAATCGACCGGACTGCTGCCGGTCCGGTAGCGCGCCCAGGCGCGCTGCCATTCGTTGCGCGATTCGAAGGTCTGGAAGGAGGAGCCGGTCAGCATCACCGGAATGACGAGAACCGGCGCCGAGCGGCGCACCGAGCCGCTGACTCCGAGCAGCTGGCCGGTGCGGGCCCGGTCGAAGAGGATTCCGAGAGTGGCGATATAGCGTTTCGGCCCGATCTGCTCATGCTCGACGACGATCCCGGCGACCATTCCGTTGAGGGCCGCATCGGTGAGGCCGGGCGCCTGGTCGATGGGGCGGCCGTTGGTCTTGGCCCACAGGGCCTTCCAGCCCTTCTGCTGAGCCTGGCGCCAACCCTCCTCCCGCGCCTTGTCGGCGGAGTCGGCGCTGACGTCGACCTCGACTCCCGTGATCTCGAAGGTGCTTGCGCTGTCGATCGGCGGAACGCCCCGGTCGGCGCCTTCCAATTGCGCCCAGACGGCCCGGCCCGCCACGAGGGAGGCGAGGAGGGCCACGAACAGGAGGGACAGGCGAAAGCTTGGCTTCACGCCCGCCTTTTGGCGAGTTGGGCGTGGAAATCCAAGCGCGATGTGGCTGACGGCGCAGAGCCTCTACAATCCTCCCCGGATTTCCGGAGGAGGGGGGACCGCGCGAAGCGCGGTGGAGGGGTTTCCGGATTCAGTAGGCCCCTCCACCATGCTTCGCATGGTCGCCCTCCCCTGCCTTCGCGGGACCTTTGCATAACCCTTGCGAAGCGCTCGGAGACAAAGCCCCTCCCCTTCAGGGGAGGGGTTGGGGTGGGGAATGTGGGGGAGAATGTTCGCTGACGCCGGTGAGGCGAGCAGACAACCCCCACCCCAACCCCTCC
>DASVSX010000002.1:0-81479 GCA_036387875.1 Allosphingosinicella sp. | reverse complement strand
CAAGCTCCCCAGCGGTCTGCAACTCCAAGGGGGTCGCGGGCTTCCGGGCGCCGCAGGCGGCCCCGCGGGGCCGCCTGCGACCCACCTTCTGCCACAAATCGAAGATACAAGGGGGACCACACGAAGTGTGGTGGAGGGGTAATGCGCGCAGGTCTGATGTTTCTCGCCCGAACCTCCGACTTTGGCGTCAGATACCCCTCCACCATGCTTCGCATGGTCCCCCTCCCCACCGGCTTCGCCGGCAGGGAGGATGAGAAGGCACCCGCTTCCTCCCCGCTCCGAACCGGACTATCGCACCGCCGATGACATATCAGGTCCACATCATCGGCGGCGGGCTCGCCGGATCCGAGGCCGCCTGGCAGCTTGCCGAGGCGGGCGTGAAGGTGCGGCTGTCGGAGATGCGCGGCTCCGGGGAGTCGACCGCGGCGCACCATACGGACAGCCTGGCCGAGCTGGTCTGCTCCAACAGCTTCCGCTCCGACGATTCGGAGAGCAACGCCGTCGGCCTGATCCACGCCGAGATGCGCCGGCTCGGGTCGGTGATCATGGCTGCGGCCGACGTCCACCGGGTGCCGGCAGGGTCGGCGCTGGCGGTCGACCGCGAGGGCTTCGCGGCCGGGGTCACCGGGCGGATCGCGGCGCACCCCAATATCGAGCTGGTCCGGGAACGGGTGGACGTCCTTCCGTCGTCAGGCCTCGCCATCGTCGCCACCGGTCCGCTTACCGCGATGAAGCTGGCGGAATCGATCGGCACCGCCACCGGCGCCGACGCCCTCGCCTTCTTCGACGCCATCGCTCCCATCGTCCACAGGGATTCGATCGACATGGACGTCGCCTGGATGGCGGCGCGGTGGGACAAGGGCGGCAAGGATTACATCAACTGCCCCATGACCAAGGCGCAATATCTCGCTTTTCATCAAGGCCTGATCGACGGCGAGAAGACCGAGTTCAAGGAATGGGAGACGGACACGCCCTATTTCGAGGGCTGCATGCCGATCGAGGTGATGGCGCAGCGCGGCGTGGACACGTTGCGCTTCGGGCCGATGAAGCCGGTCGGGCTGGACGAACCGAAGACGGGCCACTGGCCATGGGCCGTCGTCCAGCTCCGGCAGGACAATGCGCTCGGCACCTTGTGGAACATGGTCGGCTTCCAGACCAAGCTCAAGCATGGCGAGCAGGTCCGCCTGTTCCGCACCATTCCCGGGCTGGAGAATGCCGAGTTCGCCCGACTGGGCGGGCTTCACCGCAACACTTTCATCAACTCGCCGAAGCTTCTCGACGAAACGCTCCGGCTGAGATCGGCGCCGAACATCCGCTTCGCCGGCCAGATCACCGGCTGCGAAGGCTATGTCGAATCCGCCGCGATCGGCCTCCTCGCGGGCCGCTTCGCCGCGGCCGAGCTGAACGGCGACATCCTCGCCCCTCCCCCGCCGGAGACCGCTTTGGGGGCATTGCTCGGCCACATCACGGGGGGCGCCGATTCGGCGAGCTACCAGCCGATGAACGTCAATTTCGGGCTGTTCCCTCCGGTGGACGCGAAGACCCGGAAAGCGGACAGGAAGCGAGCTTATACCGATCGCGCCAAAACGAAGCTGGAGGCGTGGATTGCCGATTTGCCTCCCCATCGCGAAGAGATGGGGAGGGGGACCAGGCGAAGCCTGGTGGAGGGGTAGCTAGCGACGGGCCGCGAGAAGGATCGCGGTCACCACCGATTCGACAGTCTCGCATCACGTCTGCGGCGTCGAACCGAAGCACTCGCAGTCCTCGTTCCTGCAGCCATGTATCGCGACGCCGGTCCCGATCCGGATTATCTCCCATTCCGTGACTGTCGCCATCGACTTCAACGACCAGCTTAGCGACGGGGCAGTAGAAATCGAGCGTGTATGGCCCGAGCGGATGCTGCTTTCGGAACTTCAGCCCGGCAGGCCGCTGCCGAAGGAATAGCCATAAGCGGAATTCAGGTGGGGTCGGTGCTCGTCTGAGCGCTCGCGCGCGAAGCACCGCGGCGTTTCTGTCATTCCAATTATCGGCCCGCACCAAATACCCCTCCACCATGCTGCGCATGGTCCCCCTCCCCACGGCTTCGCCGCGGGGAGGCAGGGAGCCTGTCATCGCTTCCTCAGCACTTGCACCGCGGCTTGGCCTTGGGCTTCGGCCTCGAGGCCTCATATTCCGCCGAGTCCAGCCACCCGGACCTATCCTTGTCGGCCTTGGCGAACTTGGCGGCGGAGGCCGCCGTCCATTCCTCGAAGTTGAGGCTTCCGTTCGAGTCGCGGTCGGCCTTGGCGAACGCCTTGCGGCGGGGCTGAAGCTGCTCGGCCAGGGTGATCCGTCCGTCGCGGTCGCGGTCGGCCCGGGCGAAGCGCTTCGCCTCGCGGCTGGATTCGGATTGGGCGGGAGGCTCGGCGAGCCTCGGGCCGGCACCGGCCCGATAAGCGCCAGCGACTCGGGGCGGTGACGGGGGAACCACGTCCTCGGCTTCGGCACCGCTTTTCCAGATGAAGAACAAAGCGGCGATCAGAAGCAGCGCCGAAGCGCCTCCAACGATGTAGCGGACCATGTCTCTCCTCCCTCAAGAACGGAAAGGGTGGAAAGTCACCGTAAACAGCTGCAAGAGTCGATAGTTTTCTGCGGAAAAGACCTAGTATCCGGAAATTCTATGCCGGAGCATCCGCCACATCCGAGCCGGAGCTCCGCGCGCTTCCCAGGGTGGGCGGGCCGGCTCCAGATCGCGGGCGGCGAGGATTGCAAGCATTCCGAGCGGCCGGAGCCGGGGAGGCCAGCGGGGCGGCAGGACCCGCTCCCGAGCCGCAGCGAGGGCGACGTCCGAATCGGCCCCGGTCGCGCAGTGGCGGGCCAGGTCGACGAGGGCCCAGGCTTCGCCGGCCGCGCCGACCTCGGTCTCGGAGTCGCCCAGCAGCCGTGCGGTATATCGGAACAGACCGGCTCCTCGGGCCTGCGCATAGGCGGTCAGCGAGTCCGGGCCGAGAGTCCCGGAACCGGCGAGGATCGCCCACCCCTCCTCCATTTGCGCCAGCTCGGCTCCTTCGACCGACGCTGGGAGGACATGGTCCTGCAGCTCCTGGAGCACCGGCTCGGCCGGGGCCGGCTCACGATCCAGCCTTTCCAGCGCCTCGCGCCACCAGGCCAGCTTGATTCGCGAGATCATCGGTTCGCGGCCTCCGGCAAGCGCGGCGCCCAACGCGGAGTCTAGACGCCACAGAGCGCCGACGGCGGCTCGGCGCTTGACCGGCACGTAGGTCAAGGCGAGGGTTCGGTCCGGGTCCAGATCCATCTTACGTCATCCCGGCGAAAGCCGGGACCTCCGGGAAACCGGGCGCCGAGCTTTTCACCCGCCAAGGTCCCGGCTTTCGCCGGGATGACGGCGAATCACCGGTAGCAGACCTTCTTCGCCGCCTCGACGACGCTCTCGACCCGGATCAGGGCCATCTTCTCGAGATTGGCCGCGTAAGGCAGAGGCACGTCCTCGTCGGTGACCCGGAGCACAGGCGCGTCGAGGTCGTCGAAACCGTCCTCCATCGCGGTCGCCATGATCTCGGCGGAGATCGAGCAGACCGGCCAGCCTTCCTCCACGCAGACCATCCGATTGGTCTTGGCGAGCGAGGCGAGGACCGTCGCCTTGTCGAGCGGGCGGAGGGTCCGAAGGTCGATCACCTCGGCCTCGATTCCAGCTTCCGCGAGCTGCGCCGCCGCGTCGAGCGCGACTCCGACCCCGATCGAGTAGCTGACCAAAGTGACGTCACGGCCCTCGCGGGCGATCCGGGCCTTGCCGATCGGGAGCACATAATCGTCGAGCTTCGGAACGTCGAAGCTCTGGCCGTAGAGCAATTCGTTCTCGAGGAAGACGACCGGATCCTCGGAGCGGATCGCGGCCTTGAGGAGCCCCTTGGCGTCGGCCGCCGAATAAGGGGCGATGACGATCAGGCCGGGGACGTTGGCGTACCAAGGCCCGAAATTCTGGCTGTGCTGGGCGCCGACCCGCGAGGCGGCGCCGTTGGGACCCCTGAAGACGATCGGGCAGCGCATCTGCCCGCCCGACATGTAATTGGTCTTCGCCGCCGAATTGATGATGTGGTCGATGGCCTGCATCGCGAAGTTGAAAGTCATGAACTCGATGATCGGCTTCAGCCCGCCCATCGCGGCGCCGGCGCCGACTCCCGCGAAGCCATATTCGGTGATCGGAGTGTCGATGACCCTTTTCGGCCCGAACTCGTCGAGCAGGCCCTGAGTCACCTTGTAGGCGCCCTGATATTCGGCAACCTCCTCGCCCATCACGAAGATCCGGTCGTCGGAGCGCATCTCCTCCGCCATCGCGTCGCGAAGCGCTTCGCGGACGGTCGTTCGGACGGTCTCCGTGCCCTCCGGAACCTCGGGCTGGACCTGCAGGCTGGCGGGCTCCTGCCCTTCCTTGGGCCGGGCGTCGACGGTGGCCTGCTGCGCCTGAGCCTCCTCCGCCGGCGAGGCGGCGATGGCCCGGCCGTTATCCTCGGGCGCGGCGACTTCGTGCGCGGCGCCCGCGCCCGCCTCCTCGCCGTCGGCGGCGAGCACGGCGATGACCGTTCCCACCTTCACCTCGTCCGTGCCCTCAGCGACCAGAATCCTCGCGATCGTGCCTTCGTCGACCGCCTCGAACTCCATGGTCGCCTTGTCGGTCTCGATCTCGGCGAGGATGTCGCCGGACTTCACCTCGTCGCCTTCCTTGACCAGCCATTTGGCGAGCGTGCCCTCCTCCATGGTCGGGCTGAGGGCGGGCATCTTGAGTTCAATCGGCATCGGAACTCCCGACAGGTGGTGCTTGAGGGGTTGGCGGAGTCGGAAGTCCAAGCATCCGTTCAAGCTTATAAAGAGGCGGAGCGGGCGGCATCGTTGCGTTCAGGCGCGCGACGGCGCGCAGGTCCAGAGTGCGACCCCGTTCGGATGCAAGGTAGCTATCTATGAGAACCGCGGACTGAAGCATCGGGTGAGTTATGCCTTGCGCGGCAAGCCACCGGGTCAAAGGCGAGTTCGTGCCTTCGGAGAGAATCTCCCTGCGCACGAGAGCGTCCATTCGCCCGCGCGTCGAACTAGTGTTTGCGCCCGAGGCCAAAGCCTTGCGGTCGTCTTCGGAAAGTCCGGTCCGCAGGCACTGCACCGCCGCATCCAGGGTCTCGGCGCCACAGCCGGAGAAGGAGCCCGCGGGGGTAGGTGCAGCGAGCGCGGAAGCTGGCGCGACCAGGGTCATCACAGCGCTCAGCCAGCCGATGCGGCGGCGCATCAATATTGCTCCACCAGGATATCGGTGTAGAGCTCGGACGGATCGGGCTGGGGCGACTGCTCCGCGAAGTCGGCGGCCTCGGTGACGATCCGCTTGATGTCGTTGTCGATCTTCTTGAGCTCGTCCTCGCCGACCCCGGCGGCGGCGAGCTCGCGCTTGACCGCGTCGATCGGATCGGATTTTTCGCGAACCGCCTGCACCTCGTCGCGCGAGCGGTATTTGGCCGGGTCCGACATGGAATGACCGCGGTAGCGATAGGTCTTCAGCTCAAGCAGGATCGGCCCCTTGCCGGCGCGGACCCATTCGAGCGCCGTCGTCGCGGCGCCGCGGACCGCGAGAACGTCCATTCCGTCGATCTGGAGGCCGGGGATCCGAAAGCTTTCGCCGCGGCGGTAGAGCTGGTCCTCGGCCGAGGAGCGGTTGACGCTGGTGCCCATGGCGTATTGGTTGTTTTCGATCACGTAGATGATCGGAAGCTTCCACAGCTCGGCCATGTTGAAGCTCTCGTAGACCTGGCCCTGGTTGGCGGCGCCGTCCCCGAAATAGGCGAGGCAGACTCCGCCGTCGTCTCGGTACTTATGAGCGAAGCCGAGGCCGGTTCCGAGGCTGACCTGGGCTCCGACGATTCCGTGGCCGCCGTAGAATTTGTGCTCGACGCTGAACATGTGCATCGAGCCGCCCTTGCCCTTGGAGATGCCGGCGGCCCGGCCGGTGAGCTCGGCCATGATCACCCGCGGATCGATCCCGTAGGCGAGCATGTGGCCGTGGTCGCGATAGCCGGTGATGACGCTGTCGCGGCCCGGCTCCAGCGCCGACTGCAGTCCGACGGCGACCGCTTCCTGGCCGATATAGAGGTGGCAGAAGCCGCCGATCAGGCCGAGGCCGTAAAGCTGGCCGGCGCGCTCCTCGAAGCGGCGGATGAGGAGCATCTGGCGGTAATATTCGAGCAGCTCTTCGCGGCCCGCCTCGTGGCGGTTCGGCTCGGGCGGACGTTCCCGGTTGGGCGTTGCGGGCGGGGTGGAGGGAGCCTCCTGGTCGGCGCGCTTGGACGATGCTGCCTTGGCCACTGTGGATCCTGCTGCTGTTCGAGGGCGGCTCTATGGCGGCAAACGCGGGTGCGCGCAACTCGTGCCGGACGTCGGGATGGTCCCCGTCATCCCGGCGAAAGCCGGGACCTCGGGGAGCCCCGCCGAGACTTCTTGTGCTGAGGTCCAGGCTTTCGCCGGGATGACGGGACCAGCGCCCCGCGCTCGCTCTAATCGAGCGGAATCACCACTTCGTCGGGGCGTACGACGCCAAGCTCCCGCTTGACCGTCTCCTCGACCATGTCGGGGTCGGCCCCGCGCGGATCGAGAAGGGCGGAGCGATGGGCGAGCCGGGTCTTTTCCGAGTTCAATTCGGCGAGCTGGACGATCCGCTCGGCCTTCTGGCGGCGATAGTCGCCCCAGCTCAAAATGCCGTTGGCGCCCATGATGGCGTAGCCGAGGAAATTGGCGATGATGAGGATCGCGAGCGCCGGAAGGGCCGCCCGCTTGATCGTCTCGAAAGTGTTCCGCCCCACCTGAGTCATCGCTTGGCAACAGAATCAGCAAAACGCCATGGAATCAAGCCTTTTGCGCCGACAGGCGAATTTTGTGGGCGGAACGAGCCTAGCGGAACACGCCCCGCCCCGCATAGCGCGCCATCGAGCCCAGCTCCTCCTCGATCCGGATGAGCTGGTTGTACTTGGCGAGCCGGTCCGAGCGGGCGAGGCTTCCGGTCTTGATCTGCCCGCAATTGGTGGCGACCGCGAGGTCGGCGATGGTGGTGTCCTCGGTCTCGCCGGAGCGGTGCGACATGACAGAGGTGTAGCCCGCGCGGTGCGCCATCTCGACCGCCTGCAGGGTCTCGGTGAGGGTTCCGATCTGGTTGACCTTGATCAGGATCGAATTGGCGAGGCCCTGCTCGATGCCCATTGCGAGGCGCTTCGGGTTGGTGACGAACAGATCGTCGCCGACCAGCTGAACCTTTCCGCCGAGCGCCTCGGTGAGGGCCTTCCAGCCTTCGAGATCGTCCTCGGCCATCCCGTCCTCGATCGAGGAGATCGGATAGTCGCGGGCGAGCGCCGCGAGATAGTCGGCATTCTCGGTCGGCGAGAGGACCGTCCCCTCCCCTTCCATGTGATAGGCGCCGTCGCGATAATATTCGGTCGCGGCGCAATCGAGCGCGAGCACGACGTCGTCGCCGGGCTTGTAGCCGGCCTGCTCGACCGACTTCATGATGAAGTCCAGCGCGTCGCGGGCGGATGCGAGGTTGGGCGCGAAGCCGCCTTCGTCGCCGACAGCGGTCGAAAGGCCGGCATCGTGCAGGTTCTTCTTCAGGGTGTGGAAGATCTCGGAGCCGCAGCGAACGGCTTCGGCGAGCGACGCCGCACCGACCGGCATCACCATGAATTCCTGGAAGTCGATCGGGTTGTCGGCATGGGCCCCGCCGTTCAGGATGTTCATCATCGGCACCGGCAGAAGGTGCGCCGAGATCCCCCCGACATAGCGGTAGAGCGGCAGGCCCCGGGCATCCGCCGCGGCCTTGGCGACCGCGAGGCTGACCCCGAGGATCGCGTTGGCGCCGAGGCGCGACTTGTTCTCGGTGCCGTCGAGGTCGATGAGCAGGGCGTCGATCTCGCCCTGGTCCTCGGCGTCCATCCCGGTGATCGCCTCGAAAATCTCGCCGCGCACCGAGTCGACGGCGTCGCACACGCCCTTGCCGAGATATTTGCCCTTGTCGCCGTCGCGCTTCTCCACGGCTTCGTGAGCTCCGGTCGAAGCGCCGGAAGGCACGGCCGCGCGGCCCATGCTCCCGTCCTCGAGCAGCACGTCCACCTCCACCGTGGGATTGCCGCGGCTGTCGAGGATCTGGCGGGCGTGGACGTCGAGGATTGCGGTCATTGTTACGGCCTCGTTCTGAATTATATGGGTGGAAGCGAGCGGCGGCTTATCGGTGCGCCGCGGGCGACGCAACTTTCGTCGCCCGCGGCGGAACGTGAGGCACGGCTCGCCGTTCTCGACGCAAAGCAACACCAAGTGGAGTAAAACCTATGCCTCCTCGCGACGACGAGCTCCCCGAAGGCACGGATCAGATCATCGACGGCGCAATGGAAACCGGCGGCGGCGACCTTGCCGACGGCGGCGGAGCGAGCTCAGGCTTCATCGGCGCGTCGGGCGGCGACGGGACTGGCGGCACCGCCGCCACTGGAGGAGGAACCCAAATGACGGCAACTGACGATACGGGCGGCGGAACCAAGGGCAGCGGCGGAGCCACCGGCGGCGGCGGCGGCGGCGACATGACGGCCGGCGGCTCCGCCAGCGGCGGCGGCAACGTCACCGATCAGGTCAAGGGCCAGATCTACAATCTTCGCGACCAGGCCGGAGGCAAGGTCCGCGAGTTCGCCGATACCGGCAAGACCCGCGCGACCGACATGCTCGAGGAGCTTTCCAGGGTCGTCGCCGACACCGCCGACTCGATCGACGAGCGGCTCGGCAACAATTACGGCGAATATGCCCGCAAGGCCGCCGACGGAGTCTCGGGCTTCGCCGACAGCCTTCGCGGCAAGGACGTCGACGAGCTTTACGACAACGTCCGCGCGGCCGTCCGCAAGAGCCCCGGCCTGGCCATCGGAATCGCCGCCGTGGTCGGCTTCACCCTCGTCCGGCTGGTCAAGGCCGGAGCTCCGGGCGGAAATGAGGGCACTGGCGGCGGCACTGGAGCCTAGATGTTGGACTCTCCCTCGGAGACCCAGGAACGCTCGATCGGCGAGCTGTTCGGGCAATTGTCGGACGACGCGCGCAGCTATGCGGCGGCGGAAGCGAAGCTCTACCAGGCCATCGCCCGCCGCCGGATCGGCCGCGCCCGCAACGGCGCGATCGCGCTCGTCGTCGCGGCCCTCATCGCCAACGCCGCCCTCAGCGTCCTGCTCATCGGGCTGGCTTTCGAACTCGCCGATCACCTCGGCTCGCCCGCGCTGGGCGCCTTGATCGTGACCGTCGTCGTGCTCGGGATCGCCTTCCTCCTGGTTCGCTACGGCGCTTCGAAGCTGAGCGCGCTCGGCGGCGATCCGGAGGAACAGGCGGCGCTCAAGGCCGGGGAGAAAAGGCCATGAGCGCAAGGGAGCTGATGCTGGCCAAGCAGGAGGCCGAGCTTGCCCGCCGGCGACTCGCGGCGACCGCCGCCGAGCTTCAGCAGAGGCTGAAGCCCGGAACGATCGCCTCCAATGCCTGGGCCGGAGTCAAGGACAGGAGCGGCGAGATCGCCGACGACGCCGTCGAAGCCGTGAAGGCGCGGCCGGTACCGGTCGCTGCGGCTCTGACGGCGTTCACGCTTTTCCTCGCTCGGGCACCGATCCGGTCGGCCGTGTCGTGGCTCTTCACGAGCCGCGACGAAGACGAGGATCTGGTTACCGTCCAAGTGACCGAAAGTGACGAGAATTACGACCTGACGGCCCCGATCGGAGTCAGGACCAGTGAAGGAGCGATTGCATGACGACTACCACCGACGACCGGCCGGCTTCGGCCTCCGCCACCAACAGCGGCGCGGGCGCCAACGGCAAGGAGGAGGGCGGCCGCTCGGCCGCGGCCCGCCAGGCCTTCGAATCCGCCCGCGAGCGGACCGCCGCGGCTTATGCGACCGCCCGGGAGCGGGCCGGAAGCGCCTATGAGACGGCCGGCCGCAAGACCAGCCAGAGCATCGACTCCAACCCGGTCGCGGCGGTCGTCGGCGGACTCGCCATCGGAGCGATCGTCGCCGCTTTGCTTCCGCGCACCGAGCGCGAGGAGGAATTGCTCGGACCGGTCGGACGCAAGATCAACGACAGCGCCCGCCAGGCGGCGAATGCGGCGAAGGAAGCGGGTCGGGGCCAGCTCGACGAGCTCGGATTGAGCCGCGACGGCCTCAGGAGCAAGCTCGACGAGTTTACCGGCAAGGCGGTCGGCGCCGTCAAGTCTTCCGCCGGGGCCGCCGCGGACGCCGCCGGGCGGACGGACGAGGCCTGAGGCCCGGCGTCCCGGGAAGCTCGAGCTTTCCGGGACGCAGCCTCTCCCCCCGCTCATGAGCAAGCTCCACCTCGTCTTCGGCGGCCGCGTCAAGGATCCGCAGGGCCTCGATTTCGACCTCGAAACGGTCGAAGTCGTCGGTCTCTTTCCCGATTATTCAAGCGCCCTCGACGCCTGGCGCGGCAACGCCCAGCGGACGGTCGACGACGCCGAGATGAAATATGTCGTCGTCCATTTGCACAGATTGCTGGAGCCTGACCTGAAGGATTAGGCGCCCCTATTGCCGCAATGGACGCAACCGTCATCCCGGCGAAAGCCGGGACCTCAGGAGGAGAAATCTCGGCGGGTCTCCCCGAGGTCCCGCTTTCGCCGGGATGACGAAGGGGAACACCCTCCCTCGTCCAGGGTTCGGTACCGAAACAAACTGAGGTGAGCTTGTGAAGGGCTTCGGCTACGTCGTCTCGACGCTCAGCGTCCTGCTCCTCGGAACCGCCGCCTGGAAAGGCGCGTCGAAGGAGCCGCTGCTGCAGGTCTGCCTGATCGCCGGAATGGCGACTTCGATCGTCGGGATGTGGCTGCGCTATTATTCGTACCGGCGCGACGACGCGTGATGCGGATCGCCGCGGCCTGGCTGGTCCATCTTTTCACGGCGAGCGGGGTCGTCCTCGCCTTCCTCGCTCTCGAGGCCACCTGGCGCGGCGAATGGCGCCTCGCCTTGCTCTGGCTGCTCGCCGCGCTGGCCGTGGACGGGGTCGACGGGACCCTGGCGCGCTGGGCCCGGGTCAAGGAGCACGTGCCGCGGATCGACGGCGAGGCCTTCGATCTCATCGTCGACTATCTGAACTACGTCTTCGTTCCGGCCGTCTTCATCTGCAAAGCGGGACTGGTGCCGGAAGCGCTGGCGCTCCCGCTCGCAGCCGCGATCCTGCTCTCCTCAGTCTACGTCTTCGTCCGCCGCGACATGAAGACCCCGGACAATTATTTCCGGGGCTTCCCGGCCCTCTGGAACGTCGTCGCCCTCTATCTCTTCGTCGCCCAACCCGGCGCCGCGGCGGGCGCGGTGGCGGTGACCGTGCTCGCCGTCATGAGCTTCGCCCCGATCCGGTTCGTCCACCCCTTCCGGGTCAAGGACTACCGGCCCCTGCTCCAGGTCTCGGCCGTGCTTTGGACGATCGCGACCCTCGCTCTGCTCTGGCCGGGATGGAGCCCGGGCGCCGCCAGGCTGTGGCTTTGGGCCTCCTACGCCTCGGCCGCCGTGCTGATCGGGCTCGGCCTGATCCGGACGCTGCGGGGCGATCCGGGGGCGGCCCCGGAGCCGCGGGAAGGTTAAGGCCGTTTTAGGCATCCCCGCTCAGAGGGCCGCAAGCTTTCGGCGCTAAGGCAGCGGGCCCGAGCCGCACGCGGCCCCTGCCCGAAGGTCAATCGCCCATGTTCCTGCGCGCCCTTGCCGTCCTTCTGCTCTTCTGGGGCCATGCCGCCTTCGCCCAGGTCCCCGCCTGGCGAGTGACCGAAACGGCCGGAGCCGTGCAGGTCCAGCACGGCGGCCGGATCGCCGCCGCGGCCCGCGGCGCGGCGCTCCAGCCGGGCGACATCGTGACGACCGGAGCCGACGGTCGGGCCGTGCTGGTGCGCGGGCAGGAATATGTCATCGTCGCGGCGCGCACCCGGATCCGGTTGCCCGCCGCCGCGGAGGAGCGCGGGATCGTCCAGATGCTCCAGGATTGGGGCCGGGCCACCTTCCGGATCGAGAAGAAGGCGACTCCGCATTTCGGCGTCAAGACGCCGTATCTCGTCGCGCTCGTCAAAGGCACTGTGTTCACCGTCACCGCCGACGGCAAGGGCGCCGAGGTCGCGGTGACGGAGGGCCGGGTCGAGGTCGGAACGCCGGACGGATCGGTCCGCGAGCTGGTAGAAGCCGGAATGGCGGCGCGAGTCGCCGTGTCTCTGCCGGGCCGGATCGAGATTCAGCCCGCGGCCGCGGCGTCGGGCGGGGGATATTCCGAAGCCGCACGAGCCTGCGCCGAAGACGGCTCGCGCCGCTGCGGCCCGAAGCTCGACTACGCGCCCATCGAGGTCGCCGACGCCCTCTCGGGCCCCGGATCGGGCGCTCCCGCGGGTCCCGGAGCCGCGGCCGACGCCGTCGTGGGCGTTCCGCTCACCACGGCCTTGCTCGACCTCGGCGCAACCCCTCCGGCGGCCCCGCCGGCTCCGGCCGCACCTGCGCCCGCTCCCGCCCCGAATCCGGCTCCCGCTCCCGCTCCCGCGCCAGACCCGGTTCCCGGCCCGGCTCCGGCTCCGGCTCCGGCTCCGGCTCCCACTCCGGCTCCAGATCCCGCGCCTGTTCCGGCTCCGGCTGCGGCTCCGGTTCCGGCTCCGGCGCCGACTCCGGCGCCCACTCCGGCTCCGGCCCCCGGGCCGGCGACTCCCGCACCCGGTTCGCCAAGTCCGGCCGCCCCTGCAACTCCGGCGGCTCCCCAGCCGAATGCGCCGGCGGTTCCGGCCACGCCCGCGAACCCCGGCAATTCGGGCCCCGGCAACTCGGGCCCGGGACCCAATTCGGGTCCGGGTAGCGCGCCGCCTGCGCCCACTCCCGCGCCCGCGCCCGCGCCCGCGCCGGAGACTCTGCCGCCGCAGGTGCCTGCACCTGCACCTGCACCTGCGCCCGTTCCTACCCTGCCCCCGGCACCTGCTCCGGCTCCGGCGCCCGCTCCCGCTCCCGCTCCCGCTCCTGTGCCGGTTCCTACCCCGCCGCCGGCGCCTGCTCCGGCTCCGGCGCCCGCCCCGGTGATCCCGACGCCGACGCCCCCGCCACCGCCGGCGCCTTCCTGCAAGCTGATACAATTGCTGGTTGTCTGTCTGTAGGAAGCAAGCGCGCGCTCATCCCTAACCGTTCGTCAACCAAATACCGGTAGGCCGTCAGCTTCTTATCCGTAAAACGGGGAGGCGGACGGGACGATGATCGGGGGGCGGAAACTGCTGGCGCCGCTGTGCGCCGCCTGGCTGTGCCTCGCCGGAGCGGCGCAGCCACGCCTCCAGGTCGCCGCTTTCGAAGGACCCGAGCTGCTCGCCGGCGGCGAGAGCGAAGCTCCCTCGGTCCCGGTGGATCCGGGCGGGCAATATCCGCCGACCCCCGAGGAGGAAGCGGTACGGCCCGAAGTCGCCGCTCCTCCGGCGGCCGTGGCTGCCGCGAAGCCCCGCTCGGCGGACTTCCGGCTGTCGGTCGACATGAGCGTGACCGCCGACAGCAACGTCACCAACGGCACCGATCTCCACAGCGTCCCGATCGACCTCGGCGAGGGGCCGCTGCCGGTCCCGGTCGACCCCAATCTGCGCGAGAAGGCCGGGATCGGAGCCGGGATGTCGGCCGCGGCCAACGTTCGGCTTCCGATCTCCGCAGCGGCTGCGCTGGCGGTCGACGTCGAGGGCTATGCGGTCGAATATGAAGGCCCCCGCTCCGACGACTCCTCGGCGCTGGTCGCCGCCGGGCTGGAGTTCGGCGCCGGCAATGCCCCGACGGGGTCGCTCCAGCTGATCGCGTTCGAACGCTGGTACGGAGGCGTGAAGGCGCTCGAGGGAGTCGGGCTGCGCGGCAATTGGCGTCATCCCCTGAGCCCGGGCAGCAACCTCCGGCTGGCGGTCGACGCCCGGATCTTCGATTCGGCTTATGGCGACTCGTTCGGAGGAAGCCAGGCGAGCCTCTATCTGACCTATGACAGCGTGCTCGATCCGAGCCTGTCCTTCTCCGGCGGAGTCTATGCGCGCCGGGAATGGCTCGGCGACGACACCTTCTCGAGTGTCGACTCCGGGGCCTATGCCGGCCTCAGCGCCTTTCTGAGCGAGGATTTCGCCGGAGGAGTGACCGCCGGCCTCAGCCGCACCGTCTTCGACGAACCCTTCCTGCTTCTCGACCCCGACCCGCGGGCCGACTGGCGGGTCTATGCGAGCGGCTGGCTGTCGACCCGCCGCCCGGTCGCCCTCGGGCTTCATCCCTCGCTCACCTACACCTACAGCCGGACTTCGAGCTCGATCCCCTATTTCAGCTCCGACCGCCACCGCCTTCGGCTTGGCGTGCAGCGCAGATTCTGACCGTGACGGGCGGCGCCCTTCCCGCGGTCGCGCAGCGCTGGCGCCTGCTTGCGTTGGTTCTGGCCGGTGCGCTTGGCCTGATCACGCTCTGGACGGACGCCGGCGACGGGCTTGATCAGGCGCTGGCGAACCAGCGCGCCGGCTGGAACGAGCGGCCCGCGAGCGGCCAGGTGCATATCGTGGAGATCGACGCCCGGAGCATCGCCGACTTCGAGCGCTGGCCCTGGCCGAGAAGCATCCACGCGACGGCCGTCGACCGCCTGCGCGAGGGCAAGGCGGCGCTCATCGCCTTCGACGTCGATTTCTCCAGCCCGTCGGAGCCGGCTCAGGACGCCGCCCTCGCTTCGGCGCTTCGACGCGCCGGAGGAAGCGTCGTCCTTCCGACCTTTCGCCGCGAGTCCGGCACAGACGTCGCTCCCATTCCGAGCCTGGCGAGCGAATCCTTCCTTGCCGCGGCGAACGTCATTCCCGAAGCCCATGGGGAGCTGCGCAGCATGCCCTACGGGGTAGAGGTGGGCGGAACGCCGCGGCCATCGCTGGCGAGCATGGTGGCCGAGCGCCCCGGCGGCGCCGGCGAGCTGTTCCTGATCGACCGGGCGATCGATCCGGCGTCGATCCCCCGTCACAGCATGGTCGACCTGGTGGCCGGCCGGATCGCGCCGGGGGCCCTGGCCGGCAAGAGGATCCTCATCGGAGCGACCGCTGTCGAGACCGCGGACCGTTATACCCTTCCCCGCCACGGGATCCTCCCAGGAGTCGTCGCCCAGGCCCTGGCGGCTGAGACTTTGCTGGCGGGCGCCCCGCTTGTCCCGGTCGGCGGCGGCTGGGCATTGGCGCTGGTCCTCGCTTTGGCCGCGGCCTGCCTGAAGCTGCGCCGCGGGCGCCATATCGCTCTCAGCCTGGCGGCTGCCGGAGCCGCGACCTTCCTCCTTCCGGCGGCCGCCGGGCGGCTGGGCCTCGACCTGCCGGTCGCGCCGGCGCTGATCGCCCTTGCGGTCGCGGCCGGCGCCGGAGCCGCCGGGCGCGCCGCCTGGCGCCGCCGAGTCACCGGCCTGGCGGATTCCAAGACCAGACTGCCCAACCTTGCCGCGCTCGAACTCGACTGCCGCGACATGACGTCCGCCACCGTCGCCGTCGCTCGAATCGAGGGCTTCGCGGACCTGCTTTCGGCGCTCGGCCCGGACGGGACCGCGGACCTGGTGAGAAAAGTCGCCGAGCGGCTTGCCTTCGCCGCTTCAGCGCCGCGCGTCTACCGGATCGACGAAGCCGGACTCGCTTGGATCGAGCCCGAGGAGGCGGCGCTCGACGAACGGTTCGAGGCCATCGATTCGGTAATGCGGGCGCCGATCGCGGTGGGCCGAAGCGTCGAAGTGCGAACCCATTTCGGAGCGGCGCGCGGCATCGGCGCTCAGGCGAGGCAGCTTTGCGCCGACGCCGGGCTCGCGGCGCTTCATGCGGCCGAGCGTGGCAATCGCTGGCAATTGTTCACCGCAATCGACTCCGAACGGGCGAGTTGGCGCGTGTCGCTTCTCGCCGAGCTCGATTCCGCTTTGGCCCGCGGCGAGCTCTGGAACGCCTACCAGCCCAAGCTCGACCTTCGCTCCGGACGGATCGATTCGGTCGAGGCGCTCGTCCGGTGGGACCATCCCGAGCGCGGCACCCTGGCTCCGGACAGCTTCATCCCGCTGATCGAGCAGCATGGGCGCGCGGCCGATCTCACCCTGCACGTCATGGCCCAGGCCTTGGCCGACGCCGCCGCCTGGCGGGACGAGGGCCAGAAGCTGGGAGTGGCGGTGAACATCTCGGCCACCTTGCTTCACGACCACGCCTTCCTCCATCGCCTCGAGCAGCTGCTTCAGGCCAGCGCCTTCCCGGCGGACCGGGTGACCCTCGAGGTCACCGAATCCGCCGCCATGGCCCAGCCCGATGCCGCGGTGCTGGCGCTGGACGGCTGGCGCAAGCTAGGGGTCAAGGTCTCGATCGACGATTACGGCACCGGCCAGTCCTCCCTCTCCTATCTTCAGAAGATGCCTGCGACCGAGCTCAAGATTGACCGAAGCTTCATCGCCGCAATGGCCGCCGGCCCGCGCGACCGGATCCTCGTAAGCTCCACCATCGCCATGGCCCACGAACTCGGCCTCGTCGTCGTCGCCGAGGGGGTCGAGGACGAGTTTTGCCTGGAGCTGCTCCGGGAGATGGGCTGCGGCCAGGCCCAGGGCTATTGGATCAGCCGCCCGATCCCGGCCGGGGCGGTGGCCGGCTTCGTCCGGAGCTTCGCCTATGCGCCCGCGGCGAAGGCGCAGGCGGCCGGCTAGAGTCCGGGCTGCAACTTCCGAAACGGATCTTCTTGTCGGAGATTCGGCGCTTGATGTTCGAGTATTGTTCTTTCTGCCGAGTCGCGTATCGGCGGGCTCTTTGACATCGTGAGAATGAATTGGGCCATGGCGGCCGGACGGGGTCGTCCGCCGTCGCGAAGCCGCAGGCGCGGCGCCCTTCAATTTTCAACGCGAAGCGCAAAGACGCAAAGAGTCGAAAGCTGGGCGGCGACTCTCGAGCACGCTTCCCTGCGCCGAAGGCGCTCACCCCCCTTCTGCGGCATGAAGCGACGGCACGGCATCCGGGACGGGTGCGGCATCGTTGCGTCGTTGCGTTGCGTCCTTGCGTTGAAAACTGATTGGCCTGCGGCCGGCCAGGAAGGGCGCCGGATGCTCCTGGCTGGTCGCTCAGAGACCTAGGCGCCGCGCCACTTGAGGAGGAGCAGGGGTCTCGCCAGCAGGAGGCCGGCGACGAAGCCGCCGATGTGGGCGAAGACGGCGATCCTGAGGCCGCTGGTCTCGAAGGTGAAGCCGATCAGTATCTGGATTCCGATCCAGGCGGCGGCGAGCCACAAGGCGTGGAGCAGGCCGGCGAGGCCGGGACTGGCGACCTTCACCTTGTTGCGGCCGAACAGGAGCGCGAAGGCGCCGAGCACGGCGGAAATGGCGCCGCTCGCCCCCACCATCGGCGCGGTCTCGGCCACGTTCACCGCATATTGCGCGGCGGCGGCGGCATAGGCGCCGATCAGGTACAGGAGGGCGATCCCCCGGCCGCCCAGGACCCGCTCCACCGAACGCCCGCAGAACAGCAGGATGATCAGGTTGAAGAACAAATGGGCGAAGCCCGAATGGACGAGCGTGGCGGTGAGCGGGGTCAGAAGCACCGGCAGCGGCAGGTCGTCGCCCGGCAGTCCGCCGACCCGAACGGGAATGAAGCCGCCGCCGACGGCCGCGATTTCCTGCCAGCCCAGGGCCCAGGCGATAAGCCAGGCGGCGACGGTCAGGGCCGCTATGGCGAGGGTGAACGGAGCGGAGCGCAGGTCGTCGGGCAGGCGCATTCGCTTAAGGTCCCGTTGGCGGGGTCAAGTACATCCGTTCGGCTGAGGGGATTCCATTCTATTCAACGGATCTAGATGAACTCGACCTTCTCGATCGAATAATAACGGTCGCCCGACGGCGTGGTGACCTCCACTTCCTCGCCGATGATGCGGCCGATCAGGGCCCGGCCGAGCGGCGAATTGTAGGAGATCCGGCCGACCCGGGCGTCGGCCTCGGTCTGGCCGACGATCTGGTAGGTGACGGGCTTGTCGTCCTCGTCGAGCAGATGGACGGTGGCCCCGAAGACGACCTTGTCGCCCGAAAGGGTTTTGGGATCGATGACCATCGCCCGGCTCAGCCGGTCCTCGATGTCGGCGATCTGGGCCTCGACCTGGCCCTGGCGCTCCTTGGCGGCGTGATATTCGGCATTCTCGGAAAGATCGCCATGGCCGCGCGCGACCTCGATCGCCTCGATCACCGAAGGGCGTTCCACCGTCTTGAGGTGCCGCACTTCGGTCTGGAGCTTCTCATAGCCCTCGGCCAGCATCGGGTTCTTGTCGACCGTCGCCATCGCCACTCACCTTTCGTCAAAGATTCTCTTTCGGGCGCCTTCCGGTGGAAGACGCCCTGATGCGTGTTCAATTGTTCAGGATCACGCTTTGGAGGATGAATAATAGTCCTGCAGGGACTTCACTTCAAGGCTGTGCTCCCCGAGCACCGCGATCGCCCGAACCACGGCTGCGCTGGAAGCCGCCGTGGTGAAGTAGGGCACCTTGGCCATAAGCGCGGAAGCGCGGATCGAGGCCGAGTCCTTGTGGCTCTGCCAGCCTTCCGTCGTGTTGAAGATGATGTCGACGGCGCCGTCCTTGATTCGGTCGACGATATGGGGGCGCCCCTGCGCCACCTTGTTGACTTGGCTGACCTCGATCCCCTCGCCGCCGAGCCAGGAAGCCGTGCCCGCGGTGGCGATGACCTTGAAGCCGAGCTCGCGAAGCGCCCTCACCGGCGCAGTGATCGCGCTCTTGTCGCTGTCCTTGACCGAGACGAACAGAGTCCCGCCAAGCGGCAGCGAGATCCCGCTTCCGAGCTGCGATTTTAGAAAGGCTTTTGCAAAATCGTTATCGATTCCCATGACTTCCCCGGTTGACTTCATCTCCGGTGACAGCACTGGGTCGATCCCGGGGAAGCGGGCGAACGGGAAGACGGCCTCCTTGACCGCGATATGGGGGATCTCGGTTCGAAGCGGAAGGAAGCGCATCAGCGGTTCACCCGCCATCACCCGGGCGGCGATCTTGGCGATCGGGGTCCCGAGCGTCTTGGCGACGAACGGAACGGTCCGGCTGGCGCGCGGATTGACCTCGATCAGATAGACCAGGCCGTCCTTCACCGCGAACTGGACGTTCATCAGGCCGCGGACTCCGAGCGCCAAAGCGAGCAAGCGGGTCTGGCGCTCGATCTCGGCGACGATGGCCGGCTCGAGGCTGTAGGGCGGAAGCGAGCAGGCGCTGTCGCCCGAATGCACGCCTGCTTCCTCGATATGCTGCATCACCCCGGCGATGGCGACGTCCTTGCCGTCGCAGATCGCGTCGACGTCGACCTCGATCGCGTCGCGCAGATATTTGTCGATGAGGACCGGGCTGTCGCCCGAGACCTGGACGGCGGTGACGATATAATCGTCGAGCTGGGCGGGGCCGTCGACGATCTCCATCGCCCGTCCGCCCAGCACGTAGGAGGGCCGGGTCAGGACCGGATAGCCGATCCGCTCGGCCACCGCGATCGCCTCCTCGCGCGAGCGGGCGATCCCGTTCTCGGGCTGCCTGAGGCCGAGCTTGTCGACCAGGGCGGCGAAGCGCTCCCGGTCCTCGGCGAGGTCGATGGCGTCGGGCGAGGTGCCGAGGATCGGAATCCCCTCCTTCTCGAGCGCGGCGGCGAGCTTCAGGGGCGTCTGGCCGCCGAACTGGACGATGACTCCGACCAGTTCGCCGCGCGATTTCTCGACGTGGAGGATCTCGAGCACGTCCTCGGCGGTCAGGGGCTCGAAATAGAGCCGGTCCGACGTGTCGTAGTCGGTCGAGACGGTCTCCGGGTTGCAGTTGATCATGATCGTCTCGAAGCCGGCTTCCGCGAGCGCGTAGGCGGCGTGACAGCAGCAATAATCGAACTCGATGCCCTGACCGATCCGGTTCGGCCCGCCGCCCAGGATGACGATCTTGCGCCGGTCGGACGGCTGGCTCTCGTCCTCGGGCTCGCCGAAGCTGGGAGCCTCGTAGGTCGAATACATATAGGGCGTCTTCGCCTCGAACTCGGCGGCGCAGGTGTCGATCCGCTTGAAGACGGGTCGGACCCCGAGCTTGTGGCGAAGCGCCCTCACCTCCCCCTCGGTCGTAGCGCCGATCAGCATCCTGGCGACGTCATGGATGAGACCGTGGCTTCGCGCCCGGGTCTTGACGCCGGTGCCGCGGATGTTGGCGGATTTGAGCGCCAGCTCGGCGAGCCGGCGGTCGGAAAAGCCCATCGCCTTCAGCCGCCGCATGCCGGCCGCATCGCGCGGCAGCCCTTCGCTGCAGATCCCCTGCTCCTCGTCGACGATCTCCTTGAGCCGCTCCAGGAACCAGGGATCGTATTTGGCGATGGCGTGGATCTCGGCGACGGTGAAGCCCTCGCGAAGCGCCTGGGCGGCGACGAGCAGCCGGTCGGGCGTCGGCCGCGCCAGCGCCGCCTCGATCTCGATCCGCGGCGCTCCGTAGAGCTCGCGCACCCCGTCCAGGCCGATGAGGCCGGTCTCGAGGCTCCTCAGCGCCTTCTGCAGGCTTTCGTGGAATGAGCGCCCGATCGCCATCGCCTCGCCGACCGACTTCATCGCCGTCGAAAGCAGGGGGTCCGAGCCCTTGAACTTCTCGAAGGCGAAGCGCGGGATCTTGGTCACGACATAGTCGATGGTCGGCTCGAAGCTCGCCGGTGTGACTCCGGTGATGTCGTTCTGGATCTCGTCGAGGGTGTAGCCTACCGCGAGCTTGGCCGCGACCTTGGCGATCGGGAAGCCCGTCGCCTTGGACGCAAGCGCGGAGGAGCGCGACACGCGCGGGTTCATCTCGATGACGACGAGCCGGCCGTTCTCGGGATTGACTGCGAACTGGACGTTCGAACCCCCTGTTTCGACACCGATTTCGCGCAGGCAAGCGATGCTTGCGTTGCGCATGATCTGATATTCCTTGTCGGTCAGGGTCAGCGCCGGAGCGACGGTGATCGAATCGCCGGTGTGGATCCCCATCGGGTCCACATTCTCGATCGAGCAGACGATGATGGCGTTGTCCGCACGGTCGCGGACCACCTCCATCTCGTATTCCTTCCACCCCAGCACCGATTCCTCGATCAGCACTTCGCTGGTCGGCGAGGCGTCGAGCCCTCCGGTGACGATCTCGACGAACTCCTCGCGATTGTAAGCGATTCCGCCGCCCGTGCCGCCCAGCGTGAAGCTCGGCCGGATGATCGCAGGAAGCCCGGTGACGTCGAGCGCCCGAACCGCCTCCTCGAGGCTGTGGGCGATGGCCGAGCGCGGGCTTTCCAGGCCGATCTTCGACATGGCGTCGCGAAACTTGAGCCGGTCCTCGGCCTTCTCGATCGCCTCGGCGTCGGCGCCGATCATCCGGACGCCATATTTCTCGAGCGTCCCGTCCTTCCAAAGCGCCAGCGCCGTATTGAGCGCCGTCTGCCCGCCCATCGTCGGAAGCACCGCGTCCGGCCGCTCCTTCTCGATGATCATCCGGACGAACTCCGGAGTGATCGGCTCGACATAGGTGGCGTCGGCCAGCTCCGGATCGGTCATGATCGTCGCCGGGTTCGAATTGACGAGCACGATCCGGTAGCCCTCCGCCCGAAGCGTCTTGGCCGCCTGGGTCCCCGAATAATCGAACTCGGCGGCCTGGCCGATGACGATCGGACCTGCGCCGATGATGAGGATGGAGGAGATGTCGGTTCGGCGGGGCATTGGTTTCAATTGACTCTTGTAGAGGAATTGCTTGAAATTCGACGGCAACTGGAGAAGCGCCGAGCCCCCTCACCCCAACCCTCTCCCCGCCGGGGAGAGGGGGTGCGGGCGTCACGGCGGCGAATAGCCCTCTCCCCGGCGGGGAGAGGGTTGGGTGAGGGGGACCTGCGGTGGGAAGCAAGCGCCTGACTCCGATCGCCCGACGGCTCCGCGCCAACCAGACCGAATCCGAAGAGCGCCTCTGGTACTATCTCCGCGCCCGCCGGCTCAAAGGCGAGAAGTTCGTCCGCCAGCTCCAGATCGATCGCTACGTCGCCGACTTCGCCTGCCGGACGGCGCGGCTGGCCATCGAGCTCGACGGCGGCCAGCATAGCGCGGAGCGGGACGCGGCCAGGACGGCCGCCATCGAAACCTACGGCTACCGCGTGCTGCGCTTCTGGAACCATGACGTGCTGGGAGACACCTACAGCGTCCTCGAAGCCATCCGCCAGGAGCTCCTGCTCGCAAGGAATCGCTCCGAATGACCCCCACGCTGCTCGATGAGAGGGGGAATCAGCGCCGGCGATTCCCTGAAGCCCTCTCCCCGGCGGGGAGAGGGTTGGGTGAGGGGGTTCGGCGCCCAAGAATGTCCTCGGATTCCGAGCCCCCTCACCCCAAACCTCTCCCCGCCGGGGAGAGGGAGAAACAGCGGCGCTGTCGGCGCGGGGGGTCATCGGCAATCGTCGTCCGACCGGTCGAGACGGGCGGTGACGTCCCATCCGTCATACTGAGCGGCATATTTGTCGGCCGTCCGGCAGAGCTGCCCGACAAGCTCCTTCAAATTGCCCGCCGAGAGCATTTCCTTGCGCCTCGCCTCGAGCCCCGGCGTTCCCTGCCGCTCGCTGACCTGGAACCCTTGCTCCCAAAGCGCCTTCCGAAGTGCCACGCCATCGTCGAAAGCGAGGAAGGAATGGGAGATTTCATGCTCGTCCCCCATAACGAAGCCGTCCGCCTGCACTTCTCCCAGACGTCGGGCTGCCGCAAGGAAGGCCATTTCAGGGTTATTCACCGCTCGAACCGCCGAGCTGCCTCACGAACTTCCCGAACAGGTAGACGCTGTCCTGCGGCCCCGGGCTCGCCTCCGGGTGATATTGAACGCTGAACGCGGGCCGGTCGGCCAGCTCCAGCCCCGCCAGACTTCCGTCGAACAGCGAGATGTGGGTCGCCTTGGCATTCTCCGGCAAACTCTCCGCCTCCACCGCGAAGCCGTGGTTCATGCTGGTGATCTCGACCCGGCCGTCGGCGAGGCGCTTGACCGGGTGGTTGGCGCCTCGGTGGCCCTGGTGCATCTTCACCGTCCTGGCACCGACGGCAAGGCCGAGGAGCTGGTGGCCGAGGCAGATTCCGAAGAGGGGCTTTCCGGTTTCGAGCAGCTTCCGGATCACCGGCACCGCATATTCGCCGGTCGCTGCGGGGTCGCCGGGGCCGTTGGAGAGGAAGAGGCCGTCGGGATTGTAGGCCATCACCTCGTCGAAGGTGGCGATTGCGGGGAGGACGCTGACCCTCGCGCCGGCATCGGCGAGGTTTCGGAAGATGTTGCGCTTGGAGCCGTAGTCGATTGCGACGACGTGGGGGCGGGTCTCGTCCTCCTGCCCTTCCGAATAGCCCTCGCCCAGCTTCCAGCCCCCGCCGGACCAGCGGAACATCTGCTTGCAGCTGACCTCCTTCGCCAGGTCCATGCCTTCGAGGCCGGGCCAGGCCCGCGCCTGCGCGAGCAGGGCGTCGAGGTCGAAATTCCCGTCGGCGGCGTGGGCGATCACGCCGTTCGGAGCGCCCTCCTCCCGGATCTTGCGGGTCAGGGCCCGGGTATCGACCCCGGAGAGCCCGATCCGCCCGTTCGCCTTCATCCACGCGTCGAAGGTCTGAACCGCCCGGAAATTGCCCGACTCGGTGACGTCCTGGCGCACGACGCAGCCCAGCGCCCAGGGATTGTCGGCCTCCAGATCCTCATAGTTCGCGCCGACATTCCCGATGTGCGGGAAGGTGAAGGTGACGATTTGCGAGGCGTAGGAGGGGTCGGTCATCACCTCCTGATAGCCGGTCATCGCGGTGTTGAAGCAAACCTCGCCGACTGCCGAGCCTTCCGCTCCGAAGCCCCTGCCCCAGACGAAGCTGCCGTCGGCCAATACCAATACGCCCGTGGCCCCATCAGGCGCGGGCGAAGGCTTGGCGTCGGCCATTGGGGCGGGCACTCCTTTCAGGAAAACGGCGATGTCGCTAAGGCCCGACGGCTAGAGGCGGCGGCGGGCAGCGTCAATCTGTTAAAAGAAGACGGGCCCCGCTATCCTTCCGCCTTTCCAACACCTGGACCTGCAAGACATGATTCGCGACGACATCAAGGCGGCGCTCGTCACCGCAATGAAAAGCGGCGACAAGGCGCGCACCTCCACCTTTCGCCTCATCCAGTCCTCCCTGAAGAATCGGGACATCGAGCTTCGCGGCGCCTCGGCCCCGGCCGACGACGACGTCATTGTCACCGAGGTCCTCCAGAAGATGGTCAAGCAGCGGCGCGAATCGGTCGCCCTCTACGAGCAGGGCGGACGGCAGGAGCTGGCCGACGCCGAGACGGCCGAGATCGCCGTCATCGAGGGCTTCCTTCCCCGCCAGATGAGCGAGGACGAGGCCAAGGCGGCGATCGACGCCATCGTCGCGGAGACCGGCGCGAGCTCGGTCAAGGGCATGGGCCGGGTGATGGCGGCGCTGAAGGAAAGGCACGCCGGAGCGATGGACATGTCGAAGGCGAGCGCGCTGGTGAAGGCGAGGCTTTCCGCTTAGGCTGGGGCATGTCCCTCAGCCCCCAATTCCTCGACGAGATCAGAGCACGAACGTCGCTTTCGACCGTTATCGGGCGAACGGTGAAGCTTCAGAAAGCGGGCCGCGAGTGGAAGGCGCCCTGCCCATTTCACAAGGAAAAGACTCCAAGCTTCTACGTCAACGACGAGAAGAGCTTCTACCATTGCTTCGGCTGCGGGGTTCACGGCGACGCGATACGCTGGCTGACCGACGCTCGCGGAATGCCCTTCATGGACGCTGTGAAGGAGCTGGCCGAGGCGGCGGGGATGGAGGTGCCGGCAGCCGATCCGCGCGCCCAGGAGCGGGCGGATCGGGCGACCGGCCTCTATGACGTCGTCGAAGCCGCGCAGCGTTGGTTCGAGGAGCAGCTCGGCGGGATCGAGGGCGCAGAGGCGCGATCCTATCTCGAGAAACGGGGGATCGCCGAGGCCACCCGGCGGCGCTTCGGCTTCGGCTTTGCTCCGGACGGACGCGGCAAGCTTCGAACGGCGTTGAAGGCTTTCGGCAATGAAGCCCTGGTCGAAGCCGGCCTGCTCGTGGTGCCGGAGGGCGAGCGCGAGCCTTACGACCGCTTCCGAGGGCGGCTGACGTTCCCGATCCGCGACCGCCGCGGGCGGGTCGTCGCCTTCAGCGCCCGGATACTCGGCGCCGGTGAGCCCAAATATCTCAACTCGCCCGACACGCCGCTGTTCGACAAGGGCCGCACCCTGTTCAACATCGACAAGGCGGCGGCGGCAACCCGCGAGTCGAAAAGGGTCATCGTCGTCGAGGGCCAGATGGACGCGATCGCCCTCGACCAGGCCGGCATCGGCGAAGCGGTCGCTCCTTTGGGAACGGCGGTCACCGAGGCCCAGCTGGGCTTGCTCTGGCGCCTCTCCCCTACCCCCATTTTCTGCTTCGACGGCGATTCCGCCGGCCAGAAGGCAGCGGTGCGGGCGTTGATGAGGGCTCTGCCCCATGTCGGGCCGGGACGCTCGCTCAGCTTCGCGACCCTGCCGGCGGGCCAGGATCCCGACGACCTCGTCCGAGCCGAGGGCCGGCAGGGCATCGAAGCGTTGCTCGAAAAGCCGGAGTCGCTCGTCGACCGGCTCTGGAGCCACGAGCTGAACGCCGAGCCGCTCGCGACGCCCGAGCAGCGCGCCGGCCTCAGGCATCGCCTCAGCGACCATATCGCCGCGATCCAGGACCCGCATGTGCGCGAACAATATCGCTCCGAGCTGATCGGCCGGTTCAACGCCCTGACGGCGCCGCCGCCGAGGCCGCCCTGGAAGCCGAGGCCGTTCGGCCCGGCCGGCTCTCGCGGCAGCGGCAAGTTCGTTCCGCAGCGGCCGGTCTCGGATCAGGCCAAGGCCCTGGCCAGCGCCGGGATCAGCCCGAAGACCGCGCGCTCCGTCCTCGACGGCCTGCTCCGCTTCCCCGAGCTGATCGCGGCCCATGGCGAGGCCATCGCCGCCCTTCCGATCGCGGACAAGACGGCCGCCCGGCTGCGCGACGCCCTGCTCGAAGGCGCCATGGCGCACGGCGAGCTTGATCAGGAGCAGGTTCATACCATATTGCTTGCAGCTGGCGTCGCCCCTCTCGCCGAGAGGCTGCGCCTGGAACGCGGACTGGCCTTCTCCTTCAACCGCCGTGATGCCGACCCGGAACGTGCTTCTCGCGATCTCGTTCTGGTCATCGACACATTGGCGGCCCAACCGGGACTTAGTGCCGCGCTCGACGCGGCGACCGCCCGGCTAAAGGAGGAAGGCGACGAAGCCGCCTTCCAGGAGCAGCAGAGATTGAGAGCGGCGAGGGACGAGGCGGAGAGGCAGCTCGCGGCGCTGATCGAGAGCGGCGCGAACGGATGAAAGCATAAGGCGTTTAGATGGCGAAGACGAACACGCAGGCCGAGACGGACGATAAGCAGGATAACGGCGACGCGCCGCTGATCGACCTCAACGAGGCCTCGCTCAAGAAGCTTGTCGCCCGCGCCAAGAAGCGCGGCTACATCACCTACGACGAGCTCAACGAAGCTTTGCCCCAGGACCAGATGTCCTCCGAGCAGATCGAGGACGTGATGAGCGCCTTGAACGAAATGGGCGTGAACGTCGTCGAGGCGGAGGAATCCGACGACGAGGAGGACAAGGCGGACGAGCCCGAGGCCGATTCCGGCACCCCGGAGGACGACGGGTCGGACGGCGAGCGCTTCATCATCGAGAAGAAGAAGGAGACGGTCGACCGCACCGACGATCCGGTTCGGATGTATCTTCGCGAGATGGGCGCCGTGGAGCTGCTCTCCCGCGAGGGCGAGATCGCCATCGCCAAGAGGATCGAGGCCGGCCGCGACACGATGATCTGGGGCCTTTGCGAAAGCCCGATCACCTTCAACGCCATCATCCACTGGTCGAACGCGCTCAACGCCGGTGAAATGCAGCTTCGCGAGATACTCGACCTCGACGCCATGCTCTCCAAGGGCCCCACCCCCGAGCAGGTGGCGAGCGCCGAGGAAGGCGGCGAGGACGAGATCAGCGAGAAGACCGCCGGTCCCAGCTTCAAGGAGGAGGAGGAGGTCGTCTCCGCCCCCGCCGACGAGGAGGAGGACGAGGAGGACAGCCTCGTCGAGCGCCGCGCGCGGCCCCAGTTCGAGGAGGAGGACGAGGACAACACCCTCAGCCTCGCCCAGATGGAGGAGACGCTCAAGCCGCAGGCGCTCGAGCGCTTCGCCAAGATCACCGATCTCTACAAGAAATTCTCGAAGGTCCAGCACGCCCGCATGGACTCGATGAGCGCCGGCCAGGAATTCTCCAAGTCGGAGGAGAAGAAGTACCAGGCCCTCTCGGAGCAGCTCACCGCCGAGGTCGAGAGCGTCCAGTTCCACGGCGCCAAGATCGAATATCTCGTCGACCAGCTCTACAGCTACAACCGCCGCCTCACCGCTCTGGCCGGCCAGATGCTGCGCCTCGCCGAGCGCCACAAGGTGCCCCGCAAGGCCTTCCTCGACAGCTACATGGGCCACGAGCTCGACGAGGGCTGGGCCGAGCGGGTCTGCGGCCTCGACAAGAAATGGACCGCCTTCTGCCAGTCGGAAAGCGCCGCCATCGAGCGCATCCGCTCCGAGATCGCCGAGATCGCCCAGGCGACCGGAATGAGCCTCGCCGAATTCCGACGGATCGTGAACCAGGTCCAGAAAGGTGAGCGCGAGGCCAGGATCGCCAAGAAGGAAATGGTCGAGGCCAACCTTCGCCTCGTCATCTCGATCGCGAAAAAATATACCAACCGCGGCCTGCAATTCCTTGATTTGATTCAGGAAGGCAATATCGGCCTGATGAAGGCGGTGGATAAATTCGAATATCGCCGCGGCTACAAGTTCAGCACCTACGCCACCTGGTGGATCCGCCAGGCCATCACCCGCTCGATCGCCGACCAGGCCCGGACGATCCGGATCCCGGTCCACATGATCGAGACGATCAACAAGCTGGTGCGCACCAGCCGCCAGATCCTCCACGAGATCGGCCGAGAGCCGACCCCCGAAGAGCTGGCCGAGCGTCTCTCGATGCCGCTCGAGAAGGTCCGCAAGGTGATGAAGATCGCCAAGGAGCCGATCTCGCTCGAGACCCCGATCGGCGACGAGGAGGACAGCCACCTCGGCGACTTCATCGAGGACAAGAATGCGGTGATCCCCGTCGACGCCGCGATCCAGGCGAATTTGAAGGAGACGGTGACCCGGGTGCTTGCGTCGCTGACGCCGCGCGAGGAGCGGGTGCTTCGGATGCGCTTCGGAATCGGGATGAACACCGACCACACGCTCGAGGAGGTTGGGCAGCAGTTTTCCGTCACGCGCGAGCGCATTCGGCAGATCGAGGCGAAGGCGCTACGGAAGTTGAAGCATCCTTCGCGCAGCCGGAAGATGCGGTCGTTCCTCGATCAATAAGGCGGTGCGGGTTGTGCCGGCGGAGGGCGGCATGGTGAACGAGGCGGATCCGATTTGGGGCGAAATGCCGGCCCAGGTTTCAATTTGGGCCGATGGCGGCCGCGAAGTGAAATGCTCGCGCACGGGCCACTACTACGTGACAGGCTCTGCACTCGCAGGGTTACCAAACCTGTCGATAGAGGAACGAGCCAAGCTGACGACGCTGATCGTCGATACCAACCGCTACGGCGAACCGCTGACAGTCAACTCATACACCTTTGACCATGTTCGCGCCATGCGATCACTGACGGTCTCAGAGCGCATGGACCGCTTAATGGCGTATTTCGTCCATCGCGGGTTCCGTCCGGGTTCAACGCTAGTCTGGCTCGGGGGGCACACTCAGACTCCGGAGACGGTGCGCTCTCGGCACGAAGCGTGTGCGTGGATCGAAGCTCAGGATGAGAATGAACTGGGCTCCTTCCGAGAGTTGCTCGAAGGTGTAGGTCTGCTGCGTAATTCAGGTAGCGGCATTACAATCACAGCTGCCGGGTTTGCGCGCATGGACGAACTGCGCGGAGGCGGCGCGCCGACAAAGACTGCCTTCATCGCAATGTGGTTCGGTACGGAAATGACCCCAATTTACGAAGAGGGTATCGCTCCCGCAGTGAGTGAAACAGGATTCGAGCCACTACGAATTGACCGAAAAGAACACATCAGAAAGATCGATGACGAAATCGTTGCGGAGATACGCCGGTCCCGGTTCATAATTGCCGACTTCACGAGTCCGACCATTGATACCGCTGAGGGGCCTCTGCTCGTTCCACGTGGCGGCGTGTATTATGAAGCAGGCTTGGCGCAGGGCCTCAGCATACCCGTGATCTGGTCCGTTCGATCGGACCAGATCGAGCATGTGCATTTCGACACCCGCCAGTTCAACCACATCGTGTGGTCCAACGCGCAGGACTTCTACACGAAGTTGCGAAACCGCATCAGAGCGCTGTTTCCTGAGGCGAAATGAAGAGGCCGGCACAGAGCCGAGGGCCGTCGGTGCCAGGCACGTAGCTGGCACCCAAGGGCCCTCGCCTTTCACACAACTTTGCTAATCCGACGCGGACCGTGCTTCCCACCAAGGGAGAAGGTCGGACATCTCCTCCGCGAACGGGTATGGCCGCTGCGGCAGACCTCCCGGCTTATGAATGTTACAGAGCAGCCAGCCGAGCTTGTCCCCGCGGGTGCCCTCTTCGATGGCTCTGATGAAAGATTCGGCATTTCCATTTTGGAGAGTGAATTCAACGTCATCGATCTGCGTTACCGCAACGGTGCGTCTATCCTCCTCGGTAATCTGACTATCTGCCTCCTTCGCCATCTGAGTGGCTATAGCCGTCACCTCCTCTTCAAGGTTCTTCGCCATACTCAGCCATGGGTCTGTTGTAACAACCATCCCAAGGCATTTAGGGTTGACGGGGCGTGAGAAGATACCGCGTCGCGCATGCGACCAGAATCGCCAAATTTGAAAGATGCCCTTCGCGATTTCCTCATACCCTAGGCGAGAGTCCGCTACCGGATCTTCCGAATAGCGCGCTTCGAAGGTCATACGTTTCGCCTTGCACTCCAGCACCAAGGCAATCTCTTCATGCCTGCTGGCCAAGATATCAGGCGTGCGAAAACGGTTCTTTTTAGAGCCGTATTCGCTTTCACTTTCAACCTCGTATCCCCCGAACATCCGGTTTAAATATCGGAGGCAGTAGTCTTCAAAGCGTTTCCCTATGCCCTGCCAGACCGCTTCGCCTCCGTTCACAACATCAAGGTAGAGGCCTGATGTAATGCGCTGAATTATGAGCGACGGGAGCGGAGCTGCCAGCCCCTCACCGGACTGGCCAACCGTGATGATGGGAAAGTCACGTAGGACACTGCCCCGATAGGCCGTCGGGCGGCGCAGGCCACGCAACTCTGCCGCTCTAGCGCGAGCACTAGGGAATCCGATTGAGATACGCCCAAGGGTGGCTTCGCGCATCGCCGGAGTAACGCCGATCAGACTCATGTCGCTAGCGCGATCACGCACGGGCGCCAAGTCCGCACCAGCATGCAAAGCAAAACCTGTGAGCATAAAATCGGCGGGACTTAATCCCATTGAGCTTTCAAAGTAGTGGCCGCTTTCGCCTGAACCATAAAGAAACGCAGACCGATAAAACCGTGGCAAGTTCGCAAAGCCTCGTTGCCATTCAAATTGGCGCTGGATACCCCTGTGCAGTTCAGCGAATACGTCGTTCTTCTCAAGTGAAATTCCGTCCTCCGCATTCTCTAACGCGCGCAGGGCATTGGTCAGCTCCCCCACGCTCGCGAACACGTCGGGACGGAGAAACAATTCCGGCGCGTCAGGTTGGCGTACCGCTTTGGGAGTGGCAAGGAGTTCGTTTACGAGGGTTTCGAGGTTCCATGGGTACACATATTCTGGATCGCCTAACCTCGCGGCCTCTGCCGAAGGCGGAAATGATATGTAGGTCCGCGCCTTAGGGCCCTCGCCACTTTGGAGCTGGAAGACGGCCCAAATCAACCGAAGCGCTGCAATGTCATCCGCACGACTAAGCATGCGTTCCAACTTACGCCGATAGATGTCTCGACCTAGCTTTCCCATTTTTTAGATACAACCGTTGCCGCTGTTCCCGTAGCTACTGCCCTACCGAGCTTCCAACGCCTTCTCCAACAAACGCCGGATCGCCTCCGAGCGCGACGGCTTCGGGTCCGGCTGGCGTTCGATCCAGGCGTCGAGCTTGGCGTTCAGCTCGGCGGGGATTCGGACGCCGGTATGAGGCGTGATCCCCGTGCGGGGACGGCCCGGCGGTCTTTTTTGTTTCTCGGCTATTGACCTACCCCCGGTTTTTGGGCAACAGAAACCTTGCCGGCTTCGGGGCTCGCCCGACTTCGGCTCCGACACCCGCAAACGTCCCACAGGGAGGCGCCCGATGGCTGCTGCCCAGCATAAGCTTTCGCGCCGGGCGGTGCTAGCCGGTGCCTGCGCCCTGCCTGCCCTGCCCCTCACTCGTCATTCCGGGCTTGACCCGGAATCTATGAACACCGCCGCGACTCCAGCTCCCGCTGCCGTGTTCATGGATCCCGGCCTTCGCCGGGATGACGGGATGGGTCTGGAGGACGGAAAGTGGCGGGACGCCCTCGCTCGCTTCAACCAGGTCGACCGGGAGGTCGAAGCGCTGGTGCATTGCCCGAACCAGCGAGTCTACGATCGCGCCCTCGGCCGGCACTCCACCGCACTCAAGCGGCTTCTGCGCGCCCCGGCGCCCGACCTCGCCGCGGCCGCGGAGAAGCTCGATCTGATCGTCCGGCACCATGTGTTCGAGGCGAGCTTCGCGGGACCGACGCTCGCTTCGCTGCGCAGGGACATCGGACGCTTCGCCGCCCTCCCCTCAGCTTAGCGGCTTCGCGGCTTCGCGTGAGACCATCCATCCAGCGCCCGGTCCCGCACAGACCATAGAATTTTATCTCACGCGAAGCCGCGAAGCCGCAAAGCCGCAAAGAGGCGGTGACAGTCACTAGCGACTGTCTCAAGTGACGGTGCCCCGTGGGTAGGCGGGCAGGCTCGCCTAGATAGGGAAAAATTGCTAAGGTCCATCGGGTGAGAATGGCATGGTGCCCCCATCGAGGAGTTGGACGATGTCGCACACGAAATTGGCCCTGACCTTCATCCTGATCCTCGCCGCTTCGCCGGCCCCGGCGCAGCCCTCCGGACGGGATAACATGACGGGCGCTCCCGAGGCCGGCCCGAACGCCCGATATTGCCTTCGGGTGGAGCCCGTCACGGGCACCCTCGTCGAGCGAGTCCGGTGCTGGACCCGTGAGCAATGGGTCGAACAGGGCGTCGATATCGACAAGGAATGGGCCAAAGAAGGCGTCACCGTCATCGAGTGAAGGCATGGGCCGGAGTTGAAGACGGCCCGCGGGCATGGCGCCGGGCGCGTCCGGCGCGGTCCCGCACATGCCCCGCGCTCATACGGCGAGCGGGCCGCGCTCATCCGGCGAGCGCTCCGCGGCGACCCGGCGGCCGCCCCGCGCCGGCCCGCCACGGATCGCCAGTCACGGCGAAGTCCCGTCCTCTTCCCCGCCGGCGCCGTTTCTGTTATGTTCTGAGCCCTGATCGGCTGTCGCCTGGAGTCGCAATGACCGCCCGGAAGCGAGGAAAGAGAAGCACGGGCCGGCACCCTGATCGGAAAATTCGATCAGTACCCGGCGGCGTGATCGCAAGGATTTTTATTTGTCGGCCAACTTCGGACCTTCCGCCGCTTGGTCGAATAATCGTGGAAGGCCGGCGTCGTGCGGGGTAGTCCGGGCGATCGTCAACTCGGAAGAAAGCGATTGCCGATCTTTCGATCAAGCCTGGTCCTCGCCTTCGCCCTGGTCGGGCCCGCGCCCGCCGGCGGCCTCGAAGCTCCGGCAGAGCCGCCCCGGATCGGCAAGCCCCGCCCGGCTCCGCCCGGCCCCTCGACCCTTCCGCCGCTCCCGCCCGCGGTCATCGACGAGGCGCTCGCCATCGGCGGCGACGATATCGGCGCCCGCAAGGTCGAGACCCGGCTCAGCGTCGAGGTCCGGGTGAACGGCCGCGGGCCCTATCAGTTCGTCGTCGACAGCGGCGCCGACACCTCCGTGATCGGGCTTCGGATCGCCCGCGACCTGCAGCTGCCGCTCGGAACTCCGGTGACCCTCAACAACATGACCGACCGCAACATCGTCGACCGGGTGAGGGTCGATTCGCTGAGCCTCGGCCCGAGCACGATCCGCAACCTCCAGCTTCCGGCCCTTCGCGAGGCCGATCTCGGCGGCGCCGGGATGATCGGAATAGACGCGCTCGCCCGCCAGCGCCTGATGATGGACTTCGAGAAGCGCCTGATCCGGATCGAGGACGCCTCCAAGCCCGTCAGATCCCAGCCCGGAGACATCGTCGTCACCGCCCGGCTTCAGCGCGGCCAGCTCATCCTCACCGAGGTGAAGGCCGGCCGCCTGTCGCTCGACGCGGTGATCGATACCGGCTCCCAGATCACGATCGGCAATCTGGCGCTTCGCGACAAGCTCATCCGAAGCCGGCTCTACAGGTTCAAGACGGTGACCGCGACCGGGGTGACCGGAACCACCGTCAATCTCCAGCTCGCCCAGATCGGCGAGCTTCGGCTCGGCTCGGTCGTCCTTCGCAACGTGCCGATGGCCTTCGCCGACGTTCCCCCCTTCGAGGTGTTCGGCCTCTCGGGCAAGCCGGCCTTGCTGCTGGGCACCGACCTCCTCGAGACGTTCCGCCGGATCTCGCTCGATTTCAGGGCGCGCAAGGTGCGCTTCCAGCTTCGCCGCTGCAGGCAGGGAGTCGCGATCAGCACCTCCCCGTCCGGCTCCCTCACCCGACTGTCGTCGGCCGGCGGCCAGGCCTGCTCGAGATGAGCGGGAAGGCCCGATGGTAGAAAATCCCTCTCCCTCCAGGGGAGCGGGGGTGAGGGCGTGGAAGCGGGACGACGGTCCCCACCCGGCTTCGCTTCGCGAACCTGTCTTCCTCCCCTGCAGGGAGAGGGGGACGCCCCGCTGCCGCCATCTTCGCTCCGCACGACTCGGCTCGTCGGTCATGAATTCCTTCCCCGTTTCAGGACCCGCCGCGCGGCCTGGATCGTTGGGTTGACGATTGCGGGCGGAAAGGGGTGGAATGAAGAAGTCTGTCTCGCTGCTTGTTTCCGGGATCGGCCTGGTCGTCCTCGCCAGCAATGCTCCGCCCCGCTACCAGCCCGCGGCGGCCGTGAGGGCGATCGACCGGGCATCGGCGCCCGAAGCCCTGCTCGCCGCGCCGCCGCCCACGGAGCCGCTCGCCGCTCCTGCTCCTCCTCCGCCCCCTCCGCCCCCTCCGCCCCCTCCGCCCCCTCCCCCGCCACCGCCGCCGACCCCGAGGGAGGCGCTCGAGAATGGAGTGCTGATCGTCGTCAGCCTGCCCTCGCAAAAGATGTTCGTCTTCAGGAAGGGAGAGCTGTGGGACGTTTCGAAAGTCTCCACGGGCAAGCCCGGCAACGACACCCCCGAGGGCATCTTCCCGATCCTGCAGAAGAAGGCGATGCACCGCTCCAACCTCTACGACGACGCGCCGATGCCCTGGATGCAGAGGCTCACCTGGGGCGGGGTCGCGCTCCACGCCGGGCGGGTCCCCGGCTATCCCGCCTCCCACGGCTGCGTCCGGCTGCCGGGCGGCTTCGCGAAGAAGCTCTACGCAATCACCCGCTCCAGCTCGACGATCGTGATCGTCGCCGGCGAGCCGCTCGCCACCGCGAAGCAGGCGCGGGACCTGGCCTAGCTGGGACTGCCCGCTCCGCCGCCGAAAATCACTCCCGCCGGCCGCGCGGCCGGTCTGGTCCCCGTTTCATTCCTCCGGGGCCGGGCAGGCCCGGGCCGGGGTCAGGCGCAGGTTCGACTGGGTCAGCCCGACTTCACGTCCTCCCGAGAGGCTGAGAGTGCCGGCGAAGGTCGCGGGGACCACGCCGTCGGGCAACGGCTTGGCGCGCCATTGCAGGGGACCCCAGACTCGCACCAGCGCGACTCTGCGCAGGGGTTCGAGGCCGCCGAGCCGGGTCGCCCCGTGGGTCGATTCGCCTTCGAACAACCCGTCCGGAGTCGCGTTCCGGCCGGCCCGGAGGCGCCAGCCGGTGGGGATCCGGCACAAGGCGACCCAGTCGACGCCCCAGCTTGCGATCTTGAACGCGGTCACCCTTTGCTCGCTCGCGATCCGGATATCGGCGATGGACAGAAGATAGAGGCTTCCCTCCTGCTCCTCGGCGGCGGGCGCGGCGGCGGCGAGGAGGGCGGACAGGACCAGGCTTTGCATGGCCGAAGGCTAGCAGGCTCGTTGCGCCGCACAAGCCGCCAGGCCCCGGCTGGCCGCGCCCCTCGAGGATGGCGGGGCTCCGGAAAAGCCGGGCCGGGCGCTTCTCTGCGAGGGCGGGCTGGACTAGAGCCGGTATTGCGCAGGCGGCAGACTTGCCGTTCGGAATGGATTTTCGACCGGGACACCGATTCGCGAAGGAGAGACGTGGTGATTCAAGAATGGCGAAGGGCCGCCGCCGGGCGCTTGGCGAACGGGGCGGTTGCGGCCGCGGCTTTTTCCCTGCTCCTCGCGGGCTGGAGCGCTCCGGCGGCGGCCGCCGACGAGGACGGCGGCAACAAGCCGCCACGGCGGATCAGGGTCGGCCTAGGCGCCCAGTTCGTGCCCTTGTATCCCGGCTCGGACGACCACGGCCTTCGCCCGCTCGTCGACGTTTCGATCAGCCGGGGCGACAGGCCCTTCGGCTTCGAGGCGCCCGACGAGAGCTTCGGCCCCTCGCTGATCAAAAGGGGCGGGCTCGAGATCGGTCCGGCGCTCAACTTCGAAGGCAGCCGCAAGGCGAAGGATGTCGGAGCGGCGCTCGACAAGGTCCCCTTCACCTTCGAGGCGGGGGCCTTCGTCCAATATGCGTTCGGCCCCAAATTCCGAATCCGCGCCGAAGGCCGCAAGGGCCTGGGCGGTCACGACGGCTGGACCGGCCAGGCCGGCGCCGATTTCGTCGCCCGCGACGGCGACGACTGGCTGTTCTCGATAGGGCCCCGGGTCACCTGGTCGGACGGCCGCTACCAGCGCGCCTATTTCGGCGTGACTGGGCCCGAAGCGGCGCGCACCGGACTCGCCGTTTATCGTCCGGGCGGCGGAATACAGGCGGTAGGCGCCACCGCCGGCTTCCTCAAGCAGCTCTCGAAGCGCTTCGGTGTCTACAGCTACGCCAAATACGACCGGCTGGTCGGCGACTCGGCGGACTCGCCGGTGGTGCGAAGCTTCGGATCGCGCGACCAATTTTCCGGCGGCCTGGCGCTGACCTATACTTTCGGCGGCGGCAGCTCGAAATAGCGGGCGAACCGGGCCGTCGTCGATCGATCGTCGCGCGGCGGAGCTTCGATATTATTGACCTCCCCGGCGTCCTTGTGGATGTAAGATCATCCGCAAACGGATCAAAGATGGGGGCCGGATCTTCGTGTTCGCACGCTCCGGCCCCCGCCCCCGCCGGAGGAAGCCAAATCAGCCGGCGGGGGCACCTGAACCGGCCGGGAGCCCCGTATCAATCCCCGTCGCCGGCCAGAAGCGCGAAGCCGCCGGTCGATCCATCAGGGCTGCATCTCAGCGCTCGCCGAGCTCCGCGCCGGCTTGGTGCTTTTTACCAACTTTTGGCGAGCACCTGCGCGCAAAACCCATCGGCGCTCGACCGACCTTCGCCTAACCCCTTGTAAAGTCTGGACCACCCGAAATTGGCACGGCTCATGCTGAAGGAGCTGCATCTACGCCAAGGAGCCCGTGATGCAGACGTCCCAGCCTTCCGTTTTCGCCCGCGACCACACCCTGTTCGGCGTCTGCGAGGCGCTCGGCGAGGATCTCGGGTTCAACCCGGTCTTCCTCAGGATCGCGCTCGCCGTGGGCCTGTTCTTCTCCCCCGTGGGGGCGCTCGCCGTTTATGCCGCGCTCGGCCTGCTGGTGGCCTTCACCCGGCTCGTGGCTCCGAACCCGCGGCAGTCGGCCGTGGTCGAGGTCGAGGCCGAGCCGGTCGCCGCGGATCCGGCCGAGGCGCAGGCCGAGCCGGAGCTGGCCCTGGCGGCCTGAGCGCCCGCCTGCACTGTTTCAGGTCCGGCTCCTCGCCCCTCTGCGGTCAGGCTGTGGGACGAAGGCTCGCGCCCGCTTCCGGCGCCTCGGCGCCAATTTCAAAGAGAAGGCGCGACGGCGCGACGCAGAGAGCCACTTTTTCTACGTTGCGCCGTTGCGCCGTTGCGCCGTCTCTCAAAATCCGAGGGCCTGCCGGCCCGCGAGGAAACGCGCTCGATGCATCGGCGGCAGACCGCGAGATCGCTCGATCCTGATGCCTAAACAAGCCCAGCATGGCGGCGATCGAGGGGCGCGAAATCGACCGATCGTCCCTTTTCGGGAGGAACAGCCTTTCCGCCGTCCTAACGGAGCGTAAACCGGGTTTTTACGGCATTGATGTAGGTCAGGCCTTTAGGGCGGTTCGGGAACCGCTCCGGGAGGGCCAGATGGCTTCAGCATCGGTTGAGACTGCCGGCGGCCCACGCACGGGCGCGCTGCTGCTGGAGCGCTTGGCCGAGCACGGCACCGCCGCCCATGATTATGCGACCGGCCCGCGCCTGCTCAGGGCTCCGACCGCCGGCCGGGACCTCGCCGACCTCATTCATTATCTGTGCGTGCTCCACGGCCGCTATCCGGGCCTGATCGACCATTCCGCGGCCCGGGTCGTCGAGCCAGACGCCCGGGCCTGGCTTACCGGCGCGACCTACGCCTTCGCCGGCGAGCGCGCCTATCTCGCCCGGCTCGCGGTCGCCGCCGGGCCGGTGCCGAGCACTCCGGGCGCCGGAGGGACGGACGCCGCAGTGCTCGGCCAGCGCCATGCGATGGAGACTTTGGCTCTGTCCGAGCGGCGCGGCTGCGCGCTCGGAGCGGCCATGGCCCTGGTGCTCGACTGGGCGGCGATCCGGTCCTGCCTCGACTGCGCCGCCTCCCGCTTCGGGGTCGATTCGCCCGCTTATCCCGCCGCGGAGGCGGATTCGATCGTTCGACTGGCCGACGAATACGGCTCGGCGCCGCAGGTCCAGCGGGCGCTCCTGTTCGGAGCTCAGCAGATCCTGGTCCAGCATCACGGCCTCTGGGACCTGCTCGAGGCGAGGCGGCAGGCGCGGGGGACGGACTAGGCGGAAGACCGCCTATCCGGGTGGCTTGCCCTCCTCCGGCCCCTCCTTTATCCCGCCGGCATGCGTTTCGAAGGCACCCGCAGCTATGTCGCCACCGACGACCTCAAGGTCGCGGTCAACGCCGCCGTCAGGCTTAGGCGGCCCCTCCTCGTCAAGGGCGAGCCGGGGACCGGAAAGACCGTCCTCGCCCACGAGATCGCCGCCGCCCTGGAGGCGCCCCTGATCGAATGGCACGTCAAATCGACCACCAAGGCGCATCAGGGCCTCTACGAATATGACGCCGTGGCCCGGCTTCGCGACGGCCAGCTCGGCGATCCCAGGGTCCACGAAATCTCCAACTACATCCGCCGCGGCAAATTGTGGGAGGCGTTCACTTCACCCACGCTCCCGGTCCTGCTCATCGACGAGATCGACAAGGCCGACATCGAATTCCCCAACGACCTCCTCCAGGAGCTCGATCGGATGGAGTTCCACGTCTACGAGACCAAGGAGACGGTGAAGGCGGCCGAGCGCCCGATCGTCGTCATCACCTCGAACAACGAGAAGGAGCTGCCCGACGCCTTCCTCAGGCGCTGCTTCTTCCACTACATCAAATTCCCCGACCGCGAGACGATGCAGGCGATCATCGACGTCCATTTCCCGGGCATCCAGAAGATGCTGGTCTCAAGGGCGATGGACATCTTCTACCAGGTCCGGGACGTGCCCGGCCTCAAGAAGAAGCCGTCGACCAGCGAGCTCATCGACTGGCTGAAATTGCTCCTCCACGAGGACATGCCCCTCGAGGTCCTGCAGTCGCGCGACCCTTCCAAGGCGATTCCGCCGCTGCACGGCGCCTTGCTCAAGAACGAGCAGGACGTGATGCTGTTCGAGCGGCTGGCGTTCATGGCGAGGCGGCCGGGGAGCTAGGGGCGGCAACCGCCACCCCGGCGAAAGCCGGGGCCTCGGGACGAGAAGTCTCGGCGGGCCTTCCCGAGATCCCGGCTTCCGCCGGGATGACGGCTACGCCGTCAGAGCCGCATCGCCTCGTCGCGATAGGCGAGCTCGAAATTGCCCCAGCGGCGGCCGTTTATGGTGAGCGGGACGAAGACGTTCTTGACCGGCAGATAGCGGCCCTGGCCGAGGTCCATCGAGTAGGTGGCGAGCATCGCCTCCTTGTCGCTCTCGATCGCGCGGCGGGTGACGTCGTCGAGGAAGTTGCGGCGGTTGCGGCAATGTTCGGCGTTCCAGGCGGGATCGTTGCTCTGCGGCCTGGAGCGCTCCGAAATGTGGGTCGGAAGAAAGCCTTCATTGTCGGTGATCGCGCAGGCGATCAGGCGCGGCTCGCGGGCCATCAGCCGGTCGAGGATCGGGCGGACGATGCGGTCGGCGAGCTCGCAGAAGCGGGTCTCGTACTGGACCGGGTTGGTGCCCGGCATGGCCGTGTAGCGGGTGTCGAAGACGTCGTCCTCGCTCACTTCGCCGGCGGCGATCGCGGCCTCGACCGCCTCTCTGATCTCGCGCATCCCGGCCTGGGCGAACTCGATGAAGGGGGTATCGTCGATCCGCACTCCGGAGCTGGCCAGGCGGTCGAGCATCTCGTTGGAGAGGGTCTCGAGCCTGGTCAGCCGGCCGTGGACCTGGAGCAATTGCCCGCCATTGTCGCGGGCGTCGGCGGCGAAGCTCGACAGGCCCGACTTGACCGAGTCGACGCTCTGCTGGATGTGGCTCGTCGACTGCGCGATCCCGTCGGTCTGGCGGTCGACCAAAGCGACGATCTCGGCGACCTGGCGGACCGTGTCGGTGATCGTCGCGAAGCCGCTTCGGGCGACCCGGCTCCGGCCGACCCCGGTCTCGATCTCCGATGTGACCGCCTCGGCCTCGCGGGTCAGCGAGGCGATGGTTCCGGTGATCTCGCTGGTCGCGGTCCTCGTCTCCTGGGCGAGCTTCTTCACCTCGGCGGCGACGACGGCGAAGCTTCGCCCCGCCTCCCCCGCCCGCGCCGCCTCGATGGTCGCGTTCAGGGCCAGCATGTTGGTCCGGTAGGCGATCCGCTCGATGCTGGAGGAGACGTTCTGGACCCGGCTCATCGCCTCGGCGAAGCCGGACATCCGCTCGCCGAGCTGGACTACGAGGTCGGTGAGGCCCGAGAAGATCCCGATCGTGTCCTCGATCGCGGCACGGCCTTCGGACAGACGCTCGCGCGCCTGCTCTGCGAGGATCCGGGCCTCGTCGGTCGATTCCGCCACCCGCGCCTGGTCGAGCAGAAGCCGGCTGGTCACGTCCTCCAGCGAGTCGAGGGTTCGAAGGTTGGACGAGATCCGCTCGGAGACCCCGGCGACGTAGCCCGAGACGTCGCTGCACTCAATCGCCAGCGCCCCGCAATTGCGCGCGACGATGTTGATCGCATTGCCGTCCGGTTGTTCGATCGACTGGCTCGCCACGCTAGCGCCCCCGTTGGTGGTTCGGGACAGAGGGCTAAGGGGAAAATGTTGAAACGGCGTTAACTATGCAGGCGGTGGAGGAAGGGGGCCAGATTACGAAACCGTTCGGGCTGAGCGTGTCGAAGCCCTTCCCTTCCCCTCCATCCAGAACGAGGAAGGGCCTTCGACAGGCTCAGGCCGAACGGTGTGGGGGGAGCCAGGGGTGCTGGCCCTTCCACGCTACGCGCGCTAAACGCCGGCCATGTTCTTCTCCTTCGTCGACGAGCTTCGCGCCGCGGGCATAACCGCCTCGCTGAAGGAGCATCTCGTACTGCTCGAGGCGCTGGACTCCGAAGTCATCCGAACCAGCCCGGAGGAATTCTACTATCTCGCCCGGGCCACGTTCGTGAAGGACGAGGGACTGCTCGACCGTTTCGACCAGGTGTTCGGAAAGGTCTTCAAGGGCCTCGAAGCGGATTACGGCACCGAGGCGGTTCCGATCCCGGAGGAGTGGCTGAAGAAGGTCGCCGAGCTCTATCTCTCGCCCGAGGAGATGGCGAAGATCCAGGCTTTGGGCTCCTGGGAAGAGATCATGGAGGCTTTGAAGCAAAGGCTCGCCGAGCAGAAGGAGCGCCACCAGGGCGGGTCGAAATGGATCGGAACCGCCGGCACCTCCCCCTTCGGCGCATACGGCTACAATCCCGAAGGCGTGAGGATCGGCCAGGAAGGCGGCCGCAACCGGAGCGCGATCAAGGTGTGGGACAAGCGCGAGTTCAGGAACCTCGACAACCAGGTCGAGCTCGGCACCCGAAACATCAAGGTCGCGCTGCGCCGGCTCCGCCGATTCGCCCGCGAAGGCGCCGCCGACGAATTGGACCTGGACGAGACGATCGACGGCACCGCGAGGAAGGGCTGGCTCGACATCCGGATGCGCCCGGAACGCCATAATGCGGTGAAGCTGCTCCTGCTCCTCGACGTCGGCGGCTCGATGGATCCCCACATCAAGGTCTGCGAGGAGCTGTTCTCGGCCGCCCATAGCGAGTTCAAGAATCTCGAATTCTTCTACTTCCACAACTGCCCCTATGAGAGCCTGTGGAAGGACAATCGCCGCCGCTTCGCCGAGCGCACGCCGACCTGGGACGTGCTCCACAAGTTCGGCCACGACTGGAAGATCGTGCTCGTCGGCGACGCCTCGATGAGCCCCTACGAGGTCAGCCACCCCGGCGGCTCGGTGGAGCATTACAACGAGGAGGCGGGCGCGGTCTGGATGCAGCGCCTGGTGAACACCTATCCGAGCTCGGTCTGGCTCAACCCCACGCCGGAGAAATATTGGGGCTACAGCCAGTCCACCCAGATGATCCGCCAGCTGATGCACGAGCGTATGTATCCGCTCACCCTGGAGGGCCTGGACGACGCGATGCGGGCGCTGAGCAGGAAGGTTTAGGGTCGGGAGGACACTCGTCATCCCGGCGGAAGCCGGGACCCCGGCGAGAAAGAGGCTCTGCCAGATGAGCCGAGGTCCCGGCTTTCGCCGGGATGACGGATCAGACGAAGTCCGCCGCTTTGTCCCCCAGCAAGAACCGAGGCCCCGGCCCGGCCCGGGCCGCGCGGTCGCCGGGATTGTAGAGTGCGCAGGCGTCGAGCGACAGGCAGCCGCAACCGATGCATCCGTCGAGCCGGTCGCGGGTCCGCTCGAGCATTGCGATCCGCTGGTCGAGGGTCGCTCGAAGGCGCTGGCTGATCGCCTGCCAATCGGCCTTGTTGGGCGCCCGGCCGTTCGGGAGCGACGCCATCTCCCTTTCGATCTCCCCGAGGGTGAGCCCGCAGCGCTGGGCGATCAGTGCAAAGGACAGGCGGCGGATGTCGGAGCGCATGAAGCGCCTTTGGTTGCCGCCGGTTCGGATCGCACCGACCAGCCCGCGCGTCTCGTAGAACCGGATCGCCGAGACCGAGAGGCCGGTGCGACGGGCCAAATCGCCGATTGTGAGCAGAGGCGTGGATGCCATGAAAATGCCCTCGAATTGAAGCTTGACCTCAACTTAGCTTGAGGTCGTACGACTCGCAAATCGAAGGGGTCGGAGCGAGGAGAATGGAAATGGCATTGCCCAGAATCGAGCATGTGAACGTTACGGTGAGCGACCCCGAGCGGGCCTCCAGGCTGATGGAATCGGTATTCGGCTGGAAGGTCCGCTGGCAGGGACAGGCGCAGAAAGGCGGGCAGACGATCCACGTCGGCACCGGCGACCATTATGTCGCGCTCTATACCGATCCGAGCAGGGTCTACGATCGCGACAATTTCGCCAAGGGCCGGCCCCTCAACCACATCGGGGTCGAGGTGGAGGAACTGGACGAGACCGAGGCCCGGGTGATCGCGGCCGGCCTCACGCCCTTCTCCCACGGCGACTACGAGCCGGGGCGCCGCTTCTACTTCCTCGACCCCGACGGGATCGAATATGAGGTGGTGAGCTACCGCTAGCCCCTTCGCCTCACCCCACCGTCACCCTGAACTCGTTTCAGGGTCCAGCGAACTGCCCGTCTGGCGTCAGGTTCTTGGACGAGCCCTTGCGCAAGACCACCGGCGCCTCGGCGCCATTCTTTGAAGAGACGACGCAACGGCGCAACGACGCGACGTAGAGAGTCCCTTTTCTACGTCGCGCCGTTGCGCCGTTGCGCCGTCTCTCAAAAAATAAGGGCCTGCCGGCCGTCGAGGATACACGCTCGATGCAATGAGGTCAGACCGCGGAGCGGCTCCGCCCTGGATGCTGAAACGAGTTCAGCATGACGGGCTCTTCGGATCGGTCAGCCGATCGCCTGGGCCGCGGCGATGGCGGGGGGGAGGTGGGCGGCGGCGAAGGGTTTCTTGACGACGGGCGCCTTCGGATCGCCGGCTCGCACCCGCCCGATATGCTGGGTGATGAACAGCACAGGCACCCTGAGCTTCGCCCGGATCCTCTCGACGGCGCGGATTCCGCTGCCGCGCTCGAGCTCGACGGCGGCGGTGACGAGGTCCGGCGGATCGGCCTCGGCGCAGGCCACGGCTTCCTCCTCCGTCGTCGCCATGACGATCGAGGTGAATCCGGCGTCCCGAAGGGCATCCTCGATCATGAAGGATGTAAAAATCTGTGGCTCGATGATCAGAGCGCGCATCATAATCTCTTGTGTCTTGAACTCAGGCGGCGGCGGGACCGTGAACAACCCGACGAGCAACCTCAACGAACCTGATCTATGTTGGTTGCCTAGATCAAAGAAAAAAAGCTGTTTGTTTCCCGTCCGTTACGGGCCTCAAGATACGGGCCGCCGCGCCCGTAGCGCCTGGGCGAGAGTCCCTTCGTCGAGATAGTCGAGCTCGCCTCCCACCGGCAGGCCGTGGGCGAGCTGGGTGAGGCGCACCGGGAAGCCTTCGAGGCGCTCGGCGAGATAATGGGCGGTGGTCTGGCCTTCGAGGGTCGCGTTCATCGCAAGAACGACCTCGTCGATCCCGCCCTTCGCCACCCGGCCGAGCAATTTGTCGATGTTGAGATCCTCGGGCCTGATTCCTTCCAGCGCCGAGAGCCGGCCGCCGAGGACGTGGAAGCGGCCCGGGAACAGCCGGGAGCGGTCGAGCGCCCAGAGATCGGACACTTCCTCGACCACGCAGAGCAACCGGCCGTCGCGCCGGGAATCGGTGCAGACGCTGCAGGGGTCGAGCGTGTCCACGTTGAAGCAGTTGGAGCAGACGGAGAGATTCTCGTTCACCCGCTCGAGCGCCTTGAGCAGCGGAGCCAGCGCCGTGTCGCGCTTCTTCATCAGGTGGAGTACGGCCCGGCGCGCCGAGCGCGGCCCCAGCCCGGGGAGTCGCGCCAGCGCCTGGGTCAAAGCGTCGATCTCGGGAGAAGCCATTGGGGCTAGGTAGGGTTTGCGCCCGTTGGGCGCAAACCCGTCATTGCGAGCGAAGCGAAGCAATCCAGCGGCCGCCAGCGCCAGAACTGGATTGCTTCGTCACTCCGCTCCTCGCAATGACGACAGAATGCGCATCGCCTTCATGGGTACTCCCGAATTCGCCGTTCCGACTCTCGACGCGCTCGCGGCGGCCGGACACGAGATCGCCGCGGTCTACTCGCAGCCGCCTCGCCCGGCCGGCCGCGGCAAGGCGCTCCGCCCCTCCCCCGTCCAGCAGCGCGCTGAAGTGCTTGGGCTCGAGGTCCGAACCCCGCTCTCGCTCAAGCACCCCGAAGCCCAGGCCGAGTTCGCGGCGCTCGATCTCGATGCGGCAATCGTCGCCGCCTACGGGCTGATCCTCCCGCGGCCGATCCTCGAGGCGCCGCGCCGGGGCTGCCTCAACGTCCACGCCTCGATCCTCCCCCGCTGGCGGGGCGCCGCTCCGATCCAGCGCGCCATCCTGGCCGGCGACGAGACGACGGGGGTGACGATCATGAAGATGGACGAAGGACTCGACACGGGGCCGATGATGGCGGCGATGGGCACTCCGATCGGGCGCAAGACGGCCGGCGAGCTGACCGCGGAGCTCGCCGGTCTCGGCGCCGAGCGGATGGTGGAAGTGCTCGACCGGTGGGACCGGATCGGGCCCCGGCCCCAGTCGGAGGACCAGGCGACCTACGCTCCCAAGATCCGAAAGGAGGAGGCGCGGCTCGACTTCGAGCGGACCGCGGCCGAGCTCGAGCGCCAGGTGAGAGCGTTCAACCCGGCGCCCGGCGCCTGGTTCGAGGCGGGCGGGGAGCGGATCAAGCTGCTCGCCGCCGACCCGGTCGAGGCCTCGGGCGAGCCGGGCGAGGTTCTGCCCGGCAAGGGCCTCGTCATCGCCTGCGGCGACCGGGCGCTTTGCGCCCGCCTCCTCCAGCGCTCGGGGCGGGCGCCGATGACGGGCGCCGAGCTGCTTCGCGGATTCCCGATCGCGCCGGGCACGAAGCTCGGGTGACCCGCTTCCGGCTCATCGTTGAATATGACGGCGGGCCGTTCATGGGCTGGCAGCGCCAGGCGCACGGCCCCTCGGTCCAGCAGTCGATCGAGGAGGCGGCCGAGGCGATCACCGGCGAGCCGGCCACCGTCCACGCCGCCGGCCGGACCGACGCCGGAGTCCACGCTTTTGCAATGGCGGCCCATGTCGACATCGATCGGCCGATCGCTCCATTCCGGCTCGCCGAAGGGCTGAACGCCAGGCTGAGGCCGCTTCCGATCGCGATCCTCGAGGCCCGGCCGGCCGCGGACGACTGGCACGCCCGCTTCAGCTGCGTCGGCCGGCGCTATCTCTACAAGATCGTCAACCGGAGGGCGCCGCCGGCGCTGGAGGCGGGGCGGGCCTGGCAGGTGGCGGTTCCGCTCGACGCCGGAGCGATGCACTCGGCGGCGCAGCAGCTGGTCGGCCTCCACGATTTCACGACCTTCCGCTCCGCCCACTGCCAGTCGAAAAGCCCGGTCAAGACCCTGGACCGGCTCGCGGTGCGCCGCGAGGGCGACGTCATCCTGATCGAGGCCGCCGCCCGCTCCTTCCTCCACCATCAGGTGAGGTCGATGGTGGGATGCCTCCAGCTGGTCGGCCGGGGGAGGTGGAGCGCCGGAGATTTGAAGGATGCGCTGGAAGCGCGGGACCGGGCGGCCCTGGGCCTGAACGCGCCGCCGCAGGGTTTGTATTTCGTCGAGGCTGTGTACCCTTGAGTCGTCAAATGGCATGTTCGAAGGGGACAGATCCTGCGGAAGGCAGTGACGTGACTGACGGCCGGGTGCGTCGGGCCCGCATCGACGACATCGATAAGCCGCTGCACCGGATCTTCCCGGTCTGGCGACTTGAGGAGCTGGTCCGTCTCAAGCGGCTCACGCTGGTTCAACCTTCGCTGTGGGTCGATCCGAGGGAGGACCCTTGCGCCACCTTCAGGCTCACGCCCCAGCCGGGATCGGCCTGCACAAAACGAAATCAGCGCGCTCTGGCCGATTATCTTTCGGCCTGCTGGGCGCAATGCTGGTCCTACGAAGCGGATTCGGACGTGCTGCTTCGCGCCTATTCGCGAGTTGTCCTCGACCCAATCGCGCAACGAAACAGCACGCCCGCCGAAGAGGGCGTGCGCGTCACTACGACCGCGCGGCGGCTGATCGCGGTCATGGAATCCTGGGCAAGGCTGCACCCGGACTACCATTTCTACATTGCCGGCGTGACTTACGAGCCGGAAGAGCGGTTTGGACAGCTTTTGGCCAATCGCCTTTCACAGCCCGCGGGGCCGCTATATTTCAGCACGCCCGATGGGCGCGCCGAATCGCTTTGCACCAAGCGTGCGCAGTTCCGCCACGAAAGCGAAGTGCGGATATTATGCCTGACTCCGGACAAGCTTGGCACCGGCGAGAAGGTACGGCATTTCCCGATCGATCCGAACGCGCTGTTTACGGAAGTGGCATTTGATCCGCGCCTGATTACCTTCGAGCGGCGCGAGCGTGAGAACAGGCTTCGCTCGGAAGGCTTCACCGGCAATATCCGTGAAGACCATAGTTACCTTGGAACCTTCACGCTCATCCCGATGCCGACGGATTGGCCTGATCCGGAGTGAGGTCGTCGATCGCCAGGGCCGCGTGAGGCTCGAAGCGCGCTTTCGAACCGCCGGCAAGTGAAGGCTAGCCCGCCTTCCTGACCCCCGCCCCGAAGCCGAACAGGCGTTGGAGCGACTTGTCGAGCATCAGCAATTGCCACAGCAGCCGGCCATGTTCGGCCCGGCCGGAGCGATGGGCGGCAGCGAGGCGGGCGATCGAATTGCCGTCGAACCAGCCGAGCTCGGCCAGAGCGGGACTGTGGGCGATCGCCGCCGCCTCGCCGGCCAGGGGCCCCCGGAACCAGGCGCTGACCGGAGTGACGAAGCCCATCTTGGTCCGGTGGAGCACTTCCTCGGGCAGATAGCGTCCGAGCGCCTTTTTCATCAGCCATTTTCCCGAGCCGCCGCGGAGCCGCATCCCCGCCGGCACCCGGGCGGCGAACTCGATCAGGCGGTGGTCGAGCAAGGGCTCGCGCGCCTCCAGGCTCACGGCCATGCTGGTCCGATCGACCTTGGTGAGGATGTCGCCTGGAAGCCAGATCTTGAGGTCGGCATATTGGGCCCGGGAGAGCGAGTCCGAGGCGGGCGCTCCGGCCATGGTCTCGACATAGCGCCGCTCGGCCCGGTAGCCGCCGAGAACTTGCCTGAAGTTTGCGCTGTAAATGCTTGATCTTATGGGCCCGGGCGTCACTCCGACCGCCGCCGCATAGGCCTCGCCTCCGTCCTGGCCGATCGCCTGCAAACTCGTCTTGGCGCGAAGGAAGCGGGGCGCCCAGTCGAGCTTGGGATAAAGGTTGCCGACCGCTCCGAGCATGTCGCGCGCCCGGGCGGGCAGGAGGCCCCTCACCCGCTCCTCGGCCGCGAACATCCGGTAGCGGCGATAGCCGGCGAAGGCCTCGTCGGCGCCGTCGCCCGAGAGTGCGACCTTGACCGTCTCGCGGGCCAGCTCGGAGACCCGGTAGGTGGCGAGGGCCGAGGCGTCGGCGAAGGGCTCGTCGAAGGAGTCGGCGAGCGTGTCGATCAGCCCGAAATCCCCGGCCTGGACGATCCGGCTCCGGTGGCGGGTTGCGAAGCGCTCGGCGACCAGGGCCGCCCATTTGGTTTCGTCGTGATCCGCTTCGCTGAACCCAATCGAGCAGGTCTCCACCGCCGAGCGGCTCGCCTCGGCCATCAGAGCGACCACCGCCGAGCTGTCGACCCCGCCCGAGAGGAAGGCGCCAAGCGGCACGTCGGCGACCATCCGCGAGCGCACCGCGGCCTGGAGGCGCTCGACCAGCTCCTCCTCGAGCGCCGTCGCGGAGGCTCGCGAGGGGTTGGAGAAATCCACGTCCCAATATTGGACCGGTTCCGGAAGCGCTCGTCCCCGCCGGACCAGGAGGAAGTGCCCGGCGGGAAGCTTCCGCACGCCCTCGACCATGCAGCTGTCGTCGGGGACGTAGCCCAAAGCGAGATAATCCTCGACCGCCCGGTGGCTCGGCGAGCGCCGGAGCAGCGGGTGGGCGAGCAGCCCCTTCAGCTCGGAGGCGAAGACCAGCGCCTCGTCGGCAAGGGTCGCCCAGTAGAGCGGCTTCACCCCGATCCGGTCGCGGGCGAGAAAGAGGCAGTCCTGGTCCCGGTCGTAGAGGGCGAAGGCGAACATCCCGTTGAATCGGGAGAGGCAATCGGGGCCCCATTGCCGCCACGACGCCAGGATGACCTCGGTGTCGCTCTCCGTCCGGAACTTATGGCCGAAGCCCTCGAGCTGCGCCCTCACCTCGCGGAAATTGTAGATCTCGCCATTGTAGCTCAGCGCCAGCTCGCCGTCGGCGGAACGCATCGGCTGGTCGCCGGTGGCGAGGTCGATGATCGACAGGCGCCGGTGGCCGAGCCCGACGCCCGGCGCGGTCCACACCCCGCTTCCGTCCGGCCCGCGATGGGCGAGAGTGTCGGTCATCGCCCGCACCCTTTTCGGGTCGACCGGCTTTGGGCTGCTTACGTAGAAAAGGCCGGCAATTCCGCACATGCTCAGTCCTCTGCCAGCCCGGCGGCCCGGTCGGCAAGGGGCGCGATCGGCCCGAGGCTCCGAAGGAAGGAGTCGATCGCCGGCCGGGCGCTGAGCCCGTCGGCCGGAGCCTCGGCCGAGACCAGCACCGCGACCGCCCGCTGCGGCCCGCCGAGCAGCCTCGTCTTCACCGTCTCGAGCTTGACCCGCGTCCTGCTCCCGGTGACGATCTCCCCGACCCGGTAGAAGCTCACCACCTCGCGAACCTTGCCGTGCGACCCGATCAGCTCCGCCTTGCCGTCCGCCGGCGGCGCGGAATCGCCGGTCCACGACCAGGCGCCGTCCTCGTCGGCCGCGCCCTGGCCGTAGCCGACCAGCTCGCGCCCCTCGCTCTGCCGGGCGAAGACAACGATGGCGAGGTCGACCTGCTGCCCGGCTGCGTTGCGGTAGCGGGCGAGCCGAACCCGGTCGGCGCCCGTATAATGCGGCTGCCATTCCGGTCCGGCCGCAAGCCTGGTCCAGCCCTGCACGTTCGGGAGCGAGGTTTCGGGAACCGCCCGGGTGCCCGCCGCTGCGACGACGCCGGACCAGAGCGGCGCCGCCGCTGCGAGCGCCACCCCCATCGCCGCGATTTGCGCGGCGCGGCTCGCCCGCCCCGGCTCGGCGCCCGGAGCCTGGAGCTCGGCGGGGTCGAACCAGCGCGCGTTCGGCGCCCGGTCGAAGAAGCGCCAGGCCGCCGCAGCGATCAAGGCGATGACGATCGCGAAGAAGATCCAGCCGTAGACGAGATGGTCGATCCCGACGGCGACCTCGTTGTCGGTCTTGTAGGCGATGTAGATCGTCCCGAACGCCCTGGCGCCGTTGGCGAGCACCGAGACGCAGAGCGCGAAGGCGACGAACAGGGCCCGGCGGCGCCGGGAGGTGAAGCACAGATTGGCGGCGAGCGCCCCAAGCGCCGCCATCGCCACCAGGAACCGGACCCCGGAACAGGCCTCGGCGACCCGGAACAGCCCGCTCGGGGTCGAGATGAAGATGCCCTCGATATGGGCCGGCACCCCGGTCAGGGCGAGCAGTCCCATGCTCATCTTCGCGGTGAGGGTCTGGAGCGGCGCGACCAGCTCCTCGCCGAAGGGCACGAGGAAGACGGCGTAGAAAATCGGGAAGGCGAGTCCCCGCGCCACCGCCTTGCCCAGGCAGGCGATCACGCTTCCCTGGAGCATCGCGACGAGTCCGAAGTGGCGGAGAAGCGCGACATTGCCGGCCTCCCCGAGCAGCCAGGCGCAGGCGCCCGCTCCGACCAGCACCAGCCCCGGAGCCCAGGCGCGAGGCGCGAGCGCCTTGAGCTCGGGAAGCCGCTGCCAGACCAGCCAGAGGATGATCGGAACGACCAGGAAGCAATGGTTGAAGGTGGCGCTGTCCCACCAGAGCCTCGCCATGTCGAGCCCGTCGCCCGCGAACAGTAGCCCGATCGCCGCTCCCGCCGCTCCGAGCGCGGCGAGATGGCTGCGCCAGGCCTGCGCCAGCGGGTCGGCGCGCACGATGGGCAGGACCGCCGTCATGCCGCCGCCTTGTGCCGTGCGACCGCGACAATCTCCCCGAGCGGGGCGAGCCGAGCCTCCCAGCGATAGACCTCCTCCATCCGGCGGCGCGCGGCCTGGCCCATGGCGGCCGCCCGCCCCCGGTCTTCGATCAGCCCCGCGATCGCCTCCGCCTGCGCCTCGGCCTCGGCCGCGACGAGGAGGTGTCGCCCGGGCTCGGCTTCGATTCCCTCGAAGGCCGCCGGCGAGGCGACGACCGGCCGGGCCATGGCCATCGCCTCCAGCACCTTGTTCTGGATCCCGCGGGCGATCCTCAGCGGAGCCGCGACGACGTCGCCCGCGGCGAGCCAGGAGCGCACGTCGGGGACCGCCCCGGTGACGATCGTCCGGGGCCCGGCCAGCCTGAGCACGGCCTCGGGCGGCTTTCGACCGACGATGGCGAATCGCGCCTTGGGGAGCATCGGCATCACCTCGCCCGCGAACCAGCGCACCGCCTCGATATTGGGCGCGTAATCCATCTGGCCGGTGAAGACGATCAGCGGTCCGCTTTCCTCGATCGGGAGAAAGCGGGCGCCCGGATCGTAATAATCGAGATCCACGCCGTTGTGCAGCGCGCGGATGTCCGCGCTTTCCAGCCCGCTCCGGCGCCTGAAGAGGTCCGCCTCGGCCTGGCTGACGAACAGGCTGACGTCGGCCCGGGCGGCGACCGACCGCTCGAACTCGGCGAGAAGCCTGCCCTCGCGGCGGTTGATCGGAGCCATCGCCCCGCCTTCCGCCCCGTAAGCCTCGAACTTGGCCGAATCGACGTCTCCGAAATCCATCACGAAGCGGGCGCCGAGGGTCTCGGGGACGAATTGCCCCATCTGCCCGGAAAAGGCGAAGATCGTTCCGATCCGTCCGCTCGAGAGCATCCGCTCGACGAAGCCGCGAAGCGCCCCGGAGTCGAACAGGGCGAGCGAGACCGGCCGGCCCTCGATGAGAGCCCGGGCGCCCGCGGCGAGCTTCGAAATCCGCCGGACCTCGACATGCGCCTCGCCGAGCGAAGGCCCGATCGCCTCGCGAAGGCCGGCGAGGTTCGCGGCGTCTTCCTCGTCGTCCGCGAGGCAGGCGAGATGCACCCGCCCGAGCCCCGCGAGATGCTTCAGCTCGTGGAAGGTCCGGATCTTGTCGCCGCGGTCGGGCGGGAACGGGATTCGATGCGCCAGGAAGAGGGTCTCGGGCATCAGCCGAGCCCCCTGGCCAGCACCGGTCCCAGCCGGTTCGACGCCCACAGCGGAAGCTTCTTCCAGGCCTCGACCTTGAGCCGGTTCTTCGGGCTCAGCGGATTGATGTCGCGGGGCGCCGCGCCGGGCGCCGTTCGGATCCCGTAGCGCAGCGGCTCCGGCTCCATCCCCCAGTTCATCTTGAAGCTGTGATTGCCCGAGCCAAGCTTCGATCGGCCGAAATCGAAGCGGGTGCAGCCGCGCCTCGAGGCATGGCACATCGTCTCGAAATACATGAGCTCGCTCGCGAAGCAGTCGCGCGCCGCCGTCGTTCCCCCGCCCCAATAAGGATGGACGATTCCCTTGAAGTAGAAATTGAGGACGCTCGCCACCGGCTCGGCGCCGTTGAAGACGGTGAGGATGTCGGCATCCTCGCCGAACAGGTCGAGCATGGCGTCGAACAGCCGCGGCGGGAAGACGGGGGAGCCGAGGTTGCGCATTGACTCGCCGTAGACCCGGAAGAAGTCCGAGCGGTCGGCCGGGCCGGCGCCGATCCGGACTCCGAGCTCCAGTGCCCGCGCCCTTTTGACACCGCGATGGCGCCGCTTGATCGACTTCATGATCGCCGCCTCGCCGGTCGGCAGATCCATTGCGAAACCGACATAGACGTCGTCCCGGATTGCATAATCGTCGGGGAACTCGCCTCCGCGAAGCTCGAGCGTCCCGCAGCCGAGCCGGTCGGCGAGCTCGGCCGCGGTTCGAAGCAGCGCGGCGGCCGAGGCCCGATCGTCCGCGATCACTCCGCCGCCGGTCCCGAAGCCGGTCGAGACCAGCGCCCGGCCGAACAAAGCCGATCGCACGTCGGTGAGCGGAAGGCAGCCGGCGAGACCGCCGTCCGGCCGCTCGGCGACGAGATAGTGGCCGCGCTGACCGCAGCCCCGCTCGACCGCCAAGCTCCATTGGGGCCGGTGGAAGAAGACCGACTCCGGATGCTCAGCCACGTAGCAATCGATCCGGGCGCGCTCGGAGGGATCGGACAGGTCGGCGGTCCGGACCGCGGCCGCGGCAATCGGCGAATACAGGGTCACGACAATCTCTCCCGTTCGCGCTCGACCACCTTGTCGGTCCGGTCCCAGGCATGAGCCTTGAACAATTTCAGCAACTTGGGCCGCATCGCCGAGAGACGGCTGTAATGGCGAAGCCGGGACTTGAGCGGCGCTCCGGCGACCCTCGGTTGGCCGGGATCGATCTCCCACGGGTGAAAATAGAAGACCGCGGGCCGCTCGTCCTCCCGGTTCACCCGATCAATCGCCCAGGTCGAGAAACGGTAGGGCAAAAGCCGAAAGAAGCCCCCGCCCCCCGCCGCCATTCGCCGTCCGGCGAGCTCGACGGTGGTGACCGGAAGCTCGATCAGGTCGCTCTCCGCAAGCGGCCGGTGGGCGAAGCGGGGCGCCTCGCGCCAGCCATAATGGTCGTGGGCGATGGGGGCGACGCTCGACGAATAGGAATAGCCTTCCTCGGCCAGGATCCGGTGGGCCCAGGGCGTCCGGGCGTCGATCGAGAAGCTCGGTGCCCGGTAGCCCCTGGGCTCGACGCCGCATGCGTCCGAAATGGTGGCATGGGCTCGGCGAAGGTCGGCCCGGAAGCCCTCCTCCCCGAGGTTGAAGACGCGCTGGTGGTCCCAGCCGTGGCTGCCGATCTCATGACCTTCGTCGGCGGCCCGGCGGATGACCGCCGGATAGCGCTCGGCGACCCAGCCGAGAGTGAAGAGGGTGGCCTTGACCTTGGCCTCGGCGAACAGGTCGAGCACCGCGCCCGCATTGCGCTCGACGCGCTGCTCCAGCCCGTCCCACTGCTCGCGGCCAATCACGCGCTCGAACGCCCCGACCTGGAACCAGTCCTCGACGTCCACGGAAAGGGCGTTCAGCATGACATGCTCCAATTCCTCCCCGAGCTCGCCTCGGGGAGGGGGACCGCGCCGCGAAGCGGCGCGGTGGAGGGGAGAAACGGACTCTGCATTGCCCCTCCACCAGCCTTCGGCTGGTCGCCCTCCCCGAGCAAGCTCGGGGAGGAATTATGAGAATCAAGCGGCATTGCTTCGGCGCGGCTGGCTTTCGTTCTCGACCCAGTCGAGGAGCACGGTCAAGACCCGGCGAACCGCCGCTTCCTGCTCGTCGAGGCGCGCCTCGATCGCGGCGATCCGGCGATCCAGCAAAGAATCGCCCGCAGGTTCGGCCGTGGCCGTCGACGGGCGACGAAGCGGAAGCACCCGCTTCGAGGCGCTGGCCGGCCGGTCGGCCGCCATGTCGGCCGCAACGGCTTCGACGTCATTGCCCGAGACCGTCTCCAGCCGCTCGACTCCGGCATAAAGCAGCAGCCGGTTGGCGAGCTGGTTGAGCTTGCGCGGAACGCCGCCGGTGTGACGGTAGAGCGCTGCGAACGATTCCTGGTCGAAGGACGGCCGCCCTTCCCAGCCGGCGACGGCCAGGCGGTGGACCATGTAGGGCTCGACCTCATTGGCTTCCATCGCCTCGAGATGGTGGCTTGCGATGACCCGCTGGCGCAGCTGCTCAAGGCTGTCCTCGCCCGCGACCCGATCCCGGAATTCGGGCTGGCCGAGCAGGAAAATCTGGATGAGCGCACGGCCTTGGCTGGTGAAGTTCGAAAGCATTCGAAGCTCTTCGAGCGCCGAGACCGGAAGGTTCTGGGCCTCGTCCACGACCAGCAGGGTGCGCTTGCCCCTGCCCGCTTCCTCGCGAAGCCTCTGCTCGATCCGATCGAGCAGCTGCGCCTTGGCGACTCCGCCGGTCTCGAGCCCGAGGCCCTGGCCGGCGAGCCGAAGCATGTCGTCCCCTTCGACCTGGGTCGAGACGAGGCTGATCGCGTTCAGCCGCTCGCGGTCGATGGTCGCCATCAAGTGCGCGACCAGGGTCGACTTGCCGGCGCCGATCTCCCCGGTGATGACGATGAAGCCCTCGCCCTGGGCGAGGCCGTAGCCGAGATAGGCCATCGCCTTCTTGTGGGTGCGGCTCTCATACCAGTAGCGCGCGTCCGGAGTCAGCTGGAAGGGGCGTTCGGCGAGGCCGTAATGTTCGGTGTACATCGCTTCCAGTCCTCAGAAAGAGTAGCGCAGGCCGACGAGGATCGAGCCGTAGCTGGCGTCGAATTCCCCGGCCTGGGTGGTGTAGAGGCCCGCCGAGATCTGCGCCTGCAGCCGATCGCGGAAGACGTTGCGATAGTAGCGTCCGGTGAGACCCGCGGCGAAGCTGGAGTCGGTATCGGCGATTCCGCTGTCGAACCAGGCCGCATAGGCGTCGAGATCGTAGCCCGAGCTCCGGGTCAGCCGACGGCCGAGATTGCCCTGCAGGCTGAAGCTCTGATCGGTGACTCCGTTGAGAGCGAACAGGCTGCTGTCCGGCGCCAGATATTTGCGGTTGGCGTAGCCCGCGCCCAGGCCCATCGTCCAGGGCCCGCGGGTGGCCGAATATTGGACGTTCGCTCCGCGGTTGCGGAAGTTGAAGTTGGCGATCGACTGGAAGGCGTCGCCGAAGCAGCGGCCGGTGCCGGGATCGTTCCCGAACACGCAGCCGTTGCCGGTCAAGCTGCCATTGGACGGAGTTTTAAACTTCGTCGGCAAACCGTTGAGATCGGCTACTAAAAGCCGTCCAAAACTGCTCACCCCGTCATAGATGGAGGCGTTCAGGGCCGAGCGGCTGTTGATCTTGTGAGCAAGCGAGGCGGTGAAGCTCTCGCCGCCGTAGCGCCACCCGCCCCGGGCCTGGAGCTCGGTTCGAGGGGTCGGGCGCCAGATGATCCCCGCGTCCCACATCACTCCATCCTGGTCGACCGTCTTCAGGCGCGGCCTGGAGGGATCGGGGATGAGGTTGCCGCCGGGCGTCAGAACCGGAAGCCCGCCGGGGCCGCGCTTGAAATCCTGCTGCGAGCCCTTCATCGTCTCATAGCCGACTCCGCCGGTGACGGCGAGGGTCGGCGAGACCGGAAGCACGACGTCGGCTCGGACATATTTGGCCTCGAAATTGGAATCGAGCCGGTTCATGTCCTCGCGGACGTAGCCGCCGCCGACGGTCCAGCCGAAGGGCAGCCGCCCCGGCTCCATTCCGAAGCTCACCGTCGCGTTGTGGACAACGCTGCTCGAATAGCGGTCGACCCTCGGGGCGCCCGTCGGGAGGCCGGTCCCGGCGAGGCTGTGATCGTCGACGGCGACATAGCCGAGGCGATAGCTCGCTCCGATCGCCACCGGCCCGGCATGGGTGGTGAGGGTCGGGCCGGCATAGGCGCTGTAGATTTCGGCGGTGTTGGCGCTGTCGATGGTCCGAGCCGTCGGAACGGGCACCCGGATGTCGGCATGGGTGCGCGCCGCCATGGCTCCGGCGTCGAGGGCGAGCACGCCCGGGACGGCGTCGACATGGACGGCCGCGAGGCCGCTGACCACGTCGTTGTCCTCCAGCCGGTCGTTCCAGCCCACCCGGTGCTGGTAATTGGCGCTGATCGTGGCCTGCACCCGGCGGGTCGCGACCGAGGCGTCGATTCCGCCGCCGACGCCCGTATAGGTGAGCACCTCGCCCCGGTCGAAGTCCATGGTCGCGACCTGCTGGACTTCGAGATAGGGGTGGATGCTGGTCCGGGGCTCGCCGTGGACGGCCGCCGCTCCGGCGAGCAGGCTGACTCCGGCAACGCCTGCGATGCCCAGCCAGCTACGTGCTGTAAGTCTTTGGAAGAGAGCCTGTTTCATTGGCCATATCCATAATAAGAGCCGAATTTTCGGCCCGTGGCGGCAAAGCCCGTGCCGTTGAGCAGCAGGCTGATCTGGGGGCAGCCGGAGAGAAGGCCGGCGGCCTCCTTCAAATCGGCTTCGTTGGTCTGGTCGGCCCTCACCACCAGCAGCAGCTGGCCGACATGGGCCGCGAGCGCGGCGGCCGCGCTGGCCATCAATGCAGGCGGGGAATCGAAGATTACGATCCGCCTGGGCCGGTTCTCGGTCAGGCGCTCCAGCACCCGCGCGGTCCGGTCGGAGCCGAGCAGCTCGGGGACGTCGTTCTCGTAGCGCCCGGCCGGCATGACCGAGAGATTGCCGATGTCGGTGCGGACGACGAGCCGCTCGGGATCGAGCGAGGGGTCGGCGAGAGCGTCGACGAAGCCGGCACCCCGGGCCTCCAGGCCCAGGATCGAGAGCACTTCGGGCTTCGGGAAGTCGGCGTCGACGAGGAGGATTTCCATGTCGCGCTCGCCGGCCAGCGAAAGCGCCAGATTGACCGCGCAGAAGGTCTTGCCCTCGTCGGGCTGGGCCGAGCAGACCAGGATCGTCCGGCGCTTGTCGGCGCTGACCGGGCTTCCGGCGCCCATCCCCAGAAGCAGCTGGCGCTTGACGATGCGGAACTCCTCGGCGAGCGGGCCCGCCGGGCTGTCCGGGACGATGAAGCCCCTCTGGCCGAGCGATTTGCGGTCCACCTCGGCTTTCGCTTCGGTGACGACTGGAAGGAAGCTTCGGCTTGCTCCCCGGCGAAGGCCGGGGTCCGGATCTTCCGCCGCACCGGGCCCGGGCCTTTGGCGGGGAGCAGGATCGGCCTTAGGCGCGACCTCCGGCTCGCGAACCGCTTCCGGCTCCGGAGCGGGCGCAATGGGTGCGATGGCGGGAGCCGAACCGAAGCCGTAAAGCTCCGCCGCCCGCTCGAGGAGCGAGCCGCTATGGCTGAGGGGGCTATGCTTGTTCATCTCGCTCTCCCTCACGCGACCGTGCTGCGCTGCCAGAATTCGACCGCCAGGAGCACCGCCCAGGCCGCTCCAAGCGCCCCAGCGCCGCCGCCGAGCCACAGCAGCCGCTGCCGGCGCTTCGACCTGGCTTCGTCGGTAAGGACCTCGCCGATCGAGCCGAGCACCGGCAGTCCGGTCGCCTCGGCGAGCCGGCTCTGGGTCGGGAAGGTGGTCTGGATCTGCCCGAGGACGTAGGCCGCGCCCGCTCCGGCGGCGAGGCCGACGAAGAGGATCAGGGTGAGGAGAAGCGGCCGGTTCGGAGTGAGCGGAACGCTCGGCTGGCTCGGCGGATCGATGACCTTGAACTTGACCGCGTCGGTCTGGCTCCGGACGTCGGTGCGGAGGCGCACCTGGTCGCGGTCCTCGAGCAATTTGTCATATTGCTTCTTCAGAACGTCATAGTCGCGGTTGAGCCGCTCCTGCTCGGCAGCGACGCCCGGCTCCGAGGCTTGGCGGGCGCCGAGCTGGCCGAGGTCGGACTGGAGCTGCGCCTTGCGGGTCGCGGCGGCGTTTACCTGCCCTTCCTTCTCGGCGACCATCGCCCGAAGCGACACCCAGGAGGGGTTGGGCATGGTCCCGGCGCCGGTGGGCTCGCGCGCGGCGAGCGGCTTCAGCCTGGCGATCTGGTTGCGAAGCCTGACGACGTCGGGATGGGAATCGGTCCAGCCCTGGGCTGCCGACTGGGCAAGCTGGGCCTCGAGCGCCGCGAGCTGGCCTCGGGCTCCGCCGCCGCCGGCCTCGCCGCCGAGCATCGGCATGGTCGAGGGGGTTGCTCCGAGCTGGCTGCGAAGGGCGGCGAGCGAGCTCTGCGCCTGCATCAGCTGCTGCTCGATCCCGGCAAGCTCGGTGCGGGCCATCCCCATTCGCGACGCGATGGAGCCTTCGCCGGGGAGCAGGCCGAGATAGCGCTGCTCGAACTCGACCCGGCGCTGCTCGGCTTCCTGGAGCTGCCCCTCGCGGGCCTTGAGCTGCTGATCGAGGAACGCCAGGCTTTGGTTCGCCTCGTCGCGGTCGCCGGCGAGATTCTGCTCGACGAAGATGTCGAGAAGCCCCTGGACGATGGCCGCCGAGAGCTTGGCGTTCTGGCGGTTGGAAAAGCCGGAGACCTTCGCTGTGGCGCTGATCTCGAACATATTGTCGGGCTGGGCGGTGACCTTGATCGCGGTCCGAAGGCCAGCGACCTGGACTGCGAGGTCGCGCTCGTTGGCGACGAGGCTGTTCAGGTCGGTACGGCGAACGACCTTGGCGAGGTTCTCGGAGGATGTCAGGGTCTGCTTGACCCGATTGAGGTCCCCTTCCCTTTCCTGGACGGTGATCCCGACCTGGTTGGGAAGTATCGACTGCGCCTGGACGAAGACCCGCGACTTCGATTCGTAGGTGTTCGGAATGAGTGCGACCGCGAGCCAGCCGAGCACGCAGATCCCCCAGGCCACGGCCAGTGCAAGCCAGCGGCGGCGCCACACCTGGTGGATGGCGATCCTTATCTGTTCGTAGAGTCCGTCCATCGAGCCTGCTGTCCCTTGCGTGCGTGGGTTGGTCGGCGGGAGATCCGCCTCAGAACATGCTCTCGGGAATGATGATGACGTCGCCCGGCTCGAGCCGGACATTGGCCTTGGTGTCCCCCTTCTTGAGGAGGCGGGCGATCTTCAGGTCATATTCCTTCTGGGTCCCGGTCGCCCGGTCGTGACGGATCAGCCGAGCGCGATTGCCCGCAGCATATTCGGAGAGGCCGCCGACGGCGATCATCGCGTCGAGCAGGGTCATGTTGGCGCGATAGGGAAGCGAGGCCGGCTTCTCCGTGGCTCCGACCACCCGGATCTGCTGGCTGAAGCTGCCCTGGAAGGTCTCGACCATGATCGTCACCCGCGGGTCGTCGACATATTTGGTGAGTGCCACCCGGATATCGTCGGCAAGCTGCGCCGGAGTCTTGCCCGCCGCCTGGAGGTCGGGGATGAGCGGAGTTGTGATCATCCCGTCCGGGCGGACCTGGACCTTGCCGCCGAGGTCGGCGTTGCGCCACACGAACACGTTCAGCTGGTCGAGCGCCCCGATCACGTATTTCTCCGCCGGAGCGGTGTCGTCGGAGCCGACGAAGCTCGCCGGCGGAAGCTGCTCGCGGCCTTTGGCGACCGCTTGCGCGGGGGCGCCGAGGCAGAGGGCGAGAGCTAGGGTGGAACCTGCCAGTGAACGCATCGAACTGATCCTCTTCTGGTCGCCGCGGATCGCACGCCTGACGCCAGGCACGCGAGATTTGGGTCCGCTATGGCGTGAAGAGGTAAAATTACCGTTAGGAACAATGGCCTTTAGAGGGGCGTCCCGGAATGGGACTGGTCGGGCGGAGGGGTTAATTCACCGTCCCAACTCCTCCCCGAGCTTGCCTTGGGAGGGGGACCGCGGCGCGAAGCGTCGTGGTGGAGGGGAAATTCGAATGCCGGATCGCCCCTCCGCCAGGCTTCGCCTGGTCCCCCTCCCCGAGCAAGCTCGGGGAGGAATGAGTTTAGCCGACCGCGATCTCGCGCGCCGGGGGATGCCCGAGGAAGGCGGCCGGGCTTGCCGAGAGACCATAGGCTCCGGCGAGGAAGACGGCGACGAGGTCGCCCACTTCGCAGCGCGGGATCATGACGTCGTCGGCGAGGCGGTCGAGCGGGGTGCACAGGCAGCCGACGATGCTCGCCTCCTCCTCGGCCGGGGCCTCGAATCGGCTCGCGACCGCGACCGGATAGTTGCGGCGCACCACCTGGCCGAAATTGCCCGAGGCCGCGAGCTGGTGATGCATCCCGCCGTCGGTGACGAGGAAGGTCTTGCCGTGGCTCTCCTTGCGGTCGACGATCCGGGTCAGATACACGCCCGACTCCCCGACCAGCCAGCGCCCGAGCTCGATCGCGAAGCCGCTCGTCGCGAGGATCCTGGGCCGCGCGGCCAGGGTCTCAGCAAGCGCGGCTCCGACCGCCTCGACGTCGAGCGGCGCCTCGGTCGCGAAATAGGGAATCCCGAATCCGCCGCCGAGATTGACGAGCGGCGGCGCCGAGCCGACCGCCTCCGCCAGCTCGGCGGCGAGCGCCACGGTCGCCCGCTGCGCTTCGATCAGGGCATCTGCGGAAAGCGCCTGAGAACCTGCGAAAATATGCAGTCCCCGCCACATTCCGCCACTTTCGACCACATGACGGATCAAGGCCGGCACCCGGGCGGCGTCCACGCCGAACGGCTTGGCGCCGCCGCCCATGCGCATCCCCGAACCCTTGATCTCGAAGTCCGGATTGACCCGGATTGCGAGCCTCGGAGTCCGCCCCTGGGCTCGGCCGATGGCCAGCGCCCGCTCCGCCTCGCCTTCGGATTCGACGTTCAAAGTCACACCCGCCTGGATTGCGGCGGCGAGCTCGTCGTCGCGCTTGCCGGGCCCGGCGAAGGAGATTTCGCCGGCCTGGGTGCCGGATTCCAGGGCCGCCCCCATTTCGCCCGCCGAGGCGACGTCGAGGCCGTCGACGAGCTTGCTGATATGTTTCAGCAGCGGCGCATAAGTATTTGCCTTGATGGCATAATGCAGGTTCACGCCGGGACAGGCGGAACGAAACCGGCTGACCTGGGCGGTCACTCGGGACAGATCGTAGACGAACAGGGGCGTGTCCCCCGCTTCCTCGACGAGCGAGTCCGCGCCACGGCCGCCGATCATCAGCATGCCGGCCTCGGCTTCAAAGCCGGCGGGAATCGCCCCCATGGGCTTGGTCATTGGATGAGCTCGCTCTTGATGACTTCGCGGTCGAGCTTGCCGTTGGGAGAGCGCGGCAGCTCGTCGCGCCACACGATATGCGCCGGCTGCATAAAATTCGGTAACTCCCGGCGAAGAAAGTTGCGCAGCTCCAGATCCGCTTCCTCGCCCTTGCCGCGCACGACCAGAGCGATCGCCTCGCCGAGCCGGTCGTCGGGGACTCCGAGCGCCACGGCCTCGGTGACCACTCCGCTCGCAACCGCGGCCTCCTCGACCTCGGTCGGGCTGACCCGGTTGCCGCTGGTCTTGATCATCGAATCCTCGCGGCCGACGAAATAGAGCAGGCCCCCCTCGTCCATCCGGACCCGGTCGCCGGACCAGACGGCGGTTCCGCCGTAGCTGGAGCTCGGCGGGGACGGCCTGAAGCGGACGGCGGTCCGCTCCGGGTCGTTCCAATAGCCCTTGGCGACCAGCGGGCCGGCATGGACCAGCTCGCCATCCTCGCCCGGGCCGCACAGGGTTCCGTCCGGCTTCGACGCCATGACTTCGGCGAAGGGGATGGCCTTCCCGATCGAATCCGGATGGTCGTCGAGCAGGGCCGGCTCGAGAAAGGTCGAGCGGAACGCTTCGGTGAGGCCGTACATCAAATAGAGCTCCGCGGCCGGGAACAGCTCTCGAAGCCGGCGGACGATCGATACCGGAAGCCGGCCGCCGCTGTTGGTGAGGCGCCGGAGCGACAGAGCGGCCCTGGGCGGCCAGGGCGCCTCGACCAGCTGGACCCAGAGCGGCGGCACTCCGGCAAGGGTGGTGATCCCGTGGGTCTCGACGGCGCGGACGACGTCGCGGGCGGCGAGATATTCGATCGGCACCACGCAGGCGCCCGCCGCCCAGGTCGAAAGCAGCTGGTTCTGGCCGTAATCGAAGCTCAGCGGCAGGACTCCGAGGACTCGGTCCCGCGGCTCCAAACGGAGATAATGAGCGACGCTGACCGCTCCGAGCCACATATTGGCGTGGCTGAGCATCACGCCCTTGGGCCGTCCGGTCGAGCCGGAGGTGTAGAGCAAGGCCGCGAGATCGTCGGGATCGGCGCCGGACGGCGGCAGGCGCTCGTCACCGGCGAGCATCGCCGCGCCTTCCTCCTCCGCCGCCGCCGCGCAGGCGGCGGGCAGGTCCCCTTCCCCCAGGGTGCCGAGGCGCGCCTTGCCCGTGATCAGCAGCCTGGCGCCGCTGTCGGCCAGGATATGGCCGACCTGGGCTCGCTTCAGAAGCGGGTTGACCGGAACGTGGACAAGCCCGGCCCGGGCGCAGGCCAGCGGGAGGAGGCTCGTCATGCGGCTCTTGGGGAGCCAGCTCGCCACCCGGTCTCCCGGAGCGAAGCCCCTCGCCTTCAGCGCGGCCGCCAGCGTTCCGACGGCCGCCTCGAGGCCCGCATAATCGAGCAGCCCCTCTTTGGTGAGCAGGGCCGGAGCCTCGGGATCGCCCATCGAAGCGAGGTGGTCCAGCGGACGGGGGGTCGGATCTGGGGCTTGCACCGTGGCTCCTGTGTGCGCCACAGCGGACAGGCTGGGCTTGGAGCCGGGGGATAGCGCGTTGGGCTTCGAGGTGAAACTGTTCGATGACCTCGAGTCGGCGGCGGCGGATTCGGCCGGTGCGCTCGATTGCCCGCCTTCGCTTTTCGACCGGATCGAGTGGTTCCGCCTGGTGGCGGCGCATTGTCCGCCTCCGGGGCGCCCGCTGGTCGCCCGCGCCCGGGGCGGCGACGGCTCGGCCGCCTGGCTGTTCCTCGCCGGGCAAGGCGGCAAGGGGGAGGCCCTGCGCTGCTGGTACAGCTTGCGTTTCGGGCTGGTCGGGAATGCCGAGGGCGCGGAAGCGATTGCAAGGTCGCTTCGCAAGCGGCTGAGCCGGCTTGAGATCGCCCCGCTGGAGGATCCCGAGCCTCTGGCCGGCGCCTTCCGCCGCTCGGGCTGGGCGACCTTCGTGGGCCCCGCCACCATTTCCTGGCGAATCGATACGGCCGGCCAGGATTTCGAGGCCTATTGGGCGACTCGGCCCGGCAAATTGCGCAACACCGCCCAGCGCAAGGCCAAGGCCGCCGGGCTCGACATCGAGATCCACCGCGCTTTCGATTCCTCCGCCTGGGCCGCTTATGAGGAGGTCTATGCCGCCAGCTGGAAACCCGAGGAGGGCTCGCCCGCATTCCTTCGAGCGCTGGCCGAGCAGGAAGGCCGGGCCGGGCGGCTCCGGTTGGGAGTGGCGCGAAAGGACGGTCTGCCGCTCGCCGCCCAGTTGTGGACGATCGAGGACGGCACAGCCTGGATCCACAAGCTCGCCTATCGCGAGGATTCCAAGGCCCTGTCCCCGGGGACGGTGCTCAGCATGGCGATGTTCCGGGCTGCGCTCGACGAGGACCGCGTCTCGCGGATCGACTACGGCACCGGCGACGACGGCTATAAAAGGGACTGGATGGGTGAGCGGGCGACGCTTTGGCGTCTCGAGGCGTTCAACCTCGCCTCCCCTGGCGGCCTGCTGGGCGCCGCCCGGGCAAGATTATCCGCGCTTGTCCGCCGCGTTCGAAGCCGTTAGGCGCGGCGCGCTACGAGGGGAGCCCTTTCATGACCGCCGCTTTGAACGACGAACAGGAAGTCGACGCCACCCTCAGGGCCGTCCTGCGCGACGTCCTCGGGCTTCCAGAGGCCCAGGTCGCCGCGTTCGACGAATCGAGCCCGCTTTTCGGAGCCCTTCCGGAATTCGACTCCATGGCCGTCGCCGGCCTTCTCACCGAGCTCGAGGAACGGCTCGGAATCCTCATCGAGGATCATGAAGTCGACGCGGACATGCTTGAAAGCTTTGGCTCACTTCTCACCTTCGCCCGCTCCAAAACGCTCCAGTGAGCGGCTCGGGCCTCCATTATTCCCGCTACCGGGTGGGAGGCCGGGACGAATGGACGATGCGGATCGGGAGCGGGCCCGCCCTCCTCTTCCTTCCACCCTTGTTCGAGGAGATGAATCGGACCCGGGCACTCCTCGCGAGCGCGATGCGGGCCCTTGCCCCGCAGGGCTTCGAATGCTGGCTGCCGGACCTTCCGGGCACGGGTGAGAGCGAGCGGGCGCTGGAGCAGGTTTCCTGGCAGGAGTGGCGCGACGCCGCCTCGTCCGCTTTCGAAGCCGCTGGAGCGGTGGCGTCGGTAAGCCTGCGGGGCGGCGCATTGCTCGATGGCATGGCACCGGCGCGCTGGAGATTCGCCCCGGCGACGGGGGCCTCGCTCGCCCGCGACCTGGCGCGCGCCGGGCTCATGACCGAAGGCGGAGGCGGCTATGCGCCGTCCCAGGCTCTGCTCGCCGGGCTTGCCGGGGCGGAGCCGGCCGAAGGTGGCACGGTTCGGACCCTTCGCCTTTCCACCGACCGGGCCGAGGCCGACCTCAAGCTCGAGGGGCCGCCCCTGTGGCGCCGCGCCGAACCTCAGAACTCGTCTGAACTTGCCGAAGCAATGGCCTTGGACATCTCGCAATGGGTGCGCTCATGCGGACTCTGCTGAGCTTCGGGTGCGAAGGTTCGGCGCTCGGGGCCACCCTCGATTCCGCGGGAGGCGAAACCGGGCTCCTGCTCGTCACCGGGGGTACCCAGACCCGGATCGGATCGCACCGGATGTACGAGCGACTGGCGGCGAGCCTGGCGGAGGCGGGCTGGTCCTGCTTCCGCTACGACCGACGCGGGGTCGGCGACAGCGAGGGCGAGGATCCCGACTTCAAGGAGAGCGGTCTTGACCTCGCCGCAGCCGCCGCTGCCTTCCGCCGAGAGCAGCCGCAGCTGACACGCCTGATCGGCTTCGGACTGTGCGACGGGGCCTCCACCCTCGCCCTCCATGGTGGAGCGGCGGGTCTCCAGGGCTACATCCTCGCCAATCCCTGGTTCGTCGAGGCCGAGGCCGGAGTGCCCGCCGCCGCGGCCATCAAGTCGCGCTACAAGGAACAGTTGCTCAGCCTTGAGGGCTGGAAGCGCTTGCTTTCAGGTTCAATATCTTTCCGGAAAATCTTGAAAGGATTGCTGAAGATAGCGGGAAGCAAGCCCTCGAGCTTGGCCGGCGAGATCGCTGCGGCGCTCGCCAAGGCGCGGGTTCCCGCCCAGCTCATCCTGGCCAGCCGGGACGGAACCGCGATCGCAGCCCAGGCCGAATGGACGTCACCCGCCTTCAAAAGCCTCCGCCAGGCCAATCCGGCTCCGATCAGGATCGAGAGCGATTCGCACACCTTCTCGAGGCCGGGGGACGAGCAGGCGCTGCTCAAGGCGGTGAGGGAAGCGCTGGAGGGCCTCTGACCGTCATCCCGGCGAAAGCCGGGACCTCAGCGAGAACAGGCGCCGCGGCTAATCTCCACGAGGTCCCGGCTTTCGCCGGGATGACGGGATTCAGGCGACCTCGTGAACCGTCGCAGCAACTGCTTCGAACTCGGCTTCGGCCAGGAACTTCTCCGAGTCCAAAGCCGCCATGCACCCCGTCCCGGCGGCAGTCACCGCCTGGCGGTAGATCTTGTCCATGACGTCGCCGCAGGCGAAGACGCCTTCGACGCTTGTCCGGGTGCTGCCCGGCTCGACCTCTATGTAGCCGTCCTTGTCGAGGGTCAGCTTGCCCTGGAACAGCTCCGTGGCCGGCGAGTGGCCGATGGCGACGAAGCCGCCCTCGACGTCGATATTCGAGATCTCGCCGCTCAACGTGTCTCGAAGTTCCAGGCCGACCAGCCCCTCCGGCTCGCCGCCGGCGACGAAACGGTCGACCGCCTTGTTCCAAAGCACCTTGATCTTGGGGTTGGCGAACAGGCGGTCCTGGAGGATTTTCTCGGCGCGCAGGCTGTCGCGGCGGTGGATCAAGGTGACGTCGTGGCTGTGGTTGGTCATGTAGAGGGCTTCCTCGACCGCGGTGTTGCCGCCGCCGATCACGGCCACCTTCCGTCCCCGATAGAAGAAGCCGTCGCAGGTCGCGCAGGCTGACACGCCCTTCCCCTTCAGATGCTCCTCGCTGGGCAGGTTGAGCCACTTGGCCTGGGCGCCGGTGGCGATGACGAGGACATCGCCCGAGTAGACCGTGCCCCCGTCGCCGACGAGCCGGAACGGGCGGCGGGTGAGATCCACCTCGACGATATGGTCCCACATCATCCGGGCGCCGACATGCTCGGCCTGGGCCTGCATCTCCTCCATCAGCCAGGGTCCCTGGACCACCTCGCGAAAGCCGGGATAATTCTCCACGTCGGTGGTCGTGGTGAGCTGGCCGCCGGGCTGGATGCCCTGGACGACGATCGGGGCGAGTCCGGCTCGGGCGCCGTAGATCGCGGCGGAAAGGCCGGCCGGGCCTGAGCCGAGGATCAGCATGCGGGTGGAATGGGTTGCGGGCATGGATCGCGAGATATGGCTGGGACGGCAGCGGCGCAAGGCGCATTTGCCGCCCGGCGGGCGGCTTGATAGAGAGCCGCCAGCCTGAGGAGGTCAAACATGCCCCACGACAATCCGCTCGGGCTCGACGGCTTCGAGTTCGTCGAGTTCACAAGCCCAGATCCCGAGGCGCTCGGCGACCTCTTCCGCCGGCTCGGCTTCGCGCATCGAAGCGACCACAAGGCGAAGCGGGTGCGCCACTATGCGCAGGGCGACATCAACTTCCTTCTCAACATGGAAGCGTCCGGCCACGCCGATGACTTCCGCGGCGCGCACGGCCCGTCCGCGAGCGCGATGGCCTTCCGGGTCGCCGACGCCGAGCGCGCGCTGGCGATGGCCGTAGAGCGGGGCGCGACCCGGGTCGAGGGCGAATACGGCCTGCCCGCGATCGAGGGCATCGGCGGCTCCTACCTCTATCTGGTCGACCGCTACGGGGCGCAGACCATCTACGATCGCGATTTCGAGCCGACCGGGGAAGATGTCGCGCCGTCGGGCCTGCATACCCTCGACCACCTCACCCACAATGTGCACCGCGGCCGGATGGATCACTGGGCGCAATTTTACGAGCGCATCTTCAACTTCAGGCAGATCCGCTACTTCGACATCGAGGGCCAGCAGACCGCCCTCCTCTCGCGGGCGATGACCGCGCCGGACGACAAGATCCGAATTCCGCTCAACGAAAGCCAGGACGAATTCTCCCAGATCGAGGAGTTCCTGAAGGAATATAAGGGCGAGGGAATTCAGCATCTTGCGCTGGCTACCGACGACATTTTCGCAACTGTCGACCAGCTTCGCGCCAATGGCGTGACCTTTCAGGACAGCCCCGAAACCTATTACGACATGATCGACAAAAGGGTTCCCGGCCACGGCCACTCGATCGCCGAGATGCGCAAGCGCCGGATCCTGATCGACGGTTCGCCCGAGACCGGAGAGGGCCTGCTGCTCCAGATCTTCACCGAGAACATGATCGGCCCCATTTTCTTCGAGATCATCCAGCGCAAGGGCAACGAGGGCTTCGGCGAGGGCAATTTCAAGGCGCTGTTCGAATCGATCGAGCTCGACCAGATCCGCCGCGGAGTCATTCCGGCCGCGAGCGAGATCGCCTGAACGCCGTCAGCCGCGCAGCAGCTTCTGAAGCTTGAGCCCGTCCCCCGCCGCGGCGGACGAGGCGGTGTTGTCGAAGATGCACCAGGTGGGGACGGCGGCCCCGGCTCGAAGCCGGTCGGCATAGGCTTCGAGCCGGCCGTCGTCATAGCTCGAACGATAGGTCACGGGCGAGCGGTGGAGCCGGTAATAAGCCAAGCCTCGCCAGCCGGCCGGCTCGGCCGCTGCCGGCACCTTCGCCGGGTCGGCCGCGACTCGGGCGACTCGCCGGTCCGCGAGCAGCTTATCCGCTTCGGGCCCGAACCAGCTGGGGTGACGCGGCTCGCAGGCGACATGGCGTTCCCAGCGGGCCCGAAGCGCGGCGAAGAACGGCTCGGCCGTGCCGGGCTCGAAGGCGAGGCTGGGCGGCAGCTGGACCAGCAGGATTTCAAGCCCGTCGCCCAGCCCCTCCATCTCCCCGAGAGCGGCGGCAAGGGGCTCTTCGAAGTCCGCCAGCCGCCTTTTGTGGGTGATCTCCTTGGAAAGCTTGGCGGCGAAGCGGAAGCCCTGCGGCACGGCCGAGGCCCAGCGTCGCCAGGTGTCGGCGCGATGCGATCGGTGGAAGGAGGAATTGATCTCGGCGCAGTCGAAGCGCTTCGAATAGCGCTCGAGGCCGCTTCCCTCCGTCGGAAAAGCGTGGGCCGCCGAGGCGGGGATGGTCCAGCCGGCGGTCCCGATTCGAAATGTGGGTTCGGGCATGGGCCGCGAACGCGCAGCGGTCAGTCCGGCTCCTCGGTCCGATATTCCTGGCGTCCCGAATGCAGGGTGCGCGCGCCGGATACGAAGTGACGGTTGAGGTCGGCGACGAGCCCGAGCACCGCTTCCTGCAGATCCTCCGGCAAAGCGAGATAGGCGGAGAGTAGCTGGCTGGCCTCTTCTCCGAGCCAGGCCCCCTCGCTCCTCTTGGCGGTCAGGACGTAGACCACGTCGACTTTCGCCGCGGCGAGGCGCGACAGATAGTCCGCACGCAGCTCGCGCCGGTCATTTTCATAGAGGCTCTGCTTGGGAACGTCGGTTCCGACAAGCGATGCGAACTCTGCCTGCTTGAGGCCGAGCCGCTTCCTTTCCTCTGCAAGCCTAGCGCCGAAACCCATCGAAACTGACGATCCCCAATCGACCGGCCCCCGATAAACGACAGCCTACCACGAATTTAATCCGAATCGGTTCATTGCACAGGCGATTTCAATCTGTCTCCTGCATTTTTCACCGGTCCATTCGGTTGAGCCCTCCAACGTCGAAGACGGGCAGAACAATCCGTTATACCATTACCCTGCGCAGGGCGCGAAATCAAAGAACCGGCCCGTTCCCGGAGCGCCGTCGATTATCTGGTCCATATTGGCGCTATCGCGCGGGATCGGACGCGTCCGCGCCGCCACGCCGCGCCCGGCGAGGGCAAGCCGGGCGAGGTGTAAATTTTTCCGGAAATTCGAAGATGGTAGCGGAGGAGGGACTTGAACCCCCGACACGCGGATTATGATTCCGCTGCTCTAACCAGCTGAGCTACTCCGCCCCATCGGGCTCCGGCGGCGGCCGGGCGTGCGCGCTATAGGAAGGGGCGCGCGACCGGTCAACCGGAGCGGCCCGGGTCCGTTTCGCGGCTCGCCCCGGCCGCCGCGGCGCTGGAACCCGCTTGCCCCTCCTGTCGTTTGCGGGCCGACTGGAGAGAAGACATGGAACTGCTTACCCCTCTTGAAAGCCTGTGCAGGATCATCATCCGCGCCCGCGAGAACGAGGCGCAGGTCCCCGCCCAGGATCCGGACGAGGATGCCGACAATGTCGACGATTTCGACGACGAAAGCGGCGCCGGCGCGCTTTCGGTCCTAGAGGACGAGCTCAACAGCGGAGTCGAGGAGGAGCTTCGGGCGATCCTCGACGATCTCGCCGACGACCAGCTCGCAGAGACCCTCGCGCTCGCCTGGGTCGGGCGCGGCACCTACGACGTGAGCGAGTGGGACGACGCCTGCGCCGAAGCGAACGACATCGACCCGGAAAGCGGAATCGACGAGTTGATGGACATGCCGCTGCTCGCCTCGCACCTCGAAGCGGGCCTGGCGGCATTCGATTACAGCTGCGACGGTGTCGGTCAGCTGGACTAGCCTGTGTCATCCCGGCGAAAGCCGGGACCTCAGGAAGAGAAGTCTTGGCTGATCTTTCCGAGGCCCGGGCTTTCGCCGGGGTGACCTCATCTTCTGAAGGTCCAGCTCTTCACGGGCTCCCAGGGGCCGCCGAGATAGCGCCACAGGTCGATGCCCTTTACCGCAAGCGGACGGCGCTCGAATTTTGCGCGCAGCTGCGCCTGAAGCGCTTTCGCCTCCTTCGGCTCCACCTTGTTCTGGATCGTCACATGCGGACGCCACGGCGCCATGTCCTGCGGCGTGAGTAGTCCGCGCAGGGCCAAAGCCAGATCGTAGCGAATGTCCTCCAGCCCCTCGCTCTCGACTCGAAGCGCGGTGCCGCCTCCCAGGTCCATAATGCCGGCGATGACGGCGACCGGAGCCGGCGTCGCGGCATAATCCGCCAGCCGCCGGCCGAGCTCGCTTCGCACGCTCGGCGGAAGGTGATGGAACAAGGTGAGATGGGCCGGCACCCGGTTGCGCTCGGGCGGATAATAAGCCCGCCGCAGCTCCTGCAGCCAGCCATTGTCGCCGTCGCCGAACGCGGCCGTGACGATGAGGGGCGCGAGCTCGCTCAGATTTCCACCTGGCTGCCGAGCTCGACCACCCGGTTGGGCGGGAGCTTGAAGAAGTCCATCGCGCTCTCGGCATTGCGGAGCATCCAGGAGAAGAGGTGCTCGCGCCAGACCGGCATCCCCCGCTTGCGGGCCGCGATCAGGGTCTGACGGGACAGGAAGAAGCTCGTTTCCATCATCCTGATGTCCCGCCCGCAGCTTACCCTGCCGAGCGCTTCGGGGAGGTCGCTTTCCTCCATGAAGCCGAAGCGAAGGATCAACCGGAAGAAGCCCTCGCCGAGATCGGTGAGGTCGCAGCGCCGGTGCGCCTCGACGAAAGGCGTGTCCTCGATGACGACGGTGAGAAGCATCACGCGTTCATGCAGGCAGCGATTATGCTTGAGATTGTGGAGCAGGGAGGGTGGGACGCCCTGATGCTCGGTGGTCAGGAAGACCGCCGTCCCGGGAACCCTGACGACGCTGCCTGCGGCGGACTTGATGAATATCTCGGTCGGCATCGCCGAATCGGCGAGATGGGCGCGCATCAGCTGCCGGCCCTTGGCCCAGGTGGTCAGAAGGATGAAGGCGACGACCCCGACCAGGAGCGGGAACCAGCCGCCGTCGGGCACCTTGGTCAAGGTTGCGCTGAAGAAGGCGACGTCGACCGCGAGGAAAAGGACCAGCAGGGGAACCCGCCGCGACGGCTTCCAGGTCCACAAAGACGAGATCAGGGCGGCGAGCAGGCAGGTATCGATCAGCATCGCTCCGGTGACGGCCACGCCATAGGCCGAAGCGAGCTCCGACGAACTCCGGAAGGTGAGGACGAGGACGAGCGCGGCCGCCATCAAGGTCCAGTTGACGACCGGAATGTAGATCTCGCGATGCTCGGTCGTGTGCTCGATCCTGAGACGCGGGACGAAGCCGAGCTGGATCGCCTGCTGCGTGACCGAGAAGGCGCCGGTCACCACCGCCTGGGTGGCGATGGTGGCCGCGAGGATCGACAGCAGGACGAGCGGAAGCTCGAACCCGGCGGGAGCGAGGCTGAAGAAGGGGCTCTCGGCCGCGGCCGGATCGGAGAGGATGAGGGCCCCCTGCCCCAGGTAATTGAGCATCAGTGCGGGAAGCACGAAGAAGAACCAGCCGTAGCGTATGGGACGGCGGCCGAACCGGCCCATTTCCGCGTAGAGCGCCTCGGCTCCGGTCACCGCCAGCACGACCGAGCCGAGCGCCAGGAAGGCGAGCCAGGGCTGGGCGGCGAAGAATCGGAACCCGTGGCGCGGATCGAGCGCGGCGACCACTTCCGGATGGCGGGCGACGGCCAGCGCTCCGAACAGCCCGATGGTCAGCAGATAAAGTGAGATGACGGGTCCGAACCAGCGGCCCAGCCGCGCCGTCCCGCCCTTCCGGCCGACGAACAGTCCGACGATGATCCCGGCGGCGAGCGGAAGCACCGCCGGTGCGAGTCGCGGATCGAAGACCGCCAGCCCCTCCACGGCGGCGAGCACCGAAATGGCCGGGGTAACCATCGAATCGCCGTAGAAGAGCGCGCAGGCAAGCACTCCGAGCAGGACGATTCCGCCGCTCCACCGCCCCTTTCCGCCGGTCTTGCGGGAGATGAGCGCGAGCAAGGCGAGGCTGCCCCCCTCACCCTTATTGTCGGCGCGGATCAGGATGGTGACGTATTTCAAGGTCACCACGATGATCATCGCCCAGAAGATCAGGCTCAGGACTCCGAAGACGTTGAGCGCGTTGGGAAGGAGCTCGTGGTGTCCCGTGAAGGCTTCGCGGAAGGCGTAGATCGGGCTCGTGCCGATATCGCCGAAGACCACCCCGATCGCTCCCAATGCGAGCCGCGCCTGCGAACGGCCGCGCGCGTCGGGCGCGGGCGGTGGGGCCGCGGTGGAATCGGAGGCGATGGGGGCGTCGGTCATGTCGGGAAGGCGGCGGCGTCTAGCATGACGGCGGGCGCTACCGCAACGGCGACAAAGCGGACAAGCGCCGCTATAGGCCCGCGAACCCTCGCTTCACGGAGTCGGATATGCGCGTCGGCGTCCCCAAGGAAATCAAGAACCACGAATATCGGGTCGGACTGACCCCGGCCTCGGTCGCCGAGCTCGTCGACGCCGGCCACGAAGTGATCGTCGAGACGAGGGCGGGCCTCGGAATCGACTTCGACGACCAGGATTATATCGACGCCGGGGCCCGGATCGCACCCGACGCCGCTTCGACCTTCGCCCAGGCGGACATGATCGTGAAGGTGAAGGAGCCGCAGCCGCAGGAAATCACCCTTCTCGAATCGAGGCACCTGCTCTTCACCTATCTCCACCTCGCGCCCGATCCCGATCAGGCGAAAGGCCTGATGAAGTCTGGCGCGACCTGCATCGCCTATGAGACGGTGACCGCAAACGACCGCTCGCTTCCCCTGCTGAAGCCGATGAGCGAGGTCGCGGGCCGGATGTCGATCCAGGTCGGCGCCCATTATCTCGAGAAAGAGCAGGGCGGGCGCGGAGTCCTGCTCGGCGGAGTGCCCGGAGTGGCGCCGGCCAAGGTCGCGATCCTCGGCGGCGGAGTCTCCGGAGTGAACGCCGCGCAGATGGCCGTCGGAATGCGCGCCGACGTCACCATCTACGACATCTCGAACGCTCGGCTGGCCGAGCTCGACATGTTCTTCGGAAGCCAGATCAAGACCGCTTATGCCTCCAGGGCCGCGATCGCCAAGGCGGTGACCAAGGCCGAGCTGGTGATCGGCGCCGTGCTCGTGCCGGGCGCCGCGGCGCCCAAGCTCGTCACCCGCGACATGCTCAGGACGATGAAGCGCGGATCGGTGCTCGTCGACATCTCGATCGACCAGGGCGGCTGCTTCGAGACCTCGCGGGCGACCACCCACGACAATCCGGTCTACGAGATCGACGGGGTGATCCATTATTGCGTCGCCAACATGCCGGGCGCGGTGGCCCGGACCTCGGCCTTCGCGCTCAACAACGCCACCTTGCCATTCGTTCTCAAGCTCGCGGGCCAAGGTGCTGAGGCGGCTATGAAAGCGGACCCGCATCTGGCCAACGGCCTGAACGTGTCCGGCGGCAAGATCCGTCATGAGGCGGTGGCGGAGGCGTTGGGGCTTCCGTTCGAGCCCGCGTGATCCGCAGCCTCGTCATCGCGAGAAGCGAAGCGACGAAGCGATCCAGTCCCGGACGTCCATGCCGCTGGATTGCTTCGCTCGCTCGCAATGACGGCGGGCGGAACAAGTTCGGAACATCGCCGTTGGTGAGGCAATTCTACACCAAGGGAAGAACCATGTCCGACCAACAGCAGAACCAGCAGCCGACCCCTGAAAAGGATCCGGAGGATTGGGTGACCGGCGACGAGTCGATGACCGGGCCTCAAGCCTCCTATCTGAAGACTCTCAGCCAGGAGGCCGGCGAGGAGTTCGATCCGGAGCTCAGCAAGGCCGAGGCCTCGAAGCGGATCGACGAGCTTCAGAAGGAGACGGGGCGCGGCGTCGACCATTGACGTCGACCTGGCGCTTCTTCGTCATCCCGGCGAAAGCCGGACCTCAGCCCGGAAAGTCACGGCGGGTCTCCCCGAGGCCCCGGCTTTCGCCGGGGTGACGATCAGCGCCTTTGATTCCTCGCCTGCTTCACCAACTCGATCTGCCGTTCCAGCGCTTCCCGCCACGCCGCCTTCGGGGGGCTGAGCGCCAGGGCCTGACTCCAGGCGAGCTCGGCTTCCTCGAGGCGTCCGTTCTGGGCGAGCGCGATCCCGTAGAAGAGGCGGGGACCCGGATGCTTCGGGGCGAGCGAAACGGCTCTACGGAAGGCAAGGTCCGCCGCCGGACCGAGCGCCCCGTCGCCGTGCAGGACGAGCGCATCGGCATAGCCCGTCCACAATATGGCGTTGTCCGGGTGGGCGCGGATGGCTGAGCGGATCAGGCCCGAAGCCTGGCGCGTGTCGCCCTGGGCCAGATAACGCTCCGCCATGCCGAGCCACCGGTCGGCGGTGTCGAACTGGCCGAACATGTCCTTGCGCAGCGCCGCGAAGGCCGTCTGAGGCGCCGGGGCCCGCTGCGCGGCGGCTTGCGGGCTTCCGGCAAGGCCCGGGCTGCCCTGCCAGGCATAGCCGGCGCAGGCGAGGAGCAGGCCGGAGGCGAGGAACTGGGCGCCGGCGCGGTCGAGGGCCGCGAAGCGCCGGATCGCCGCGAACGAGGCCAGTGCCAGGACTAGGAGGACGAGCAGGCCCATCAGGCTTTCTTCCTCCGGAATCGGCTGCGGGCGAGCCAGAGGCCGAGCGCGACCAGAACGACCGGCGCCGCCCAGAGCGGCCAGGTGAGCGGCTCTACGGTCGGCTTGTAGCTCACCCAGGCGCCGTAGCGCTCGATCAGCCAGCGCCGGATCGCTTCGGGCTCCTCGCCCGCCGCGATCCGCTCGCGGACCAGTGCGCGCATGTCGCCGGCCATGTCTGCGTCGCTGTCCGCGATCGACTGGCCCTGGCAGACCAGGCAGCGCAGGGTCTCCATCAAAGCCTTGGCCTCGGCCTCCTGGATCGGGTCGGGGAGCTGAGTGTAGGCATAGCGAGACGGCGGAAGCGCGGATTGGCCGAAGGCGGGGGTGGAGGTGAAAAGGAGCAAGGCATAGAGGACGTCATTCCCGCGAAAGCGGGAATTCCGCTTCTTTGGGGCGGAGGAGAAAAAAGAAGCGGGATACCGGCTTTCGCAGGAATGACGGAGAAGGCTCATCGCGCCGCCTCCCAGGCCGCGATTATCTCCGGCACATTCTCCGGCCGTATGTCGCCGATATGCTGGTGGCGGATCACGCCCTTGCCGTCGACGACGAAGGTCTCCGGAACACCGGAGGAGCCCAGGGCGAACTGGACGCGGCTCGCCGGGTCGGCGCCGATCCGATCGAAAGGGTCACCCGATTCGGCGAGGAAGCGGGCGACGTCCTCGCTCCGGTCGCGGATCGCGACCCCGTCGATCGGCACCCCACGCTGCTTGAGCGCCATCAATTGGGGCGCCTCGGCCTTGCAGGGCACGCACCAGCTGGCGAAGACGTTGACGAGACGCGGCTTGCCCGCGCGCAGGTTGGCCGCGGCAAGCGGCGGGTGGCCCGCGACCGCCGGCTGGAGCGCGAAATCGGGCATCGCCTTGCCGATCATGGCCGAGCGGATCTCGGTGTCCGCCGGCTTTCGAAGGCCGATCGCGACGGTGACCAGGAAGGCGACGAACACCGCCAGCGGAAGCCAGAGGATCAGACGCTTCACGCAAAGGCCTCATGACGGGCTGAGCGGCGCTCGCGGAGCACCCGGCCGACCAGGGCAAGGAGGCCACCCAGGGCGACCAGTGCTCCGCCGAGCCAGATCAGGCTCACGAACGGCTTCCACCACAGGCGCAGCTGCCAGCGGCCGCGGCCGTCGGGCTTGCCGATCACGGTGTAGAGCTGCCCGTCGAGCCGGGTGGCGATCGCCGCTTCGCTGGTCTCGGTCGGCGGAGTGCTGAACATCCGGGCCTGCGGCCGAAGGACGAAGGGAGAGAAGCTGCCGCGCCGGACGGTCAGCTTCGCCTCGACCGCCGTCCAGTTGGGACCGGCCACCGGAGCGACGGAGTCGAAGCGCAGGTCGAAGGGCCCGACCGAAACCTGGTCGCCGACCCGGGCCGCGACCAAAGTCTCCTTCGTAAAGGCGCTCTCGCTGGCCATCCCGGCCAAGGCCACGGCGATTCCGAAATGGGAGATCACCATTCCCCAGGTGAAGAGCGGGGTCCTGAGCAGGTTGCGCTTCCATAAAGGCGCGACGCTGGCGGCTCCCACGCCCAGGGCCAGCACCAGCCCGAGGAGAGGCAGGATTCGCATTCCGGGGGCGAGCAGGACGAGGAGCAGGAGCGCCGCAGCCGTGAGGAGGATGGGCAAGGCGGTCCGACGCGCGACCTCGCGAAGCCGGTCGCGCCGCCAGCGCATCAGTGGGCCCAGCGCCATGACGATCACCAGAAGCAGTGCGAACGGGCCCGCCACGAGGTTGAAATAGGGAGCGCCGATCGAGACCTTGACCCCCAGCGCCTCCGTGGCGAGCGGGTAGAGGGTGCCCATGAGCACGAGCGCCAGGATGACGCACAGGAGCAGGTTGTTGACGACCAGGGCGCCCTCGCGGCTGACCGGCTCGAAGGTCGAGCCTTCCTTCACCGTGCCCACCCGGAGGCCGAACAGGGTCAGCGCTCCGCCGATGTAGAGAGCCAGAAGGATGAGGATGAAGGTCCCGCGCCGGGGATCGACCGCGAAGCTGTGGACGCTGGTGAGGATACCCGAGCGGACGAGGAAGGTCCCCACCATCGACATCGAGAAGGCGACGACCGCGAGCATCACCGTCCAGGCCCGGAGGCCGTCGCGGGTCGCCAGCACTGTGACCGAGTGAAGCAGCGCGGTCGCCGCGAGCCAGGGCATGAGCGAGGCGTTCTCGACCGGATCCCAGAACCACCATCCGCCCCAGCCCAGCTCGTAATAGGCCCAATAGGAGCCGGCGGTGATCCCGAGCGTGAGGAATATCCAGGCGCCTAGCACCCACGGCCGCATCGCCCGGGCGAAAGCCGGCCCAACGTCTCGGGTCACGAGGGCTCCGACCGCGAAGGAGAAGGCGATCGAGATCCCGACATAGCCGAAATAGAGCGTCGGCGGATGGAAGGCGAGGCCGGGATCCTGGAGCAAGGGGTTGAGGCCGTTGCCCTCGACCGGCACCGGAAAAAGGCGCTCGAACGGGTTCGAGGAGAAGAGCAGGAAGGCGTAGAAGCCGAGCCCGATCGCTGCCTGGGCCGCGAGGGTGGCGATAGCGGTCCGCTCGGGGAGCCGCCGCTCGAGCAAGGCGACCGCGGCGCCGGCAAGCGCGAGAACCGTTACCCACAGAAGCATCGAGCCTTCGTGATTGCCCCACGCGCCGGCGAATTTGTACAGCCAGGGCTTCAGGGAATGGCTGTTCGCGGCGACCAGCTTCACCGAGAGGTCGGTCCGAAGGAAGAGCTGGATGAGGGCGAGGAAGGCGAAGCCGACGAGGGCGGCCTGGACGACCGCGATCGGGCGGATGGCGGAGGCAAAATTCCTCCCCGAGATTTCTCGGGGAGGGGGACCGCGCGGAGCGCGGTGGAGGGGCTCTACGGAGTCGGAAAGAACCCCTCCACCATGCTTCGCATGTTCCCCCTCCCCGGCAAATGCCGGGGAGGACTTGAGAGCCGCAATTCCGAAACCTAGCTGCAGCAGCGACAAAGCCGCCGCCAGCCACAGGGCGGCCAGGCCGGCTTCGGCGATCATTTCAGGCTCTCGCTCTTATGCTCGCCCTTTTTCCGGTCGAGCCGGGGCGGCATGTAGTTTTCGTCATGCTTGGCGAGGATGTTGTCGGCGACGAACAGACCCCCCGGCTGGAAACGGCCCTCGGCGACGACCCCGCTATTCTCCTTGAACAGGTCGGGCACGATGCCGGTGAACCGGACGGGAATCGTATGCGGGGTCTCATCCTTCACCGTGAAGTGGATCGTGACCCCGTCGGGCGCGCGCCTGAGCGAGCGGGCCGCGACCATTCCGCCGATCCGGACGGCACGGCCGGCCGGCGGCCCCTCCCGCGCCACGTCGCCGGGCGAATAGAAATAGGCCGCCTGGTCCTTGAGCGCCGACATGGCGAGAAGCACCGCTCCGAGCATTGCGGCGACGGCGACGGCGAGCAGGACCAGACGCTGGTTCTTCGCCTTCACCGCTCGTCCTTCAAGGCGTCGACGGAGCGCTCGGCCCGGCGCATGGCGGCGAAGCTCGCACCGGTGAGGCCGAGAGTGCCGGCGAGGGCGACCGCATAGGCGCCGAGGATGAAGGGCCAATGGCTCATGCCGCCATCCTCCGAAGCCGAGCCTCGACCTTTTGCCTGGCCAGGGCGGCCCGGATCCGCATCAGCACGATCGCTCCGAACAATAGGGAAAAACCGGCGGCCGAGATGAACAGGGGCCACAGCATGGACGAATCGATGCTCGAGCGCGTAAGGCCTACGCTCTGCCCCTGATGAAGGGTCCGCCACCACAGGACCGAATAATGGATGACCGGCAGGTTGATCGCCCCGACCAGGCCGAAGATCGCGGCGAGGCGCCCCTCCGCGCCCCGCTCGCGTTCGGCATCGGCAAGAGCGATGAACCCGATATAGAGAAAGAGGAGGACGAGCATCGAAGTCATCCGCCCGTCCCATTCCCACCAGGTGCCCCAGGCCGGCCGTCCCCACAGCGATCCGGTGGCGAGGCAGATGAACGCGAAGACCGCGCCGGGAAGGGCGAGCGCCCGGGCGGCGACCCCCGCGAGCGGATGGCGCCAGACGATCTGCATCAGGCTCGCGGCGGCGATCCCGGCCCAGCCGGCCATGCCCAGCCACGCGGCGGGTACGTGGACGTACATGATTCGGACCGTGTCGCCCTGAAGGTAATCGGGCGGCGCCGCGAACAGACCGATTCCGAGGCCGGCCGCGATGAGCAAGGCTCCGCTCCAGCCGAGCCAGGCGGTAAGCGGCCGCGCCAGCCGCAGGAAGCGTGTCGGATTCGCGAGAATATGCATTTGCCCGGCGCGTATGTAGCGCGGGCGGCCCGTCATTGCGAGTGAAGCGAAGCAATCCAGTGCGGCCTTGGAGTCACTCTGGATTGCTTCGTCGCTCCGCTCCTCGCAATGACGAGTCCATGTCCTCCGACCGTCCCCAGCAGAACCGCCTTGCCGGCATCGGCCTGCGGGTGGCGGCGGCCACCTGCTTCGCCTTCATGGCGATGCTCGTGAAGCTCGGCCACGAGGCCGGGGCCGGCACCGTCGAGCTGGCCTTCTACCGCTTCGCATTCGGGCTTCCGCCCCTCCTTTTGTGGATCGCCGCGAGCCGGAATTTCGGCGCCTGGCGGACCCGGCGGCCGCTCGCCCATGCGTGGCGGGCCGCTGCCGGGCTGACGACCCTGCTTCTCAGCTTCAGCGCCCTTGCCTGGTTGCCGCTGGCGGAATCGGCGACGATCGGATTCGCGGCGCCGCTCTTCTCCGTGGCACTGTCCGCATTGCTGCTTGGCGAGTCGGTCGGACGGCACCGCTGGACAGCGGTCATCCTCGGGTTCGTCGGAGTGCTCGTGGTGATGCGGCCCGAGGGACGCGACTTGCCACCGCTCGGGCTCGCCCTTGCCGGCTTGGCCGCCTTCGGCGCCGGGATCGTCACCATCACGATCCGCCAGGTGGGAAAGACCGAAGGGACCCAGACCACGGTGTTGTGGTTCAGCCTCCTGTCCATGGCCGCGACCGGTTGCCTGATGCCCTTGGTCGCGAAGGCGCATGACGGCGCCACTTGGCTCCTGCTGGTGGCGCTAGGAGCAGTCGGCGGCTTCAGCCAGATCTGCCTCACCGCCTCCTTGCGCTACGCGCCAGTGTCGACGGTGGTGCCCTTCGACTACAGCCAGTTGCTGTGGGCGGTTCTGCTCGGCTGGCTGATCTTCGCCGACCGGCCCGCTTCAACCACCTGGCTCGGCGCGGCGATCGTCATCGCCAGCGGGCTCTACACCTTGTACCGCGAGCACAGGCTGGGCCGCGAAGCGGCGCGGGAGCCGGCGGCGCTCTGAAAACAGGGACAGTATAATTTTTGACTGCGACGCGGCGACCGAAGCGGCCCGAAAAAAATGTATACTGTCCCTGTATTAGGCCCAGGGAGCGAAGACGCCTTCGTATTCGCCCGCCGGGCCCCAGCCTTCGCTGGGGCGACGATCAGCGTCCGATCAGGCGCATCGCCATGGAGTCGGCGACCTCGGCCGGGTTCCGGCCGGTGGCGGAGCTTTCGATCCAGATCTGCTCGAGCCGGATCGGGATCTGCTCGATCCGGCCTTGGACCGTCTCCTGATCGCCGTCCTTCAGATATTCGGTCGAAACGTTGATGATCCCGCCCGCGTTGATGACATAGTCGGGAGCGTAGAGAATCCCGCGCTGGTGGATGAGCTGGCCGTCCTCGGGGGTGGCGAGCTGGTTGTTGGCGCCGCCGGCGACGACCGGCACCTTGAGCGCGGCGATCGATTCCCCGGTGAGGATCGCCCCGAGCGCGTTGGGGCTGAGCACATCGGCCTCGATCGTCATGATCGCCTCCGGAGCGACCGCTTCCCCGCCGACTTCCGCCGCAAGCGCTTCGGCCCGGCCCCGGTCGATGTCGGTGAGAGTGATCCGGGCCCCTTCTGCCGCCGCTCGGCGGGCGAGGCCGGAGGCGACGCTGCCCGCACCCTGGAGGGCGATGTGCACGCCGGCCAGGCTGTCCTTGCCGAGCGCGCGCTTCACGGCGGCCTTTACGCCGAGGAAGACGCCGTAGCTGGTGTGGGGCCCGGGATCGCCCCCGACGCTGCCCTCCGCCACCGGCAGGCCGGCGACGTGGCTCGTCTGCTTGGACAGTGCGACCATGTCGGCGACGCTCATCCCAACATCCTCTGCCGTCACGTAGCGCCCCCCCAGGCTCTCGACCGCGCGGCCGTAGGCGGCGAGCATCTCGGGCGTCTTGGAGCGGCTCTCATCGGCCAGGATCACCGCCTTGCCGCCGCCGAGCGGGAGGCCGGCCATGGCGTTCTTGAAGCTCATCCCGCGCGAAAGACGCAAGGCGTCGCGAACGGCGTCGCCCGGCTCGGCATAATGCCAGAAGCGAACGCCGCCGCCGGCGGGGCCGAGATAAGTCGAGTGGACGGCGATGACGGCGCACAGGCCGCTGGCGCTGTCCGTGACGAAGTGGACGATCTCGTGATCGTCGAAGTCGGGATAATCCCACGGGGCTTGCATTGAAATGTCCTGATCTGTTCAGGCGCGGTGGGGCGATCGACGGGGCTTGAACCCGCGACCCCCGGTACCACAAACCGGTGCTCTAACCAACTGAGCTACGATCGCCACTGCGCGCCTTCAAGGTGCGGCGCGCACATAGGGGCCGGGGGCTCCGACCGT
>DASVSX010000001.1:0-45270 GCA_036387875.1 Allosphingosinicella sp. | reverse complement strand
CATGTCCCCACATTGCGGTTCGAATTCGACGGGGGCGATGCTCTGCGGAAATTCTAGGTTCGGCTCCGCAGGCAAGGTCGAGGGCTGACAATTCCGCCCCCGCCCGTCAGCCCTTGATCCGCTCCCGCGGATGCCCCTTCGCGACGCCTCCGCTCAGCTCCGCGACGTGCGGGTAGAGCTTGGCGACCTCCTCGGTGTAGCCGAGGTTGAACACCGTCGGGCTCTTCTCGGGCCGCTCCGGGCGGTCGTAGAAGGTGCCGAACAGCTTGTCCCACAGGAAGCTGGTGATCCCGTAATTGCCGTTCTCGTCGTGGAAATGGTGGGCCATGTGGCGCTTCTTCATTTCCGCGAGCCACTTGCGCTTGGGCTTGTAGGCGAGGTGCTGGATGCAGTGGACGAACTCATAGAAGCAGGTGGTGACGAGGCCGGTCGCGAAGGCGGCGGCGGCGGCGCCCCAGGCGGCCTCCTGGCCCCAGGGGCTTCCGATCGCGTAGCCGATCGGGAGGGTCGCGGCGGCGATGGTGGGGAGCGTGGTGTGGAGGGCTCCGAACAGGACCTCGAGGTGGTTCGGGTCCTGGTGGTGGTCGTAGTGGATCCGCTTCCAGGTCGGGCTGAGAAGGCGGCTCTTCCACATCCACTTGCTGTGCAGGACGAAGCGGTGGAGGAGGTACCAGACGAAGGGGTAGATGAAGGTGGCGACTCCGACCGCGATCAGGGTGGGGGCGAGCGGTGCGGGGCGGGCGGCGTAGAAGGCGATCGCTGCGACCGACAAAGCGAGATAGGCGATGATCGCGGGGTATTGGAAATAGGCGATGACGAGCTCGCGGAACGTCATCTTGTCGAGATGGTGCTCGCGCCTCCAGAAGCTCGGGCGGATCGTCAAAGCGGGCTTCACGTCTCGTCTTCCTCGGTTGCGACTGGGCCGGCGGGTTAACGCGCGGCTCGCCAATATGGGGGCGATCCCTGGATTGGCAATGCGGCGGTTTTAGGGCTTTGGGGTTGGGGGTTGGGGGTTGACGAATTCCAAATCCCAAATCCCCAATCCCCAATCCCCAATCCCCAATCCCCAACCCCTCACTTCGCCCGCGGCACCAGCCTCAGGGTGCGCGCGAGGCCGCCCAGGGCCTCGCGGTCGCCTCGGACGAGGCCGAAGCGGAGGGCGCACCAGCTCGCCAGGGCCCACAGGGAGAGGACCGAGGCGAAGCGGGCCGGGCCCCTGGTCCAGTGGGCGGCGATGGCCATGAGGGCGACCCCGATGAGCGCGACCGTCAGGCCCCGGAAGAGCTTGCCGTCGAAGGGGCTCATTCCCTCGGTGAGCTTGAGCTCGAGGGTGGCGGCGTAGGCGATCGCGACGGTGGCGGCTCCGACCGCGACGGCCATTCCGGAGGCTCCGAAGCGGGGAACGAGGAGGAGGCTGAGGACGGCCCAGACGGCGACTCCCACGAGGCTGTTGACGAGGGGGAGGAGGCGGTGGCCGGTCATCTCGACGATCGGGGTGGCGGGGCCGACGATCGCCTCGGCGGCCCGGGCGGCGACGAGGATGTAGAGGATCGGCAAGGCGGCCATGACCTCGGGCCGGAAGACCGAGAGTATGTCGCGGCCGGTGAAGGCGAGGAGGCCGGCGAGCGGGACGACGAGCGCGGTCGAGACCCGGCTGGCGAAGCGGTAGAGCGGTGCGATCTCGGAGCGGTCGGCCCGGGCCTGGTGGGCCGCGACCGGGGCCATGACGTATTGGAAGGCCTGGCGGACGGCGAGCGGGAGGGTCGCGATCTTTCGGGCGATCTCGAACAGGCCGGAGGCGGCGGCGCCGCGGGCTCCGGGGAGGAGGACGTTGAGGATGATTGCCGGCGCGTCGATGAGGAAGCGGCGGGCGGCGTTGGCCGGGAGCAGGGCGAAGCCGGTGGCGAGAAGGAGGCGGACGTCGGCCTTGGGGATCGGGGCCCGGACGAGCAGCCTGAGGTCGTAATAGCGGCCGAGAAGGGGGACGCAGAGCAAGGCGGTGAGGGTCAGCGAGGACAGGTGGGCGAGGACCAGGCCCGCGCTTCCCGAGCCGAGCGCGAAGAAGCCCAAGGCGAAGAGGATGCGGGCGATCTGCTCCCAGAACAGGCGCAGGCGGATCTCGGGCCCGAAGGCGCGGCGGGCCCGGGCGGCGGAGGTCGCGATCTCGATGAAGGTCCACAAGGGCAGGCCCCAGGCGAACAGGGCGATTGCGGTCGGGAGGCCGGCCTTGTCCTCGGCGGCGGCGGAGAAGAAGCCCGCGACCCAGTGGGCGTTCAAGGTGACGAGGAGGGCGATCAGGGCGGCGGGCAAGACGGTGAGGAGCAAGGCGGCCTTGACCGCTCCGTGGGCGGTCTCGTCGTCCTCGGTCGGGACGATCCGCTGGAGGGCGGCGGTCAGCGAGAGGTCGACGAGATTCTCGACGAAGTTGATCGACGCCCAGAGCGCGACGTAGAGGCCGTAGGCGGGAAGTCCGTAGAGGCCGATGTAGAGCGGCTGGGCGACGGCGTCGATCAGGGCGGTGGCGCGGGACAGGCCGGCGAGGCCCGCCCCGCGGGCGACTTCGCCGCGGGTGACGTTCTCCGGTGCATCGGTGGGTGGGGTCGAAGCCATCGGCGCCGCTTTGGAGCGCGGAGGGACCGGGTGGCAAGCTCGCTCGAGCACTATCGTCATGCCGGACTTGATCCGGCATCCATGAACACCGACCGGCGAATTCTCGCGCGGTCGTGTTCATGGATCTCGGCCTTCCCCGGAACGACGGGGAGAGCCGTCGCCATGCAGGGTTCGACCCGGCGTCCATGTTCGGACCGTAGGCGCCTCAGCGCCGCTCCGCCCCGAGCGGAGCCAGCTCGGCCAGGCTTGCCGCCAGGTCGGAATTGCGGAAGGGCTTGACCAGCCTCGGGTAGTGGGGCGCGATCCCCTCGGCCTCGGCATAGCCCGAAACGATCAGAACAGGGGTTCCCGGCAGATCGGCGACGATGACGTTGGCGAGCTCGGTGCCGTTCATTCCGGGCATGAGATGGTCGGTCATGACGACGTCGGGGCGCAGGCCGCCGCGGATCAGCCGAAGCGCCTCTTCCGCCGAGGCGGCCTGGGCCACCTCGTAGCCCAGATCCTCGAGCATGTCGGCGGTGCTCTCGCGGACCAGCTCCTCGTCGTCGACCAGCAAGGCGGTTCCCGACCTCGCCGGAGCCGAGGATGCAGGAGCGGCGGCCGCCGCCTCGTCCACCGGGGCGTCGCTGGCCGGAAGCCACAATTCGATGTTCGTCCCGACGCCCAGCCGGCTCTCGACGTTCAGCGCGCCGCCGAGCTGGGACGCGAGCCCGTGCACCATCGACAATCCAAGGCCGGTGCCCTTGCCGACCCCCTTGGTGGAGAAGAAGGGCTCGACCGCGCGCTTCAACGTCGCCTCGTCCATTCCCACTCCGGTGTCCGCCACCGACAGCCGCACATAGGAGCCTGGCCGAAGGCCGGAGCGGTGGCCCGGCCCGACCGGGTCGACGCCCGCGGTGATCCGCAAGGTTCCGCCTTCGGGCATTGCGTCGCGCGCGTTCACCCCCAGGTTGAGGAGCGCCATTTCGAGCTGGTTGGGATCGGCCTTGGCCGGCGGAAGTCCGTCCGCGGCGTCCACCACGACATGGATCTGAGGCCCGGACGTGCTCGCGATCAGGTCCGCCATCCCGGCCACCAGCTTCGCAACGTCGACCGCGCTCGGCTGCAAAGGCTGCCGCCTGGCGAAGGCGAGAAGCCGCTGGACGAGGGTCTTGGCGCGGTCCGCCGACTGCATCGCCCCGTCGATCAGCCTCTGCTCGCGCGGGCCGCCCAGGCCCTTGCGCTGAAGCATGTCGAGGCTCCCGACGATCGGGGTGAGCAGATTGTTGAAATCGTGCGCCACCCCGCCGGTGAGCTGGCCCATCGCCTCCATCTTCTGGCTCTGCCTGAGCGCCTCCTGCGCCCGCTCGAGCTCGGCCGCCGCCTCGCGCTCGGCGGTGACGTCGCGGCCGACGGCGTAGAAGACGCCTCCTTGCGGAACCAGGGTCCAGGAAATCCAGCGCCAGGATCCGTCGGCGTGACGAAGCCTGTCCTCGAAGCCCCGAACCGTCTCGCCCCTCGCCAGCTTCTCCATCACCGCCCCGACATTCTCATGGTCGTCGGGATGGACCTGCCTGGGAAAGTCCATTGCCAGGAGGGCCGCCTCGTCGAAGCCCAGGGTCGCCTCCCAGGCGGGGTTGATCGCCTTGAGAAAGCCGTCGAAGCCCATGATCGCGAACAGATCGTGGCTCATCTCCCAGATCCGGTTGCGCTCGGCGGTCCGCTCGACCACCCGTTGCTCGAGCTGCTGGTTGAGGTCGCGAAGCCTGACCTCGTCCGCCTTGCGGGCGGTGATGTCGATCGCGGTTCCGATGACCCGCGTGCACACGCCCTCCGGAGTGAACAGGCCCCGCCCTTTCGCGGCCACCCAGCGGATCAGGCCGTCCTCCCTTCCGACGGTTCGGTATTCGACGTCGTAGAGCGCGCGCCGGGCGGGATCGCGCGCGGCCTCGAACGCCTCGGCGACCGCCGCCCGGTCGTCGGGATGCAATCCCCTTGGGAAATCGGCCAAAGTCACCGGCACCTCCGGCGAGAGCCCGAACATCGCCTTCACCCGCGGCGGCCAGAACATGGCGTCGGTCCGGGCGTCGACGTCCCAGAGGCCGATCTCGGCGGACTCGGTCGCAAGCCGAAGCTGCTCTTCGCTCAGCGCCAGCCGGTCCTCGGCTTCCCGCCGCTCCTCGATGTCGATGACCGACCCGACATAGCCGAGATAATTCCCGGCCTCGTCGAAGCGGGCGGCGGCGGCGTCGATGGTCCAGCGGTATGTGCCGTCGGCCCGGCGAAGCCGGAAGTCGACGCGGTAGTCGCGCCGTTCGGCATTGGCCGCGAGGAAAGCCTCCTCGGCGACTCCCCGGTCCTCGGGGTGGACGGAGTCGAGCCAGCCCAGGCCCTCGCCCTGCCCCGGGCTCTGCCCGGTGAACTCGTACCAGCGCCGGTTGAGATAGGTGCAATGGCCGCCGGAGTCGGTGACCCACATCATCACCGGAGCGCTGTCCGCCATGTTGCGGAATCGGGCCTCGCTCTCCGCCAGGGCCTGCTGCGCCCGCCGGGCATCGGATGTGTCGCGGACGATCAGCACCCCGCCGTCAACCGCGCCGTCGCGCGTGACCGGCGCGTTGGAGCAGGCCACCGGGATGGGCCGTCCGTCCTTGTGGAAGAAGGTGTCCTCGTGGGAATAAAGGCTCCGGCCGCTGAAGAAGACCCGCCCCAGCGGGCAATCCTCCATGGGATAGGGACTGCCGTCGGGGTGCCGGTCATGGATGACTTCGTGAAGCTTGCGACCTTCGAACTCGCTCCTTGCGTAGCCGAACATCCGCTCCGCGGCCGGATTGGCGTAGACCGTCCGGCCCTCGTCGTTCAGCAGGAAGATTGCGTCCGCCGCATGCTCCATCACCAGTTGAGAGAAGGCTAGCTGCTCCTGCAACTCGCTTACCCGGTCGCCTCCGGCCCCGTCAGGCACGCCGCTCGAAAGCTCCCCCATCCCCCACTGCTCCTGCAACTTACTGAAATCGCAGTAGACGCCGCCCCGCATCGTGCACAACCCGGTCAAAGGTCCACATCGGCGGGAGCGGCTCTTAATCCTCCCCCGGTTTCCCGGGGGAGGGGGACCTTTGCATAAGTCGCCGAGTGCTAGCCCCTCCCCTGCAGGGGAGGGGTTGGGGTGGGGGTTGTCCGCTCGCCTCACCGGCGTCAGCGAACATTCTCCCCCACATTCCCCACCCCAACCCCTCCCCTGAAGGGGAGGGGCTTTGTTTCCGACATCTCACGTCTCACGTGAACTTGCCGGATTTCATATAGGGTCCGTACCGTGGTACGGAGTCAAGGGGTCATTCTGACGACGCCTCGCGAGCTTGCTTCGCTTCGCTTCGCTCGCAATGACGGCGGTTCGCTCGAAGCGCCCCTGCACAGCCCCTCGGCGAGGGGGGCCGCACCGACGCCGAGCTTCGGCGCGGCCGGCAAATGAAGAAATGGAGTGCAGGGGCCGGCGCCGCCGGCCCCTGGACGGCTTACTGGCCGTTCGCCTCGATGGCGTCGGCCTTGTTCTCGGCCTTCTCCTCGATCGCGTCGGCCTTGTTCTCGAGCGCGTCGGCCTTGTTCTCGGCCGTCGCCTCGACCGCATCGGCCTGATTCTCGAGCGCGTCGGCCTGGTTGTCGGCGACGGCCTCGATATTGTCGGCCGCTTTCTCGGACCCCGAGCTGTTGCAGGCGCCAAGCGCCATCAGACCGGCGACCATAGCGCCCTTGACGATCATTTTCATCAGATTCCCCCTTCAGGACCACAAAAGAGACGCTCCGGCCGCGAAGGCGGCCGAAGCGCCGTGGACCACGGCGTGACTCGGGATCCGAGCCGAGGCTAACATGGATTAGTCGCCGCTGTATAGAAGCGATTCCCCGCAGCCGTCGTCCCGGCGAAAGCCGGGACCTCGGGGAGACCCGCCGAGAGCTCTCGTCCTGGGGTCCCGGCTTTCGCCGGGATGACGGGCAACCCGCCTCAAACCGCCACAATCGAGACGATTCAATGGGCTAGGAAACGCATTTAGACCCGCAATGACCATAATTTGGCCGCAAGCCTGGGCGATTGGGAAGCCAAGGGGCCCATCATTCACGCGCCACGCCGCTTTCGGCGGAGCGCAAGCGCCCGGGAGTTCTAGCGGCGATGTCGAGACTGTTTCTTTCCACAGCCGCCCTCGCGGCCGCGCTGGCCGCCGGCGGCGCCCCGGCGCAGGCGGCGCTCGGGCCGGACGCCGCCGCCTGCAGCCCCGGCGCGAACCGGCCGGCATTGCTGGTCAGCGTCAACGGCTTCAAGAACCGGGTCGGGAAGCTTCGGATCCAGCTCTACGGGGGAAATCCCCGGGACTTCCTCGAGCGGGGGAAGAAGATGAGGCGGATCGACCTCCCGGTCACCCGCGCCGGCGCGATGAACGTCTGCGTCGCCGTGCCGAGCGCGGGGACCTACGCCATCGCCGTCCGCCACGACGCCGACGCCAACGGCAAGACCAACTGGAACGACGGCGGCGGCTTCTCCAACAACCCGAAGCTGTCGCTTCTCAAGCTGAAGCCCTCTGCCCGCGCCGTGTCGGTGGCGGTGGGCCGCGGAATCAGGACGGTCCCGGTGGTCCTCAACTATCGCAGCGGCCTCTCAATCGCACCGATCGGCCGGTAGCAATGGCCCGGGTCGCGCTCCTCTCCAACCCGCGCTCGACCGGAAACAGGGCGCTGCTTCCGGCGGTCCGGAGCTTTTGCGCCGACCATAAGGACATCTTCCACTACGAAGTGGAGGAGGTCGACCAGATCGCGACGGCATTGAGGACGATCGCCCTGGTCGAGCCCCGGGTGCTCGTGATCAACGGCGGCGACGGGACGGTCCAGGCGGCGCTGACCGAAATCTACAACGGCGGCCATTTCGGCGACAATCCGCCGCCGGTGGCGGTCCTGCCCAACGGCAAGACCAACCTCATCGCCTACGATCTCGGCGCCGGAGCCGACGCGCTCGAGACGCTCGAGCGGGTGCTCGCGATCGCCCGGACGGATCTGGCGCCGCACATCGTCCGGCGCGAGCTGATCACGCTTTCGGGGGGCGCCGGGCACGGCAAGCCCGTGCTCGGAATGTTCCTGGGCGGCGCCTATCTCGCGGACACGATGCTCTATTGCCGCAACAGGCTCTACCCGCTCGGCCTTCCAAACTGGCTCGCCCATGCGCTTGCGCTGGTGCTCGGACTGCTCGGGGTGGTGCTGGGCCGCCGGGCGAGCTTCCTTCCGCCGCCGCCGGCGACCCTTCGGGTGTCGGGGATGAAGGGCGGAGAGCTGAACGGCAAGTTCGCCTTCCTGATGGTGACGACCCTCCAGCGCCTGCTGTTCAAGGGCAGCATGCCCGGAGCGGGGGCCCGAACCGGGGCGATGCAGATGCTGGTCATCGACCGAAACCTCGGCGCCCTTCTCGGGGCCTTCTTCGCGGCGGTGCGCGGGCGGCTCGGCCGCAAGCGGATGAGCGGAGTCCATCTCGAGCGCGGCGACGAGATCAGGATCGAGGGCGACCATTCCAACGTCCTTCTCGACGGCGAGCTGTTCCAGGCCGATTGCGGCCGCCCGATCGTGCTGAGGCCGAGCGCCCCGGTGCCGTTTTTGGCTTTGACGGTGTAGCTGCCTCCCTGCCGCGAAGCGGTGGGCAGGCAATCACGCCGCGTCGTGGAAGATGATTCCCAGCGTGAAGCGCTCACCGGAGCGGATCGTACTCACTCCGTGCTTCATCCGGGTGCGGTAGAAGCCCCGGCCTCCCTGCACCGGCCGCTCGCTCACCGCGAATATCACCGCGTCGCCCTGCTCCAGAGGCGCCACCGTCGCCCGCGACTGGCGGCGCGGACGCTGCTCGCAAAGCATGAACTCGCCGCCGGCGAAATCGTCCCCCGGGCGCGAAAGCAGGATCGCCGCCTGGAGCGGAAAGGCCTCGGCGCCGTAAAGGTCCTGGTGCAGGCAATTATAGTCACCCGGGCCGTAGCGGAGCAGAAGCGGAGTCGGCCGGACCTGGCCCGCGGAGCGGCAGCGGCCGAGATAGTCGCCATGAGCCGGCGGGAAGCGATCCGCCCGGCCCAGCGCCTGCTGCCACCGGTTGGCGATTTCGGCGAGGCGCGGGTAAAGCTCCGATCGAAGACGGGCGACCGGTCCCGGCAGCTCATAGTCGAAGTAGCGATATTCGCCGCGGCCGAAACCGTGGCGGGCCATGACGATCCGGCTTCGGAAACGGCTTTCGTCCCGCCACAGGGCGGCGGAGTCGAGGCAAGCCTGCTTGTCGAGCAGCCGCGGGATGACCGCCCAGCCTTGCTCGTCGAGCGCCGCGCCCACCATTTGCCAGTCGAGATCGCTCAACTTCATGGCCTCGCATAGCCGGCGGCCTGCCGGGCCGCACTCCGCGGCTTGCGGTCGATGTCCGCCCGCGGCCGCTTGCCAAGCCGGGCGGGCGCCCGGATAGTGGCCGGCGATGGAAGTCCTGCTCGCTTTGCTGATCGCGCTCGTCACGGCGGCGATTCCCTCGGGTCCGGCCGCCCAGGGCGAGGAGGGGGTGGCGATCGCACCGGCGGATCGAAGCGATCCGGCGCCCGGCCTGCCGCGGATCGTCGGCGATCCCTCCCGCCCGCTGGTCGTGCTCGACGCGGGCCATGGCGGCCACGATCCCGGCGCACTCTCACCGTTCGGGGCGCGCCGTGAGAAAGACGTCACCCTCGCAATCGCCGCCGCGATCCGCGACGCTCTCGCCGCCTCGGGCCGGGTGCGGGTCGCGATGACCCGCGAGGACGACCGCTATCTCGTCCTCAGGGACCGCTACGAGATCGCCCGCAAGATGCGCGCCTCGTTGTTCGTCTCGATCCACGCCGATGCAGCGCCCTCCAACGACGGCGCCCGAGGCGCAACCATCTACACCCTCTCGGAAGTCGCTTCGGACCGGGAGGCGGCGCTGCTCGCCGAGCAGCAGAACCAGTCCGACCGGATCGCCGGAGCCTCCCTGAGCGGCGAGACGGGAGTCGACCGGATCCTGATCGATCTCGCGCAGCGGGAGAGCATGACCGTTTCCGCACAATTCGCGGCTTTGCTGAAGCGCGAGGCGTCCGCCTATTTCCCCTTCCGCCCCGAATATCACCGCTTCGCCTCGCTGGCGGTCCTGAAGGCCCCCGACGTGCCCTCGATCCTGTTCGAGACCGGCTACCTCACCAACCCGACCGACACCGCCTACATCGCCTCGCCGGAGGGCCGGCGGCAGATCGCGCAGGGGATGAAGAGCGCGATCGAGACCCATTTCGCGCGGCGGCTGGTGCGGGTGGCTGGGCGGTAAGCCAATTATTCTGCCGCAATACCCATTTCGCGCCGGAGCAAATCCTCGATCCGGGTCTGCCAACCCGGCCCGCTTGCCCGCAGCCAATCGATGACCTCTCGCGATAGCCGGATCGACACCATCTCCTTGCGTTCCGCTTCCGGCTTCGGAGGACGTCCCCGGCGGGTACCGAAGGGAGGGTTCGCCTCTCGGATGACCTCGCCCCCTATGGAGTGCTGCGCGCGCTCGGCCATCTCCCAGGTGAATGGGGGAGCGTCGTCGGGATCATAATCGTCATCGTCACGGTCTATAGAGGTTGTAGACTTCTCGCTCATCTTTGTCCGCCTTCCTAAGGCTTATAATGCGCCGCGCGTCACCTCGCTGCGTCCAAACGCATACGACTATCATATCGTCGAGCAGGCCAAGCGTCAGAAACCGATCTTCGCCATAATCCTGACGTTCATCTTCTTCTGTCATTTCGAACGTATCGAAAATCCGGTCGGCCTTCGCCAAATCGAGTCTACGCTTGCGCAACGTCCGTTCGCGCTTGGCCGGATCGAATTCGATTTTCACATAATTATTGTATATACGATAAATCGGAAAAGTCAAGCTCGCGAGCGCTTCACCGCGCTTCGATGATCGGCTAGAGCTTGGCCGAATGTCCGCTGAAGCCGCCCCTACCCGCCTCACCCTGTATCGCGACGCCGGCGGCCGTGCCGGCGGGGCCATCCGGCGCGCCTGGGGCAAACGCTGGGTGCGGATCCTCGCCTACCTGGCGGCGATCCCGGTCATCCTCTACTTCCTTCTCTGGCTGCTGTTCGCCCGCAACCTGCCCTCGGCGGAGACCCTTCTCACCTACCAGCCGCCGCTTCCCACCAACGTTCGCGGGATCGACGGCGAGCCGGTGCAGACCTTCGCCCGCGAGCGCCGGGTGGAGCTCTCCTACGACGAATTCCCGCAGACTCTCATCGACGCCTTCACCTCGGCCGAGGACAAGACCTTCTTCACCCATGGCGGGATCGACTTTCCGGGCCTGGTGGGAGCGGTCGGCGACTATATCTCGAAGGTCGGAAGCGGCGCCCGCGCCCGCGGCGGCTCGACCATCACCCAGCAGGTCGCCAAGAACCTCCTGCTCGGCGACGAATATTCGGTCACCCGAAAGATCAAGGAAGCCTTCCTCGCCCGCCGGATCGAGAGCGTGCTCACCAAGCAGCAGATCCTGGCCTTGTACCTCAACCAGATCTTCCTCGGCCGGAACGCCTACGGAGTGCAGGCGGCGGCCCGGGCCTATTTCGACAAGGACGTCGAGCAGCTCCAGCTCCACGAGGCTGCCTATCTCGCAATCCTTCCCAAGGCGCCGAGCAATTACGACCCCGACCGCCGAACCCAGCGCGCGCTCGACCGGCGCAACTGGGTGCTTGCCGAGATGGAGCGCAACGGCAAGATCAGCGCCGCCCAGCGCGTCGCCGCGCAGGCCGAACCGCTCGGCGCCGTCCGCTTCGCCAACGCCAGCGTCCGCAATTTCGGCGGCTATTTCGTCGAGGAAGTCCGGCGCCAGCTGATGGTCCGCTGGGGCGAGCAGACGGAAAAGGGGCCGAACGGAGTCTATACGGGCGGCCTGTGGGTGCGCACCTCGCTCGACGTGCCGAAGCAGAAGGCAGCGGAAATGGCCCTTCGCGACGGGCTGATGCGCTACGACCGAGGCAAGGGCTGGCGGGATCCAGGCCTCAAGGTCGACGTTTCCGGCGACTGGCGCGGGCAGCTTGCCCGCGCGCCCTTCGGAGTCGGCTACGAGGATTGGCGGCCGGCGGTGGTCCTTTCGCGCGAGGCCCAGAGCGCGACGATCGGATTCGCCGACGGCTCGACCGGCGAGCTTCCCTCCTACGCAGCCGCCATGCCCAAGCGCGGCGTCGGCGGCGCCGCCTTCAACTTCCTGAGGCCGGGAATGGTGATCGCGGTGAAGCGCGAGGGCGGGGTTTGGTCGCTCCGGTCCATTCCCGAGGTCAAGGGCGGGATGGTCGTCGAGGAAGTCGCGACCGGCCGGGTGCTCGCGATGCAGGGCGGATTCGACGCTCGCGGCGACGATTTCAACCGCGCCGTCCAGGCCCAGCGCCAGCCCGGCTCGACCTTCAAGCCGATCGTCTATTCGGCCGCTCTGGACAACGGAATGACCCCGGCGTCCATCATCGTCGACGGCGCCTTCTGCGTCTGGCAGGGCGCCGGCCTCGGCAACAAATGCTTCCGCAACTTCTCGGGCGGAAATGCCGGGCCCCAGACGATGCGCTGGGGGATCGAACAGTCGCGCAACCTGATGACGGTGCGCGCCGCCAACCAGACCGGAATGGACAAGGTCACCCGCCTCGCCAAGATCATGGGCGTCGGCGAATATCCCAATTACCTGGCCATCGCGCTGGGCGCCGGCGACACCACCGTCCTCAAGATGACCAACGCCTTCGCGATCCTCGCCAACCAGGGCCGGCAGGTGAAGCCCACCCTCATCGACTATGTCCAGGACCGCAACGGCAAGGTCATCTACCGCGCCGACACCAGGCCCTGCGACGGCTGCAACGCGCGCGACTGGGACGGCAAGCCGATGCCCCGCCCGCCGCTTCGAACCAAGCAGCTGCTCGACCCGCTCACCGCCTACCAGATGGTCCATATCCTCGAAGGCGTCGTCCAGCGCGGCACCGCGCAGGTGCTTCGCGACCTGAAGCGGCCGCTGTTCGGAAAGACCGGAACCACGTCCGGCCCGACCAACGTCTGGTTCATCGGCGGAAGCGCCGAGATCGTCGCCGGAGTCTATATGGGCTTCGACCACCCCCGGCCGATGGGCGGCTACGCGCAGGGCGGCACCCTGGCGGCGCCGATCTTCAAGCAGTTCGCGCAAGTCGCGTTCAAGGACATGCCCGTCCTTCCGTTCCGTGCCCCGGCCGGGATCCGGATGGTCAGGATCGACCGGCGGTCGGGCAAGAAGGTGTTCGGCGCCTGGCCGACGGACGATCCCAAGGCGGCGGTGATCTGGGAGGCCTTCAAGCCGGAAAGCGAACCTCGCCGCTCGATCCGACGCGACGAGATGGCCAATCGGCCGCCGGAGAAGGCGGTGCGCAAGGTGCGCGCCCCGCGGGCACAGGCCCAACAGCGCAGCGACAGTGATTTCTTGCAGAATCAGGGCGGAATCTACTAGTTCGGCCCAAAACCGTCATTGGCCGAACCGTCATCCCGGCGAAAGCCGGGACCTCAGGACAAGAAGTCACGGCGGGTCTCCCCGAGGTCCCGGCTTTCGCCGGGACGACGAAAGGTACGGAAAACCATGCGCGCCGAGGCGCAAGCCCATGTCGACCAGATAAGGTCGGCGCTCGACCTGCTCCGCCGGTTCCTCGACTGGGACCGGGCGCTGAAGCGGCTCGACGACCTCAACGCCAAGGTCGAGGACCAGGCCTTGTGGAACGATCCCAAGGCCGCCCAGGAGGTGATGCGCGAGCGGCGCCGGCTCGAGGAGGCGATCGGCGCGACCCGGGCGATCCAGCAGGAACTGGACGATACGGTCGAGCTCCTGGAAATGGCGGAAGCCGAAGGCGACCAGGCGATGGAGGCGGACGCGGTCGCCTCGCTGGCCGAGCTCGCCCAGCGGTCCGAACGCGACAAGGTCGCCGCCCTCCTCGCCGGAGAGGCCGATTCCAACGACACCTATATCGAGGTCAATGCCGGCGCCGGAGGCACTGAGAGCCAGGACTGGGCGGAGATGCTCCAGCGCATGTACAGCCGCTGGGCGGAGCGCCGCGGCTACAAGGTCGAGCTGGTCGACCACCATTCGGGCGAGCAGGCCGGGATCAAGTCCGCCACCTTGATGATCAAGGGCGAGAACGCCTATGGCTACGCCAAGACGGAAAGCGGCGTTCACCGCCTGGTCCGGATCAGCCCCTACGATTCGAACGCCCGGCGGCACACCAGCTTCTCGAGCGTCTGGGTCTATCCGGTGGTCGACGACGATATCGACATCGAGGTCAACGAAGGCGACCTCAAGATCGACACCTACCGCGCGTCGGGCGCCGGCGGCCAGCACGTCAACACCACCGACAGCGCGGTCAGGATCACGCACGTGCCTTCCGGGATCATAGTCGCCTGTCAGAACCAGCGCTCGCAGCACAAGAACAAGGCGGAGGCGCTGAAGATGCTGAAGGCCCGGCTCTACGAGGCCGAGCTCCAGCGCCGCGAGGCCCAGTCCAGCGCCGAGCACGCCGCCAAGACCGATATCGGCTGGGGCCACCAGATCCGATCCTACGTCCTCCAGCCCTATCAGCTGGTCAAGGACCTGCGCACCGGGGTCATCTCGACCGCCCCGTCCGACGTCCTCGACGGCGACCTCGACCGCTTCATGGCCGCCGCCTTGTCGCAGCGGGTGACGGGCGAGAAGGTCGAAGTCGAAGATGTGGATTAGGCCCCATCTCAGTTCCTCCCCGAGCTTGCTCGGGGAGGGGGACCGCGCGAAGCGCGGTGGAGGGGAAATCCCGAGTCCGCATTGCCCCTCCACCGCGCCGCTTCGCGGCGCGGTCCCCCTCCCCGAGACAAGCTCGGGGAGGAATTCGGGTTGGCTTCTCCTCCTCCCCCTCCTCCTCGCGGCGTGCCAGGAGAAGACCGAGGAATCGCCCTTCCCAAAACCCAAGCGGCCGGTCTCCCCGATCGTCTCGGCCAGCTATTCGAACGAGGACGCGCGCGACAGCGTTCGCGAGGCCGAGACGGTGATGGACCTCGCCGACATCGAGGCGGGGATGTACGTCGCCGACATCGGCGCCGGCGAAGGCTATTATACGGTTCGGCTCGCGCCCCTGGTGGGCCGCAAGGGCCGAGTCCTCGCCCAGGACATCGTGCCCGAGACCCGCGACGCGCTCGCCAACCGGGTCACGCGCGAGGATCTCCACAACGTCGCGGTCAAGCTCGGCAAGCCCAACGATCCGCTGCTCCCCGACGGCTCTTTCGACCGGGTCTTCATGATCCACATGTACCACGAGATCGAGAGGCCGAGCGAGTTCCTGTGGAACCTGAGGCCGGACCTCAGGAAGAACGGCCGGGTCGTCGTGGTCGACGCCGACCGGCCGACGGACCGCCACGGCACGCCTCCGCGGCTCCTGATCTGCGAATTCGCGGCCGTCGGCTACCAGCTCACCCGCTTCGAGCGGCTTCAGGACAGCGAATCCTATTTCGCCCAGTTCGACCCGTCCGGAGCTCGGCCGGAGCCGAAGGATATTCCGGTCTGCCCGGCTGCGGCGGGCTGATCGCCGCATAGCCCAACGTCATCCTTAATTGGTGCCAGGCACCAATTTCTAAGTCTTTGAGTTCTGGCGTGTTTTTAATTCGTAATGGGTGCCAGGCACCCATTAAAGCGTCAGCCCTTGAATCCCTGCGCCACCACATACCATTCCGACGAGCCCTTTCGGCTCGCGGGCGGCTTGGCGTGCTTCACCGCAGTGAATCGCCGCTTCAGCTCCGCGACGAGGTGGTTGTCGGCGCCGCCCGCAAGCACCTTCGCGACGAAGGCGCCGCCGGGCCTCAGGACCTCGCCGGCGAATTCCAGCCCGGCCTCGACCAGAGCCATCGTGCGCAAATGGTCGGTCTGCGGATGGCCGACGGTGTTCGCCGCCATGTCCGAGAGGACGAGGTCGGCGGGTCCGCCGAGGGCGTCCCGAAGCCGTTCGGGGGCTTCGTCGGCGAGGAAGTCGAGCTGCAGAAGCACGGCGCCCTCGATCGGGTCGGTCGGAAGCAGATCGATTCCGACCACAATCGCCTTGGGAACGCGCTTTCGAACGACCTGGGTCCAGCCCCCGGGGGCGACCCCGAGGTCGACGACCCGCTCCACGCCCTTCAGGAAGCCGAAGCGGTCGTCGAGCTCGATCAGCTTGTAGGCGGCGCGCGAGCGATAGCCCTCCGCCTTGGCGCGCTTGACGTAAGGGTCGTTCAACTGGCGCTCGAGCCATTTGGTCGAGCCGACCTTTCGGCCCTTGGCGGTCTTTACGCGGGTTACCACCGACTTGCCTCCCCATCGAAGATGGGGAGGGGGACCACCGAAGGTGGTGGAGGGGTGCCCTGGCGAGGCCTCGACAAGTCACCCCTCCACCATGCTTCGCATGGTCCCCCTCCCCATGCCGGGGGCATGGGGAGGCAGAATCCCCTCACAATTGGTGCCCGTCCTTGGCCATGAGCGAGCGCAATATCCCCTCGCGGATCCCGCGGTCCGCCACGCCCAGGGTCTGGGCCGGCCAGATGTCCATGATCGCCTCGAGGATGGCGCAGCCGGCGACGACCAGGTCGGCCCGCTCGGCGCCGATGCAGGGCAGCTCCGCCCGCTCGGCGAAGCTCATCCGCGACAGCATGTGGTTGACCGCCCGCATCTTGTCGACCGGCATCATCAGCCCGTCCACCGCGCGCCGGTCGTAGCTCGGAAGAGCGAGGTGGACGCTCGCCAGGGTCGTCACCGTCCCGCTCGTGCCGAGCAGCCGGATATTTCCCTCGCGCGGGGGAAGCAATTCGGAAAAGCGGCGGAAGGCGTGGCGCACCCGCTCCTTCATCCGGCCGTAGGCGGCGAGCCGCTCGTCGGCGTCGGCGAAGTCGCGGCCTTCGCTCTCGGTCAGCGAGACCACCCCCCAGGGCGCGCTCCACCAGCATTTGATCTTGGGAGTGCCTTCGGCGTCGGTGTCGATCAGGATGAGCTCGGTCGAGCCTCCGCCGATGTCGAAGATGAGGGCCGGGGCGTCGCCGGGCTCGAGCAGCCTGTGGCAGCCGAGCATAGCGAGGCGGGCCTCTTCCTCGGGAGCGATGATCTCGAGGCAGATTCCGGTCTCCTGCCGGACCCGCTCGACGAAGTGGCGGCCGTTGACGGCCCTTCGGCAGGCCTCGGTTGCGACCGACCGTGCGAGCGAGACGTGGCGTCTCTTCAGCTTCTCGGCGCAGACCGAAAGCGCGGCCACGGCGCGGTCCATCGCCGAGTCGGCGATCCGGCCGCTGCCGGCCAGCCCCTCGCCGAGCCGGACCACGCGGGAGAAGGCGTCGATGACGACGAATCCGTTCTCGGCGGGCCGAGCGATCAGCAGCCGGCAATTGTTGGTGCCGAGATCGAGCGCTCCATAAGTATGCCGGGGCGACCGGACGGGCCGCTGGGCGAGCGCATGAGTCGCGAGTTCAGCCGGACCGGGTGCCGGCGGTAGCGGAGCCGTAGCAACCTGCTGCGCCATAGCGAAAACACTCTTTTTTTCTCGTTCCGGCGGTCGGGCCGCCGGTGACTTGCCTCCTTCGTACCCCGCCCCGCCTCCATCGGCAAGGGACGGGGGACGTCGGGGCGGGACAGCCGCTTCGTCATCCCGGCGAAAGTCGGGACCCCAGGACGAGAAGTCGCGTGAGTCTCCCCGAGGTCCCGGCTTTCGCGGGGATGACGAGGGATTTCTGCCCGGGTATAATTGACAGAGATTATTATCCGGGTATAAACTTTGTCCAAAGGAGCCCTACAATGAACCCGGTAACCGCCTTCCTGGGCAACGCGATCGTCGCGCGCGGCGAGCGAAGCGCCGTCACTCGCGAACTGGAGCGGCTCTACCCGGCCGATCTCGGCCTCCTCAGGGTGTTCGAGGACGGCACCGGCCGGGTCGTCGACCTCGATTACTGGGATGCCGCGGCTTCGGCGACGGCTTCGCCCCCGCGCCGGCGCGGCCGGCCGAGCCTGGGAGTCGCGGCGCGCGAGGTGACCTTGCTCCCGCGCCATTGGGACTGGCTGTCGAGCCAGGCCGGAGGGGCCTCGGCCGCGATCCGCCGGCTTGTGGAGGAAGCGAGCCGCAAGGCCCCGGGCCCGAACGAGAAACGCGATTGCGCCTACCGCTTCATGTCCGACATGTGCGGCGACCGCCCGGGCTACGAGGAGGCCCTGCGCGCCCTTTACCGGGGCGAGGACGCGCGGTTCCAGACGCTCGTCGCCGACTGGCCCAGGCAGATCCGGGGCTATCTGAAGGAGCTTCTGGCTTAAATCCTCCCCGGCATTTGCCGGGGAGGGGGACCGCGCGAAGCGCGGTGGAGGGGCCTTCGGACCGGGAGAACCCCCTCCACCAGGCTTCGCCTGGTCCCCCTCCCCGCGAAAATCGCGGGGAGGATTTAGCTATTGCGCGTTCCCCCCCGCCGGCATCTGCGGCGGCGGGACGGGATCGCCGGGGGCGTGGGGCTTGGCGCCCTTCTGAGGCGGGGCCTCGGTCGCCAGCTGGGCGTTGCCGGCCTGCTGGAGCGCCTCCTGGACGTTGCCGCCGCCGTCGGCGGCATTGCGCAATATGTCCGCGGCTTCGGGCGTGCTCTGCTCGGCGGCGCGCTCGAGCGCCGCGGCGTTGTTGTCGGCGGCGCCGTTCTGACCGCAGCCGACGAGCATCAGCGGAGCGGCAAACGCCAAAGGGACCCTCTTCATGGCTTGGCTTCCTCGATAGGGTGGGGCCGGGTCAACGTGACGGGCCGCCAAGGGTTGCGGCGGTGCAACAGGGCGACGGGAATTTTAACCATCGTGACTTTTTTGCCGTTTCTCAACTTCTCGGCTTGATAAGCTGGGTCCGTGACCAGGCTCGACGACATCGCCCTGACCAAAGCCTTCTCGCCGCTGGCGGGCTGGGCCGAGCATCGACTCGGCTTTTGCCAGTGGCGGATCGCGCTCGAATGCCTGAACGGCCATCTCGCTTTCTATCTCGGCGGGCTTGCGCTCTCGATCGGCGGCAAGGGGATGAACGACGGCCTGTTCGCCGACCTGCTGGTGGCGCTCGCCTGGCTGCTCCTGATGGAAGGCGCCCGTCGGATCGCCTGCCGGCAGGCGGGGTCCTCGATCGGAGTCCAGACCGCGCGGATGCGCGAATGGCTGTTCCGCGTTGTCCTGCTCATCTCGCTTCCGATCAGCGTCGCCAGGATCGACGAGCTCTCGAACGCCCTCTACAGCGTCTCGCTCTTCCTCCTCGTCTGCCACCTCTACTTCAAGGCCTGCGACTCGCCGCCTCCCCAGTGCCGGCGGCGGCTGGCGTATGGGCGGGGCTGATCGTCATCCCGGCGAAAGCCGGGACCTCGGGGAGACCCGCCGCGACTTCTTGTCCTGAGATCCCGGCTTTCGCCGGGATGACGGCTACAGCGCCTTCGCGAACCGGTAGCTCGTCCGCTCGAAGCCGAGCCGGCGGTAGAAGCCGTGGGCGCCCGACAGGTCGACGTTGCTCGTCACTTCGATGAGGCCGCAGCCCTTCGCCCGCATCTGCGCGCAGGCGGCCTCGACCAGGGCCCGGCCCACTCCGCGGCGGCGTTCGCCGTCGGAGACCGCCATCATCGTGATCCGACCGACCGGCTTCGGCCTGTGGAGGACCGGAGTGACGTGCCAGGCGAGCACTCCGATCACCTCGCCCTGCTCCGCCACCAGCGGAGCCTCCCGCGCCTTCTTCAGCGCGGCCAGCCGTCCGGCAATCTCGTCGGGCGACGCCTCGAAGCCGAGGCCGGTGACGAGAAGGGCGATCGCCCCGGAATCCCCGGGCACGGCGGAGCGGACCGAAAGCGGCGGCGGCTCCGGCTCCGGCTCCGGCTCCGGCTGGGGATCCGGCGCTGGCGCCGCTCGCGGGCCGGGATCGGCGGGACGCTTCTTCGACCGGGCCGTCGGCGGCTTGGCCCCCGCTGCCCGAAGCGAGGTCTTCCAGTCGGAGAGCGCCCCCTTGTGGAGATAATCCTCTATCTCCTCGGGGGTCGCGGTGAGGCCCGATTCGCCGAATCCGAGCAGCCTGGCGCCGCTCGAGTCGGTCAGTCCGTAGCGGCCGTAATCGCCCTTGCCCGGCGTGCGCAGCCGCGACTTGACGAGCTTCAGGCCGCGATTGGCCGCGGCTTCCCGCAGCCTCTCATCGCGGCCCGTTTCGCTCATCTTTCAGCCGGCGGCCTTCAGCTCTTCTTGGCGGTGGTCGACTTCCTGGCGCCGCCGCCGGTCTTCTTCGCGCCGCCCGTGCCCGACCCCGAGCCCGAACCGGAATCCTTGCGACCCCGAACCAGCGGAACGACGGCCGCGGCGATCACTCCGGCGGCAAGCGCGGCGCTGGCGGCGATCGCGGTCTTCGGATTCTCGCGGGCATAATCGCCCGCCTGCTCGCGCAGCTTGCCTGCGCGTTCGGAAATGGTGGGACCGCCGCCGCCCTGCTCCTGCTGCGATTCCTGCTCGGAACCTTCGCTGGCTTTGGCATGGGGCATGGCGCTGCTGGGAATGTTGGACATGGTGCGCTCCGTCTTCAGGGGTGGGTTGCGCAGGCGAAACGAACGCCGCGGCGGCAGGGTTCCGCCCGCTCTCCGATCCCGGCCCGCCGACGCCGGGCCGGGCCGGTCGTGCCGGGACGGTTCGCTCGGCCTGGCTCGACCGCGGCAACGGCTTGCCGAAAATCGAGGCCGCCGCGACGAATATGCGCAACCTTGATCCATGTTATGCGCTTTGGGGTGCATGATTCTGCCGCTCAACCCCATGGAGAGCTGAGCTTATGCTGACCTACCCAGTTCGGCTCGTCCCGACCAAAAGCGGCGAGGTCCGCGCCGCCTTCCCCGACGTGCCCCAGGCGGTGGCGGAAGGCCGAGACGAGGAGGACGCGATCTACCGCTCCAAGTTCGTCCTCGAAATGTGCCTCGGCCACATGCTCGCCCATGGCGAACTGCCGCCCAGGCCCTCCGACATTTGCGGCGCTCCGACGGTGACGACCGACAAGTTCACGAGGGTGAGGGAGGAAGCGGACTAAGCGCGTCATCCCCGCGAAAGCCGGGACCTCGGGAGACCCACCGGGACTTCTCGGGCTGAGGTCCGGCTTTCGCCGGGATGACGGGGCCCCCATCTACCGCACGCAGATCCAGGTCGCTTCGAGCTTCTCCAGCGGCCGCTCTTTGTCCCCGCCCACGGTCGCACTCGCCGGCCAGCCCATTCCATATTCGGCGGAGTCGTTGCCGGTGGGCTCGGTCCGGCCGACGCTGACCGTGACCCCCGGGGCGGTGAGGAAGCTGCCGGTCGGGCCCACCGGCCCCGACACGGCGAGCGCCACGCGGCGGCCGTCGATCCGGGCGACCCCCCCGGCGGCGTTGACGACGAGGAGCAGTCGCCCATCCCGATGGAGCCGGCAGGCCGGGTTGGAGCGAAGCTCGGGACCGAGGTCCGAATTGTCGAGGGCGCTCATCCGCGGCGCCGGCTCGATTTCCTCGCTGGTCCGGTCGGCGAGCTTCTCAAGCCTGTTCTCGAGCTCCTCGACGCTGTTCGCGCGCGGCCGGTCGTCCTCCTCCGGGCCCCCGCAGGCGGCGAGAAGGAGAAGGGCGGTGAAGGGAATAAGGCAGCGATGCATATTGCGCTCAACCCGGGACCGGGACGACTCGATCCGTGGCTCTCGCGATGATAGAGCGGGAAGGTCATTTCCCGGAGGTCGCGATGCGCCGTCTGCCCTTGTTGCTCCTGCCCGTCCTCGCCGCTTGCGCCACAGCCTCCGACGAGGCCCCGGCAGGCACGGCTGCCGCAGCCCAGTCTCCCTCGGCCGAGCTTATCGAGGCGCGCCAGGCGATGATGCACATGGCCGCGACCCTGACGTTCGGAAGCGTCATGCCGGCGGCCAGGGAGGGCGCCGACGTCAAGCGCCAGGAGGAGGCCGCGGACGGCCTCGCCCGTTTCGGGCACAGCATCGCCGGACTTTTCCCCGAGGGAAGCGACGGCCCCGGCAGCCGGGCGCTGCCCGCCGTCTGGACCAACAAAGCCGATTTCCAGGCCCGCGGCAAAGCGTTCGGCGACGCCTCGGCCCGGCTCGCCGAACTCGCCAAAGCGGGCGACACGGCCGGCTTCGCCGCCCAGGCAAAGGTGGTCGCGGGCGGCTGCGGCGGCTGCCACAGCCTGTACCGGGCGCAGGAGAAGAAGTAATCGTCATCCCGGCGAAGGCCGGGATTTCGGGGAGAGACTATTCTACCCGAGGTCCCGGCTTTCGGGTTCCCAAAAAAGTACTACTTTTTTGGTGTCCCTCCCGGGATGACGGGTTGCGCCGCGGCGGTGCCGGCTCGAAGCGCCAAATCTCGCCTCCGACACCCTTCACCTCGCACAATGTCGTCGTCTCCCCGCGCTCCAGCTTCCCGATGAAAGCGGCAAGCGCTTCCCCCCTGGGCGTCGCCCCAGGCACGATCCGACCAAGGCAGCGAAGCACCAGCCGGCGAAGCAGCTCCGCGGGAAGGCCGTTCGGGCGAAGGGTCACCGAACCCTCCTCCACGTCGGCCCGAGCCGCGAAGAGCGGTCCGGCCGTCCAGTCGAGGGCCGCCTCGGCCTCTCCCAGCAGGGCGGCGCTCCGGGCCAGGGCGGCGGGGTCGAGCCACGGCGCCTCCCCGAGCCGGCGGCGAAGCTTCGCGCGGTCGAACCGTTCGTCCGAATTGCCCGGATCGAGCGCCGCCTCGAGCCCGGCCGAGTCGACGACCGACCGGAGTTCGCTTCGCCGCCAGCCGAGAAGCGGCCGGCACAGGCGAAGCCGACCGCCGCTGCCCGGCACCGCACCCTGCGCCCTGACGCCCGCGAGTCCGGAGACTCCCGAACCGCGGTTGAGCCGCATCAGCAGGGTCTCCGCCTGGTCGTCGCAATGATGCGCGGTGAGGAGCAGGCGGCGCCCCTCCCCATCCATCCACTCGGCCAGCGCCGAATAACGCGCCGCTCGGGCGGCGGCCTGAAGCCCGTCTCCCGGCAATTCGACCCGAGCGGGCAGGATATGGTGGGGGACCCCGATCCGGCCGCACAGGGCGGCCACCGCGCGGGCCTCCGCCTCGCTCTCGGGGCGAAGGCCGTGGTCGACGGTCGCGGCGTCGATCCGCCCTCGGAAGGCGGCGTGAGCGAGGAGCAGAAGCGCGAGGCTGTCCGGCCCGCCCGAGACGGCGACGGCGATTCGGCCCGGCTCGACCCCCGCCACCGCCTCGAAATCGAGGCGGAAGCGCGAAACCAGATCCGAAGGCGGAACAGTAACCATCTGGCGACCTTAACCTCAGGATGCGACGGGATACAGAATGGGTTCAGCCGGTTTGGCCCACTCCCCGCCAAACCCTGACGGGTCTTCGAAAACAAAAAGGTATAATCGCGTGGTTTCCCGCAAAGCGTTTGTCCTCGCTCTCCTCGCCGGAACGGCATCCTCCCCCCTCCTCGCCCAGCAAACGCCCCCGCCCGAAACCGTCCTTCCGGAGCCCACGCCCGTGTCGCCCGCGGTGGAGCCCGCCGAGCCTGAGCCTTCCGCTCAGGCCGCCGGTCCGGATACCGAGCTGGATGAGGATGAAGAGGGCGAGACGATCGTCGTCACCGGCCAGCGCCAGCGCGGCGCCGTGATCGGCGACATCGCCCCCGAAGTCGTGTTCGACCGGCGCGAGATCCGGGCTCTCGGCGCGGTAAGCATCACCGAGCTGCTCGAGGCGATCGCTCCGCAGACCCGGAGCGGCCGGGGCCGCGAGGACGCGCGTCCGGTCATCCTCCTGAACGGCCGCCGGATCTCCGGTTTCGCCGAGATCCGCGACATCCCGCCCGAGGCGATCGTCCGGATCGACGTCATGCCCGAAGAGGTCGCCCTCAAATATGGCTACAGGGCGGACCAGAGGGTGGTGAATTTCGTCCTGAGGCGCCGGTTCGACGCCTACACGGCCGAGCTCCAGGGCGGGATCGCCACCGAGGGGGGACGCGAATCCTACGGCGCCGAGCTCAACTACCTCCAGATCAACACGGCCGGCCGGATCAACGTCGGAGCCGAGTTCCGGCGCTCCGAGCCCCTCTTCGAGAACGAGCGCGACATCGTCCAAGCGGAGCCGGTGGCCGGGATCGAGCTCGGCCGCTATCGAACCCTGCTTCCCCGGACGGACCAGCTGGAGCTCAGCGGAACGATCAACCGCTCCGTCTCCGAGACCGTCCAGGCGACCCTGAACGGCACCTTGGACGTCAATTCGAGCACAGCCTTCCTCGGCCTGCCCAGGCCGGGCCTGACCCCGCCCGGCCTTCGCCGCGAGAGCGACAGCCGGGCCGGGCATCTCGGCCTCTCGATCAACGGCTCCCTCCAGCCCTGGCAATGGTCGCTGACCGCCAATCTCGACCGGAGCGCGAACGAGACCCAGACCCAGACCAATTTCGGCCTCGACCGCTCCCGCTCGGTCAGCCAGGTCGGCAACGCGGAGCTGCTCCTGAACGGCCCCTTGTTCAACCTGCCCGCCGGCGGAGTCACCGCCGCCGCCCGCGCCGGCTTCGACGCCCGGGGCCTCAACAGCCATTCGGACCGCGGCGGGATCTTCACGGTCCGCGAGCTCTCCCGGACCCGCGAGCACGCGCAGGTCAATATCGACATCCCGATCGCCAGCCGCCGCCGGGCGGCTTTGACGGCGCTCGGCAACCTCTCGGCCAACCTCAATGCGGAGGTCGAGCATCTTTCCGATTTCGGCACCTTGCGGACGCTCGGCGCCGGGCTGAACTGGTCGCCCATCTCGCAGGTCAGCCTGATCGCGTCCGTGACCGACGAGGAGGGGGCGCCGTCGATCCAGCAGCTCGGCGATCCCGTGCAGCAGACTCCGGGTGTCCGGGTCTTCGATTTCGTCCGCGGCGAGACCGTCGAAGTGACCCGGATCGACGGCGGCAATCCTGCGCTGGTCGCGGACAACAGGCGGGTCTGGAAGCTCGGTGCGAACCTCAGGCCGTTCGAAAAGACCGACCTGTCGCTCAGCGCCAACTTCACCTCGAGCCGGATCGTCAACGCCATCTCCGGCTTCCCCGCCGCGACGGCCGAGATCGAGGCGGCTTTCCCGGAGCGCTTCCAGCGCGATTCCGGCGGCCGGCTGCTCCTCATCGACACGAGGCCGGTCAACTTCGCGCGCCAGGACCGCTCTGAGCTTCGCTGGGGCTTCAACCTCGGCCTTCCGATCGGCCCGCAGCCGCAGCCCGGGCAGGGCCGGGGACGCTTCGGCCGCGGCGGCCAGGGCCCGGCGGGTGAGCCTGGAACGCCTGGAACGCCCCCGGCGGGGGCAGGACAGGTCCGGCCCGCCGAAGGGCCTGCGACGGGCGCGCGCGGTGAACGCGGACCTCGCGCCGGCGGCGAAGGCGGCTTCCGCGGGGGCGGGCGGGGCGGCTTCGGCGGGGGCGGGCGCGGCGGCTTCGGAGGCGGCGGCCCGGGCGGCGGGAGGGTCCAGCTCGCGCTCTACCATACATGGCATTTCACCGACTCGGTGCTGATCCGCCCGGGCGTCCCGGAGCTCGATTTCCTCGACGGCTCCGCCGGAAGCAGCCGCGGCGGCCGGCCTCGCCACGAGCTCGAATTCCAGGGCGGGATATTCAAGAACGGCCTCGGCGCACGCCTTACCGCCAACTGGCAGAATGCGACCTTCGTCCGCGGCGGCCCGGCGCTGGGCGGAGGCACCGGCGACGACCTCTTCTTCGAGGATTTCGCGACCGTGAACCTGCGCCTGTTCGCCGATCTCGGCCTCCAGAAGTTCGCCCGCGAGCGGCCGTTCCTCCGCGGAATGCGGGTGAGCCTGTCGATCGACAATCTGTTCGACGCCCGCCAGCAGGTCCGCGACCGGCTAGGAACGGTGCCCTTGAGCTACCAGCCGGGCTATCTCGACCCGCTCGGGCGGTCGGTGAGGCTGAGCGTCAGGAAATTGTTCTTCTAGCCGTCATCCCGGCGAAAGCCGGGACCTCGGGGAGACCCGCCGAGACTTCTCGTCCTGAGGTCCCGGCTTCCGCCGGGATGACGATCCCTGCTACTGCCCCAATATCTTGCCCAGCCCCTTCCTCAGCTTCTCCTTCTTCGTCTGCGGCCGGACCTGTGCCTCCTCCGAGCCGTCGTCCTCCTCGTCTTCCATCCCCGGCATGGTCATCCCAAGCATTCCCATATGGGTCGACTTGGTCCTGAGCTTGACCGTCCATTCCGGCCGCCAGGCGCGCGCCGCTCCGGCGGGCCTGGGCTGGGAGAAATTGCCCTCGCCGCCGAAGGCGGCCAGGATCAGCATCGATTGCGGCGCCGCCCGGGCGACCTCGGCCGGCACGGTGCAGCGGTCCGCCGCAGCCGGCATCAGCACCCGGCTCTGGACCAGCCGGGCGATGTCGGACTCCGCGAGGAAGTCGGCCGCCATCATCGGAACCGCCGTCTCGGACGAGGTCCAGACGATCATGTCGCCATTCTGTCCCGCGCCCATGACCGAGCCGAACCAGGCGCGCGAGCCCGGGACGGGCCTCCAGACGAGCGGGATCGAGCCCGACGCCCCGGCGCTGTTCGACGTCAGTGCGACCGGCGCGAGGAAATCCTGCCCCGAGCCGACGGCGAAGCGGATCTCCGGCGAATAATTGCCTCGGACGACATGCTCCCCGACCAGCGAGCCGCCCGCGGGCACCCGGGCCTGCGACCGCGCGTTGGGCCATTCCCCATAGGTCGCGGAGGTCGCCGCCGAGGGCGGGATCATCGGCTTCAGAGGCGAGTTGGCGAGAGCGGGCGGAACCTTGCCCGCGGCCATCGAGGCGAAATCGATCACAATGGGCTGACCCGGCCGGGCGTGTTCGCCGCAGCCCCAGTAAATCAGCATCCGCCCCTTCGGCCGCTCGCTTTGGCCCCAGGGTTGAACCGGTCCCCGCGGCGTGGACGCCGTCTGCGGAGTGACCAGCGGCAGGCTCGGCCCGGCCTGCAGGCCCGCCGGCGGCAGGTGTTCGGCCTCCGGCGCTCCGGCCGCCCGGCGCGGGCTTCCGAGCTGAAGCGTCAGCGTGCGCACATGCAAAGAGCGGCCCCCGCGGCCGCCCGCCATGGCGGCCAGACCCGACGAGGTGTCCGCGCTCATCCAGTAGACGGTCGTGCCGCCGCCGCCCCGCGCCTGGCTCAGAGCGGCTCCCCCCGCCGCGAGCGCGACGATTCCAGCGCCAGCCCAGACCATCTTCATCCTCATGACCTTACCCCTGTCGATTTCTGATCCATCATTCCGGCGAAAGCCGGACCCGCCGACCGAACTGGCACTGCGGTGGACGGCATTTGCGTCAGCCGCGTTTCCAGCCGATGTCGCGTGCGCACGAGAAGTGTTTCAATCGTGTCCGGACGGGCGGTCGCGGTATAGCGCAAAAGCGAGCGGGAACCGTATCGGTTGCGAAAGGTCCGTGCTGGAGAACCGTCCAGCGCTGAAAACGGAACGTCTGCTGCACTTTTTTCGCTGACCTCCCCATGAGCGATGACGCCGCCTTCCTGAGGGAGCAGGCCCGCCGCTGCCGCCGACTTGCCCGAGGAGTCGCCACCCCCGACGTGGTGGAGACCCTCAACCAGATGGCGGTCGACTACGACGCGCGCGCCGAGGAAATGGAGAAGCGTTCCTGTCCTCCCTAGCCGCGCAGCGGATGGGGAGGCAGAATCATCGGCACTTCGCCTGAGTCCTCGCAGCGGGAAGCCTCGACTTGACCCAGTCGCGCATGCTCGCCCCGTAGACGTCCTGCAGCTCGTCATAGGCCTTGCAGGCGTCCGCCGGCTTGTCGAGCGAGACCAGGGCCTGACCGAGGAAATAGAGGCTGTCGGCGGCGCGCTCGCCCTTCGGGTTCGACTGGTAATTGGCAAGGAAGGCCTTGGCGGCGGTGGCCGGCTTGCCTCCGTCGAGATAGGCGCGGCCGGCGAGGTTGCTCGCCCAGCTCGCCCATTTGCTCTTGGGATAGCGCCTGGCCGCTGCCTCGAGCGCCTTCTGGGCCTCGGTGTAGCGCTTCGACTCCCACAGCCGGAAGCCCGCATTATAGGCCGCCTCCGCCGCGGCGTCGCCGGTGGCGGAAGCGGGCGTGTCGGCGGGCTCCTCGTCCTCGGTCTCGGCGGCGGGGGGCCGCGGCTTCGGCGTCGAGGAGGAAGAGGTGGAGGGACGACCGGGCTCGGCCGCGGGCGCCCCGGCGCGCTCCAGCACGTCGAGCCGGGCGCCGGTGCTGTCGCGGAGGCGGGTCATCCCCTCCTCGATCTGGCGGAGGCGGTTGCCGTTCTGCTCGATCTGGCCGGTCAGCTCGCGAAGCTGGGCTTCGAGCGAGTCGACCCGCGCGGTGAGGTCGGCCACCGCGCTCGACGCCGGGGCCCCCGGCAAGAGCGCCTCGGGCTGCTGCCGGTCGATCTCCGGAGCGACCTCGGCGCCGTTCGGGAAGACCTTGCGCTGGACGGCTCGAAGCTGCTGCTCGAGCCGCTCGATCCTGCGCTCCGGGCTTTCGCCGCGCTGGGCCGCCGCCGGGGCCGCGACGCTCGCCAACACAAGCATCGCAACAAGATGAAAACGCATGATAAATCCCCCGCCCTTCGGTCCCGAATCATCCTAACCGGCTTGGGGCCGGCGTAGAAGAGTGAAATATTACGGGGTCCGGGCCGGCGGAGCCGCCGGGGGCGCCGCGCCCGCCGCCCCGTTCTGAGGCCGGGCGACGAGATCGGCCGCGGTCAGGCTCACGTTGGAGATGGTCGTCTCCGCAGGCCCGAGCGGCGCCACCTGGGCCCCGCCGACGCTCACTCGAAGCACATTGGCCCGGGCGGTCCTCAGCCGCGGCGACTGGGCGCCCGCGGGAACCTGGAAGCTCTGGCCGCCCTTCAAAGTCCCCATGTAGAGCGGCGCTCCCCCGCCGGCCTGATCGATCCGGAGCCAGACGTCCTCGGTCGCCGTGAGAACCACCGGGCCGTTGCTCGGCGGCGCCGCCGGAACCGCCGGCCGGGTCGCGCCGGAAGCCGCCTGGTTGGCCGCGGCCGGCTCGTCCGCCCCGGTGATCGCAACGTCGGCCGGGCTGTCCTCGCCGACCGCGTTGCTCCGCCAGACCAGATAGCCGATGACGAGCAGGACGGCGATCACCGCCGCGGCGATGGCCAAGGTTCGGGGCGGCACCCGCGCCGGATCGGCCGGCTCGTAGAAAGGCGCCGCCGCTGCGGCGCCCGGCCGGACTCCGCCGAGCTGCTGGCGAACCTCGGCGCCGATCTTGGCGCCGTCGAGATCGACGGTGTTGGCGTAGCTTCGAGCGAATCCGACGCTGTATGTGAGCGCGGGGAGCGCCTCCCACTCCCCCCGCTCGATATGCTCGAGGTGACGGACCGGTATCCGGGTCTGGCGGGCGACGTCGTCCAGGCTCAGCTTTTTGGCCTCGCGGGCGGCCCGAAGCCGCTCGCCGACCGACTGGCCCAGTAGATGATCCTGGTCCGCTTCCGCCATAACGCTTCCGATTTCCCCTCGATTTGGATTAATTCCATAGAGCCGGGGAGAGTGGGCAAAGTCAACCGGACTGCGGCACGGCTGGTGGCCCCCTCTCCGTCATCCCGGCGAAAGCCGGGACCTCGGGGAGACCCGCCGAGACTTTTCGGCCCGAGGTCCCGGCTTTCTCCGGGATGACGATCCTAGACCTTCACCCCCTGCCCTTCCGCCCACTCGGCCAGCGCCCCGCGCATATCCGCCGGCGGACGGGCCAGCAGCCCTTCCATCACCGGGAGCAAAGCCGCCCGGTCGAGCGACCTGATCATCGCCTTGATCGGCCCGACCGCGGCGGGCGTGATCGAGAAGCGGGTCAGGCCGATCCCGATCAGCGCCATCGCCTCCAGTGTCCGGCCGCCCATCTCCCCGCAGACTCCCACCGGGACTCCGCCCGAATCCGCCTCTCGAACGATCCGCCTCAGGAAGCGGAGGATGGACGGGCTCAGCCAGTCGTAGCGCTCCGCGAGCTTGGGATGGGCGCGGTCGGCGGCGAAGAGGAACTGGGTGAGGTCGTTGGTCCCGATCGAAAGGAAGTCGACCATGGGGAGAAGGATATCGAGCGTCTCCGCCAGCGCCGGCACTTCGAGCATGGCGCCGTAGCGTATGTTCGTCGGCAGAAGCTTCTTCTGGCCGGCCAGCCATTCGCGCTGCTGCTCGACGAGCGCTCGCGCCTCCACGAACTCCCAGGGCTCGGAGACCATCGGGAACATGACGTTGAGCTCGCGCCCGGCGGCGGCGCCGAGCAGGGCCCGCGCCTGGGCCTTCATCAGATCGTCCCGGTCCAAAGCGAGGCGGAGCGCCCGCCACCCCATTGCCGGATTCTCCTCGACTCCGCCGTCGCCCATGTCGATGTAGGGAAGCGCCTTGTCGCCGCCGACGTCGACGGTCCGGAAGATGACCGGCCTGTCCCCGGCCGCGTCGAGCACCGACTTGTAGAGGCGCTGCTGGCTTTCCCTGCTCGGCAATGTGGCCGAGATCAGGAACTGGAATTCGGTCCGGAACAGGCCGATCCCGTCGGCGCCCATCAGCTCCAGGGCCGCGACGTCGTCGCGAAGGCCGGCATTGACCATCAAGGTGATCCTGAGGCCGTCCCTCGTCACCGGCGGCACGTCGCGAAGGGCCGCGAACTCTGCCCGGCGCTTCTTGGTGATCGTGAACTTCGCCTTGAACGCCTCCTCCACCGCTCCGCTCGGCCGGACGAATGCGACCCCCGCGTCGCCGTCGAGCAGAACCTCGTCGCCCTCGCCGATCATCCGCCGGACGTTTCGGACCCGCCCGAGCATCGGCACGCCCATCGCCCTGGCGACGATCGTGACATGGGCCGTAAGCGACCCTTCCTCGAGGATGACGCCCTTCAATTTGCGCCGGTCATATTCGAGCAGTTCGGCGGGCCCAAGGTTGCGGGCGACCAGCACCGCGTCGTGCGGAAGCCCCATTTGCGCCGCCGTCCCGAGCTGGCCGGCGACGATCCTCAAGAGCCGGTTCGACAGATCGTCGAGATCGTGCATCCGGTCCTGAAGCAGGGAATCGTCGATCTCGCGCATCCGCATCTGCATTCGCTGGCGGACCCGCTCGATCGCAGCCTCGGCGGTCAGGCCGCTGTCGATGGCCTCGTTGATCCGCCTCGACCAGCCCTCGTCGTAAGCGAACATCTTGTAGGTCTCGAGCACCTCCTGATGCTCGCCCGCCGTTCCGAATTCGGCGAGGTTGGTCATGTTGTCGATCTGCTCGCGCATCTTTCGGAAGGCGGAATAGACCCGGTGGCGCTCGGCCTCGATGTCCTCGGCGACGGTATGCTCGATCAGGATCCGGGGCTGGTGGTAGACGGCCTGGCCGCGCGCCATTCCGGCGACGAGCTTCAGTCCGTCGAGGCGTTCCGGCCCCTCCCCGCGCTCCGCCGTTCCCGCCTTGGCCGCCTTGTCGGCGAGGCCGGCGTTGGCGATCAGCTCGGCCAGCACCATCGCAACGGTCTGGAGCGCCTCGATCTCGAGCGCGTCATAGGCCCTCGCCTCGGCATGCTGGACGGCGAGCACCCCGATCGCCCGCTCGCGGCGGATGATGGGCACCCCGGCGAAGCTGTGGAACAGCTCCTCGCCGGTTTCCGGCCGATAGGCGAATTCGGGATGGCTCGGAGCCTCGGCCAGGTTGAGGATCGAGACGTCCTTGGCGATCGTTCCGACCAGCCCCTCGCCGAGGGCGAGCTTGGTGACGTGGACCGCGCTCTGGTTCAGCCCGACCGTGGCGAACAGCTCGAGCACGCCGTCGCGGAGCAAATAGATGGAGCAGACCTCGCTCTCCATCGCCTCGGCGATGATCTTGACGACCTTGTTCAATTTGGCCTGGGCGCTCGCCCGCGAGGCCATCACGTCATGCAGCCCGGTCAATATCTCGCGGGCTGAAGCGGCGGACTGGGCGGGCATGGAGGAGCGGTAGCAGGAAGCCTCAGCCCCGTCATCCCGGCGAAAGCCGGGATGACGCCGAGCCTTCCGCCGACCAACTTGCGGCCCCGATGCGCCTGTGTCAGTCTCTCGCGGCAATCACGAGTGGGGCTTGGGATGCAGTCGGCTTTTTCAGATCGTGCACCGGAGAAGAGGGCGAGCGCGGTTTTCACCGCCGCGATCCACATCTTTTTGCTCGCCCTGCTCCTCAACTTCCGGCCGGCCTTCGACAAGCCTATGGACACGGGGCGGCCCCTTGCGGTCGATTTCTTGCCGGCGCCCCCGCCGGAATCTCCGCTCTTCGAGCCGAAGGTGATTGAGGAAGAGCCGGCCAGGACCTCTTCGACGCTGTCCCTGCAGCGTCCCGGCGGGAGCGAGGCGGGCTCGCCCGCGCCGCGGGAAGAGCGGGAGGACATGGACCGTACGATCAGCCCACTCGCCGTCGCGGCCTTTCCGTCGGGCCCGGCGCCCGCAACCGGAATAGCGCCCGCCGGAACCGCCGGAATGGGCCGGGCTGTGGATGGGGCCGGCACCGGGACCGGCGGACGAGGCACCGGCACGGGTACCGGCACCGGCTCGGGTTCCGGCACGGGCTCGCGTCCGGCCTCCGGCGCGCGCGCTACTCCCAAAGACCTCCAGGCCCCGCGCTGGATCAGCAAACCGACATTCAGCGAAATGGAGCTTCACAACCCCCGGCGGGCGGTGGTCCAGCGGGTCAGCGGAACCGCGGTGCTCGCCTGCCGGGTCGATTCCCGCCAGCGCGCCCGCCGCTGCCGGATCCTGAGCGAAAGCCCACGAGGCTATGGCTTCGGAGCCGCCGCCCTGGAGACCGTCCGGCTGGGCCGGATCGGCCCCGCCATGCGCGGCGCAATTCCGGATTACAAAGCCTGGGTCCGGATTCCGATCACCTTCCACAATTGCAAAAAGGACGAACCCGCCTGCATCGACTCCCTGGACTGACGGAAGCGCCGGGCGCGCGCCGAAGCGCCATCACGTCGTGCAGCCCGGTCAATTCTCGCGGGCTGAAGCGGCGGACCGGCTTCGCCTGGGGGAGCGTAGCAGATGGAGCGGCGGGGGCTCCACGGGGAATTGCGCCAGAGCGCCGACTCAGTTATGATCTACATCTTGCCATCTGTATATCCGGGAATTGAATATGAAGGTAGCGAAATGGGGCAACAGCTTGGCGATCCGAATCCCCAAGGATGTCGCCGAAGCTCTCGGTATCAACGAAGGCGATGAGGTCCAGCTGAGTCCCGCCGACAAGCCGGTGATTGGAATCGCGCGGCAAATGACTCGGGAGGAGGCGTTGGAGCGGCTGGATCGCTTCCAGGGATTGCTGCCTCCCGATTACAAGTTCAAGCGGAGCGACGCCTATGGCGGCTAGCCTCGACAGCAATGTCGTCATCTATCTGACCGATCGCGACCCGGAGAAAGCGGCACGGTCGAAGGCGCTGATCGCTGAAGGCGGATGGATCAGCGCTCAAGTGATGAACGAGGTAGCGGCAGTTGCCCGCCGCAAGGTACGACTGGCGTGGCCCGCAGTTCATGAGCTGCTTGCATTGGTGCGCTCGTTCTTTATCGTGGAGCCGCTCACTCTTGCGACGCACGATCAGACGCTGTTCGTGGCAGAGCGCTACAAGCTGGATGTATACGATTCCGCCGTTGTCGCATCAGCATTGCTGGCAGGCTGCGATACGCTTTGGTCCGAAGACATGCATGATGGCCTCGTCGTCCAAGGCGCGCTGACCATCCGCAACCCGTACCGCTCCTCCTAAGCCGAGCGCCGCTCCAGCGCCTGCGCCGCTTCGTCGACCAGCTGGCGCAGGATTTGGGCCACGGGTGCTTCCTCCTTCACCATCCCCACCGACTGGCCGGCCATCACCGAGCCGGTCTCCACGTCGCCCTCGATCACGGCGCGCCTCAGGGCGCCGGCCCAGTAATGCTCGATCTGGAGCTGGGCCTCCATCATCTCGAGGCCGCCTTCGTCGAGCCGCTGAGCCACTTCGCGCTGCTTGGCCGCGAAGCTTTCCATCTCGCGGTTCCTGAGCGCCCGGACCGGGATGACGGGGAGGCGAGGATCGATCTGGACGCTGGTGATGGCGTCGCGGGCGGAGGCACGGATGAAGGCCTTCTTGAAATTGGGGTGGGCGATGCATTCCGTCGCGCAGACGAAGCGCGTTCCGAGCTGGCAGCCCACCGCGCCCATCTCCAGATAGCCCGCCATTAGGCCGCCATGGCCGATCCCGCCGGCGACGAAGATCGGGATGTCGGCGCTGAGCGGCGGCAATATCTCCTGCGCCAGCACCGAAGTCGAGACCGGCCCGATATGGCCGCCCGCCTCCATGCCCTCGATCACCAGCGCGTCCACGCCCGAGCGGGTCAGCTTCTTGGCCAGCGCCAAAGCGGGCGCGAAGCAGATCAGCTTGGCGCCGTTGCCCTTGATCCGGTCGATCGATCCGGGTGGCGGAAGCCCGCCGGCGAGGACGACGTGGCTCACCGCGTGCCGGGCGCAGACGTCGATCAGCTCGGAGAGCTGCGGGTGCATGGTGATGAGGTTGACCCCGAACGGCCGGTCGGTCCGGGCCTTCGTCTCGGCGATCTCGGTGTCGAGCAGATCGGGAGTCATCGCTCCGCACGCGATCACCCCGAACGCGCCAGCATTGGACAAAGCGGAGACCAGGTTGCGCTCCGAGATCCAGCTCATCGCTCCGCCGAGGACGGCGACCTCGCAGCCGAGGAAATCGGCGCCGCGCTTCATCAGCCGGTCGAGGCGCTCGCGGCCGAGGGAGGGGGGGGTCGTGTCGATCATGACTGCTCCGTCGCCCCAGCGAAGGCTGGGGCCCCAGGGGGTGAAAGGCGCCGGCGTTCTTCACCCGCCGGGGTCCCAGCCTTCGCTGGGACGACGTGCAAATTCATTCCCCATCCCCCAAATCGTCGAGCCCATAGGCGGTATGAAGCACCCTCACCGCCAGCTCGGTATAATCCTCCGGGATCAGGACCGAGACCTTGATCTCGCTGGTGGTGATTGCGAGGATGTCGATCTTTCGGTCCGCCAGGGTCGCGAACATCCGGGCCGCGATCTCGGGATTGCTCCTCAGGCCCACGCCGACGATGCTCAGCTTGGTGACCGCGCTGTCGGTCAGAAGCTCCTCGAACCCGATCTCCGGCTTGCGCTTCTCCAGCAGGTCGGCGGCGAGCGCGAGCGAGGCCCGGGGCACCGTGAAGGTGAGGTCGGTCGGTTGCCCGGCCCTCGGTACGCTCCTCACGATCAGGTCGTAATTGACCCCGGCCTCGGCGAGCGGGGTGAACACCGAGGCGGCCACACCCGGCGAGTCGGGAAGGCCGGTGAGGATCATCCGCGCCTCGTTCTTGTCATGGGCGATCCCGGTGATGAGCTGCCGTTCCATTCCATATTCCTCGATTTGGTCTTCGCGTACGATCAAGGTGCCGGGCCGGTCGGCGAAGGAGGAGAGGACCGCGAGCGGGATCCCGTGGCGCATGGCCAGGCCGACCGAGCGGGTCTGGAGCACCTTGGCGCCCACCGATGCGAGCTCGAGCATTTCCTCGTAGGTGACGATCGGAAGCTTGCGCGCCCGCGGGACGATCCTCGGGTCGGTCGTATAGACCCCTTCCACGTCGGTATAGATGTCGCAGCGGTCGGCGTTTACCGCCGCGGCCAGGGCAACCGCCGAAGTGTCGGATCCGCCGCGCCCCAGCGTCGCGAGGCTTCCGTCGGACGCGACTCCCTGGAAGCCCGGAATGACCGCGATCCCGCCTTCCCCGAACACGCGCTCGAGAACGCTCGAGTCGATGTCGTCGATCAGGGCCGAGGCGTGGCCGGAGGTCCGGATCGGAAGCTGCCAGCCCATGTACGAGCGGGCGTTGAGCCCCATCCCCTGAAGGGTGATGGCGAGAAGCCCGCTCGTCACCTGCTCGCCGCTCGCCACCACCACGTCATATTCGCGCGGATCGTAGAGCGTCGAGGCTTCGCGGCAGAACTGCACCAGGCGGTCCGTCTCCCCCGCCATGGCGGAGACCACGACGGCCACCTGGTTCCCCGAATCCGCCTCGGCCTTCACCCGCTGGGCGACATGCCGGATCCGCTCGATTCCGGCCATCGAGGTTCCGCCGAATTTCATCACGATGCGGGCCATGTCGGCGGCTCTTTTCGAGTCGCGGCGTTGAGTGCAAGGAGATTCCGAATGCAGCGACAGGATCGGCCATGACCGCGACGAACACCATCGACCCCAGGGAAGCCGCCCATTTCGGAGCCATGGCCGCCGACTGGTGGGACCCGAAGGGCTCCTCGGCGATGCTCCACCAGCTCAACCCGGTTCGCCTCGCCTACATTCGCGACCGGATCGACCAGCATTGGGGGCTGGACGAATGCAATCTGAGGCCGCTCGAAGGGCGGCGGGCGGCCGACGTCGGCTGCGGGGCCGGGCTTCTCGCCGAGCCGCTGGCCCGGCTTGGAGCGAAGGTGACCGGAGTCGACCCGGCGCCCGAGAATATCGCCGCGGCGCGGGAGCACGCGCTCGGCCAGGGCCTTGAGATCGATTATCGGGTCGGCGGGGTCGAGGCGCTCGAAGGCCGGTTCGACCTCGTCACCTCGCTCGAGGTGGTCGAGCATGTCGCCGAGACTCGGATTTTCGTCCAGGGCCTCGCCGACGGCCTCGCCGACGACGGCCTGCTCATCCTCTCCACCCCCAACCGGACCGCCATGTCGCGCCTGATGCTGATCCTGATCGGCGAAGGCGCCGGCCGGATCCCGAAGGGCACTCACGACTGGGAGAAGTTCCTCTCCCCCGAGGAGCTGTGCGCCCTGCTCAGGGACGCCGGGCTGGAGATCGTCGACTGCCACGGCCTCGCCTGGGGACCGGCGCGGGGCTTCCACCTGTCGGACAACAAGTCGCTCGACTATTTCGTGACGGCGAAGCGGGCCTGACCCGTCATCCCGGCGAAAGCCGGGACCTCAGCGAGGAAAGGTCTCGGCGGGTCTCCCCGGGATCCCGGTTTCCGCCGGGACGACGCTCGCTTCGCGACCGTCAGAAATCCACCTTGTCGTAATGCGGCGGCGGCGAGATCACCTCCATCCGCTCGGCGAGCAGCGGCCTGAAGCTGGGCCGCGATTTCATCACTCCGTACCAGTCGGCGGTCTGCTTGTGGCCTCGCCAGTCGATCCCGCCCAGATAATCCGCCACCGACAGATGCGCCGCGGCGGTGAGGTCGGCGAGGCTCAGAACCGGCCCGGCCAGCCAGCGGCGATGGTCGAGCAGGTAATCGATATAGTCGATATGGTTGTTGGCGGTCTTCATCGCCTCGCGCAGGACCCTTGTGTCGGGCGCGTCGCGGCTGACCAGGCGCTTGGTCATCCGCTCCTCGATCAGCGGCGCCACCACTTCGCCGTACAGCCCCTCGTCGAACCAGGAGACCAGCCGGCGCACCTCGGCGCGGTTCGGGGCGGTCCCCGGGATCATCGGCGAGCGGTCGACCGTCTCCTCGAAATATTCGCAGATCGCCTTGGAATCGATGAGGACGATCCCGCGCGCCTCCTCGACCAGGACCGGGGTCTGGCCGGCCGGGTTGAGGTCGGTGAACTCGTCGCGCTTCAGCCAGGGCGATTCGCGCACCAGCTCATGAGCGACCCCCTTCTCGGCCAGCATCAGCCGGACCTTGCGCGAGAAGGGGCAAAGCGGGAATTGGTAGAGCTGCCACATGGCCGATGCCTTAGCGGCGCGGCGGAGGGCGCGTCCACAACCTCGTACGTCATCCCGGCGAAAGCCGGGACCTCAGGTCGAAAAGGCTCGACGGGTCTCCCCGAGGTCCCGGCTTTCGCCGGGATGACGAGCTAACGCGGCTCGTATTCCTGCTCGTGATCGTCGCGCGGATCGTAATCGCGGTCGTCGCGGGGATCGTAGCGATCCTCATACCGCCTGTCGTAGGGCCGCGCGGCCCGCCCCCGGGCGATCGCGTCCTCCATCCGGCGGGTGGCGTCCTCGAGGCTCCGGCGGAGGATCGGGGTCATCACCGCCATCTGCTGGACCGCGGCTCCGAGGCCCGCGGTGACAGCGCCGATCTCCCCCCGGATCCGCTCGCGCGCATAGGGATCGCGGCGGCCGCCGGCGAGGTCGCCGATCGTCTCGGGCCCCTGGCGGTAGCGGCGGTGATAGGGGTCGAGGGCGTCGACCACCGGCCCGATGTCGACGTCCATCAGGGCGTCGGTCGCCCGCCCGAGCGAGGCGCCGATCCGCTCGACCTCCTGCGCAGGCGGCAGGCGGTGGACGATATCGTCGCCGCGTGGATCGTATTGGGGCTGGGCGAACGCGGGCGCGGACGCGGCGAGCGCCGTCATGGCGATGATAAGCTTACGCATCGAGGCCTCCTCAAACCATAGGCGCACCGGCGAAAACGCGCAGGGGTGCGACTCGGTTGCGGTTTATGGCCCGGGCAGGCTGAGCCTGACGTGAACGTGCCCCGTCATCCCGGCGAAAGCCGGGACCCATCCGCCGTCATCCCGGCGAAGGCCGGGATCCATGAACACGGATCGAGTCCAGTCTCCGCTGGCGGTGCTCATGGATTCCGGCCTTCGCCGGAATGACGGGATTTACCGAGCAATCAACCAGACGAGCGCAATGCTGCCCACCACGATCCGGTACCAGGCAAACGGCGCGAAGCCGTAACGCGTCACGACCCCGATGAAGGCCTTGATGACGACGATCGCGACCAGGAAGGAGACCGCGAATCCGATCGCGATGTCGCCGAGCTCGCCGGCCCCAAGCTGCGCGCCCGACTTCAGCATTGCATAAGCGGAAGCCCCGATCATCGTCGGGACCGCGACGAAGAAGCTGAACTCGGCCGCGGTCTTGCGCTCCACCCCCAGCGCCAGCGCGCCCATGATCGTCGCTCCGGACCGGCTGACTCCCGGGATCATCGACAGGCACTGGATGAGGCCGATCCCGAGCGCCGTCTTCCACCCCATCTCCTCGACGCTCGTCGTCGCCACCCGCTTCGTCATCCGCTCGATGACGAGGATCGCGATCCCGCCGAGGATCAGCGCCACCGCGACGATCTCCGGCGTTTCCAGCATGCGCTGGATTCCCTCATAGGCGACCGCCCCGATCGCCATCGACGGGAGGAATCCGAAAAGCACGTTGCGGGTGAAGGCGACCGGCCCCGACGACCAGCGGAAAAGCCCCATCAGGACCTCCCAGAACCTGCGCCAGTAGAGCACGATGACGGCGAGTATCGCGCCCAGCTGGATGACGATCTCGAACGTCCCCTCGGCCGCGCTGTCGAAGCCGAGCAGCTCGGCGGCCAGCACCAGATGCCCGGTCGAGGAGACCGGGATGAACTCTGTCACCCCCTCGACGATCCCGAGCAGGATGATGGTGAGGAGCGAGGCTTCCATCTAGCGCCTCACGGCCGGGGCATGCTCGTCATCCCGGCGCAGGCCGGGATCCCAGCGAGAAAAAGACACGGTGCACACTCTCCCTGGGGTCCCAGCCTTCGCTGGGACGACGCTAATAAGGCGATTTCGCCGCGAAGCGGCCGGCCTGGCGGTAGCTGGTCAGCCAGCCTTCCGAGACCGCGGCGAGCGGAGTCCCGCGCAATCCGAACGCCTCCAGCCCCTCGGCTCCGTCCGCCACGACATTGTCGCGCCTGAGCATCAGCCACTGGTCGAAGGTGATCGGCGCTCCCGGAAGCCAGCCCGTCGTCCGGGCGATAAGCCGGCCGATCGGATCGGGAATGTCGAACAGGGGCCGGCCGCGCCCCGTCGTCTCCCCCACCCATTCCATCAGCTCGCGCATGGTCATCACCTGCGGACCGCCGAGCTCGTAGGTCTTCCCGCCATATTTGCCCGGATCGAGCGCCGCGGCGGTGACCGCCTGTCCGACCTCGGCGGCGTAGACCGGCTGGAGCCTCGTCCGCCCGCTCACCACCGGAAGCACCGGCGCCAGCCTAGCCATCCCGGCGAAGCGGTTGACGAAATTGTCCTCGCGTCCGAACAGCAGCGAAGGCCGGATGACGGTCGCTCCGGGAAAGGCGGAGCGGACCGCCTCCTCGCCTTCGCCCTTGCTTCGGCCGTAAGCGGATTGGCTTGCCGGATCGGCTCCGATCGCGGACACGTGGACCAGCGCCCCCGCCCCGGCTTCAGCGGCCGCCTCGGCGACGTTGCGCGCGCCGGCGACGTGGACGGCCTCGAAATCGCCCTTCAATATTCCGACCAGGTTGATGACGCAGTCGCTGCCCCGGACGGCCGCCCGAACCGCTTTCGGGTTCCGGACGTCGGCCGGGACCAATTGCATCTGCCCGAGGGCGGCGAGCGGGTGAAGGAAGTTCGCTCCGCGCGGATTGCGCTGCGCCACCCGGACCCGGGCGCCGGTCTTGAACAGCGCCTGCGCGGTATAGCGGCCGAGAAAGCCGCCGCCGCCGAACAGGGTCACCACGCGGTCTCTCGAGTCCATCGTCATCCTCAAGAGTGACAGTCACAGTGACAGTCACTTTCTGCGCTGAATTGTGCGGCGCTCCCATGCCCCGCCCGCATCGCGTTGACAAGCGCGGGCACGCCCCCTAGTTCGCGCCCCCTACCCCGTGCCCAGGTGGCGGAATTGGTAGACGCACCAGCTTCAGGTGCTGGCGTTCGCAAGGACGTGGAGGTTCGAGTCCTCTCCTGGGCACCATTCCTTTTCCGGTCGGCGAGCGACGAGAGGCCAAGGATGCGCCCCCCGTCATTCCGGCGAAGGCCGGAACCCATGAACATGGACGAGTGAGAACGGCGCCGCGGCGTCCATCGATCGCGCCCGTCGTCCCGCCGAAGGCCGCGACCCGGGCATAAGGGGCCGGCGTTTCGAACTTCGGCGTTCATGGATCCCGGCCTTCGCCGGGATGACGACCCACGCAGTCCCCGCCTCGCCTTCAGAAAAGACAAAAGACAACAGTATACATTTTCGATTTCCATCGAAGTCCCGCGCCCAGAAGGCGAAATGTATACTGCCCCCCGTCCCCCTCCCGTCATCCCGGCGAAAGCCGGGATCTCGGGGAGACCCCGTGCCGCCCCGCCGGCTCTCCGCAACGGGGGCAACCGAAATGACCTGGTCTCGGCGGAGGCCGAATTTTGGTCGCACAAAGAACATGAAGGGCACGAAGGGGTCTGAGCGGCGCTGACGCCGGACCTTTTCGAGCGGTAAGTGGCCAAGCCGCCGCACGGGCTCTTGGTGTCCTTTGTGTTCTTTGTTCGAACCAAATTCTCCCGGCATGGGCGCCGCACCGACCCGTTCAGTCCCGGCGCCGCGCGCGAACTCCCGGCCGGCTTCGAAGCGGTCCCCGTCACAATCCCCTCGGAACTGCAACATCCGCATCGGAACAAATAGGATTTTTCCTTTTAGCGGATTTATGTCCTATAATAGGGATGGACAAAACCGATTCGCGCTTGGCGCACTCGCCCGAGCCGGCGTCCGATGATGCCGCCTCGCCCTTCAACCCTCCGGTCCCCCGCCGGGGAGACCTGCTCGACTTCGAGCCCGTTCCGCTGAGGCAGCGGCGCGACGGCCTCACCCCCGAAAGACAGCGCGCCTATGTCGAGGCGCTGGCCGATTGCGGAGTGGTCCGCGAGGCCGCCGCCCGGGTCGGGATCAGCGAGCCGGCGATCAACCGCGCCCGCCGCCGGGCCGACGGCCGCGACTTCGACCGGGCCTGCGAGGCCGCTCACTTGTTCGGCGCCCGCCGGCTTCGCTCGATCGCCTTCGAGCGCGCCGTCGAGGGAACGCTCAAGAGCCATTATTATCGCGGTGAGCTGGTCGGCCAGGAGAGGATCTTCGACAACCGCCTGCTCATCTACCTGCTCGGCAGGACCGGCCAGGTCCTCGAGCCGGACCCGGAAAGCCTGAAGGTCTTCGAGAATTGGGAGCCGAGCCTCGACGCGCTCGAACAGGGCCGTCCGGCAGGCGCCCCGGTCCCGCCGGTCTCGGGCGCCCGGACGGAAGAGGAAGAGGAGGATCCGCAGGTCTGGCGGGAGGACGGCGCCTGGTGGACCTTCTTCCCGCCGCCCGAAGGCTTCGACGGGATCGAGGAGGAATGCCCCGAGGAAGGTTACCGCCGCACCCTTACCGCCGAGGAGGCCGCGGTGATGAAGGCGAGGGACCGGGCCGAGGACAGCGCCTCGCTGGCCCGCTGCTGCGCCATTCGCGACCGCTATTTCGCGCTTCCCCCGCGCGGAGTGGCGGAAAGCTTCCACCCCGAGGTAAGCCGGAACATCGGAACTTCCGAAGCTCCCGCCCCTTCGCCCGCCTCCCGTCATCCCGCCGCGAACGCGGACGCTCCCTCTCCCTCCCCGAGCCGCGAACCGCCTCCCTCCCGTCATCCCGGCGAAAGCCGGGACCTCGGGCCGGAAAGTCACCGCGGGCCTCCCCGAGATCCCGGCTTTCGCCGGGAAGACGAAGATGCCGACATCCAAACGCCCCGTTCCCGGCATCCTTTCTATTGAACCACCGGGAGAGCCGACGTGAAACACCTGACCCGCCGCCAGGGGCCGCTCCGTATCTTCGACGAGGACAAGGACCGCCTCGTCATCCTCTTCCTGGCCAAGCATGCGCTTTCGGGCGGGCTGCCGCATCCGGAAGACGGCACCCACGCAATCTACCATCACGAGATGCTCGAGACCCTGAAGACGGCCGGCTTCTGGGTCACCGCCGCCAACAGCTACGACAATATCTGGGAGCGTCCGGACTGCGACTTCGTCGTCCCGCTCCTCAACCGCGGCGGCTTCCTCAGCTCGGAGATGCTCGCTCCGCTGATCCTCACCCGCCACGGCCTCCCCTTCCTCGGCGCCGCTCCGATGCTCCGCGGGCTTTCCGACGACAAGCATCTGATGAAGACCGCCGCCCGGCTTCGCGCAGTGGCCGTGACCGACTGGGCGATCGTCAGGCGCGGCCAGGGGCCGGTCGAGCCTCCGGCCTTCCGCTGGGAGCGGCTGGTGGTGAAGCCCAATGCCAGCTCCGCCTCCTGGGGAGTCAGGATCCTCGACGACTGGGCCGAGGCCAAGGCCCATGCCGAGCATGTCCTCGCCTCCGGCCACGACGTCATCCTCGAGCCCTACGCGCCCCTGATCGACATCGCCGTCCCGGTGGTCGGAGCCGACGGCCCCTGGCTTCTTCCGCCGATGGCCTATTTCCCCGACGTCCCCGGAACGCCTCGAAGCTACGAGGAGAAGCGAGGGCTCGTCCAGGCGGCGGACGAGGACCCCCTGCGGGTCGTCGACGACCCAGAGCTCGCCGGCCGGCTGAACGCGGCGGTGCGGGCGCTCCTGCCCGAGCTCTGGCCCTTCGACTACGGCCGTTTCGAGTTCCGCTTCGACCCGGCGACCGGCGACATCCGTTTCATGGAGGTCAACCTCTCCTGCAACCTGTGGTCGAAGAAGACCATCTCGAGATCGGCCCGGACCATGGGTGTGAGCCACGCCCGGCTGGTCGAGACGATCATGGCCCACAGCCTCCTTCGCCAGGGCGTGGTGAAGGACGTGGTGAGGCTTTACTGATGGGGGGAAATATGACTGAAATTCCTCCCCGAGCTTGCCTCGGGGAGGGGGACCGCGGCGCGAAGCGTCGTGGTGGAGGGGCAATACAGACTCGGAATTTCCCCTCCACCAGGCTTCGCCTGGTCCCCCTCCCCCAGCAAGCTGGGGGAGGACTTAAGAAAATTCGCTTCTCCCTCCCCCTCCCCTCATCCAAACTGCCCCCCGCCGGCATCCTCACTCTTGCCGGCGCGAACCGGGGAGAGACCGCAAGTGGATCAGCAACTGCTACTGGCGTTCATGGCGGCGGGCCTGTTCATCGCGGCCTTCCATTTCATGCGCCTTCGCCACGACAATCAGGACCAGAAGACGCTCCAGGAAGCGATCCGGGCCGATTCCCCGATCGCCACCGAATTGTTCGAGCAGATGCGCGACCGGCCCCGCCGCCGAAGCCAGACCACCGGGATCGTCCTCGTCGCGATCGCGGCGGCGATCATGGGCTCGGGCCTCATCCAGGGCGGCGAGCAGAATATCCGGAGCGCGGGCTCGGCGGCGCTCTTCCCGGCGCTGATCGGAATCGTCATCTACTGGCGCTCGCTCCTGAAAAGGCCGGGTGGCTGATCTCGCCCTCCAGGCGGACGAAGCCCTCGCCGCCGCGGCCTCGCGCGGCGACGGCGCCGCGTTCGAAATCCTCGTGCGTCGCCACGAGCGGGTCGTGAGGGGCTTCCTCACCCGCCTGGCGGGCGCGGGCCGGGCCGACGACCTCGCCCAGGAGACCTTCCTCACCGCCTGGACCAAGGCCTCGGCGTTCAGCGGCGAGGGCCGCTACAAGGGCTGGCTGATGCGGATCGCCTGGCGCAGCTTCCTGATGGATTCGCGCGGCCGGAGCCGCCGGCTGCCCGAGCATAAGGGAACCGACGAGCCGCCCGAGCAGCCCGACCGGAGCGACTCGGAACGCGACCTTATCGTCGAGGACGCGCTCGGCCGGCTGAAGCCCGACGATCGCGCCGCGGTCGTCCTGTGCCTGGTGCTGGGCCATTCCCACAGCGAGGCCGCGCAGATACTCGACATGCCGCTCGGAACGTTGAAGACGAGGGTGGCGCGAGGCAGCGCGGAGCTGCTTGAGCTGTTGGGAGACGACGATGACTCCGACGCCTGACTCGATGGCCCGGCTTGCCCGCCGGCTCGCTTTGCCGGAGCGCGCACCCGACGAGGCCTTCGTCGCCCGGATCCGGATGGCGCGAAGCGCCTCCGACCTCGCGCTCGAGGCTAAGCGCAGCCGCCGCGAGCAGCTGGCTGTCGAGATCGGCGGCGGCGCAGGGCTGCTCTTCGCCGCCCACCAGCTCGGCCAGGTCGGCGAGCAGGCCGCGGCCCTGCTCGCCCCACTCGCCTCCGGGCTGGGCGGCCTTGCCCTCTTCGGCCTCGCCGCGGCGACGATGCTCTCCACCCTAGCCGGCGAACGCGAAGGCCTGGCTTAGCCCGCCGTCATCCCGGCGAAAGCCGGGACCCCAGGACAAGAAGTCTCGGAGAGTCTCCCCGAGGCCTCGGCTTCCGCCGGGGTGACGGATTGAGTCCGTCAATATCCAAAAACCCTATTCCCTTTTTGTTCTCTTCCTGTTCTATTGTCCGGACGGGCCGAATCGCGGCCCGTCCGGAGATAGCGCGCCTTGGGAATCTCGCCGGTCGCATCGCTCGCTCGACCGCCGCTCTCGGCGGACTCCGGTCTATCTGGTTTTTGCATAGGAGAGCGAGCTTGAAGATACGCTGACCTCTGCAATTGGCATTGACGATCCACCTTTCGGTCTCATCCCTGTCGAGCGCCATCAAATCTATGCATCCGTGGATAAAATGCTTCACGCATGCCGAGATTTAGAGAAAACTTGCTCGAAAATGGATGAAAGAACGATGTTGTTCCGGCTTGGCACTCGCTGTGATTTTCACAGGAAGCTCTAACCGCATCGTTCGCAAGGCTTAATTGCCGCCTTTAGGTGTGATTCGCGCCGTCACTGTCGTGCAAACAAAACGACGACCAGTAAGACGCTGCCAGTTTGCTATCTCCTCTGACCGCCTACGCTGAATTGCTGGGCGCAGCAGTGAGTCGAGTCAGCGGCCTTGCCGAGCGGCAAGCATCGGCGTAGTCCCGTTTCGCGCTCTAATCTTGATCGTGATGAGCGCCCGCACTCGCGGTGAACACAGGCACCGGCTTCGGTCGGGTGGCC